>NZ_JBITFQ010000072.1:0-1135 GCF_044456225.1 Streptomyces sp. NPDC050988 | reverse complement strand
CTAGTGTTGCGTGTTTGAAGTAGCTTTACGTCTGTGCTTTCGGGACAATGGGGCTGTGTATCTGGCCGCTGCGTTGCAGCTCCGCGAGGGTGACAGGTCACGCCTGGAGGCGTTGACGCGGATGTCGACAGCCCCGGCGGGGTTGGTGCAGCGGGCGCGGATCCTGCTGCTGGCCGCGGAGGGTGTGTCCAACACGGACATTGCCGCCCGGCTGGGGACCTCGCGTCCGACCGTGCTGAAGTGGCGTGACCGGTACGGGGCTTCGGGGATCGCCTCGCTCGGGGACCTGCCGCGTCCGGGCCGGCCGGGCACGGTGGACGAGGTGGCGGTGCTGGTGGCGACGCTGGCCGAGAACGGCCGGCCCCCGGCCCGTCTGGGAGTGACGCACTGGTCGTCGCGGCTGCTGGGCGCGGAGCTGGGACTGTCCTTCTCCGCGGTGGCCAAGGTCTGGCGCAAGTGGGGCATCCAGCCGCACCGGGTCGAGACCTTCAAGTTCTCCACCGATCCCGAACTGGAGCCGAAGATCCGTGACGTCGTCGGCCTGTACCTGGCACCGCCGGAGAAAGCGGTCGTGGTCTGCGTGGACGAGAAGACCCAGATACAGGCACTGGACCGCACCGCCCCGATGCTGCCCCTGCGGCCGGGCCTGCCCGAGCGGCAGACCCACGACTACAAGCGCAACGGCACGACCTCGCTGTTCGCCGCCCTGGAGGTCGCCACCGGGAAGATCAGCGCCGACGCCTGCTTCGAACGGCACACCAACAAGGAGTTCCTGGCTTTCCTCAAGCAGGTCGCCAAGGCCCACCCCCGGGTGAAACTGCACGTCGTCGTCGACAACTACGCCACCCACAAGCACGCCAACGTCAAGGCGTGGCTGGTGAAGAACCCCCGCGTGACCCTGCACTTCACCCCCACCTCCTGCTCGTGGCTGAACATGGTCGAGATCTTCTTCGGGATCATCACCCGGCAGGCCATACGGCGCGGCACCTTCGAGTCCGTCCCCGATCTCAAGACCGCCATCCGCACCTTCATCGACGGCTACAACACCCGCTGCAAGCCGTTCACCTGGACCAAGACCGCCGACCAGATCCTCGACAAGATCAAGCGTAAATAGATTTCAAGCACGCGACACTAG
>NZ_JBITFQ010000071.1:0-1354 GCF_044456225.1 Streptomyces sp. NPDC050988 | reverse complement strand
CAGGGCTTCGGCGTAGTCGGCGGGCGTCCGTTTTGTGATCACTTGAGCCCGAGTAGGGCGAGCGGGCGGTCCGTGTTGCGGGCGTTGTGTCGCAGAGCGGCGGCGATGTTGGTCGCGCCGGCCAGCCGCAGGGCGCCGATGGCGAGGTTGCGCCAGGTGGCCATCGCCCGGGGTGCGTTGCCTGTTCCCAGCTGAGAGGCGTCTTCGGCGAAGGTGGTATCTCTGACGTGGTGCAGGGCCTCGATCTGCCAGTGATCACGGATCAAGGTCGCGAGTTGGGCGGGGTCGGCTTGCTCCGCGGTGAGGCTGGTGACGGCGTAGACGGTCTTGATGGTGGTCTTGCCGGTCTTGCGGTCGGTGCGACGGCGCTTGATCTGGACGGCCTGCTGGGCCCCGGGAAGGAGCAGGCCGTTGACCGTGGCCACTTTGATCATTCGGATCCCCGAGCGTCCGTGGTCAGTGCCCCTCACGCGGCCCTGCAACGGGATCTCTGTCCACGGAAGGGACTTGAGCTGCTTGCGGAGCTTCTTCTGGTTGCCCTTGACGATCACGATGTAGTGGGCTTCGCGACCGAGAAGGTAGTCGGCGTGCTCGCGCTGGGTGTGCATGGCGTCGCTGGTGACGACCACCCCGGCCAGGTCGGCCACGGACTCCAGCAGTGGCTGGAAGCACCTGATTTCGTTCGTCTTTTCCTGCACGTCCAGCTGCCAGGACCAGGCCGGTGGTGTGGTCCTGTGCAGCGAGAAGGTGGATCTTGCGGCCGTTGGCCCGGGCCGCTCCGCGAAGGCTCTTGCCGTCGACCGCCAAGCCTCGCAGCCGCCCCTCGGCCCGGTTACGGCGGTCGGCGAGCCAGCGGCCGACTGCCAGGTCCAGCGTGTCGCCGTCGATCCGGGCCAGCAGTCGTCGGACCGTCGTTTCCGCAGGCAGGGACCGCTCGGGGAACAAGGGGTCAAGCCGCACGCCGATGTGTTCCAGCACATGAGGCGGGGCATCGGCGATCCATTCGCCGACCGCGAGCAGCGACGTTGCCCCCGCCAGCACCGCACAGGCGGCCAGGGCAAGAATGCCGACCAGAGCGTGGCGAACTCCACGCGGATCACGCGGATCGGGCACCTCGGCGAGGCGGCCCAGCAGTCCGGGCACTTCCTCCGGCGCGGCCTCGGGATGCTCGCGGAGTTGGTCAAGGGCAGACGGGATCAGAGATGATGCTTCGGCAGGCACGGTCTTCCAGGCAAGTCACGGGGCGTCGAGAACTCCATGATCTTGGAGGCCGTGCCCGTTCCGCTCTCTGTGGCGGATCAACCTGGCAGCCCGTCACGAACCGGCTGCCCGCCGACTACCCCGAAGCCCTGGC
>NZ_JBITFQ010000069.1:0-1925 GCF_044456225.1 Streptomyces sp. NPDC050988 | reverse complement strand
TGTGCGCCCAGCATGGGCGATTGCTTGGGGGTGAAAGTCCCCTGGGGGAAGAGGTGGTGCTAACCCCGAGCCGGAGGCAAGGGCGTCATTGTGAGGTGGGGTCTGGAGGAAGCCCGAGGCGAGACCTGTGCTCTGAGGAACACGAACCGTGTATGAGGCGTGCTGGTCGGGTGAGCCTGCATGGCAAGGCGAAGCCCGTCACTGCCAAGAAGGCCAGTGCGTAAACGCGGCAGAGTACAGGGACAGTGATCGTTCTTACCTGGGGAGATCTGTCCGGGTGTCGGTTGTGCTGAAGATGTCGCCGCGCCGACGGTCCGTACTGGAAGGTACGGGCTGACCGGGCAGAAGTCAGCAGAGGTCGTAGTACCAGCCGGGATGGCCGCATGAGTGGCGGGCTGGGAAGGGCCGAACATCGAGTGGAACGGGTGATGTGGTGGTTGCTCGTGCCGGTCACGTGGACCGCAGAAAGTCCGCTTCGGCGGGGCCGCAGGGGGAGGAGCCGGTGCATCCGGCGGAGCCCACGGCGGTGCGTAGTGGCCGGTCGGCGCGCCTCGCGGAAGACGTTCACCGTGAACAGGATTCCTCGTTGTGGGAGTTGATGCTCTCGAAGGAGAACCTGCTCGCGGCGCTCAACCGTGTTGAAGCGAACCGGGGTGCTCCCGGGGTGGACGGCATGACCACGGCTCAGTTGCGGTCGTGGCTGCTGGTGCACTGGCCCGAGGTCCGGGCCGCGCTCGATGCGGGCATCTACCGGCCGGCGCCGGTCCGTCAGGTGATCATCCCGAAGCCTGGCGGCGGCGAGCGGATGCTGGGGGTGCCGACTGTGCTGGACCGCTTGATCCAGCAGGCCATCGCGCAAGTGCTCGTGCCCATCTTCGACCCGGGGTTTTCGGGGTCGTCCTTCGGGTTCCGTCCCGGCCGGTCCGCCCATCAGGCGATCCGTGTCGCGCGGCGGGCCATCGAGGACGGCCTTCGGTGGGTTGTGGACCTTGACCTGGACCGGTTCTTCGACCGCGTCCAGCATGATGTCCTGATGGCTCGGGTCGCGCGCAAGGTCAGTGACCGCAGGGTCCTGAAACTGATCCGCAGGTACTTGGACGCCGGGATCATGGTGGACGGCATCAGGACGCCGAGCGAGGAGGGGACCCCGCAGGGCTC
This sequence comes from Streptomyces sp. NPDC050988, assembly GCF_044456225.1. NCBI lineage: Bacteria > Bacillati > Actinomycetota > Actinomycetes > Kitasatosporales > Streptomycetaceae > Streptomyces > Streptomyces sp. NPDC050988. The sequence goes on along the minus strand of NZ_JBITFQ010000069.1, from coordinate 767 downwards.
CCCGCTGTCGCCGGTGTTGTCGAACATCATGCTCGACGATCTGGACCGGGAGCTGTTCAGGCGCGGTCACCGGTTCGTGCGTTACGCCGACGACGTGCGCGTCTTCGTGCGGAGCGAACGAGCCGCCAGAAGGGTGCTCGCCTCGGTCACGGCCGTGGTCGAGCAGCGGCTGAAACTGAAGGTCAACCGGGAGAAGTCGAAGGTGGTCCACGCCCGCTCGGCGGTGCTACTGGGGTTCGGCTTCTACTTCGCCCGTGGCGGCAAGGTCGGCATCCGCGTCGATCCGAAGGCGGTCAAGCGCCTGAAGGACCGGCTGCGGGAGCTGACCTCGCGCCGGTGGAGCATCGCGATGGACGAACGCATCGCGAAGATCAACCGCTTCACCACCGGATGGATGGGCTACTTCCAGCTCGCGGACGGGTCACACCTGTTCCGGGACCTGGACAAGTGGCTGCACCGCAGGATGCGGCAGATCCGCTGGAAGGAATGGAAGCTTCCCAAGGCCCGGTTCAGGAACCTCCGCGCGCTCGGTGTCGCCGAGTGGCAGGCCCGCGAGTGGGCTGGCAGCGGCAAGGGCTACTGGCGGATCGCGGGATCGGCCGTCCTTCAGCGGGCACTGCCCAACTCCTACTGGGACGACCTTGGTCTGCGCATGCTCAAGCCGACCTGGCAAGGGTTGAGATCAGCTCGGTGAACCGCCGGATGCGAGGCCCGCATGTCCGGTGGTGTGAGAGGAGGGCCGGGCGACCCGGCCCTCCTACTCGATT
>NZ_JBITFQ010000068.1:0-2426 GCF_044456225.1 Streptomyces sp. NPDC050988 | reverse complement strand
CCTCTCTGCGCCACGAGGCGCAGTGCCGTATAGCCCGCGCAGCGGGCAGAGATTGGAGGAATGTCTCTGGATCTGATGGCTTACCCAAGATCCGAAAGGTGAAGGGGACAATAGCATGCCAGGAAACCGGCGGCCGTGCCCAGGCGTATGGGGCGGTGCGTCGGGAGATCCGCGTGATATGGCGAAAGCTGGATTGCCTGAATCCCAGTTTCCAGAAGGTGTAAATGTTGTCACCCGCCGGAAAGACGTCTGGAACCGGTGCCGGCCCCTTCGGCGGGATGTAGAGGCGCCTGCCGCAATCCTCTGGGGTGCAGGAGCGATGCTCTGTCAGGGCATTAAAGGAGACGAACGGGACGCCTAAGTCACGCTAGAACGTACGGCACTGACGAACGTGGGATCGCCTAAGGAGCGCGAGTTCTATGGCGACAGAGTGCCCGCAGTAGTCGCAGGGGTAACGTCCTGCCAATCTGGAGACCGGGAGAACCGGACCACAGGGCGAAGGGGCACAGGTGATGGGACAACGAGAACCGCGAGGTATGCGCAATGCAGGACGCCGAAACGGTGCTTTCTGTCCTCCGCGAGCGCGGCAAGAAGGGCTTGCCGTGTAATCAGCTCTACAGGCAGATGTTCAACAAGGATCTGTACTTGCTGGCCTACGGTGGCATCTACTCCAACAAGGGTGCGATGACTCCAGGAGTCAGCGAAGACACCGCCGACGGCATGTCTGAGGGCAAGATCGACCAGATCATCGAAGCAATACGCGGCGAGCGATACCGGTTCTCCCCGGCACGCCGTGTTTACATCCCGAAGAAAAACGGGAGGCTTCGCCCCCTTGGTCTACCGTCATGGGAGGATAAACTTGTCGGCCAAGTGGTGCGTCTTCTACTGGAAGCGTACTACGAGCCGCAGTTCTCTTCCCGATCGCATGGTTTCCGAAAAGGTCGCGGCTGCCATACCGCGCTTGGCGAGGTGCAACGCACCTGGTCCGGGACCGTGTGGTTCATCGAAGGTGACATCTCCGACTGCTTCGGGTCCGTTGACCACGAAATCCTTCTCGGGATACTGGCGGAGAATATCCAAGATAACCGGTTTCTCCGGCTCGTTCGTAACATGCTCAAAGCCGGGTACATGGATGACTGGGAGTACCACGACACGCTAAGCGGAACTCCGCAAGGCGGCGTACTCTCACCCTTATTAAGTAACATCTACCTCGACAAGCTCGACGCATTCATAGAGAAGGAACTCATCCCCGAATACACGCGGGGGAGCCGCCGAAAAGAATACACCGAGTATCTCAGGGTGAAGAGTCGGCGGTTTCGTGCCATGCAACGCGGCGACCGAGCACAGGCCCGGGAACTGCAAAAGCAGATGCAACGTCTTCCCGCAAAAGAACCGATGGACCCCGGCTATCGAAGGCTGACCTATGTGCGGTACGCCGACGATCACTTGCTGGGCTTCATTGGTCCGAAGGCTGAGGCTGAGGAGATCAAGGCCAGACTGGCGAAGTTCCTACGGGAGACCCTCGGACTGGAACTGAACCAAGACAAGACCCTGATTACACACGCCCGCACACGTGCGGCGCGGTTCCTCGGCTACAACATCATCGCTCAGCACAGCAACACGAAACTCTCCAAAGGCCGTCGTACGGCCAATGGGACGATCGCGTTGCGCGTGCCAACAGATGTGATCAAAGCCAAGTGCGCCCCCTACCGGAGACACGGAAAGCCGTGGCACAGGGACCATCTCCAAAACCTGGACGATCACGACATCGTTCGGATCTACGGAGCTGAATATCGGGGCGTCGTGAACTACTACCTGCTCGCCCAGAACGTGTCGCAGCTCGGCATGCTGTGCTGGAACGCCCAGACATCCATGCTGAAAACTCTGGCCGCTAAGCACCGCTCCTCCGTCGGGAAGATGTCAGCCCGTTACCGGGTGAAGACTGAAACCAAAGACGGGCCGCGGATCTGCTATGAGGCCAGAAAGGCGCGCCCGGGCAAGCCAGATCTGGTATCACGATTCGGCGGAATACCTCTCAAACATGCAAGGCGCGCGATCATCCGCGATCCGGCCCCTGTCCAAGTTCACCCGCCGCGCAAGGAGTTGATCCACCGACTCCGAAAGCGGCGATGCGAACTGTGCGAGCAAGGCGCGACGGTGGCAGTCCACCAGGTCGCCAAGCTCGCAGATCTGGGAGCGCCGGGTCCGGAACAGCCCGCCTGGGCAGCCCTGATGGCGAGGATGCGGCGCAAGACGCTCATTGTCTGCACCGGATGCCACGAGCACATCCACGCCACCTCAAAAGCGAACGCGGCGTAGTCACTGGAGAGCCCAGTGCATCGAATAGATGCCCGCTGGGTTCGGCGGGAGGCTGCGCGGAAAAGACCCGGAACATCGGGACCTCGCCGCGCAGCCCACCCAGTACG
>NZ_JBITFQ010000067.1:0-2998 GCF_044456225.1 Streptomyces sp. NPDC050988 | reverse complement strand
TTATCACCAACTCGGCGGCCCGATTGTGCTGGCGTGGGACCACCTCAACACGCATCTGGCGGCTGGGATGCACCGCTACATCGCCGAGCATGACTGGCTCACTGTCTACCAGTTGCCCTCCTATTCGCCAATGTCGGTGAAACGGGGTGTCACATCGTGCAACCAAAGGGATTGTTCTGGTGTCCAACTGTGCGTCGGCCTAGGAGGCAAGAGGCGTGTCTGAACTGGCCGTGCTGCTGCAGTCTCTGAAGGAACGCAGCGGCATGAGTTACGCGGTGCTCGCCCGCCGGTGCAACGTGAGCACGTCCACCCTGCACCGGTACTGCCGTGGCCTCGTGCGCCCCGACAGCTACGGGCTGGTCGAGCGGTTCGGCAGGGAGTGCGGCGCGACCCGGCAGGAACTGCACGAGCTCTACGAAGCCTGGCAGCGGGCGGAGGCCCGGCCGGCGGAGACCCGGCCTGCCGTGGGCGCGCAGCCTCGGGGCGGGCCCGGAACGGACCCCGACGGCACCGGGCAGGCCGCAGGCCGTGGAGGTACCGCAAGCGGCACGGTGGACGCCGGGGCCGCGATGCCGCGGCCCTCGCCCCAACCGGCCGCCGAAGAGCCAGGGTTGTCCCGTGCCGTTCGTGGTCCGTGGCGGTGGCCCCTGCGGCTGCCCGTGCGGTCGGCGCTGCTCGCGGCGTTATTCACCCTGGCCCTGACCACCAGCTACGGCCCTCCCGTGTCCCTGCCGAGCGAGCGTAACGGCGGCGCGCCGCAGCGGATCTCCGGGCCGAGCTGGAGCCAGCCGCCCAAACCCGTACTTCCCGAACTCTTCGGCGTCACCATCAACAGCTCCACCGGCGCGATGCCGAGCTTCCACGTCGGCGCCGTACGGCTGTGGGACAGCGAGACGCGCTGGGCCCAACTGGAGCCCCGGCACGGTGACTTCGACTGGGCGTCGCTGGACCGGCTGGTCGGCGGGGCGCGCCGGGCCGGTCTACCGGTCCTGTTCACCTTCGGTGGAACCCCGTCCTGGGCGAGCCCGGACGGCCCGAAGGCCCCGTACCCGGATGGGTCCAGGGCGGCACCGCCCGACGACCTCGGGGACTGGGAGGCATTCGTACGGGCGGTGGTCACCCGGTACCGGGGCCGCATCGACGCCTACGAACTGTGGAACCTCGCCCCCTCGCCCCGCTTCTTCACCGGCTCGTCCGCCCGGCTCGCGGACATGACCCGACGGGCCGGCCGGATCATCCGGGGAACGGATCCGCGGGCTTCTGTGGTGTGCCCCGGTATGGGCGAGTTGTGGGAGCCGGCCTCCCGCGCCTTCCTGCGGGGGTTCGCGGCGGCGGGCGGCTACCAGAGCTGCGACATCGCCTCGGTGAAACTGCACCAGCGTGACTTCGGCGACCCGCCCGAGACGATGGTGGAACTCGCGGACATCGTCCGCCGCACCTTCCGCGAGACGGGTTTCTCCCTGCCGATGTGGAACACCGGCACCGCCTACCGGGTCGCCGTCGCGGCGCCGCTGACGGAGGAACAGGCCGAGGACTACGCCGTTCGCTTCTTTCTCATCGGTCTCTACGTACGTTACGACCGCATGTACTTCTACAATTGGGGCGCCACCAGCCTGCCCATCGTGCTGCAGGCCGAGGGTGGTGCTCCGACGCGGGCCGCGCTCTTCATCGAGCAGCTCCAACGGTGGCTGCGCGGCGCCCGCATCACCTCGTGCGGGCACGGCACGCCCGACGGACTGCCCTCGAACGTCTGGCAGTGCCGACTGCTCCTGCCCGCCGAGGACTCCCAAGACACCCGCCCGGCGGTGATCCGGTGGACGGACCAGGGCCGGGCCACGATGACCGCGGAGTCCGGCGTCCGTGCCGTGCGGCATCTGGACGGGTCGGCGCAGCCTATGACCGAGGGTGCCGAACTCGTCGTCACTGAACGTCCTGCTCTCATCGAGTACGCGGTGGATGCCGCCGGGTCGGGCACGACGGGCCCGTGAGGGCCGCGAGGTGGTGCACCCGGTCGCCCCTGGTGGTCAGGTGCGTCCCAGCGCGGTCGTTCCTCGCAGGTCGGCGCGGGTGTGATGTCCCAGTGTCCCAGATCGTCCTGAGCCTCTTGGCGGTGCCGACGCCGGTCCGCAAGGCTGCCCGTCGACCACCTCAGGAGGGGACCACCTCAGGAGAGAAGCAGGTGCAGTGATCAGGATCAGGAAACCCGTGAAGCAGCCGTGCCAAGACGCCACCGCCGTAGAGGAGAGGTGTAGCAGGTTGATAACTCGTCGAACTCACCCAGCAGTCAGGAAAGGCCGTAAGACGCTAGTAGCGCTGCTGACGGCAGCTCTAGCCGCGATCATGATCACGGCTGCCAACCCGGCATCGGCCGGCACGTGTACGACCCCGTACTGCGGTGGAGTGGTCCGCATCCCGAGCAGCGCTGGAGGAAACTCCATCGGGAACGGTGTTGCGATCACAAACTGCTGGAACTCGGGAGGGTTCGACTACGGCGATAGCCACCCATGCATGCGGAACGGGTGGAGTAACACAAGCTACTACGCCGGAAAGTACCTGTTCCGCGGGCAGACTTCAGCGAGCTATTACCACTACTACGACGTCGACGGGTTCCGTGTGTTTCGCGGCTGCACGGTACGAGGGTACTGGGACGGCGGAAGCGCGTTTTCCTTCTATGCGGGGTCAACAAGCATGTGGGTGAGGATTACAGGCACCAGTGAAGCTGTCATCACGAGCGTGTCGTGCTGAAGAGCTCATTGCCTTTAGGAAGTTGTTCATCCTGGCCTTTCCCAGAGCTCCATGAGTGGTCGGCGGACGCTGGAAAATTGGCACCCAACCGAACGTCCAGCTGAAGCACTATCTTCCAGGCGTTCCATCTTTGTGCGTCGAGTCTTGGCGAGCTCGGTACGCCCGACTCGGTATGTGATCTCCGGCCGGGCCATTGGCAGAATTGCCTGGTTCGGCGGCCCGAATCATCCGCAGCATCCATCTGACCTCAGAG
>NZ_JBITFQ010000066.1:0-3362 GCF_044456225.1 Streptomyces sp. NPDC050988 | reverse complement strand
GCGGGCCCGGTGGGGGCGGGACGCGCAGTTCCCGGCGCCCCTAAAAACCTAAGGGGCGCGGGGAACTGCGCAATCTTTTGGGGGTTCGGGGGCGTAGCCCCTGAGTAGTGACGGGAATGGGTAGGGGCGGCGGGGGCGAGGAAACGTGGTTAGTCGACCTTGTACGTCACCCCGTACACCTTCCACTCCAGCGGAGTGCGGAGGCCCAGGTTGCCGTCGTACAAAAACCTTCGCTGGGCCGTGTCCACGCGGGTCGTGTCGCGTTTCTCGGACTTCATGGTCTCGCGGCGGGTGTCGAGGAAGATGTCGAGGTAGCTCTGCTCGTCGCCGCCCTCCGTCGGGGTGTCGGCCTCGGCCATGGCGCGCTCGCGGATGCCGTGGAAGCCGGGGTCGCCGGGGCCGTGCATGACCATGGCGTCGTAGTAGATGAACTGGCCGAGGGCGCCCAGGCCGTCACTCTTGGCGAGGCGGACCGCCGGGCCGAAGTAGACACGGTCGCGTTGGGAGTCCTGGACGCGCTTGAAGGCGTCCTTCTGCGCCTCCTCCTTCCAGGCATCGGTGAAGCCCGGGTCCAGGCCCTCGTGGGAGTCGGAGCCGTCCACCGCGCGCAGAGCGGGCAGGTAGCGGGCCAGGGCGTTGTCCGGATGCGATTCGGTGTACAGCTCGACCAGCGTGAGCAGGTCGTGCGTGCCGGTGGTGAAGCCGATGATCCCGGCGGTGTAGCCACGGCCGTCGCCTATGTCCTCGATGTAGTCGTACTGGGCGCGCCAGTCGAGGCTGGAGTTCTCGGCGCTCGACACGATCCGCTGGGCCAGCTCCTTCATCTTCGGGGAGTCCAGGTCCGCGGCCGACCCCGAGGAGGCCGACGGGGACGCGGTCGACGGGGAGGAGCTCCGGGCGTCCGAGGGCCCGTCGTCGCCCTTCTGGTCGGGCACGGCGACATACACCGTCACCGCGACGAGAGGGACGGCGACGAACATCAGACGGCCAGCGCGTTTCATGGGCAAAGAGTACGATCGGCCCGGAGTGCCGTGCCGCATCGGGTGGAGAAACCAGTGAGCATCGGGGGAGGACCTGTGAGCGCGGAGGAACTGGCGCTGCTGCGGGCGGAGTTGGGCGCCCCACCGCCGGAGAGCTTCGGATCACTGGACGACACACAGGCCCGGACCCTCACGCTGGCACTGCGCCGGGCACGGGAGCGCCGGGCATCCGGGCTGAACGAGGCCGTCGAGGACGCCCTGACCCTCGTACCGGCCCTGACCAGGGAACCCCTCCGCCGGATGCTCCTCCGTTAGCCAGGAGACCCCTCCCGCATGGACACACTGCGCAGCAGGGCCGAGATCCTCAAGCTCGCCCGCCTGCTGGACGTCGAACCACGGCGGCTGGCGTTCCTCGAAGAGCTGCCCGTCGAGGACGTGCGCGCCTTCCGCGAGAGATCCGTCGCCGCGCTCTTCGACGACGCCCCCGGGATCCTCGACCGCATCGCCGCGAAGACCAGGCTGCTGCCCGCGGGCGTCGCCGCCGCCATCTCGCAGAAGGCACTCGGGCCGCAGCTCGCCGCCGCTCTCGCCGGACGCCTCGAACCGGGCCGCGCCTCCGACATCATCGAGCGGCTCCCGCCCGAGTTCACGGCCCGCTGCTGCCACCACGTCGACCCGCGCCGGATCGCCGGGATCATGGGCAGACTGGACGACGACATCGTCGTACGGATCGCCCTCGTCCTCGCCGACCGCCGCGACCACCTCACGATGGGCCGGTTCGTCGGACATCTGCGGGACTCCGCGCTGCTGCGGATCCTGCCGCGGCTCGACGACACGACCCTGCTGCTCACCGGCTTCGTCATCGACCATCCCGAACGGCTCGGCCGCATCGTCGAGCTGCTGGGCGAGGAGCGGCTGTCGTCGGTCATCGCGTCCGCCGCCGACCGCGGACTGTGGCCGGAGGCCATGGCCGTCGCGAGCATGACCTCCGGCGAACAGCGGGCCCGCATCGCCTCCCTCACCGCCGCCCAGCCCGAGGCCCGGCTCGACTCCCTCGTCCGCACCACCGCCGAGCAGGACCTGTGGGAGTCGCTCCTGCCGATCGTGGCCGCGCTCGACGAGGACGAGCTGCGGGCCGTCGCCAGGCTGCCCGCGCTGCGGGACCGCGCGGTGCTCGGCGGGCTCGTCCGCGGGGTCGTGGCGACCGGGCTGTGGGCGGAGTTCCTCCCGATGGTGGCGGCGCTGCCGCCGACCGCCCGGCGGATCGTGGCGAAGGCCGCGGGAGCGCTCTCCGATCCCGACCTCGACGCGCTGGCCGTCGGCGTGGAGAAGGAGGATCTGTGGGAACTGGTGTTTCCGCTGGTCGAGTTGATGGGTGACGGGGCCCGCCGGCGGCTCTTCGAGCTGCCGGCGTTCCGGGAGCGCGCGGCCGGTTAGGCTCACCCGGTCGGATCATGGCCGGAAGGAGCCCGCATGGCCGGGATCAGCCTCACCAAGGTGGAGGAGACCGCGCCCGCGCTGGTCAGCCTCTACAAAAGCGCGGGGGTCTCCCTCACCAAGCACGGACTGAGCGGGCAGCGGGCCGCCGTCTATCTCGTCGTCGACTACTCGGGATCGATGAAGCCGTACTACGCCGACGGCAGCGTGCAGGCGCTCGCCGACCGTGTGCTCGGTCTGAGCGCGCACTTCGACGACGACGGGACCGTGCCTGTCGTCTTCTTCTCCACGGACGTCGACGCCGTGACCGACATCGCGCTCGACAGTCACGCGGGGCGTGTGGAGCGGATCGTGGCCGGGCTCGGACACATGGGCAAGACCAGCTACCACCTCGCGATGGACGCCGTCATCGACCACTACCTCGACAGCGGCTCCAAGGACCCCGCCCTCGTGGTCTTCCAGACCGACGGCGGCCCGATCAACAAGCTCGCCGCGGAGCGGTACCTGTGCAAGTCCGCGAAGCTGCCGTTGTTCTGGCAGTTCATCGGCTTCGGGGACCCGTCCAGCAAACAGTTCGACTTCCTGCGCAGGCTCGACGACCTGGCCGTTCCGGGGAAGCGGGTCGTGGACAACGCCGGGTTCTTCCACGCCGGTTCGGACCCCCGCCGGGGTGTCTCCGACGGTGAGCTGTACGACCGGTTGCTCGGTGAGTTCCCACGGTGGCTGTCGGCGGCGCGGGCCGCGGGGATCGTCGAGTGACACGGGGTGTCTGAGCCGGTGGGTTCGCTGCGGGGGGGGGGGGGGGGGGGGGGGGGGGGGGGGGGGGGCGGGCGCGGGGGGGGGGGGGGGGGCGCGGCCCCCCGGGGGGGGGGGGCCCGCCGCCCCCCCCCCCCCACGCCGCCGTCCGCGCCACCGAGGCCCGGCGCCCGCACCCGTCCGGGCTCG
>NZ_JBITFQ010000065.1:0-5018 GCF_044456225.1 Streptomyces sp. NPDC050988 | reverse complement strand
GGGGGGGGGGGGGGGGGGGGGGGGGGGGGGGGGGGGGGGGGGGGGGGGGGCGGCGCGCGCGGGGGGGGGGGGGGGGGGGGGGGGGGGGGCGGGGCCCCCCCCCCCCCCCCCCCCGCCCGATCCGACGCTCACGCCGACACCGCCGTCACCGCCGATCATGCGGCTCAGGGGCTCAGCAGCTCAGCGGCTCACTCGACCTTCGACATCCGGGCCACCGGATCCCCCGCGTCCGCGTTGTCCGTCTCGTACCGGAGGTCCTCGCCTACCGGGACCAGACGGACCTCGTGACGTCCGGTCGTGCACTCGGACGTGGTGGACGGCTTGGAGATGCTGGTGGCGATGAGTTGCTTGGGGGTGACCTTTTTGAGGATGAGGTCGGTGTCGCAGGTGCCGCCGATGAGGTCGGTCTGACGGAAGGTGCCGAGCTGGTCGCCCGGCTCGGCCTGACGGACGGTGACGCGGAACGTGCCCATGGGGAGCTTGCCGTCGAGGGCGAAGCCGTCGCCCTCCCAGGTGCCGAGGTAGGAGCTGGGGACGGCGGAGAGGTCGCCGCCGGCCGTGCCGGAGGCGCTCGGTGTGGGCGCGCCCGGGGTGGCCGCGGGCTGGGAGTTGGCCGGGCCGCCCGCGTCACTGCCGCTGTCGCTGTCGTTGTCCCCGCCCGGCAGCAGGTCGCCCACGAACGCCCCGCCGATCACCACCGCCGCCAGCGCTCCCGCCACCGCGAGCGCCACCGTGCAACTCAGCTTGCGGCCCCGCCCGTTGGCGGTCGGTACGGAGGTCGCGGCCACGCTGACGGACACCTTCCCCGGGGAGGTGTCCGGGCCAGCCGCCGCGTCGCGTGGTTCCGGGACGTGGGTCGGGGGGCCGGACAGCTGCCCCTGCGGTGCGTGCGGTGCGTGCGGCGGCGTATGGGGTGCGTAGGGCGCGTACGACGGGTCCGGGGGGCCGAACACGCCTGCGGGAGGTGCGGAGTCGGCCGAGGTAGGGGCCGGGGGCGGTGTCGCCCGGGACCCATCCGCCACCGCCGCCCGGGGCTCGTCCGCCCCCGCCGCTCGGGGCCCATCCGCCGGCTCCGCTCGGGGACCTTCCGCCGGCGCCGATCCGTTGGTGGAGTCGCCCACCGAAGGGCTGCTGAAGCCCACCACCCCCGACGGCGTCACGTCCGCCGCCTCCAGGTTCAGGAGCTGGACCGCGCTGCGGCTGACCTGTTCCACCAGCGGTCCCGGCAGCCATCCGGCCGTCACCAGTCGCGCCGCGCCCTCCGCGGCGAGGCGGGAGGCGAGGGCGGCCGGGGTGGGGCGTGCGGCCGGGTCCCTCGAGAGGCAGTCGGCCACCACGTCCCTCAAGTCGCCCGACAGCGCGCCCAGTTCGGGCTCCTCATGGACCACCTTGTAGAGGAGCGCGGCCGAGGAGTCACCGGGAAAGGGGGACGAGCCCGTCGCCGCGTACGCAAGGACCGCACCCAGCGAGAAGACGTCCGCCGCACCCGTGACGCCCTTGCCGAGGATCTGCTCGGGCGACATGTAGCCGGGCGAGCCGACGGAGACGCCGGTCGAGGTCAGGGAGGCCGTGCCGTCCGTCGCGCGGGCGATGCCGAAGTCGATGAGGAGGGGGCCGTCGAGGGTCAGCAGGACGTTCGACGGCTTGACGTCACGGTGGACGAGGTCCAGGCCGTGCACCGCCGACAGCGCCTCGGCGAGTCCGGCGCCGAGGACCCGTACGGAATGGTCCGGGAGCGGTCCCGCGTCCGCGACCGCCGCGGAGAGGGAGGGGCCGGCCGCGTAGGCCGTCGCCACCCACGGGACGGGCGCGTCGGGGCCGGCGTCCAGCACGGGTGCCGTGTACGCGCCGCCCACCCGCCGCGCCGCCTCCACCTCCCGGCGGAAACGGGCCCGGAACTCCTCGTCGAGCGCGAAGTGCGGGTGCACGATCTTGACCGCGACGGTACGGCCGCCCGCGCTGCGGCCCAGATAGACACGGCCCATCCCGCCCGAGCCGAGCCGGCCCAGCAGCCGGTAGGGCCCCACGACGGTGGGTTCATCGACTCCGAGCGGTTGCATGGTGCCCGCACCTCCCCCGTGTTCCATTGCCCCGTCCACCCCGTCCCCGTAGGTGCCGCACCGTTCCGCCGTGCCGCCCCTGTCCAGCAGGGTAATGCCGTGCCGTGAGCCGGTGACCTTCCCTACGGCTGCAACAGATCCACTACGGCTGCTACGGCCGCAGCAGATCCACCTTCACGTCCGCCGCGAACCCGGTCGTCGGCCCCACCCGCCGCGCGAACTCGGTGACCGCTTCCAGCTGCGGCCCCCCGAAGCGGAAGTCGAGGGTCGTGAAGTAGCGCTCCAGGACGCTCTCGTCGAAGGCCTCCCAGCGGGCCGCCTGCTCGGCGACCTTGCCGACCTCCTCCAGGGAGAGGTCCCGGGAGGAGAGGAATGCCTCGTGGACCTGGCGCGTGAGGGCGGGCTCGCGCTCCAGGTAGTCGCGCCGGGCGGCCCAGACCGCGAAGACGAACGGCAGACCCGTCCACTCCTTCCACAGCGCGCCCAGGTCGTGCACCTGGAGGCCGTAGCGCGGGCCGTCGAGGAGGTTGGCGCGCAGGGCGGCGTCGCCGATCAGGACCGCCGCGTCGGCCTCCTGCATCATCAGGCTGAGGTCGGGCGGGCACGTGTAGTAGGACGGCGTGACGCCGTACCGCTCCGCCAGCAGGAGCTGCGCGAGACGTACGGACGTACGGGAGGTCGAGCCGAGGGCGACGCGGGCGCCGTCCAGCTGGTCCAGCGGGACCTGGGAGACCAGTACGCAGGACATCACCGGACCGTCGCAGCCGACCGCGATGTCGGGGAAGGCGACCAGTTCGTCGGCGTGCCGGAGGAACTCGACGAGGGTGATCGGGCCGATGTCCAGCTCGCCCCGCACCAGCCGCTCGCTGAGCTTCTCCGGGGTGTCCTTGGTGAGCTCGAAGTCGAGCAGCGTGCCCGTTCTCGCGAGCCCCCAGTAGAGGGGCAGGCAGTTCAGGAACTGAATGTGGCCGACGCGCGGCCTGGACGGGCGGGCGTCGGGACGCCCCTCGGGAGACTCGGGAGAATTGTCCACATCGCGAGGCTAGCGCCCATGGGGTACGGTGCAGCCTTCAGGGTCCCGAGCGGGTTCCGGAAGGATCTACCCCGCCCCTGTCAACCCCTGTGACGCCAAGTGACACCGCTACGTCAACCCATCGGGCGACCCCGCCAAACTTCCGGGTGACGTGATCTTGCCCTCTATTGCTTTCGGCTGCCCTCGTGGGTAGGCTCGTCGCAAGTTGCAGTTTGGTTTCCCTTGCAGTACAGAGCCTGCGGAGCATGTGACCGCGGGCTCTCGTCGTTTTCAGACGAATGCAGTTGTTTACAAGCTTTTGTTTACACCTTGCAGGTTCTGGAGCAGGGCAACCCTTTGGGCCCAAGGAGGGCTTATGGCTACCGGAACCGTGAAGTGGTTCAACGCTGAAAAGGGCTTTGGTTTCATCGCCCAGGAAGGCGGCGGCCCGGACGTCTTCGTCCACTACTCCGCGATCAACGCGAGCGGATTCCGCTCTCTCGAAGAGAACCAGGCGGTTACCTTCGACGTGACCCAGGGTCCGAAGGGCCCGCAGGCGGAGAACGTCACCCCCGTCTGATCCTTCGGCCGAGTCTTGGCTCCATGAGCCCAATACTCTGATCCGGAACCGAGAGAAGTACCCAAGGAGCCCCTACACCGCCAGGTGTCGGGGCTCCTGCCTTTGACACGTCCAGCGCGGCGACCGCTGCGAGAGTTGTTGCTGAAAGCGAAGCGGAAGCAGTTCTCAGGGTGAGGGGTGCTTGGGGGCGCCGCTCTCTGTGGTGCCGGCCGTGAGGACGGGCTGGAAGAAGCCCGTCTCCTCGGGGGTGTGCCAGGTGGGTTCCGTGAAGCCGGCGGCGGTCGCGAAGCCGGTCAGCTGCCGCCGGGTGAGGGCCCAGTAGGTGGTGCGCCGCACACGAACGTCCCAGTTCTCGCGCTCCGGCAGGCCCGTCGGCGATCCCTTCGGTGCTTCCTCCGGTGGTTCCTCCGGTACGAGCTGGAAGTGCTCCAAGTCGTAGCGCTCGCCGTCGTCGTGCCAGTGCCAGAGCTGGAACGTGACGGTTCGGGCGTGGGGTGCGGCCGGGCCGAGCTGGGGCGGAGTCGAGGTCGGGCGGTCGCGGCGGATCTCGTCGTACGGGCGGGTGCTGAGGACGAGCAGACCGGTGGGGCGCAGGACGCGGCGCATCTCCGTGAGGGCCCGGTGGACGTCGTCCTCCGTGAGCAGGTGGGGAAGGGAGTTGTCGGCGCACACGACGACGTCGAAGCGCGCGTCGGCGAACGGGAGGCTCCTCATGTCCGCCACCGCCGTGGACAGTCGGGCCCCTCTCGCGACAGCCTCCCGTGCCGCGCGGGCGACCGCCGCGGGGCTGATGTCCGTGGCGGTGACCCGGTGGCCGTGGCGGGGCAGGGGGATGGCCTGGGTGCCGATTCCGCAGGAGCAGTCGAGGATGTCGAGGGCCTCGGGGGCGTGCGGGGCTGCCCGGTGGGTGCGGATGAGCGCGTCCAGGGCCCGGCCCTGGCGGGCCATCGAGGCGTCCCAGTCCGGGAAGATCAGGTGGTAGTCCGGGGCGAGCCGGTCGTAGAAGACCGCCACCGAGGGGTCCTGCGGCATGCGGCCCAGGGTAGTGACACCCTGGGCCGGGTTTTCTCGCCCCCGCCGCCCCTACCCATTCCCGTCATTACTCAGGGGCTCCGCCCCCGAACCCCCAAAAGATTGCGCAGTTCCCCGCGCCCCTAGAGGTCTTTAGGGGCGCGGGGAACTGCGCGATCAGCCACAACGAACCCGCACCCAACAACACACCCCGCAAGCCCCCACCCACCCAGCCCGTCCGGCGTTTGAGGACGAGCGCGGCAGCGCGATGCGGGGGGCTGGGGGCGGCAGCCCCCAGGGACGGGACGGGGAGGGGCGGCGGGGGCGAGGAAAGGCAGCGGGCGACTGCGGACGG
>NZ_JBITFQ010000064.1:0-5767 GCF_044456225.1 Streptomyces sp. NPDC050988 | reverse complement strand
GCGCTGGAACAACTCCCACAACTCATCCGGCACCAGCCGCTCAACGATCGAAACCACGATCGACAGGCTACCGATCCAAATGAGATGACGTCTTATGACATGGGGTTGGTGCGGCCGGCTTGAGGCGGAGACGGAAGGCCCGCCCTACGGGATCGCCGCCGCGACCGGTGCGCGCCGATTCCTGATCGATCTCGGGCCGGTTCTGTTTGCGATTAGTCACTTTCCCTGGCACCGCAGGTGAATTGACCGAGCCCGGGCCGCACGCTCCCGCATCACGCTACCGTTGGCGTCCGTCGCGGTGCTCTTTACCGCGGCGCGGGGGTTGGGGGAAAATTGACTACGATTCTGTTTGTCCATGGAACGGGCGTTCGGTCGAAGCGTGAAAAGGAAGCACTCGACCGTATGGGGGACGGTTTCCGCAAGGCCCTTCCGGACACGTCGCTGGAAACATGCTCCTGGGGTGACGTACTCGGCGTCGCGTCCACGAGCGGGCCCGCGGAGGAGGACGACACCGGTTCGCCGTTCCCGGACGGGGCGGGAACGGACTGGTCCGACGCGGAACGGGCGGTGTGGGCCCGGCTGCACGACGACCCGTTGTTCGAAATCCGGCTGGCGGTGCCGACGGTGTCCGGTGACGCCTCCGCCATTTCGCCGAGGACCCTGGAAACCCTGCGTTCGCGTATCCGGAATCTGCCCGAGGAACCGACGGTCGAGAAACTGCTTCCCGGTGAATCAGCGGATCACTTGCGAGAGTCCGTGGCGGAAGTGCTACGGAACAGGGAATTCGTGGCAGCCCTCCCTTTTCTCGCAGTCAGGAGATCGCACGACCTGGTTGCCCGCTGTCTGACGTCCGTCCATATTCGGGTGCGTGAGAAGGACGGCGGCGCGGTGCTCGTGTCCGCGGCGGAACGCGACGAGCTGTGGCGGGCCGTCGAGAAGTGTCTGGGGGCCGCGCCCCTGGGCGGTCTGGGCGACAGGACCCGCGCCGTCGCCTGGTCGACGGCCCAGCACATGGCTCGCCCGGTCGTCCGACGCCACCGCGAACGGCTCCTCGCCCGGGCGACGCCCGCCCTCGGCGACATCCTGCTCTACCAGGCCCGCGGCAAGCCCCTGCGGACCTTCCTGGCCGAGCGGATCAGGGAGATCCCCGGACCGGTGGCCCTGCTCGGGCACAGCCTCGGCGGAGTGGCGTGCTTCGAGAGCCTGGTGGCCCACGACCTGCCGAACGTACGGCTCCTGGTGACCGTCGGCAGCCAAGTTCCGTACCTCTACGGCCTGGACGCGCTGACCACCCACCGCCTCGGCGCGCCACTGCCCGAACACTTCCGGGCCCGCTGGGTGAACGTGGTCGACCGGGAGGACCTGCTGGCCTTTCCCGCGGAGGACCACTTCGAAGGCCGGGTCGAGGACGTCGAGGTCGACACCCGGGAGCCCTTCCCCCGGGCGCACGGCGCCTACTGGACCACCCCGCGGGTGTACGAGGCCGTCCGCACGGCCGTCGAGGAGTGCTGAGCGATGGCGGTACGCGCTCTGGTGGTGTGTCCGGAGACGTACGAGGGCTCGTCACTGCGGGAGTTGCCCGGCTCGGCGGCCGCCGGCGCCCGCTTCGTCTCCTGGCTGGTGAACCACGTCGGGGAACCCTGCTCCGTGACCGTCCTGACCAACGCCGCCGGGCTGCCCGACGAGCCCTGGGCCGACACGGCGGACCTGGCACGGGCCGAACTCGGTGTGCTGTCCGACTTCCTGCTCCGGCCGGGCCCCCTGGACGAACTGGGGGAGGAGGACGCCTTCGTCCTCTACTGGCTCGGACACGGCGCGATCGCCAGGGACAATGGCCGCCACCGGCTGTACGTGTCCCACAGCGGCTACGTCGAACTGGAGGACCTACAGGCCCGTATGGCCGGCCCGGGCCGGCCGAGACGGCGGCTGTTCGTGATCGACGCCTGTCGGGAGGGCGACTCGGCGTCCACCGGTGACGCCGGCGCCCAGACGCTGGTCACCGCCGCGGGGGTCGTACAACACCCGGACTGGGACGGACTCGTGCTGTACGGCGCCCGCCACGGCGAGCAGGCGCTCTTCGACGAGCGGGGCGGAGTCTTCACACGCCGGCTCATCGAAGCCGTGGAGACGCTGCCGCCGGGCGACCGGCTGGAACTCGGGCCCATCGAGGAGGCCGCCGTGCGCCTCGAAACGCGCTTCCAGACGGCGTACGAGCAGGAGGACCCCGACTACGGCCAGATACCCACCCACTACTGGATCTCCCGCCGGGGCCGGCTCCTCGTCGACAAGGACTTCCGGCCCGGCGCGGCGGTCACCCACCTCCAGGCGGAAAGGCTGCGCACGCTCCTGACCCAGGCCTGCCTGACCGCGCAGGAGGAGGGTGAAGTGTGGGACTGGCTGCACGCCTCCGGGCCCCGTATGCCGGACGACGACCTGACCCTGCCGGAGATGGCGGTGCGGGTGACGCGGCTGCCCCACCGGGAGGACGGCGGCCACTGCATCACGGGACTCTGCGCCGTCCTGGCCAGGATCGAACGCCTGCGGGACGACATCCACGCCTGGTACGGCTCCTGGGCCGCCGACAAGGGGCTGACACCGCTGCCCCGCAAAGCGGCGCACCGAACGCCGGCCCCTCCGCGGGCCCATCTGGTCATCGACCTGGAACGGCTGGACGAGATCACCCGCGGCAGCGCGGCCGTACCCGCCGGGAACCGCCCCGAGCCGAGCTACCACGCCCAGGCGTGGTTCTACACCGGGCACAAACGCCTGCGGATCGACGTTGCGCAACGGAGCTGGCGCAAGGACGAGTTCGCCACCCTCGTCGAGCAGATCTACGACGGGGCCCATGCCAAGGTCCGCTCGGCGCTGCAGGGCGCCTGGGTCGAGTTCATCGTCGACCGGGACCTGTTCGGCCACCGCTTCGACACGATGCCGAGCTTCACCGTTCCGAGCGGCAAGGCGCCGTTGCTGGGCGACAACGCCCCGGTGGTCCTGCGCGACCGCTGGCGGCACCGCAGGGGCCCACAGACTCTCAGCTGGGAGCGCCGGGCCGTGCTACTCGACGCCGTCCCCGCGGCGCGCCTGGAGTGGCGGGATTGCGCGGTCGTGTGCGCACCCGGGGGCGAGCGGCGCACGGAGCAGGCCGACGCCGTGGAACACGCTTTCACCACGAACGAGGCGGCGGACGTGCACGCGGGCATCGTGCTGTCCCGCTCCCTGGACGACAGCACGTCCTTCGACATCGTCGGCACGGCCCTCAACAACGGTGCCGTACTGGCCATCTGGCCCGACCGGTCCACGGCCGACAGTTGCGTACGCGGCGGTGACGGCAGTGCGCTCTGCGACGGGGCGCTGGTGCGGGACAGCCTGCTCCGGCAACTCGAAGGCCGCCCCCTGCACGACGTGCCCGAGATCATCTTCGGCCTCCGCTGCAAAGGGGGCGACGAGGCCGAGGTGTTCCGGGACATGGTCGTGCTCTTCGACGACCCGCGTCGTTCTCCTTTGGTCCGGACCGCGGTGGCCATGCCGTGACCCGGACGACGGCCCGGTGAGCAGAAGGGAAGTGCAGATGACGCAAGGCCCTGGCGTCTCCTCGGAGGCTCCCGGCTGGTGGGTCTATCGCGGACACCGGGGGGCGCCCCGGACCGCGGACGAGGCGGCCCCCGACATTCCGGAACCCCCGCCCTGGCGCTCGTTCGGCCTGCCCACGATCGTGGCCCCGGAGGACGAGGCACGGCTGCGCGAGCGGGACCCGGACCACATCGGCCTGCCGGTGCCACCGCCCTCGACCGAGAACGAGCAGTCGTGGGACGACCGGGTGGCGGTCGCCTACCGCGGCGACCGTGAGGTGCACGACCTGGTGAACGCCGCCATCCATCTGCGGCGCCCCCTGCTCGTCACCGGTCCGCCCGGCACGGGGAAGACGACCCTGGCCTCCTCCATCGCCCGGGAGCTCGGTCTGGGGCCGGTGCTGAGGTGGGGCGTCACCAGCCGCTCGACCCTGCGCGAGGGGCTCTACGGCTACGACGTGCTGGGCCGGCTGCACGACATGAACCTGCGCAACGGCTCGCCCCTGAACCGCAGGGGTGTCAAGCCCAAGGGCGGCCACGACGACATCGGACGGTACATCAGGCTCGGTGCGCTGGGGGACGCGTTACTGCCCAGGCGCCGGCCCCGGGTCCTGCTGATCGACGAGATCGACAAGAGCGACGTGGACCTGCCCAACGACCTGCTGCACGTCTTCGAGACAGGGAGCTACGAGATCCCCGAGCTGCGCCGGATCCCCGACTCACCGGTCCGTGTGCTCGGTTGGGACGGCGACGACCCGGTGCCCGTGCACAACGGACGGGTCCGGTGCGCGCAGTTCCCCGTCGTCGTCCTCACCAGCAACGGCGACCGGGAGTTCCCGCCGGCCTTCCGCCGCCGATGCCTCTTCCTGACCCTCAAGCGCCCCGAGGGAGGCCGCCTGCACGAGATCCTCCGGTCCCATGTGCCGGAGATGCAGGACCTGTCCGAGGTCGAGGACGTCCTGGAGCGCTACGACAGGCTGACCGCCGACGGCCGTCAGCTCTCGCCGGACCAGTTGATCAACGCCGTACGCCTCAGGCTCACGGCCCAGTTGGGGCCGGAGGACATGGAGACCATCGCGAGCGCGGTGTTCCACCCGCTCTCCGGAGCGTGACGCGGTGGACCCTGAGGTCGCGAGGGCCCTGCTGAACTGCGATGCCCAGGTCGGTCTGGGAGAGGTCCTCGACATCGCCTGGCTGGCCGCGCGGCTGCCGGCGGAGAACACACCGCCGACGGACCGGCGTTCGGACCGGGAGCGGGCTGCCGTCGGCCCGGCGGGCGACGTCATGGGCGAGCTCCCGGCCGTCGGGGACCCGGTGTCCGGCGGGAGCGGGCCCCCCCCGCCGGACGACCTGCTCCGGCCGCCCGGCTTCACCGGGCGGGACGACCTGGGGCTGTGGCTGCGCGCCGCCGAACCCGCGATCGCCGAGATGGGCGGGGTCTCCAGCCGTGTCGCGGCGCCGCTTCCGGCCCGGTGGCTGCCCGACGGCGTGGGGCTGGCCAACGCCCTGCGCCCGCTGCGGCGCACCCGCCCCTCGCCGGTACGGACCGTCGTGGACGAGGAGTCGACCGCAGAGTGGGCGGCGGCGACCGGCATGGTCGTGCCGATGGTCGAGGCCGCCGAGGAGCCGTACTACGACGTGGCGCTGGTGTGCGACACCGGGCCCTCCATGAAGCTGTGGACCCCGCTGATGCGCGAGATGAGCCGGGCCGCCGCCCGATTCGGCGCCTTCCGGTCGGTCACCGTGCGCCGGCTGGACCCCGACACCGCGGAGACCATGCCGATGTCGGCCGGAGGCGGCCGCACCGGCCTGCGCACCCTGCTGGAGCCCGGTGGCAGACGCCTGATCGCGTTCGTCACCGACGGCGTCGGCCGCGGCTGGCACGACGGGCGGCTGGCCGCGCAGGTCCATCTGCTGGCCTCGTACGGGCCGGTGGTGATCGTCCATCTGCTGCCGCGGCATCTGTGGGGACGAACCGGCGTCGCCCCGCTGCCGGTGTCCTTCCACCCCGAGGCGGACGGGGCGCGGGCCGGGCGATCGGGGCCGTCGGCCCAGCGGTTCACCCCCGCGGGCTGGTCGCTGCGCGATCTCTGGCCCGGGGGGGGGGGCCCCCCCCGCGGCCCGCCCCCCCCCCCCCCCGGGGGGGCGCGCCCCCCCCCCCCCCACAAACCCGGGGGCGCGGTGGTGGCGGGGGCCCC
>NZ_JBITFQ010000063.1:0-7723 GCF_044456225.1 Streptomyces sp. NPDC050988 | reverse complement strand
GGGGGGGGGGGGGCCGCGCCCCCCCCCCCCCCCAAAACAAAAACGCGGGGGGCGCCCCCGTTTTTTGGGGGGGGGGGGCCCCCCCCGCGACCAGCCCCAACGCACTCGCACCCGACACACCACATCGCCCCCCCACCCACCCAGGGGCGCGAGGAACTGCGCGACCAACCCCCACCCACCCGCAGCCGAGCCACGACCCAAGTCCCCCAACCCCGCGGAGCGCCGCGTAGGGTTCCATCGTGAGTAACGAAGACATCACGCTGACCGCGGCCGACGCGGAGGTGACCGTCCAGCCCGGCAACGGCGGACGAATCGGCGGACTGAAGGTCGACGGAGTCGAACTGCTCCGCCAGGGCAAGAAGTTCGGCTGCTTCCCGATGGTCCCCTGGTGCGGCCGCACCAGGGACGGCCGTTTCCTGAACGGCGCCACCCCCCACCAGCTCCCCCTCAACTCCCCACCCCACGCCATCCACGGCACCGCCCGGGACGCCGCCTGGCACACGGCCCGCAGGAGCGAGAACGAGGCCGTGATCACGTACGACCTCGTCGACCCCTGGCCGTACACCGGCCGTGTCACCAAGGTCGTCGCCCTGACCGCGGACACCCTGACGCTGACCATGTCGGTGGAGACGTACGAAGACTCCTTCCCGGCGCAGATCGGCTGGCACCCCTGGTTCAACCGCAACCTCGGCGGCGGCGAGGACGTGAAGGTCGACTTCACCGCCGCCTGGCAGGAGGAGCGCGGCGACGACCACCTGCCCACCGGCCGCCGTATCGACCCGAAGCCCGGACCCTGGGACGACTGCTTCGGGATGCCGGACGGAGTCGACGTCACCCTCACCTGGCCCGGGCAGCTGGAGCTGAACGTCGCGAGCCGTGAGCAGTGGGTCGTCGTGTACGACGAGCAGGAGGCCGCCGTCTGCGTGGAGCCGCAGACCGGGCCGCCCAACGGCCTCAACACCCTGCCCCGCCTGGTCACCCCCATCGATCCCCTCGAAGCCACCACCACCTGGACCTGGCGGCGCCTCTGACCGGACGACCGGACGACGGACGTCCGGACAGGGCGACGGACCCTGCGGCGCCTCTAAGCTGACCCGCATGAGTGACGACGTACGCGGCGAGCTGCTGCAGCAGATCAAGGACAAGGCCGTGGTGCACGGCAAGGTGACCCTCTCCTCGGGCCTGGAGGCGGACTACTACGTCGACCTGCGGCGGGTCACCCTGGACGGCGAGGCCGCCCCGCTGGTCGGCCAGGTGCTCCTCGACCTGACGGCGGACCTCGAATTCGACGCGGTCGGCGGCCTCACCATGGGCGCCGACCCGGTGGCCGGCGCCATGCTGCACGCGGCCGCCGCGAGAGGCCGCCGCCTGGACGCCTTCGTCGTGCGCAAGGCGGCCAAGGCGCACGGTATGCAGCGGCGCGTGGAGGGCCCGGAGATCGCGGGCCGCCGCGTGGTCGTCGTCGAGGACACCTCCACCACCGGCGGCTCCCCGCTCACCGCCGTCGAGGCCGTGCGCGAGGCCGGCGCCGAGGTCGTCGCCGTCGCGACCATCGTCGACCGCGCCACCGGTGCCGGCGAGAAGATCCAGGAAGGCGCGGGCGTCCCGTACCTCTTCGCGTACTCGAAGGACGAACTGGGCCTGGACTGACCCCGGTTCCGGGCCCCGGTCCCATCCCCCCTCTCCTCCCCGGTCAGAGTCCCGGTCCGAGCCCGCGCCGGGAGTTGTCCACAGGCTGGGCACGGGGGCCGGAGCATCCGGGCAAGTCTGGAAAGATGGGGCCGACGATGACGTCACCCCCTAGGTCAGGGCCGTAAGCAGCAGAACGCCACCCGCACATAAACAAGGAGCGGACAGATGCCGATCGCAACCCCCGAGGTCTACAACGAGATGCTCGACCGGGCGAAGGCAGGCAAGTTCGCCTACCCGGCCATCAACGTCACCTCGTCCCAGACCCTGCACGCTGCGCTGCGCGGCTTCGCGGAGGCCGAGAGCGACGGCATCATCCAGATCTCCACCGGTGGTGCGGAGTTCCTGGGCGGCCAGCACAACAAGGACATGGTGACCGGTTCGGTCGCCCTGGCCGAGTTCGCGCACATCGTCGCCAAGAAGTACGACATCACGGTCGCCCTGCACACGGACCACTGCCCCAAGGACAAGCTCGACGGGTACGTACGCCCGCTGATCGCGGTCTCCGAGGAGCGCGTCGCCCGCGGCGAGAACCCGCTGTTCCAGTCCCACATGTGGGACGGCTCGGCGGAGACCCTGGCCGACAACCTGGCCATCGGCCAGGAGCTGCTCGCCCGCGCCGTCGCCGCGAAGATCATCCTTGAGGTCGAGATCACCCCGACCGGCGGCGAGGAGGACGGCGTCTCGCACGAGATCAACGACTCCCTCTACACGACGGTCGACGACGCCATCCGTACGGCCGAGGCCCTGGGCCTGGGCGAGAAGGGCCGTTACCTGCTGGCGGCGTCCTTCGGCAACGTGCACGGCGTCTACAAGCCGGGCAACGTCGTCCTGCGCCCCGAGCTGCTGAAGGAGCTGAACGAGGGCGTCGGCGCCAAGTACGGCAAGCCGTCCCCGTTCGACTTCGTCTTCCACGGCGGCTCCGGCTCCACGGCCGAGGAGATCGCCACCGCGCTGGAGAACGGCGTCGTGAAGATGAACCTGGACACGGACACGCAGTACGCGTTCACGCGCCCGGTCGCGGACCACATGTTCCGCAACTACGACGGCGTCCTGAAGGTCGACGGCGAGGTCGGCAACAAGAAGACGTACGACCCCCGTACCTGGGGCAAGCTCGCCGAGGCGTCGATGGCCGCCCGTGTCACGGAGGCCTGCGCCAACCTGCGCTCCACGGGCACGAAGATCAAGTAACCCTGTTTCGTACGGCTCGGGCCCGGTTCTCCCTTCGGAGAGCCGGGCCCCGCCGTATGTCCGTATGCTCCGGTGTATGGCTGCCCCGCCCAAGGAGTCCCCGGCCGTCAGGATGTCCAGCCCCTCGGGGAAGTGGATCCTGCTGACCACCGTGCTCGGGTCGAGCATGGCGATGCTGGACTCGACCGTGGTGAACGTCGCGCTGCCGACGATCGGCCGCGATCTCGACGCGGACCTGGCGGGCCTCCAGTGGACCGTCAACGCGTACATGCTGACCCTCGCCGGCCTGATCCTGCTGGGCGGAGCCCTCGGCGACCGCTTCGGGCGCCGCAAGGTGTTCGTCATCGGCGTGGTGTGGTTCGCGGCGGCGTCGCTGCTCTGCGGGCTCGCGCCCAGCGCGGGTGTCCTCGTCGCGGCCCGCGCGCTGCAGGGCATCGGCGGCGCGCTGCTCACGCCCGGTTCGCTCGCCCTGATCCAGGCGTCCTTCCACCCGGACGACCGGGCGCGGGCCGTCGGACTGTGGTCGGGCTTCGGCGGTATCGGCGCGGCGGTCGGCCCGTTCCTGGGCGGCTGGCTGGTGGACGGCCCCGGCTGGCGCTGGGTGTTCCTCCTCAACGTCCCGCTCGCGCTGCTCTGCGCCCCGATCGCCCTGCGCCACGTACCGGAGTCGAAGGACGACCGGGTCCACGCGCGCGGCTTCGACGTGCTGGGCGCGGCCCTCGGCGCGCTGGCGCTGGCCCTGGTGACGTACGCCCTCATCGAGGCGCCCGCCGGATCGGGGCCCGTCGTCGCCGTGACGGCGGCCGCGGGGATCGCGGCGGGCGTCGCCTTCGTGATGGTGGAGCGGCGGCGGGCCGACCCGATGATGCCGCTCGACATCTTCGCGTCCCGCCAGTTCACGGCGATCAACGTCGTCACCTTGTGCGTGTACGCGGCCTTCAGCGGCTTCTTCTTCCTCTCCGCGCTCCAGCTCCAGGTCGTGGCCGGGTACTCGGCCCTGGGCGCCGGCACGGCCCTGTTGCCGACGACGGTCCTGATGCTGTTTCTGTCGGCCCGCTCCGGCGAACTCGCCCAGCGCATCGGCCCGCGCATCCCGCTCACCGTGGGCCCGCTGCTGTGCGCGGCCGGGATGCTGCTGATGCTGCGGGTGGGCACCGACGCCTCGTACGTGCGCGACGTGCTGCCCGCCATCCTGGTGCTCGGCCTCGGCATGGTGACGCTGGTCGCGCCTCTCACCGCGACCGTGCTCGCCTCCGTGGACACCGGCCGGGCGGGCCTGGCCAGCGGCATCAACAACGCGGCGGCCCGCGCGGCCGGCCTCGTCGCCGTGGCCGCGCTGCCGCTGCTCGCCGGGATGAGCGAGGAGGCGTACCGGTCGGCGGACGCCTTCGACGACGCGTTCCGGCGGGCGATGCCTCTGTGCGCGGGCGTCCTGGTCGTGGGCGCGGTGATCGCCTACGCGACCGTACGGAAGCCTCCGCCGGGCTGTCTGCGCCCGGAATGTCTCACCCACGGCAGCGTTACGGCCCCGCCGCTGGAGCCGAACCAGTCGCGCGGACGGCTGGAGTAGAGCGGCCGGAGTAGAGCGGCTGGAGTGGAGCGGCTGGGGTGGATCGACTGGGGCGGATCGACTGGCGTGGAGGGGCCGGGCGCGGGGCGCCTGGAGTGGATGGGCCGGGCGCGTGGCGTCCGGCTTGGACGGGCCCGTCGCGTGGCTTCTGGAGGGGCCGGGCCGGGCGCGGGTACGCCTCACGTGGGTGCGGTGAGTGGGCGGCGCGTTCGCCGGGGGAGTAAAGCGGGCCCGAGGTGCGCGCGCGGGAGTCAGGGCCAGGCAAACTGGAACCCATGGCCATCAACGAGAACCTCCTCGGGGGACCGCCCCCGACCCACCTGCCCGACGACCCGGAGCCGCGCGAGCTCCTGGCGAACGGCACGCCGCCCGCCGACGTCGCCGCCAAGTACCCCACCTCCTCGCTCGCCTGGGCCCAGCTGGCCGACGAGGCGTACGAGCGCGGCAGCGTCGTCGAGTCGTACGCGTACGCCCGTACCGGCTACCACCGCGGTCTGGACTCCCTGCGGCGCAACGGCTGGAAGGGCCACGGCCCGGTGCCCTGGGAGCACGAGCCGAACCGCGGCTTCCTGCGCGCCCTGCACGGCCTCGCCCGCGCCGCGCAGGCGATCGGCGAGCAGGAGGAGTACGAGCGCTGCTCGCAGTTCCTGAAGGACTCCTCCCCGGCGGCGGCCCAGACCCTCGGCTGAGCCGGCAGGGCCCGTGACCGGCCCTCAACGGTCGCGTTTGTGCAGGTCCGCCTGGTGTGACCAGGCGGACCTTGCGGATTCGGGGCACGATTGTGGAGGATGCCGGTGGGGACCGGGGCCACCGTGTCGAATTCGGCAGGGGCGGACCGCTACCCGGAGTACACAACAGGAGACAGCGATGTCCCACCAGGCTCAGCCCCAAGAGGCTTCGGAGCCCGAGACCCCGCATCTCGACTTCCAGGGCACGACCCCGTACGAGGACTACGTCCAGGCGGACGTCCTCACCCACCTCCAGCACACCCTCTCCGACGATCCCGGAGAGATGGTCTTCCTGGTGACCACCCAGGTCATGGAGCTGTGGTTCACCGTCATCGTCCACGAGTGGGAGACCGCGGCGAAGGCGCTGCGCGAGGACCGGGTGCCGGTCGCGGTGGCGGCCCTGAAGCGGTCGGTACGGGAACTGGAGGCGCTGAACGCCTCCTGGAAGCCCCTCGGCCAGCTCACTCCGGCCCAGTTCAACTCGTACCGCAGCGCCCTCGGCGAGGGCTCCGGCTTCCAGTCGGCGATGTACCGCCGCATGGAGTTCCTGCTCGGCGAGAAGTCCTCGTCCATGCTCGTGCCGCACCGGGGAGCGCCCCGCGTGCACGCCGAGCTGGAGAAGGCCTTGCACGAACCGAGCCTGTACGACGAGGTGTTGAGGCTGCTCGCGAGGCGCGGCCACGCGATTCCGTCCTCCGTCGTCGACCGTGACGTGTCCCTCCGCTACGACCCGTCGCCCGAGGTCGAGACGGTCTGGACCGACCTGTACGCGGGCGACGAGAGTGCCGAACTCGCCCGGCTCGGCGAGGCGTTGACCGATGTCGCCGAGCTGGTGTGGCGCTGGCGCAACGACCACCTGGTGGCCACCCGGCGCGCCATGGGGTCGAAGACCGGCACGGGCGGTTCCGCAGGGGTGGCCTGGCTGGAGAAGCGGGCGCGGAAGAACGTGTTCCCCGAGCTGTGGACGGCGCGGTCCCATGTCTGAGCCATCGGAGACCGCGGTGCGGCTGAAGGCCGAGAAACTGGACGCGACGGACGAACTGGCCGGGCTGCGCGCCCAGTTCGTCCTCGACGACACGGTGTACCTGGACGGGAACTCCCTGGGCGCGCTGCCGCGCTCGGTCCCCGGACGCGTCGAGGACGTCGTACGCCGGCAGTGGGGTTCGCTGCGGATCCGGTCCTGGGACGAGAGCGGCTGGTGGACCGCGCCGGAACGGATCGGCGACCGGATCGCTCCGCTGGTGGGCGCGGCGCCCGGCCAGATCGTCGTCGGCGACTCCACAAGTGTCAACGTTTTCAAGGCGGTTGTGGGAGCGGTACGGCTGGCAGCCGAGAAGGGTGACGACGAAGGGCACGCTGGTCGGCCGGGGCCGGGCGGCCGGGACGAGGTGCTGGTGGACGCGACGACGTTCCCCACGGACGGCTACATCGCGGCGTCGGCCGCCCGCCTCACGGGCTGCACGCTGCGCCCGGTGACGCCGGACGAGGTGCCGGGCGCCCTGAGCGAGCGTACGGCGGCGGTGCTGCTGAACCACGTCGACTACCGCACGGGCCGCCTGCACGACCTGCCGTCCCTGACGTCATCGATCCACGCGGTGGGAGCGGTCGCGATCTGGGACCTGTGCCACAGCGCGGGCGCCCTGCCGGTGGGCCTCGACGAACACGGCGTGGACCTGGCGGTCGGCTGCACCTACAAGTACCTGAACGGCGGCCCGGGTTCACCCGCGTACCTCTACGTCCGCGAGGCCCTCCAGCCGCGCTTCGACTCACCCCTCCCGGGCTGGAACTCCCACGCCGACCCCTTCGGCATGACCCCGGACTTCACCCCGGCCCCGGGCGCCCTCCGCGGCCGCGTCGGCACCCCCGACATCCTCTCCATGCTCGCCCTGGAGGCGGCACTGGAGGTCTGGGACGACGTATCGATCGACGCGGTCCGCACCAAGTCCCTCGCCCTGACGGACTTCTTCCTGGAATGCGTCGAGTCATACGTCCCCGAGGGCGCCGTGGAGTCGGTGACTCCCACCGCCCACACGGAACGCGGCAGCCAGGTGGCCCTGCGCTGCGCCGACGCGGGCAACGTCATGCGCCGCCTGATCGGCAGGGGCGTCGTCGGCGACTTCCGCGAACCGGACGTACTGCGTTTCGGTTTCACCCCGTTGTACGTGGGGTTCGGGGATGTGGAGAGGGCGGCGCGGGTTTTGGGGGAGATGTTCTAGCGGGGCTGGGGGTTGGAGTTGGGGTTGGGGCTGGGGTTGGGGCTGGGGGTTGGGGGTCGGGGCTGGGGCTTGGGGCTTGGGCTGGCTTGGTGTTTGAGGTGCTGGGCTGGCCTGGTGCCTGATCTTTCAGCTGGTCCGGCGTCTGGTCCTTCAGCCTGTCCGGCGTTTGAGGACGAGGCCGCAGGCCGGTTCCCCCCCCCCCCCCCCGGCCACCCCCCCCCCCCCACCCCCCCCCCCCCCCCCCCCCCCCCCCCCGGGGGGGGGGCCCCCCCCCCCCCCCGCCCCCCCCCCCCCCCCCCCCGGGCCGGGATCCGTCGGGTCCACCGGCC
>NZ_JBITFQ010000062.1:0-8232 GCF_044456225.1 Streptomyces sp. NPDC050988 | reverse complement strand
CCCGTCCGGCGTTTGAGGACGAGCGCGGCAGCGCGATGCGGGGGGCTGGGGGCGGCAGCCCCCAGGGACGGGACGGGTAGGGGCGGCGGGGGCGAAGGAAACCCGGCCGGGGGCCTACTCCGCGTACAGCTCGTCGATCTCCCGGGCGAACTCCCGTGTGACCACCGCCCTGCGGAGCTTCATCGTCGGGGTCAGATGACCCGCCGTCTCCGTGAAGTTCAGGGGCAGCACGGTGAAGCGGCGGATGGACTCGGCCCGGGAGACGAGGCGGTTGGCGTCGTCGACGGCGCGCTGGAGGACGGCGAGGAGGTCGGGGTCGGTGACCAGCGTGGCGACCGGGACGTCCGACTTGGCGGTCATCCGGCACCAGTGGGCCATGCCCTCGGCATCGAGCGTCAACAGGGCAGTGATGTAGGGGCGATTGTCGCCTACGACCACGCACTGATTGATCAAGGGATGGGCCCGCAGCCAGTCCTCCAGCGGCGCGGGCGCCACGTTCTTGCCGCTGGTGGTGACGAGGATGTCCTTCTTGCGGCCGGTGATGGTGAGGTAGCCGTCGTCGTCCAGCTCGCCCAGGTCACCGGTGGCGAACCAGCCCTCCTGGTCGGCCGGGACCACCCCGCCGGCCTGCGGATCCCAGTAGCCGCGGAACACCTGCTCCCCGCTGAGCAGGATCTCGCCGTCCTGGGCGATCCGGACACGCGTGCCGGGCAGCGGCCAGCCGACCGTGCCGAGGCGCGGCCGGTGCGGGTAGGTGAGGGTCGCGGCGGCCGTCGACTCGGTCAGGCCGTAGCCCTCGAAGACCTGGATGCCCGCGCCGGCGTAGAAGGAGGCGAGTCGGCGCCCGAGCGGGGAGCCGCCGCAGACCACCTGGCGGACCTTCCCGCCGAGGGCGGCGCGGATACGGCGGTAGACGAGCGGGTCGTAGAGGGCGCGGGCCGCCTTGAGCTTCGCACCCGGTCCCGGTCCCGTGCCGTGCTGCTGGGCCTCCAGCGCCTCGCCGTAGCCGCGGGCCACCCGGGCCGCCCGGTCGAAGGAGGCGGCGCGGCCCATCTTCTCGGCGGTCGCGCGGCCGGTGTTGTAGACCTTCTCCAGCACGTACGGGATGGCCAGGAGGAAGGTCGGGCTGAAGCCGGCGAGGTCGGCCAGCAGCTCCTCCGTACGGATGCTCGGCGCATGGCCCAGGCGTACCCGCGCGCGCATGCAGGCGATGGCGACCATCCGGCCGAAGACGTGCGAGAGGGGCAGGTAGAGGAGCGTGGACGCCGGGTCCTTGAAGCTGGACTTGAAGACCGGGTGGAGCAGTTGGACGGCGTTGTCGACCTCGGCGAAGAAGTTGGCGTGGGTCAGCGCGCAGCCCTTGGGCCTGCCCGTGGTGCCCGAGGTGTACATGATCGTCGCGAGCGAGTCGGGGCCGAGGACGCCCCGGCGCACCGCGACCTCCTGGTCCGGCACGTCACGGCCCAGCTCTGCGAGGCGCTCGGTGTGCCCCTTCTCGAAGATCCACATGTGCTGGACGTCGGGGAGCCGGTCGCGTTCCGGGCCGAGCGCGGCGGCCTGCGCCACATGCTCGACGGCGATCGCCACCGCACCGGAGTCCTGGAGGATCCAGCGGGTCTGGAAGACGGAGGAGGTGGGGTAGACCGGGACGGTGACGAGCCCCGCCGCCCAGGCCGCGAAGTCCAGCAGCGTCCACTCGTACGTCGTACGCGCCATGATCGCGAGCCGGTCCCCCGGCATCAGCCCCTCCGCGATCAGCCCCTTGGCGACCGCCAGCACCTCGGCCGCGAACTCGGCCGCCGTGACGTCGGTCCAGCGGCCGTCCGCGCCCTTCCGGCTGAGCACCGGGTCGTCGGGCGCCTGCTCCGCGTTGTCGAAGGGGATGTCCGCGAGCGAGCCGTGCGTGACGGCGTACACCATCGGGGGCACCGAGACCTCACGCACGACCCCGTCGAGCCGCCTGACCTCGGGTTCAGGGATGACGAGCTCGGGATTGTCGGAGGGATCGCGGGACACTGACGGCTCCTAACTCTTGCACTCCCCCCATTACGGACCTGTGAAGTGGCGGGTTCACCTGGGAAAGTGAGGTGCTTCTGTGCGGAAGAGTGAGAGGTTCGTGCACGTTCGGACGCCTGTTCATCTTTTGCCCAACATACCGACGCAACAAGGGCGTTGCCCGCGGATCCGTCGAGTTCATGCCCTTCGGCCCCTCACGGACGTCCGTGTCGACCCTTCACGGGCGTCCGTGTCGGCCCCTCACGAGCATTCGAGTCGGTCCCTCACGGGCGTCCGAATCGGTCCCTCACGGGCGTTCGAGGATCGCCGTGACGCCCTGTCCGCCCGCCGCGCAGATGGAGATCAACCCGCGCCCGGGAGCGTCCCGTTCGGCGAGCAGTTTCGCGAGGGTCGCCACGATCCGCGCCCCGGTGGCCGCGAAGGGGTGACCGGTCGCGAGCGAGGAGCCCGCCACGTTCAGCCGGTCACGGTCGACCGTGCCGAGCCCCCGCTTCTCCCAGGCCGCCAGCGTGGCCAGCACCTGTGAGGCGAACGCCTCGTGCACCTCGACGAAGTCGAAGTCGCCCAGGCCGAGCCCGGCCCGCTCCAGCATGCGCGGCACGGCGTGGGCCGGCGCCATCAGCAGACCGTCCTCGCCACCGGCCACGTCACCCCTGACGAAGTCGACGGCCGCGGTCTCGTACGCCGTCAGATACGCGAGCGGCGTCAGCCCGCGCACCGACGCCCACTCCTCGCTCGCGAGCAGCACGAGCGCCGCGCCGTCCGTCAGGGGCGTCGAGTTCCCGGCGGTCATGGTCGGGGCCGGGCTGTCGGGGCTATCGGGATTGTCTGGGGAGCCTGGGACCTTCAGCCCGAACACCGGCTTCAGGGTGGCGAGTTCGCCGACCGTCGAGCCGGGGCGGAGGTTCTGGTCGCGGGCCAGCCCCCGGAAGGGCACGACCAGGTCCTCGAAGAAGCCGCGCTCGTACGCCGCCGCCAGCCGCTGATGACTCGCGGCCGCCAACTCGTCCTGCGCCTCCCGGGTCACGCCCCACACGCGGGCCGTGACCGCCGCGTGCTCTCCCATCGACAGGCCCGTACGGGGCTCCGCGTTGCGCGGGATGTCCGGGACGAGGTGGCCGGGGCGGATCCGGGCGAGCGCCTTCAGCCGGGCGCCCGCCGACTTCGCGCGCCGGACCTCCAGCAGGATGCGCCGCAGCTGGTCGTTGACGCCGAGCGGGGCGTCGCTCGCCGTGTCCGCGCCGCCCGCGATAGCCGACTCGGTCTGGCCGAGGGTGATCTTGTTGGCCGCCGCGACGACGGCCTGGAGGCCGGTCCCGCAGGCCTGCTGGATGTCGTACGCGGGGGTGCGGGCGTCCAGCCTCGACCCGAGCACCGTCTCGCGCGCGAGGTTGAAGTCCCGGCTGTGCTTGAGCACGGCACCCGCCACCAACTCCCCCACCGCACCCGGCTCTTCGAGCCCGAAGCGGCTGAGGCGTCCGACGCGCTCGACGAGTCCGTCGACCGCCGCGGTCAGCATCTCCTGGTTCGAGGCGGTCGCGTACGGGCCGTCCGAGCGGGCGAAGGGGATACGGGTGCCGCCGACGACCGCGACGCGACGCGGCCGCGGCGCCCGGAGGGGCTCACCGAAGGGTTTCCGGGTGGGCTCCCCGAAGGGTTCCTGGGCGGGTTCCGGCAGGGGTTCAAGGGGGCTCATCTCGACCTGCTCCTCACCGTGACGTAGGCTTACCTCGGGTAACCTTACTCCAGAGTAAGAATACGACCGAGCTGGGAGTTGGACGATGGCCGACCGCTACCTGAGTCTCACCGGCACCGGCCCCGGCCGGTTCCTGACCCGTCGGCTCGGGCTGCCGCAGCCGGTGCGGTTGCGGCGCTGGAGCGCCGAACAGCCGTCGCTCCAAGGGGAGTTGCTGCATCTCACCGCGGGCAAGTCGGAGCTGGACCTCGCGCCTGCACTGGCCCGGTCGGGGCCACGCCCCGGCGACGAGGAGCCGCACTCCGGTGGCGACAGGCCCGTCGCCGTCGTCCTCGACGCCACCGGTGTCCGTGACGTCGACGGGTTCGCCGAGGTGCACGCCGCCCTCCACCCCGTCGTACGGTCGGTCGCCGAGAGCGGGCGGGTCGTGGTGCTCGGCGCGCCCCTGGACCCCGCCGACCATCACCAGGCCGCCGTCCAGCAGGCACTCGAAGGGTTCGTACGGTCCCTCGGCAAGGAGATCGGACGCGGGCGGACGGTGAACCTCGTACGGCTCGTGGAGGCGGGGGCCGCCGAGTCGACGTTGCGGTTTCTGCTGTCGCCGAGGTCCGCCTATGTCAGTGGGCAGGTGATCGAGGTCGGCGGCCACGGTGGCATTGACAGCGGGGATGACGGTGGCGGTGGCGGTGGCGGTGGGCCGGCCGGGTCCGCAGATCCGGAGAAGCCCCTTTCCGGGCGTACGGCGCTCGTCACCGGGGCCGCCCGCGGGATCGGTGAGGCCGTCGCCGCGACGCTGGCGCGGGACGGGGCGCTGGTCGTGTGCCTCGACGTGCCCGCCGCCGGAGGCGATCTCGCCGCCGTCGCCGAACGGCTCGGCGGGGTCGCGCTGCCGCTCGACATCACGGCGGACGACGCGGGGGCGCGGATCGCGGACGCGTTGCCCGGCGGGCGGCTCGACGTGCTGGTCCACAACGCGGGGATCACTCGGGACCGGCGTCTGGTCAACATGCCTGCGGAGCGGTGGAGTTCGGTGCTCGACGTCAACCTTGCGAGTGTGCTCCGCACGACTGATGTGTTGCTCGGTGCGGGGGTGTTCCGAGGTGGTGGGCGTGTTGTCGCCACCGCGTCCATCGCCGGGATCGCGGGGAACGCCGGGCAGACGAACTATGCCGCGTCCAAGGCGGGGGTTGTCGGGCTTGTGCGGTCGCTTGCGCCTCGGGCGCTCTCGGAATACGGGGTGACGGTCAATGCGGTCGCGCCCGGGTTCATCGAGACGAAGATGACTGCGGCCGTGCCGTTGTTCATTCGTGAGGCCGGGCGGCGGATGAACTCGCTTGCGCAGGGTGGGTTGCCGGTTGATGTGGCTGAGGCGACAGCTTGGTTCGCACATCCCGGGTCGGGGGCGGTGAATGGGCAGGTTGTTCGGGTTTGCGGGCAGAGCCTTTTGGGGGCGTGAGGAGCTCGTTTGGATCCTGCGGGTGCGTTGGGGCTGGTCACGCAGTTCCCCGCGCCCCTAAAGACCAAAGACCAAAGACCAAAGACCAAAAGCAGCCCGCCCCCACTCGAACCGGAAGAAAGGTCAGGTCAGCGATGGACGACGTAGAGGGCTCGATGCGTACCCACGTACTCGACGGTTCGCCGCGGCTCTGGCCCTTGCTGGCTCGGGGTGCCTTTCTCTCGCTCTTCAAGCGGGCCCGGGCGGGAGTCGCGACGCCCCGGACCCGATTGGTCCTCCCAGGTCTTCGTATCGATCTGGGAAAGCTCGCCGCGTATGAGCGGGCCTGTGGATTCGGGGTGGGGGCCGACGAGTTGCCCATCACCTATCCGCACGTTCTCGGATTTCCTCTGGCCATGCGGCTGATGAGTGAGCGGGCCTTTCCGTTGCCGTTGCTCGGGCTGGTGCACACGTCCGTCGGGATCACCCGGCGGAAGGCGACGACGGCGACCGCGGAGTACGAACTCGCGGTGTACGTGGATGAGTTGGTGCCCCACCGGCGTGGGACCGAGGCCGTCGTCGTGACGGAGATGCGGGCGGGGGGCGAGCTGGTGTGGGAGTCGCGGAGTACGTATCTGGCGCGGCACCGCACACCGGCGGGGAGCACCGGAGGGCCGACCGCACCCGAAGAGCGCAAGCCGCTGCCCGTCGTGGCCGAGTGGGCGCTCGCCGGGGATGTGGGGCGGCGGTACGGGGCCGCGTCCGGCGACCGCAACCCGATTCACCTGCACCCCCTCACCGCCCGGCTGTTCGGCTTCCCCAGGGCCATCGCGCACGGCATGTGGACCGTGGCGCGCTGCCTCGCCGAGCACGGGGCTTCCCGAGCGGCCGTGATCCGGGCGGAGTTCAGGGCGCCGGTGCTTCTGCCGGGGACGGTGTCGTACGGGGCGGAGGGTGCCGCCTTCGAGCTGCGCGGGGCGGGTGGCCGGCTGCACCTGTCCGGGGAAGTGCTTCCTGTGCTCTGAGACGCCGACGGCAAGGGCGAGCCCCCGTAAGGGGCGCGGGGCTGTGCCGATGTGCGGCTCCGCCGCGTGGGCGCGACCGGCCTCCACCGGCCCGCAGACTCATGCCCCGCACCCCGCACCCCGCACCCCGCACGCCGCACGCCGCGGAGCGCTACCGCTCCGACCAGGGTCTTCCCTCCATCAGGTCCCCCAGGCCCGCCCAGGCGAAGTTCATCAGGGTCGTGGCGGCCTGGCGGGCGGAGACACCGGGGGTGGCGTTGGCCCAGGCGGCGAGGGACTCGGCGGCGCCGACGAGGGCTTCCGCGAGGCCGGCGACCTCGCGCTCGGGCAGCGACGGGTCCCGGTGCGCCTCACGGGCGGCAACCACGATCAGCTGCGTGACGAACGCGACGATCTCCTCGCGCATCGCGGCGAACTCCGCGGCGAACGGCTCCCCGTGCGTACGCGCCTGGAGGTGCAGCACCGCCCAGCCGTCCGGGTTCCGCGCGGTGTGCGTGAAGAACGCCCGCAGCCCGTCCCACAGTTGGCGGTCGGCGGGCAGGTCCTGCTGGACCCCAGCACGCACGGCCGCGGTCAGGGCGGTCGCCTCACGGCGGATGCACGCGGTGAAGAGGTCTTCCTTGGAGTTCAGGTACAGATAGACCAGCGGCTTGGACACACCCGCCAGATCGGCGATCTCGTCCATCGACGCGGCCCGGTATCCCCGCTGCCCGAAGGTCTGCACCGCCGCGTCCAGCATCTGCTGTTCGCGCACGGCACGCGGCATCCGCTTGCTCTTCACTGCACCCATACGAGCAAGAGTACGAGTTGTCTGCCGACGGCTAGGCGGAGCTGTGGGCCTTCGGCCTGAACGGCCTCGTCCTCAAACGCCGGACGGGCTGAAAATGTCGGCCGGCGCCGAAAAGTGCGCCTGATCAGGCTGATCAGCCTGATCAGTTATGACGTCTGGCCCTGTGCCCGTGTCACCTCGTCCACCACGTCGTCCTCCTGGCTGCGGTTGGCCTCCAGGTTGGACTTGACGCGGTCGACGCGCTCGACGATCTGGATCGAGGCGCGGTCGCGCTCCTTGCGCAGGACGACGAAGCTGATGGGGGCCGAGATCAGCAGGGAGAGCAGGATGATCCACATGCCGTTCGAGTCGCCGAGCCCGCGCGGGGCGATGCCGGAGTAGACGAGGCCCCAGACGACCACGAGGCAGCCCACCAGGATTCCCAGGCGCATCAGTGTGTAGCGGAGCATCTCAATCCACTCTTCCGTGTCGAACGGGCTGGAAGGGGTCCGAAGGAGTCCGAAAGTCCCCGACATTCCCAAAGGGCACCGTCCAGTCAAGCACGCCCTGCACCCGATCTTGCAGGTGGGGTGCGGGGAGTCAGGTGAGCGGCAGCAGCATGAAGATGTCGTCGCGGTCGTCGCCGGGCGCGACGCGTATCGCGTCCGGTATGCGGCCGACCTCCTTGTATCCGCACGAGCCGTAGAACCGCTCCAGGCCGTGCCCGCCCCGGCAGGTGAGCCGGATCGCCTCGATGCCGTCGAGGGTGCGGGCCGCGTCCGCGGCGGCGGCCAGCAGGTCCCGGCCGTACCCCTTGCCCTGGTGCTTCGGGTGCACCATCACCGTGTAGAGCCAGACCCAGTGGGTCATCAGCCGGTGGGTGTTGAAGGTGAGGAACGCGGTCGCGGCCACCTGGCCCTCCTCGTCGAACCCGGCCAGCAGCCGGACTCGCCCCTCCGACATCGCCGCGAAGTGTTTCACCAGCTCCGGCCGGATCGCCTCCCGGTCCACCGGTGCGACGAAGCCGACTGCGCCGCCCGCGTTGGAAACGTCCGTCCACAGATCGAGGAGGCCGTCGCGGACCGCGGGGGTCACGGCCGGATCGAGAGCGAAGGTAAGGGCCATGCGGCAAGGCTAGCCATTACACCACGCCGGCCTCAAGCGAGTCCCGACGTCACGTACGTCACGCGCTTTTCTCGCCCCCGCCGCCCCTACCCTCCCCCACTCTCGGCTTCGCTCGAGCGGGGGGACCCCCATCGTCCCTGACTCAGGGGCTCCGCCCCCGAACCCC
>NZ_JBITFQ010000061.1:0-8507 GCF_044456225.1 Streptomyces sp. NPDC050988 | reverse complement strand
AGGGCGGGGCTGTCAGTGGCTGCGGGTACCGTCGCCGGTGTGCAGTTGAGGTATGCCTTCCGGCTCGACCCCGGCCCCGCGCAGCGTGAAGCGCTGGCGCGTGCGTTCGGATGTTCGCGGGCCCGAAGGCGATCAACGTGCTGGCGCCTTTCCCGTTCCTCGGCCGCGAGGAGGATCTGCGTCTGGAGGCGTGGTTCACTCCGTTCGATGGCACGGTCGCGCTCTGGGAGCGGGAGCTGCCCGGCTGGGTCACCGCGGCGCTTCGTCGCGGCCCCCGCCCGGTGGTGCAACCGGATGCGTTCGCGCTCCGGGCGGACGAGCAACGCGTGCTGCAGGAGTTGACGCGCGGCATCGTGGAGCGCGAGGTGTCCTGGCGGCGGTCCTGCGCCCAGCCCCGCATTGAGGCTGGCGAAGACAGCGACGGTGGCCGTGCGGAGGAGACGGAAGCGGACACGGAGCTGGAGGCGCTGCTGCTGGTGCGGCCGCAGTTGTTGCATTACGCGGTGCGGGGGCAGGTCCGGACGGCGCTGACGGCACTGGTAGTCGAACGCGAGGGGCGGCTCGGCGACATGGCGGCGGTGCGCTACCAGGTGGAGCACGACCTCGCCGATGCCGGGGAGATGTTCGAGGCGCTGATATCCGAGGCCGAGCAGGACGCGGCGCCGCTGTGGGCGATCACCCTGGACCTGGCGACGGCGACCGCTACCGAGAAGCTCCTCGCCCGCCTCCCGACGGCGGGGCTGGGCAGTAGCGGCGATAACGGGACCTGGACGTTCGACGCGGCCGACGACTTCATCGAGCGAATCCGCGGCAGTGAATTCACCCGGGATGTGGAGGGGATCATCGTGGTCGCCGCCAACGGCTACGAGGACTCGGCGCATCCGGACGCTCCGTGGGCCCTGTCCGTCACCCGTTCCGAGGGCGTGTTCTGTACCGCCTGCCGAAACGACTCCGCCCACAGTCAGCACCGGGCCCTGCTCACCGTGCTCGGGAGCACCCTGCGGAGTGCTTGAAAGGGGTCCTGCCGCCCCGTACGGGAGACGCTTGGGGTGCGGCCGGACCCGACCAGCGTGCAGCGGGGCGCACCTGCAAGGAGGGCGGCTACTCGCCCCTCCATACCTCCATACATACAGTCCCGGCCCGGCTTGCTGGCTGGCTGGCTGGCCTGGTCGTCCTTGGCAAGCCGGTCGAGGTGGTTGCGCACACCTCGGCCTTGCCGTGAGTCGGGTTCAGCAGTTCGATCGCCTCGGCAACCTGACCGACGCGTATCGGCTCACCGGAGCTATTGAGGACGTCCACGATCTGCTGGCGCCTGACGCCGGTGCGCTTCGCCGGCACGTCCGCTTTCGCGATCTTCGGCTTCGTCCCTGGCTTCTTGCCAGCCGTCTTCTTCGCGGCCGTCTTCGGCTCCGGAGCCTGCTCGGGTACCTCTGTGATCGCGGACCCCGGGTCTACGGCGAACGCCGACGCCCAGCGCTCCCTCCTATGATGGTGGCGTGTCCATAAGCGCGCTCCTGATGGTCATCGCCTGGTCGGCCGGCGGCGTGTCCGCTGCTGCCGCGCTGGCTGGGATCAGCCTCCAAGTTCGCGCAGACCAGGCATGGCGACGCCGGGATGATGCGGTGCTTGCGGGTGACGTGGCGGGAGCCGATCAGCATCAGGCCGAGCGACGGCAAACGGCCTTGAGCGCGCAACGGTGGACGCGCCGGTACGCGGTCCTGTGTGTGGCAGCCATGCTGGTGTTGCTGATCGCCATGGCCCTGAAGTAGTGAGGCCGAGACTGATCACAGACACCGTTCAAAGCACGAGTCCGGCGCGAAGCTGGGCCAGTATCTTCGCCGCGCGACCGCTTGTCGCCAGCAGGCGGGGCAGGTTCCTCATCGCGCAGGCACTCCGTCCCCACGACCTCCCCCGAATACCCGGCCTGGCAGCGCGCTTCGTGAGATGCGAAGCTCTGGCTGGAGCGGGCAGGTGAAGCCCGTGCGGCCTTCTTCCGCACCCCGCCCCGCTTCCTAATGCTGTTGTCAACCAGCCGTAGTCACTGGAGGTGCGACTTGATAGCACCGTCGCTCACGGATCAGGGCCCACAGAACCGGACGACGGGGAGGAGGAACTGCTGCAGGACGAGGACAGTCAGACCCTGGATGAGTGGTGCACTGCCTTTCTGGACCTCGTCGAGCAGGAGGGTGACCGCCGTTTCGGCGCGCGGTGGTCATCGTTGAAGTCCATGTGTCGAGAGAGCAACCGCCGGCGTCCCGGTCCGGCTGAGTCCGCTCGACCTGACGCCGGACGTGGCCGACAAGCTGCGCGCGGCCTTCCTCAAGGACATCGCGGACCGCGCCCGCAAGGAGTGGGGGTCGCTGTGGGACGAGCACTGTGATGCGTGGGCTGCCGCCTCTGCCGCACAGCAGGACC
The DNA here is from genome assembly GCF_044456225.1 of Streptomyces sp. NPDC050988. Taxonomy (NCBI): domain Bacteria; kingdom Bacillati; phylum Actinomycetota; class Actinomycetes; order Kitasatosporales; family Streptomycetaceae; genus Streptomyces; species Streptomyces sp. NPDC050988. Next base: position 6,092 of record NZ_JBITFQ010000061.1, on the reverse strand, counting down.
CGGCATCGGCGTGGGACAGTCGCCTCGGGCCCCGGACAGAAGACCTGGGTGCGCAGGCCATCGCCGAGGCGCTGGTGTCGGCGATACCGCGCAGCCTGCGCCGTCCCGGCCAGGAGCTGCTCGTGCTCAACAAGCCTCCGCTTGCGCGCGAGCGGGTCGCGGCGGTGGAGGCCGCGCTCGCCGAATCAGGTGTGGCCGGGCTGGTCCAGGTGCCGCGCTCTGTCGCGATCCAGGAGCCCCCGTCGAGTCTTTTGCTCGGCTCGGACAGCGTCACCGGACGGGCCCTGGAAGAACTGGCGGGCACCGCACTCGAGTTGCTGCCCGGTACGCGTAACTGACGTGCGTGCGCACGCCAGTCCGGCGACCTCGATGGCGGATTCTTCACCCCCGCCGCCCTCGTCCTTCGTACGGTGTCCCTCATGACCGTCACCTCGGACCGGCTGAGCGAGATCGCGCGATCACTCAACCGCCTGCACTGGCAGCCCACGGCCGACGAAGTCGCCTTCGGCAGCGCCTTCTTCGAGCGGATGAAGGAGGCGGAGGAGGAGCAGCGTTCCGCCTTCCCGAGGGGGACGAACTGGTGGGACCGCCTGCACACCGAGAGCTTCGCCACGCTGGCCCGGGTGGTCGCGATGGTGCAGGACGAGCTGCTGCCCGTCTGGCGGGAGCGGCTTACCGGCTCGCCGATGGTGGAGCTGGCCGAGCTGTACGTCAGCGCCGCTGAGCCGCTTCTGCCGCACGCGGAGCGCCTGGTCGCAGCCTGGGGTAATGCCGCTCCGCCCTCCCCGACGGCCGACGAGATCGCCCGCGAGGCGGGGCGGTTGAACCTCTCCGCCGGGCTGGCCGAGAGGCGCATTCGTTTCGAGAACGCCTCCCACTGGGAGGAAGAAGGCAACCCCCACGGCTTGTGGGACGACCTTCGGCCCGCCTGGGCGAACGTGAGCGCGGTGCGGTCCACCATGATGGCCGCGGTGACCGGAGACACGGATTACTGAGCTCGTGCTGAACAAGACGACCGCTCAACCCGCAGCGCCGGCACCGATCACCGAAAATAGGGGAGGAACTTGACGTGAGCACCGCGCCCAGTGATGTACAGGTCGTTTATGCCGGCGAGGAGCCGCCCGAGGTGTACGGGGCGAGCATCTTCCTGGCCGGTCCCACGCCGCGGGCTGCCGAGGTGCCGTCATGGAGGCCACAGGCGATCAAGGAGATCACCGCCCAGTGGCGTCACCCCGGCACCCTCGTCGTGTTCGTGCCCGAGGCCCGCGACGGTGTGCGCAGCAGCGACTACACCGGGCAGCTCAACTGGGAACGCGTCAACCGTGACCGCGCGGACGAAATCGTCTACTGGGTGCCACGCGATATGAACGTGTTTCCGGGCCTGTCCACGAACGTCGAGTTCGGCGAGGACATGGACAGCGGCCGTGCGGTCCTCGGCTGTCCCGATCACGCCGCGCACGTCCGCCTCCTCCAGGCGCATGCCGACCAGCTGAAAGTACCGGCGGCCGACACCCTGGCCAAGACCGTCGGCCTCGCCCTGGACCGCATCGGCCCCGGCGCCGCCCGCATCGGGGGCCAGCGCGACGTGCCGCTGCTGCTGTGGCGCACCCCGTCCTTCCGCGCCTGGCTGGCCGCCCAGGAGGAGGCGGGCAACGAGCTGCGCGGCGGTCGGGTCGCCTGGACGTTCCGTGTCGGCCCCGCCCGGTCGCACGTGCTGTTCTGGGCGTACGCGGCGCGTGTGTGGGTGGCCGCCGAACAGCGCGAGAAATCCAACGAAGTCGTGCTCGGCCGCCCGGACCTTTCGACCGTCGTCGCCTTCCGTGCCGCCGCGCAGTGGCTGGACAGCGAGGTCGTCCTGGTCCGCGAGTTCCGCTCCCCGGCCCGCACAGCGGATGGCTTCATCCATGAACTTCCCGGTGGCTCCGCCCCGAAGACCGGCGACCCACGGCAGGTGGCCGTGGACGAGTTCGCGGAGGAGACCGGACTGCGCCTCTCCCCCGAACGTCTGCATCCGGTCGGAGTCCGCCAGTCGGCCGGCACCGTGTCAGTCCACACTCAGGCCGTCTACGCCGTCGAGCTCAGCGAAGCCGAGCTCGACCAGCTCCGCGCCGATCACGCCGGGCACGGCAACGCCGCGGAGACCGAGCACACATACGTCGAAGTGGCGCGCGTCGGCCACCTCCTGCACGCCGAAACCCCGGCGGTCGACTGGACCACGATCGGCATCATCACCCAGGCCATCCACGGAGTTGCGCCCTGACACTCTGCTCGCCACCTTGCCGCCGTCACGGCCGGGCTGAAACGCTGGACCATCGAGATCATCGCCTCACGCGCCTCTCTTTGGAGGGCAGCGTGAGGCACGACGTGGGGGCATTGCGCGCGCATGCTGATTGAACACGCTGACCAACGGCAGCTGACCCAGACGCTCATGGAGGACGCGGCCCTGTGGTCCGCGGACGCGCTCGCATCGGCGAGCGGCGGCGTGGCGTACGACGACGAGCGCAGCGCGCATCTCCTGGCGGCCTGGGCGCAGGTCAACGCCGCGGGCACCAACAACTCGGTCCCCCTGTTCGCGAAGCATCCTGAGGCCAACGAGCCGTGGGCGAAGCTCGGCGCTGAGCTCGCCGCGACCGCCGACCAGGGCGCCGTGGGCCTGCTGGAGAAGGCCGCCCGGCGGTGTGCCGCGGAGCTGGGGCCGGACGGCCGCGCCAAGCTCCTCGCCCAACTGGCGACCGGAGTGTCTCCGTTGATCCGGCTGGCCGGCGGGCTGGATGAGCTGCTCGAGGCGGCCGCGCTCCACCGCAGGTGCGCGGGCGGCACGGAGGCCGGCTGGGTGGCGGGCGCCACCTGGATCGTGGGCGCGCTGACCGAGAACGCCCGCAACACCACGGTGGCGAACCTGGCCACGGACAGGATCGCGCGCCTCGTCGACGACGGGCACGGTGCAAACTTGTGGCACACCTGGCCGAAGGTCGCTGCCTCGATGATGTCCACCGCGTTCCTGGACGAAATGGACGCCCCCCTCGACCCCGGCCTCCCCGACTATCCGGTCGGGCTCTGGCTGCGCGCGGTCCAGGCCGTCCACGCCGACGACGAGCGCCAGACCGAGGACACCGTCACCGAGTTCCGGGATCAGAAGCCCGGTAACCAGCGCATGCTGTGCTTCGAGCTGGCCATGGCCATCGCCTCCGTGCGTACCCTTCCCTCCCGACGGGCGTCACGGCGTGCCGCCCGCGGCGAAACGAAGGAAGACGAGGCGCTGCGCAGCGCGGTGAGCGACATCATGGACGAGCTGCCCGCGGACATGGTCGAGCGCACCGGCCGTATGTACGCGCTCTCCCGCCGCGCGATCCTCGCCTACATCGACCGTGATGCGGAGACGCTCGCCGCGGTCATCGACCGGGTTGCCACCTGGGACGACGATCCCGGCCGCATGCCATCACCGCAGTTCCGCTTCGAGTTCCCCAACCAGCAAGCTCTGGCTTTCGCCAACCAGCTCCTGCACCTGGGCGAGATGGCCGGCGTCCACATCACCAATCGTGAAGCCGCCGACGGAGCCGCCTCTTTGATCGACCGCTACGCCCCGAGCGAGCACAAGCAAGGCGCGCGCGAACTGGTCACCGCGCTCAGGACGGCCGGGAAGTCGGGTGTCGACTTCAACCAGGCCGTTGCGAACGGTCCCGCCGGACTCGTGGCGTTCGCCGCGATGGCAGCAGGTCTGACTCAGAACCGTCGGCTCCCCCTCCCCAAGGAGCGCACCCGCCTCGACTTGATGAACGAGATCCGTGAGAGCGAAGCCAAAGCGCTGCGCATCCCCGATCGCGAGATCATTACCGTCAGTGACGAGGAGGCACTCGCCTTCCTCGAACAGCTCTACGGACCCGAATACCCGCTCCCGCGTGACCCCCGCGAACGCACGGTCTGGGAACACGACGTCGTCGCCATCGCAGCACAGCACCTCCTGGAGTACCCGGCGGACGCCACCACTCCCGAACAGCGGCAAGCACTCGACGCCCGTATCAAGAAGGTGCTCCGGGCAGGAACAACCCCGCAGCGCACCCCTCCCCCTCCGGACCGCAGTAACGTGGTGCGCAAGCAGCCCAAGCGCTCTTCAAAGCGGAAGCGCAAGTAGCACATCAAGGACGAGCGGAAGGGCACGGTGGGGAGGGCAGGCGCAGGTTGTCAGGTTCGGGCCGAGGACCTGGAACCCGAGGAACCTGTCCCCGCCTCTCAGTGATCGTCTCCCCAGACCTCGGCGAGTCGGTCGAGCTCACGACGCTCTTTCTCGCCAAGAAGGACGTCCCCGATCGTGCTGCCGCGCTCCCAGTACGGGCCATCAGCCCGGGCGTCAGGATGGCGAGGGCCAGTGTGACGCGCATGCGTGCCCACGGCGACGGTATCCACGACGGTCAAAGAGCTCGTTCGGACCCGGTCCCACAACAGTCGGTCATCAGGATGGGAAGCCAAGGCGACGCGCATCAACAGCGCCCGCGATGAGCCCCCTTGGTCTTCGAGGTCAGGACTGAGTTCGAGCGCGTTGTACGCCGACCGTCGCAGCGTGCCGGTTACGCCCTCCTCCTGGGGAGCAGCGAGCGGCACGAACACCGCGTCGGCGAACGACAGGTCCAGCCGCAGGATCCGCTCGTGCAGGGCTGCCGCGATCAGGAAGGACACCAGGGGCCGGTCCACCCCGGTGTACAGGGCAGTCTCCTCCTCGGAGAACTTGAAGAGTTGGCCGTGGCGAGCCTGCTCCAGCGATTCCACGTGGAGGCTGATCAGCAGGTCTGCCCAGACCAGGGAGCACTCCCACACGGTCTGGGGTGATGTCTCGGCCGGCGGCGGCTCAACGTGTGTCATGGGTCATCCCTTTTGCGTCCAGGAAGTGGACGACAAGGCGTCGTCTCGCGCTGGTCCACCCTTGGAGCCGCGGTCGGTAAGCCCAGGTGCATCAGAGAGTGCCTCGGCGTGGTCGGCGTGGAGGGTGCCAACGCGGGTGGCGGAAGCGTCGGTGCCCGGCCCGGACTACTGGTCCCCGGCAGCACGCCGACTGTTCACGCCGATTTGTAGCGGGCAAAAAATTCGGCCTCGGCCTCTGAGATGCGGCGCGGTGTACCCGTCTCCAGGTTGTACGCGGCGATCTTGGTTGTCGCCTCCGCGTATGTGTTCTCGGCGTCCTTGATGGCATACCCCAGCTCGAGCCGCGCGCCGCGGCAGGTGACCACCCAGACATCCACATCTACGGGTTGGTCGCGGTAGTCCAGCGGCGTCTTGTAGTCGATGAGGGACTGCTGGACCACGAAGGCATGCCGCCGTCGCTCAGCCTCGTCCGTCGGCAGCAGCTCCTGAATCATCCTCGTACGTGCTTCCTCGAGGTAAGTCAGGTAGCAGGAGTTGTTGACGTGCCCGTAGCTGTCGGCGTCGGCCCAGCGCAGCGGGAGCGGATAGGTGAAGTTGGGCATGAGGGTCTTCCTGTACAGAGGACGGATGTGCAGCGTAGCGGAGGGGAGGGACACGACCGCTGGAGCACGTCCTTCTGCCACGGAACGCCCGCCAGTGCCCGTGAAGGTCGAACCGCGCGGTCCCGGCCGCTTTCGAGCCTGGATGGAGCCGCTGCTGCCCAAAGTCACCGGCTTTGAACGGGACCGGAGCGAGGAGTTTGTGAAGGCTATGGGGCTGCGTGCGCCTCTCCGATCGGATACCAGCACCTCCCAACGCTCTTTCGGTACGCCTCGGTGCCCGGCCACCGCTCACGGAGGCGGCCCAGGCTCTGCTCGCCGACCGCCAACGTGGGAGCGGGGTCGGCGGGAACCCCGCCATCTGCGCGCGCACCTCATCGGTCAGCTGATCCATCTCCTGAGCAACCATGTTGTTTATTCCACCACGCGGGTCTGACACCAGAGGCAGCATTCATGTGTCAGCCTTCGTCGCTGCCCCGCCAACGCCACCAGCCATGATCTGGGAACGACGCTGCTCAGCTACGATCGGCTCGTCTCGGCCACCACCTGCTCCCGACAACTCGGCCAGCCCATCATGGTGATGGTGCCCCAGCGAAGCGATCTGGCCAGTGCGGTCGCAAGCCGGTATCCCCAACG
>NZ_JBITFQ010000060.1:0-14214 GCF_044456225.1 Streptomyces sp. NPDC050988 | reverse complement strand
CCAGTGCATCGAATAGATGCCCGCTGGGTTCGGCGGGAGGCTGCGCGGAAAAGACCCGGAACATCGGGACCTCGCCGCGCAGCCCACCCAGTACGACGGCCGCTGGGAGATCCCCACCTTCGAGGAGGTGCTGCGCTGGCGCGAGGAGCAGAGTCGCAAGCGCGGCAAGCAGGTCTGGATCTACCCCGAGCTCAAGCACCCCACCTACTTCCGCAAGCTGGGCCTCGGCCTGGAGGAGCGGGTCGCCAAGGTGCTGCGCAGGCACGGCCTGGACAAGAAGAACTCGCCCGTCATCGTCCAGTCCTTCGAACCGACGAGCATCCAGCGCCTCAACAAGCTGGTCGGCAACCCCCTGGTCGTGCTCCTGTCCGCCGCCAACACCCGTCCCTGGGACTTCGTGGAGACGGGCGACCCGCGTACGGTCGCCGACCTGGTCAAGCCCGCGGGCCTGAAGGAGATCGCCTCCTACGCGCAGGGCATCGGCCCGACCCTGGACCTGATCATCCTGAAGGACGCGAGCGGCAACCTCACCACCCCGACCACCCTGGTCCGGGACGCGCACGCCGAGGGCCTGATCCTGCACCCGTACACGATGCGCAACGAGAACCCCTTCCTGCCCGCGAACTTCCGCAAGGGCACCGACGCGGACGGCTACGGAGACGCCTTCGGCGCCTTCCGGACCTACTTCGCGACCGGCATCGACGGGGTCTTCACCGACAACCCCGACACCGGCATCCTCGCCCGCGAGGACTTCCTGAAGCGCTGAGCCCTCACCGACGAACCGCCACCGCGCTCGTCAACAGCTGAGCCCCCGGCCCCGGTTGGGGTGACAGACGGCCGCCCCGGCAACCTCGTGCCGGGGCGGCCGCGTCGTGCCGCATATGACCCACGACATGCTCGACACGCTGCGTCCACTGCTCGCCGCCGAGGCCTCCGCGGAGGCATATGCCTCGGGCGCTGAGCCCGGCGACCTGGAACAGGCCGTCTGGGTGCGCCTCCTGGAGCACCTCGGCACGGACGGCCCGCCCGCCGACCCGGCCGCCTGGCTGCGCGGCGCCGTCCGCTCCGAGGCCCGCCGCACCCGGCACACCGCGAGCATCGAGCTGCCGTACGCGTCCGAGCCGGCCGACGACAGCCGGCCCGGCCCGGAGCAGCTCGCGCTCACCGCCGCCCGGCGCCGGGCCCTGCACTCCGCCGTACGCAAGCTGCCGGGCCGCTGTCCGCGTCTCATGGCCGCGCTGCTGTCCCCGCAGGACCTCACATACCGGGAGATCGCGGGGGAGTTGGGTATCTCACAGGGCAGTCTCGGTCCGGAACGTTCCAGATGCCTGGCTTGTCTGCGCCGAATGCTTACGTCGGAGGTTGCGGCGCACGAAGCACGGGGATAGGAGTGAGGGACAACGGCGGAACAGGTGAGCGGGAGGCATGCACACATGGGCATGAGCGTGACCATCTCGGCGGCGACCGAACAGGACGCCGAACAGATCCTCAAACTGCAGTTCCTCTGCTACCAGAGCGAGGCCGAGCTGTACGGCGACTACAGCATCGAGCCCCTCACCCAGCCCCTCGACTCCCTCAAGGCGGAGCTCGCGGGCGGCACGGTCCTGGTGGCCCGGCTGGGTGACGAGGTGGTGGCCTCGGTGCGTGCGGCGGTGGATGCGGATGGCACGGCCCGCATCAACAAGTTGATCGTCCATCCGCGGATGCGGCGGCACGGGCTGGGCGGGCGGTTGCTCGACGCGATCGAGTCCCGGCTGGCCGAGGACGGCGGCGCGAAGAGTTTCCAGCTCTTCACCGGGCATCGCAGTGAGCACAATCTGCGGTTGTACCGGAAGCACGGGTATCAGCTTGTTTCCACGGAGCGGGTGGATGAGCGGTTGAGTCTGGTGACCCTTGCGAAGGGGTCTTCGACCAGTGCTTTTGTAGCCAGCGCTTAGGGCTGTTCTTCGTCCGCGGGTTCGTTGTGGCTGGTCGCGCAGTTCCCCGCGCCCCTAAAGGGGCGCGCCGGACCCTGACGCCTGCCTATCAAGTCGCGGTTCTGCTGCGGCGGAGCCAGAACAGTGCTGTCACTGGGAGTAGGACCGGGATGAACAGGTAGCCCATTCCGTAGTCCGACCAGACTGTGGCGTCGGGGAAGGCGGAGGGGTCCGCCAGGGTCCAGGTGCCCACGGTCAGGACGCCCGCGAGTTCGGCGGCGCAGCACACCAGCGCCGCCTTCCGGGCCGTCTCGCCGCCGCGTACGAGCGAGTACGTGATGAAGCCGTAGACCAGACCGGCCACCGCGGACAGTGAATAGGCGAGCGGCGCCTTGTCGAACTCGGTCGCGATCTGCACGGCTGAGCGCGACACGGCGCCGACGACCATCACGCCGTACAGCCAGACCAGCAGGATGCCCGGACCGCCGATGAGCCGTGTCCGTCCTGGCTGCTTGTCGGTCGCCGCCATCTCAGCCTCCCCAGATGTCGTAGAGCCGCACCTGGAGCACGGCGAGGACCACGCCGCCGGCCGCGACCGTGATCGAGCCCCAGCGGGTGCGCTCCGCCAGCGACATGAAGCCGGCCGCCGGGATGCACGCGAAGGAGCCGATCAGATAGGCCACGAAGATCGTCGTGCCCTGCTCCGGCTTCTCGCCGCGGGCCAGCTGGACGATGCCCACCACCAGCTGGACGAGGGTGAGTACCGTCACCACGGCCATACCGATGAAGTGCCAGTCCTTGGTCGGCTGGTCGCGGTAGGCGGCCCAGCCGCACCAGGCGGCGAGCGCGAGCGCGGCGACGGCGGTCGCGACCGTCAGGGCATCAAGCATGCCGCGACCCTATTACGGGCCAAAAGGCCCGATGCGATCGCCCCCGGGGTGCCCCGTAGGGTCGAGGGCATGAAGATCCAAGCCGATGCCCTGCTGTTCGACAACGACGGAACGCTCGTCTCGTCCCTTGAGTCGGTGTACCGCTGCTGGACCCGCTGGGCCGAGGAGTACGGGATCACCGCCGAGGAGTTCGCGCGGGTCGAGCTGCACGGCCGCCCCGCCGCCGAGATAGCCGCCGACCTGCTGCCCGCCGACCGGGTCCCCGAGGCCGTCGTACGCATCGAGCAGCTGGAGGTCGAGGACGTAGAGGGCGGTGTCCAGCTGCTGCCGGGGACCCGGGCGCTCCTCGACTCCGTGCCCGCAGACCGCTGGGCCGTCGTCACCTCCGCCACCCGGCGGCTGGCCGAGGCGCGCCTCGACGAGGCCGGTATCCGGCCCAAGACCCTGATCGCCGCCGACGACATCACACGCGGCAAGCCCGACCCCGAGCCGTTCCTGCTCGCCGCCCGCCGCCTCGGCGTGGACCCGGCCCGTTGCGTCGTCTTCGAGGACGCGCCCGCGGGCCTTCAGGCAGGCCGCTCCGCCGGGATGACCACCGTGGCATTGACCACAACACACCAGGCCGCCGAGCTGCGCGCGGACGTCGTCGTCGGTGACCTCTCGGCCGTGTCGGCGCTGGTCACGGACGGGGGAGTGGAGATCTCCGTCGGCGACTGAGGAGTGTCCACCGCTGTCCGCGATGCGGACAGCGGTTCTCGGTCACGCGCGTACGTCTGCTTTACTTTTCTCATGACCACGACGAGCAGCCGCATCCTTGCGACCGAGGCGACCATGACGCCCGGTGCTCGCTGTATGTGTCGAATGTGCGCCTTCTAGAGGGCCCCCGCACCACCCAGAGCCTCGCGCCCCGAAGCGAGACCGCTCAGGTCTGCCCGTACGACCCTTTCGTACGCGACTGAGCCTGCCCCGCGCACGCAGTTCTGCCGAAACCCGGCTTTCATCGCCACCGCGTGAACAACCGTGCCGCGTTCCGACCGAATGCACCCGTGCCCGGCGCACACCCACGCCCTGCACTCGACAGTGACGGAAACCCCAGTGATCACGACAACAGGCCTGAAGAAGGTCTACCGCTCGCGCGGCCGTGAGGTCACCGCCCTGGACGGCGTCGATCTGCACGTCCGCGAAGGCGAGGTGTACGGCGTCATCGGACAGTCCGGCGCCGGCAAGTCCTCCCTCATCCGCTGCGTCAACCTCCTGGAGCGTCCGACCGCCGGCACCGTGACCGTCGCCGGACAGGACCTCACGGCCCTCGCCGGGCGCGGCCCGCGTGCGGGCCGGGAGCTGCGGAAGGCGCGCAGCCACATCGGCATGGTCTTCCAACACTTCAACCTGCTGTCCTCGCGGACGGTCCAGGACAACGTCGAGCTGCCGCTGGAAATCCTTGGCACGTCAGGGAAGGAACGTTCCCGCAAGGCGCTGGAGCTGCTGGACCTGGTCGGCCTCTCCGACAAGGCCAGGTCCTATCCGGCCCAGCTCTCCGGCGGCCAGAAGCAGCGCGTCGGCATCGCCCGCGCCCTGGCCGGCGACCCGAAGGTGCTCCTCTCCGACGAGGCCACCAGCGCGCTGGACCCCGAGACCACCCGCTCCATCCTCCAGTTGCTGCGCGACCTGAACCGGCAGCTGGGCCTGACCGTCCTGCTCATCACGCACGAGATGGACGTCGTCAAGAGCATCTGCGACTCGGCCGCCCTCATGGAGAACGGCAAGATCGTCGAGTCCGGCACCGTCAGCGAGCTGCTGGCCACCCCCGGCTCCGAGCTGGCCGCCGCGCTCTTCCCGGTGAGCGGCGACGCGTCCGCCGACGACCGCACGGTCATCGACGTCACCTTCCACGGCGACGCCGCGACCCAGCCGGTCATCTCGCAGCTCTCACGCACGTACAACATCGACATCTCGATCCTGGGCGCCGCGATGGACACCGTCGGCGGCAAGCAGGTCGGCCGGATGCGCATCGAACTGCCCGGCCGCTACGAGGAGAACGTCGTGCCGATCGGCTTCCTGCGCGAGCAGGGGCTGCAGATCGACGTCCAGGGCGAGGCGCCCGTGCTGGTGAAGGAAGGTGCCAAGTGACCTGGTCGGAGATGCAGCCGCTGCTGGAGCAGGCATGTTGGGACACCCTCTACATGGTCGGCTGGTCGACGGTCATCGCCGTAGTCGGCGGTCTGCCGCTGGGCGTCCTGCTGGTCCTCACGGACCGGGGCGGCCTGCTGCAGAACACCGTGCTGAACAAGGTCATCGGGCAGGTCGTGAACATCGCCCGCTCGATGCCCTTCATCATCCTGATGGTCGCGCTGATGGGTTTTACTCGCTCGATCACCGGTACGACCATCGGCCGCGAGGCCGCCATCGTGCCCCTTGCGATCGGCGCGATCCCCTTCTTCGCGCGCCTCGTCGAGACGGCGGTCCGCGAAGTGGACGGCGGGCTCGTCGAGGCCGTGCAGTCGATGGGCGGCAACACCTGGACGGTCGTCCGCAAGGTGCTCGTCCCCGAGTCGCTGCCGTCGCTGATCTCCAGCACCACCACGACGATTGTCGCGCTCATCGGCTACTCGGCGATGGCGGGCACGGTCGGCGCGGGCGGCCTCGGTGACATCGCCATCCGCTACGGCTACCAGCGCTTCGAGACCGAACTGATGTGGATCACCGTCGGCATCCTCGCCGTGGTCATCTCCCTCATCCAGTTCGCCGGGGACTTCGCCGCCCGCGGGCTGCACCGCCGAGGCGGCCAGTCGGGTGCCGTTCCGAGGCTCAGGCTCCTGAAGGCCGCCACCGCGACCAGCAAGACCGTCTGACACCTACGGCTCCCGCCGCCACCCTCTCGTCCTCACCCCCCTCAGTTCTCCCCGCACACCCTCCGCGGGGCCGCTACACCCTCAGGAAAGGCACTTTTCGTGCGTAACACTGCCAAGATCACCACCGCCGTCCTCGCGGCCGGAGCCCTCACCCTGGGTCTCACCGCCTGCGGTTCGGAGGAGGCCTCGGGCTCCGCCGACGCGAGCGGCCCGCTGGTCGTCGCCGCGAGCCCGGTCCCGCACGCCGAGATCCTCACCTACGTCAAGGACAACCTGGCGAAGGACGCGGGCCTCGACCTGCAGGTCAAGGAGTTCACCGACTACGTCCTGCCGAACACGGCGACCCAGGACGGCTCCGTGGGCGCCAACTACTTCCAGAACCAGCCGTACCTCGACGACTTCAACAAGAAGAACGGCACCGACATCGTGCCCGTCGTGACGGTCCACCTGGAGCCGCTCGGCCTCTACTCCAGCAAGATCGAGAAGGCCGACGAGCTGAAGAGCGGTGCGACGGTCGCCGTCCCGAACGACACGGTCAACGAGGCGCGGGCGCTCAAGCTCCTCGACGCCAACGGGATCATCACGCTCAAGGACGGCGCGGGCAACGACGCGACCCCCAAGGACATCGCGAAGAACCCGAAGAACCTCAAGTTCAAGGAGCTGGAGGCGGCCCAGACCCCGCGCTCCCTGGACGACGTCGACGCCGCGGTGATCAACGGCAACTACGCCATCGAGTCCGACCTCAAGCCCTCCGAGGACGCTCTCGTCCTGGAGTCCGCCGAGAACAACCCGTACGGCAACTTCCTCGCCGTGAAGAAGGGCAACGAGGACGACCCGCGCGTCAAGAAGCTCGCCAAGCTCCTGACCTCGCCCGAGGTCAAGAAGTTCATCGAGGACAAGTACGCCGGCTCCGTCGTCGCGTCGTTCTGAGCCCACTTCCAAGGATTGAGGACGACCACAGATGCGTAAGCTCGTAATTCCCGCCGCCGCGGCCGCACTTGCCCTGGGACTCGGGCTCACCGCCTGCGGTTCCGAGTCCGGCTCGGGCGACGGTGGTTCCGACGGACCCCTCGTCGTCGGCGCCACCGCGGTCCCGGCCGGCGAGGTCCTCTCGTACATCAAGAAGGATCTCGCCGCCAAGAACGGACTCGACCTGGAGATCAAGGAGTTCACGGACTACGTCCTGCCGAACACCGCGCTCCAGGAGGGCTCGCTCGACGCGAACCTGTACCAGAACAAGCCCTACCTGGACGATTTCAACAAGTCCAAGGGCACAGAGCTGGTCCCGGTCGTGGATGCGTACCTGCCGCCCATGGGTGTGTACTCCAAGAAGGTCCAGGACGTCACGGAACTGGCCGACGGAGTCACCGTCGCGGTGCCGAACGACATCACCAACGAGGGTCGCGCCCTCCAGCTCCTGGCTTCCAAGGGCGTCATCACGCTCAAGGACGACGCCGGCACGACCGCGTCACCGGCGGACATCGTCAAGAACCCGAAGAACCTCAAGTTCAAGGAGCTGGAACCGGCCCAGCTGCCGCGCTCCCTCGACGACGTGGCCGCCGCGGTCATCAACAACAACTACGCCCAGGACGCCGGCCTCAGCCCCGCCGAGGACGCCATCCTGCTGGAGTCCGCGAAGAACAACCCGTACGCGAACCTCCTCGCCGTCAAGAAGGGCAACGAGGACGACCCCCGGGTCGAGAAGCTCGCGAAACTCCTGACCTCTCCAGAGGTGACGAAGTTCATCAAGGACAAGTACCAGGGGTCGGTTCTGCCGGTCACCTCCGGCTGACGCCGTTTCGCTCGCACTCACGGGGTCGATTCGTCGACAACGACTCGGCCCCGTGGTGCAGTTCGGTGCTTTCATGCTGCATGCTGGGCAGTTCAGCAGGCCCGACGGTCCCTGATGGTTACGGAGCGGCGCATGACTAACACCTTCCCCGACATCTCCCTCAGCACGGAGCGGTTGGTGCTGCGCCCTCTCGAGGACGAAGACGTTCCGGCCCTCACGGAGATGATGAACGACGAGCAGGTCGTGGCCTGGACCTCCGTTCCGCAGCCCTTCACCGAGGACGCCGCCCGCTCCTGGATCAACCGGTACGCGCCGGGCGAGCGCACCTCCGGCCGCGGGCTCGACCTCGCGGTCACCGAGTTCCTCACCCAACGCCTGGTCGGCATAGTCCAGTTGGGCAAAACGAATTGGCATGTCCGCTCCACGGAGCTGTCCTACATCGTCGCCCCCTGGGCGCGCGGCGAGGGATACGCGTCCGAGGCGGCCCTCGCCACCGCCCAATGGCTCTTCGGCGACCAGAAGTTCGAGCGCCTGGAGCTGCGCACCGCCGCGGACAACACCGCCTCGCAGCAGGTCGCGCAGAAGATCGGCTGCATCAGCGAGGGAGTCCTGCGCAACGCCTGTATAGCGCGCACCCGCACCGAGGACGGGAGCTGGGTCGCCCTGCGCACCGACTTCATCGTGTGGGGCCTGCTCCCCGAGGACATCGAGGGCATCGCCGAGCAGCTCGCCGACACCGGCGGCTTCACCTCGTACTCCGACTGGAACTGACGTCGCGGTCGCGCCGGAACCGACGCCGTAGCCGGACGGCCACCGCGCGGAGGACGGCCGTGGACCCGCGCCCCCACTCCTGGAAGTCCCGAGGTACGCTCACGGGGCTCCGCATGCCTGCCTGGCGGCCGCATGCCCATCCGAGACCTGCGAAGACTCCAGGAGACTGACGACGATGGCCGACCGGGTCACGGTGATCGGCTGGGACGGCTCGCCGCTGACCGACGCGGCGCGCTCGGCTCTCGGTGCCGCCACGCTGGTGGCGGGCGCGGGCCATCACCTCGTCCTCCCCGAGATCCCCGCGGGCGCCGAGCGCATCCGGCTCGGCAGCGTCTCGCTCGCCGCCCGCCGCATCGCCGCCCACCGGGGTACGGCCGTCGTCCTCGCCGACGGCGACCCGGGCTTCTTCGGAGTCGTACGCACCCTGCGCGCCCCCGAGTTCGGCCTGGAGGTCGAAGTCGTACCGGCGGTGTCGTCCGTGGCCGCCGCCTTCGCCCGCGCCGGTATGCCCTGGGACGACGCACAGGTGGTCGTCGCACACCGGCGCACCCTGCGACGCGCGGTGAATGTGTGCCGCGCGCACACCAAGGTCGCCGTCTTCACCTCGCCCGGAGCCGGCCCCGCCGAGCTGGGCCTGCTCCTCGAAGGGGTCCACCGCACCTTCGTCATCTGCGAGGAACTGGGCACGGCGCGCGAACGCGTCACGATCCTGACCTCCGACAAGGTCGCCGACCACACCTGGCGCGACCCGAACATCGTCATCGTCATGGGCGGGCCCGTCGCAGCCTCCGAGGGCGGCAGCTGGATCGCCGGACGCGACCCGGGAACCGGACCGCGCGGCTGGGCCCTGCCCGACGAGGTGTACGGCGGCGACCTCGGCGAGGGTGAGACCGAGGTGCTGCGGGCGGCCCAACTCGCCCGCCTGGGACCGCGCGTCGGCGACCTCGTGTGGGACATCGGCTCCGGCAGCGGCGCCTTCGCCACGGAGGCCGCCCGCTGCGGCGCCGCCGTCATCGCCGTCGACCGCGACCCCAACGCCTGCGCCCGCACCATGGCCACCGCCCGCCGCTTCGGCGTCCAGCTCCAGATCACCCACGGCACCGCGCCCCACATCCTGGAGAACCTGCCCGAACCGGACGTCGTACGCGTCGGGGGCGGCGGCGCCGCGGTGGTCTCCGCCGTCGCCGACCGGCGCCCGCAGCGGATCGTCACGCACGCCGCGACACGCGACGCCGCCGAACTCGTCGGCAGGGACCTGACGGAGCACGGCTACCAGGTCGAATGTGCCCTTCTGCAGTCCGTCGAGCTGGACACCCGGGCCTGGACGGAGAAGGAGCGGAGCGTCGCTTTCCTGCTCACCGGACTCCTGCCCGACCGCGCCCTGTGATCCGGTTGTCGTACCGCGCGCGGTAGGCTGGCCGATCGTTGCACTGCGCTCGGCTTGTCCGGTATTTCGCCGGTCAATGTCCGGAAAACGCACCTGTTTTGGGATGCGTGTGGTACGGCGGAAAACCGGAGGACGCGCAACGTGGCGCAGTCCACAGCGGGCCGTGGCGGATCACCCTGTCGCGGTGGCGGGCCGACCGCGACAATGCCTGTTAATGGTTTTGTCGACCGGTCGTTCGTGCCGCCCGGCACGCATGCTCGTTACTTCATTGCGGGCGGTCGGTGCGCCGCTCCGGACGAGCAGGTCGTTGGAGCACTAACCGATGGGCGAGGGGTACGCATGACCGACACCGGCCAGGTCCCGGGCGAGGGGCTGCCGGAGAACCAAGGCATGGTGGAGCAGCCGGGCGTCCCCGCCCCCGGCGCGTACACCTACCTCTCCGACAGCACCGCCGAAGACGAAGACCTGTTGCTGCTGCCGGGCGCCCAGGGCGCGTGGGGCAACGAAGTGGCCCCACCGGCCCCGGCGCCGGTCGTCGAGACCGTCCACGAGCCGGGACCGCACCACGAGCCGGGACCGCACGAGACGGCGGGCCGCGACAGCGGCTCGGTCGACCTCAGCGCCGTCCGGATGTCCTCGCCCGCTCCGCAGCCGCCCGTCGCCCGTCGCCCGCTCCACCTCGGCCCGCCCACTCCGGACGGCGCCGGCAGCCCGGTCCGTTCCCTCGCCGACCGCGGCCCGGCGGGAGCACCGGTCCACGCCGTTCCCGTACGACAGGCCGGTCCGCCCACGGTCGGTCCCGAGTACCTCGACGTGCCGCGGGACGACATCGCGCCGCAGGGCGCGGCTCCCTGGGGAGCGCAGGCTCAGGTACGGGTCGCGCCGCCGGTGGCACAGGTCGGTGCCGAGGCCACGGCTGCAGAAACGGTCTTCCCCGAGGGCGGGGGAGCGCACGCCGGTGGCACGCCGGACGACGGGCTCGCGCCGGTCGCGGAGGCCGCGCACAACTCCGACGCGGGGGGCGTGCCGCCCTCGGGGGGCGAAGGAATCCCCGCCGCACAGCCTCCCGCCGAGGTGCCCGCGCCCGAGCCGGCCCAGGCGGAGCAGGCACAGCAGGTGCATCCGGACCCGCCGAGCGCTGTCGAGGTTCCCGAGACCGGGCCCGCACCCGTCCAGGCGGTCGCCGACGCTCCGGAGGCGGAGCCGACCACTGAGACCGTGTCGGCCCCTGAGAGCGTCCAGACCCCTGAGACTGTGCCGACTCCGGACCCCGCGTACGTTCCTCAGCAGCCGGAAGCCGGGCATGGTCCCGAGGGCATGCAGGTTCCCGAAGCAGTGCAGGTTCCTGAAGCAGTGCACGGTCCCGAAGCGGTTCAGGCACCGGAGGCCGTCGCCCAGGCCCCGGAAGCCGTCCACGTCCAGGTCCAGGACTACGCGCAGGCCCCGCTGCTCGCGGACGGTTCGCTCTTCCCGCAGGCTCCGGAGACGCCCCAGACCCACGAGGCCGCCCAGACCGCCCCCGAGTTCGCGCACGCTCCGGACCTCGCCCAGTTCCCGCAGCCCACGCCGTTCCCGGTCGCGCCCGTCGCCGCGTACTCCTCGCAGGCCTCGGACGACACCGGCTCGCACGCGCCCGAGGCGTACCAGCCTCCGCAGGCGGCCGACGAGATGCAGCCCGCGCACGCGGAGCAGGACCCACAGGCCGCGTACGCGGCGGAGCAGCAGTTCCAGGACCCGGCGGCGGCACAGCTCGCCGAAGCCGGTCCGCAGGTCGAGATTCCGCAGCAGCAACCGCAGTTGGCGGAACCCGCGCCCGCCGTGGAAGAGGCCGCCGAGGCCCAGGAAGCCGTCCAGCCCCCGGAGTTCACGGAGCCCGCGGAAGCGCCCGTCGTGAGCGTCGCCGACATCGACCACTCGCAGGCGGCCCAGGTCGACACCGCCGTACAGCCCGAGGCACCGGAACCGGTGGCGGTACCCGACCAGGTCGCGGCACCCGAACCGATCGCGGTCCACGGCGACCCGACCCACGACGCCCCGACCCACGGCCACGAGTCCTACGACGAAGCGGCCGTCCCCACGGCCACCCCCGTGGAGGTGGCCCACGCGGAGGAGAGCCTCGGCCAGTTCGTGCCGGTCGAGGGCACCGTCCCGACCACCCCGCACCTGGCTCCGACCCCGCCGCACGCCATGACCGTGCCGCCCTTCCCGGAGGAGCCCGCCGAGCAGCACGCCGAGGAGACGGCGCCCCCGGTCGCGGCGACCGCCGAGCAGTTCGTGACCACTGAGCAACTCGTGCCCGACGAACAAGCCGCGCCTGTCGAACAGGCCACGCCCGTCGAGCAGTCCGCGCCCGAGTCCGAGTCCGAGTCCGTGACCGAAGCCGCGCCCGCGGAGGAGCCCGTACTCGCCCTCCCCACCCCCAGGGAGCCCGAGCCGGCCCCCGAGGCCGAGGCAACTCCCGTACCGGAGGCGCCGGTCGAGGACCAGGACCACCAGGGCCAGGGCCACGACCAGGACGAGGCGCCCGTAGCCGCACAGCACGCGGAGGACCTGGACACCAGGGCCGCCGACCAGGAGGAGAGCACGGCCGCCGTGGCAGAGACGAGAGAGCCCGCCGGCCCGGCCGCGCCCGGCTACGACGACGCCGAGCGCGAGGCCGTCCTGCGTGTGATGCGCGAGCGCCGGGACATCCGCAACGGCTTCCGCAGCGACCCCATCCCGCACGACGTGCTGCTCCGGGTCCTGGAAGCGGCCCACACGGCACCGTCCGTCGGCCACTCCCAGCCGTGGGACTTCGTCGTCATCCGCTCGGCGGAGACCCGGCGCACGATGCACGAACTGGCCCAGCGCCAGCGCGAGGCGTACGCCAAGTCGCTGCCCAAGGGCCGCGCGAAGCAGTTCAAGGAACTGAAGATCGAGGCCATCCTCGACACCCCGGTGAACATCGTCGTCACCGCCGACTCGACCCGGGGCGGCCGGCACACGCTCGGCCGTCACACCCAGCCGCAGATGGCGCCGTACTCCTCCGCGCTCGCGGTCGAGAACCTGTGGCTCGCGGCCCGGGCCGAGGGCCTGGGCGTGGGCTGGGTGAGCTTCTTCGACGAGCGGGAGATGGTCCGCGAACTGGGCCTGCCCGAGCACCTGGACGTCGTCGCCTACCTCTGTGTCGGATACGTCGACGAGTTCCCGGAGGAGCCCGAGCTGCTGCAGGCGGGCTGGTCCAAGCGCCGCCCGCTCTCCTGGGTCGTCCACGAGGAGACGTACGGCCGTCGGGCGCTGCCCGGTGAGGAGCCGCACGACCTGCTCGCGGAGACCGTCTCCAACATCCGCCCGCTGGACGCCAAGGCGCTCGGCGAGGCGTGGGAGCGCCAGAAGCGCATGACCAAGCCGGCAGGGGCCCTGGGCATGCTGGAGATCATCTCCGCCCAGCTGTCGGGCCTCTCGCGGATGTGCCCGCCGCCGATCCCGGAGCCCGCGGCCGTCGCGATCTTCGCCGGCGACCACGGCGTACACGCCCAGGGCGTCACCCCGTGGCCGCAGGAGGTCACCGGCCAGATGGTGGCCAACATCCTCGGCGGCGGAGCGGTCTGCAACGCCTTCGCCAGCCAGGTCGGCGCCGAGGTCTGCGTCGTGGACGTGGGCGTGGCCTCCGATCTGCCCGCGACCCCGGGCCTCCTGCCGCGCAAGGTCCGCGCGGGCACGGCCGACATGACGACAGGCCCCGCCCTGACCCGCGAGGAGGTCAAGGCGGCCATCGAGGTGGGCATCGAGACGGCCCGCGACCTCGTGGCGGCCGGCAACAAGGCCCTGATCACGGGCGAGATGGGCATCGCCAACACCACGGCGTCGGCCGCCCTGATCTCCGTCTTCACGGACAGCGACCCGGCCGATGTCACGGGCCGCGGCACCGGCATCAACGACGAGACCCTGGCCCGCAAGACCGAGGTCGTACGCCGTGCCCTGGAGCTCCACCAGCCGGACCCGGCCGACCCGATCGGCGTCCTCGCGGCCATCGGCGGCCTGGAGCACGCCGCGATGGTGGGCCTCCTCCTGGGCGGCGCCTCGCTGCGCACCCCGGTGATCCTGGACGGCGTCAGCGCCGGCGCCGCCGCCCTGGTGGCCCGCGCCATCGCCCCCGAGGTCCTCGCGGCCTGCATCGCCGGCCACCGCAGCGCCGAGCCGGGCCACGTGGCCGCCCTCAACAAGCTGGGCCTGCGCCCCCTGGTCGACCTCGACCTCCGCCTCGGCGAGGGCACAGGCGCCCTCCTGGCCCTCCCGGTGGTCCAGAGCGCGGCGCGTGCGATGCACGAGGTGGCGACGTTCGACTCGGCGGGGGTAACCGAGAAGTAGCCCCGCTCCCGGTTGTGGGCAGGCGTTCCGCAGGGCGGAACGGGTGGGCACAACCGGGAACCCACCCGCACGGTCAGGGGGTCCGGGGGCGGAGCCCCCGGTTTCGGGAAGGGGCGGGCCTGGGGAAAGAACCCCCCCCCCCCCCCCCCCCCCCCCCCCCCCCCCCCCAAAAAAACCCCCCCCCCCCCCCCCCCACAGGGGGGGGCGCCCCCCCCCCCCCCCCCCCCCACGTGCGCCCCCCCCAAAGGCCCAAAAA
>NZ_JBITFQ010000059.1:0-14788 GCF_044456225.1 Streptomyces sp. NPDC050988 | reverse complement strand
TCGGATCTTGGGTAAGCCATCAGATCCAGAGACATTCCTCCAATCTCTGCCCGCTGCGCGGGCTATACGGCACTGCGCCTCGTGGCGCAGAGAGGCTGTTGTGCGGACGGTTGGGCTCAGTCAAGCGGTGCACCGAGGCGATCACCGTCCACAGTCGCAACTCCCGCGCCATCTCGACGATCGCAGCCAACTCTGCTTGCAGAACTGGCCACTGGCACCGGTCCCAGTCCGCCGGGCCGACCGCGTCCGGGCCGGCGACGGACATGACGAGCTTGTTGGGAAAGCAGATCGCGCCTTCCGGGAAGTGCACGATCCTCGCGCCCTGGGCGCTTGCCTCGCGCATCAGAGCACGGACCTGACGGCCGCTTTCGCGCAGCGCGTCAACATCTCGGGGGTCTTCACGAACGGGGGTCTGCGCGACGGCGAGCCGCACGCCCTGGGGATTCCTTGCTTCCGACATAACGTCTCCTGATGGAGTCGGACGGAAGTGCCGGAGGGCAGACGTGTAGGACTCGCCGGTCTTGGCGGCGCGGGCGCGCACCAGGCGCTTAAAGTTCCTGCGGGCTGTCATCGCGGCCTTCCACGCCTTGAGCGACGATTCCCCAGCAACCTCGCCCGAGGCGATCGGGCTGCGACAACGGCCTGAGACGCTGGTCCCTTTGCCTCCGATGGGAGACCGTGCTGGGGACGGTCGCGGGAGGTTCGGCGTAGGCCACGCAGTCCGTCATCATGCCGTCACCCACGGGCTCCGTCAACACGACCCGCGCGCCGTTGAATGCACTTGCCCCAAGGGGGCAATGTGCCCCTGCTCTGCGGTTGCGGTGAGAGTCCGCAGGCCGGCCCCGCGCCGGTAACAAGGGCGGGTGAGGTGTTCGCGGGACCGTATGGCGGAACCAGAGCGCTGGCAGGCGTTCCTGAGCCTGACGTTTTCCGGCCGTGACTCCCGTCGGCAGAGATGGTGCATTGCAGGCATGAGCGGACTCGTTCAGCGTGGGCCTCCAGCCGCTCGCCATGCTGGGAGCTCCCGCGCTGCTTCGGAGGTACGTGTGCCTGCCGTCCTCGCTGACGTCCGTATCCTGCCCTGCCCGGTTCGCAGCCATCGCACCGTAGGGGTGAGCCGATGGCGTGGGTGAACGAGATCAACACGGACCGGGACGTGGACCGTTGGCTGGCTCCCGGCACCGACGGCGCCCTGGTCTGGATCGGCACCGGACTGCCGGCTGTAGGGCTGGAGCCCGGCGCCCTCTTCAGTGAAGAGCACGAGACGGCCGCCCGCCGTCTGATGAAAGGATGTCATCCCCAGACCGGTGCTCCGCTTTTCGCCTCCAGGGCCTCGGTGCGTGCCCACAGGAAGGCCACGCTGGCCGTTGCCCCGCTCCTGCGCGCCATCGAGGAGAAGGCGGCCGCGGCTGGTGTCGAGCCGGGTGCGCTGTTGGAGGGAAAGCCGAAGCAGCAGAAGACGCTCGCGGGGCAACAGCGCCTGGTCATCAAGGAAGGCGAGACACAGCGCCTGAACATCGTGACTGTGCACAAACTCGCCCGTGCCGTCGGCATCGACCTTCCCGACGTGTACGGCCGGGCGGAACTCGAGACGGCATGGAGGCACAAGGACCTGCGGGTCGACAGCAGGGTGCCGGGCTGGTGCGTCGTTCTCGACCTGCCCAAGAGCGACAGCGTGCTCGCCGGACTTCTGCCCGAGCGGGCAGAGAGCGAGTACCGGCTGCTGGTCCAGGAGGCGCGGGCCGACACGCTGAACGCTGCGGAGCAGCTGATCGGGTATGCCGTCCGCAGCCAGGACGGCGACCTCGCCCGGATCGCGACGCAGGGCCTTCTCGGATGGTCCTCCGAGCATCGCGCCGCACGCCCGATGGGCGACGCACAGCCCGGCGACCCGCACCTTCGCCTGCATGTCGTCCTCGCCAACCTCGCGTTGTGCGAGGACGGCACGTGGCGCAGCATCGCCAACTCCGGCATGGACCTCTACCGCCACGCCTCCGTGCTCGACGCATTCTTCAAAGCCCGCGTACGTCTGCTGGCACTCCAGAGGTTCGGCGTGCGCCGGGTACGGTCCCAGACGACAGGTGCGTGGGAGGTCGAGGGCATCTCCCGGCTGCTGTGCACCACATTCAGCCGCCGCGCGCAGCAGGTGAACGAAGACGCGGGTGCGGGCGCATCAGTGGAGGATAAGAGGCGGGTTTCCGCTTGGGCTCTTCGCTTCACGCACGCGGTGGCCAGCGCGGACACGATGCGTGAGAGCTGGAGGCAGCGCGCCGAGGCCGCAGGCATCGACGTGGACGCGATGGTTGCCGGGGCCGCCCCAGGCCCAGGAAGCAACGACTCCTCTGGTACCGGACCGCGCATCCCGCCGCCCGATCAACTCGCGGCGCTTGTCCTCGGCCCAGGGACAGGTCTCACCGGTGCGACGAAAGGGGAGCTGACCCGGGCCGAGCTGATGGCCGCCGTAGCCAACGCCCTGCCGTACGGATTCGGCACCGATCTAGGCGAGCTGCAACGCCTGGCCGATGACGTCCTCCGGGCAGACGGATACACCGTTGCTCTACCCCACCGGGGTTCCACCCTCATGAGCAGCACCGCCCGCTACGGCCTCCACCATGGCGAAAGCGTCGGCCCGTCCTGAACTCTTCCTGGCCCGGCATCGCGTCGGGGCGGGAACAGCTAGATTGTCGGTATGTCCGCCGCTTCCTCGCGCAGACCCTCTTTCCGGACCGCCGAGTACTGGGCGGCCCTCGAGGCAATCGCGGGCGACCTCATCAACGAGACCGCGCCCCACACGCAACGTCTCCCGGTGGACGCGCGCCGCACCCTCCAAAGGTTGTCGAGCCGCGGCTTTGGGCCGCTGAGCCTCTTTGACCTGTGCGCCCTCTTGGTCCTGGCCACGCCCCGA
This sequence comes from Streptomyces sp. NPDC050988, assembly GCF_044456225.1. NCBI lineage: Bacteria > Bacillati > Actinomycetota > Actinomycetes > Kitasatosporales > Streptomycetaceae > Streptomyces > Streptomyces sp. NPDC050988. Next base: position 11,883 of record NZ_JBITFQ010000059.1, on the reverse strand, counting down.
GCATCTGCAGCGTCCCCCGATGCAGGCGCCCGGGTTCCTTCGATGCCGCTGCCGACCGAACCAATGGCGACCGCACCGGCTGCCGGTCCGATCGCGGAACTCAAGAGAGGCCCCGTGACGGTGGCCGCGCATCCGACCGAGCGCCACATCCAGCACCTGCGGGAACTCGAAGAAGGGGTGGCCGAAGCCCGGTTGATCAGCTCGGAGCACCCCAGAGCGCGCAGTGCTGTACGCCGCGCGCTCATGGCCAGGGGCAGAACCGTCCAGGACGCGACCGCCGTCTACGGGATCGTGTGCGAGCTGATCGCTCACGCACCTCGCGCAACCTCCTGATGCCCGCACGCGGGAGCACACCGACGGAGAGCGGGCGTCGCCGACAGCACGGGAGCTCGAACGGCGGCCGCAGCACAACAGCGTGCTATGGCCTTCATGCCTCGCGACGGCCTCCCGCGCCACCTTCTCACCCGCCCCCGGGGCTCCGAAGGGTCCGTCACGGCTGCTGCTCAGCTCCCCACAGGGCTTCCTCCAAGGCCTGCACCCGCTGGGCGAGGTGGGCGAGCTGCGGGCTCAGTCCCGTCTCACCCGGCCGGATGCGACCTGCGGATCCCGGGGGCCGCTCCCGAGACCGCCTCGGAGTGCTCGGCGTGGCCTTCGCCGGCCCGGAGCCGGACAGCCGCGGGCCGACGAAACTGCCCACTCCATGGACGGTGTAGATGAGCCCTTCAGCCCGCAGGACGTCGACACCCCGGCGGATCGTCATGTTGGCGTGCCCGAACTGCACCTCCAGCTCACGGCTGGACGGCAGCCGATCGCCAGGCCCAAGAGCGCCGGAGGTGATCTGGTGCCTCAGGTGGGCGGCGACGAACAGGTACGGAGCATCGGCACTGTCGACCAGGCGGTCGTCACTCGGGGAGTCGTATCCGTGCCCGTCCCCGGGGTCGCTGTCCAAGCCCCCGGCCAACTCGGGAACCAACTCCTCCGGCGCCTGCTTCTGCTCAGGCACCGTCATCACTGCGACACCTCCGCATGACCGGTACCAGAGTGGGCGGGAAGCGGGCCGACAAACGTCCCCACGCCCTGCACCGCGTGGATCAGCTGTTCGTCGGTGAGCACTTGGAGTGCGTGCCGCACCGTGGCCATCGCGACGCCGTGCGCCGCCATCAGGTCGCGCACCGAAGGAACTCGACTTCCCTGGGGGAGGGCGCCCGACTGGATCTGGTCCCGCAGACCTGCCGCGATGCGCCGATAGCGCAGGCTCTCCGTCCCGCCGGCCGCAGGCTGCACGCTGCGCGCGCCTTCGTTCGCCTGTGCCCCGCGGTCGGACAGCCGCGCCGTCCCGTGAGAGGGGCGGCGGACGGGAGAGCGGCCCAGGGCGGCCGCCACCTCGGCGACATGGTGTGCCTTGTACGCGGTCTTCGCCCCGGAGGCCGAAAGACCACCGGCCTCGGCCAGCACCGCGAGTTCGTACGGACGAGGCCGGACGAACTCGCGTCCAAAGGCCAACAACCGCCGCACCTCATGGTCGGCCTGCCGGCGACGCCAGTGCGCCTCCGAGAGCGCCACCAGGAGCGGATCTTCGTCCGCCCCTTCCCAGATCGTCCACAGGCGCTCGGCCGTGGCCCGCCGCTCCTGCAGGAGGCCTTCGAGAACGTCGTCAGGGTCCCCGCACTGTTTCTCGGGGGAGGGGGTGGGAACTAGGAGCACGGCAATGGATTCGCACAGGTCAGAGAGCATCATGGACAACACTCTTCGCGGAGAACCACGAAAATCGTTGAGCAGTGCAGGATCGTCCCGCCTCACGGGAGGAAACGCCGGAGGGATCGTAGCCGTCGTCCCGGCAGGCGGACGCACCCGCGAATCTGCTGTCTTGCACAGCCGACCGCCACGGGCGTCGGGGATTCGAGCGGCTTTCGGCGTGCTCTGCCTCACCCTTGCTACGCAGTATGACGGCGTGCCGTCGTGTGCCGGAACTCCGTCTGGTGTCCCGCACGGAGTTGCCCAACATGCTGTGGCCACCCGTGTGAAACCCCTACACTCCGACTTTGGGGAAGAATGGACCGAGAAGGCCACCTGACCTGCGAAGGAGCCAGGCACCGTCTGTTCAGAGGCCGTGGTGACAAGACGTCGGTCAGCCAGGGATGTGACAGAAGTTGGTCTGGCTTCGCTATATGAGCGGTACCTACGCTGAGAACGTACGGGGCAGTAGAGCTGTCAGTTCAGCGCCGGTGGGACACCCGCCCCGGGGAGCGGCTAGTCGAAGTCAGGAGCCGAGCATGGTGATCGCTTCCCTCGGGGAGGTAGTCGCGGTCTACCGGGCCAGAGCCGCTCTCGATCCCTCGCACGTGGCCGAGAGGGCAGGCATCTCCATAGATCAGTACCTCGCACTTGAGCAGGGCACCGCCTGGCCGGGCACCGAGGCGGTCAAGGCGGTCATCGACGTCCTGCAACTCCCCGACAGCCACCGAGCGCGACTGGCCGCGGCGGACGCCCCTGTCGACAAATACCTACAGCGCATACTGCACGGCTATGACATCCCGGTTCTCATCGTGGACAGCACCTGGCGAAACGTGGAGGCCAACGGTTTCGCCCGAGCGTTGCTGCCCGACTCGGTCCTGCCGGGATGGAACCTGATGCGCTGGGTCTTGTTCGACGGTGACGCGCGAAGACGACTCGCCAACTGGGACGACGTCGCCCGGGTCTTCGCCGGTGTCCTCCGTGACGCCATTACTGCGTCCCCCCGAAACGCCGAGCTGCTCGCTCTATGCGAGGAGGCTGCGCAGCTGGGTCTTTCCGTGGCCTCCTCCCCACGGGACTGCCCCGACGGGCAGGTATTCGTCTGGCGCACGGACAGCGGCGCATGTCCGATCTCCGCCTGCCTGCTCAGCGTGCCCAGTGGCCGCCCGGACCTGCGGCAGGTCATGTTCGTGCCGCGAAGCACCCAGCCGGTACCCGTGCTCATGGCCGAGCAGTCAAGCCCCGCTCCCTGGTACGGCCCACTGCTCACCGATCTGCTCTCCTGCGGACTGTGCGGGTTGCTCCTGACCGGCGCCCACCTGCCGGCCACCTACAGCTGCGCCACAGGGTGTCTGCCCGAACTCCCCGCCGGCGACCTCGAGCTCCGCATCGCGAAGAGGGCACTCACACGTGCCTTCCCCGCCCAGGCCTGTCGCGAACTCGGCGTCGCACAGGAGATCCTTACCGCCGACGGGATCGAGATGAAGCTGAACGTCCCCGTCTCGCCCCAGCACGCGCTGGATCAGTGGCGGCGCTCGATGACCAACACCCAGCGCCGGGGCATCCTCACCACGACGCTGAGGTCAGTGACCGTCTATCCGGCACCGGGCAGAAACGGTTCGCCCGGCGTCGACCTTGCCTACAACTGGCGCGAACTGACCTGATTCCTGACTGCTGTCGCGGATCAGGCTGCCGCCTCTCCTCAGTGGCCGGGACAACCGTCCGTCACAGCGGAGTCATCCAAACCCCTGTCGGCTGCCCCGGCACGAGACATCGTCTCAGCCCCGCTCCCGGCGCCGAAGGGGAAGCCCTCAACCGCCTCAACCGACCTCTGACACGCCGTCGCCGCGTCGCGCCAATGGGCGACGTGCACGTCCCGTCCCGTGAGACGGGACGTGCAGTTCTCGGTGACGGCCTGCTGCAGCGCGAGGCGCACCTGCCCGGTCCCGGACCCCAGGTCGAGCAGCGCCCGGTGCTGCTTACTGGCCACCGTCTCGGTAAGCAGGGCGACGGCTTCGACCGGGATGCCCGGCCGGTAAGCCGCGTAGTCCAAGGCGCCAGGCCACAGGGTGAAGCCGGGCGGACGGTGGTCGTGAGGGAACTCGTCGGCGCGGATGCCGAGTTCGTAGATCTTGTCTCTTGCGGTGTCCGTGGCCCAGCGCGAAGCGCCGTCCGCACACCTGGCGGCCAGCTCGACGCCCCGGTCAGCTACGGTTCTGCCACCACCCGCATCGGCATGATCTACCCAGGGAAGTGCCGGTCGGCTACGTTGAGCCTGGAGCAGGACACGCACGCCCAGACCCCGAACAACGCATCCCACGCCGAGCAGTTCGGCCGGTCGCAGGCTCGCCGGATACGGTCCGGCACCCGGGGCCACACCCCCGGGCGAGGGCCCGTGGTGCTTTGCCCTGCCCGGTCAACGACATGATCGGCGGGTTGGCGTGGGGCCCGCCGTGGAGTCGACCATGACCCGTGCCGGCAGCAACGACCGCAAGGCCAAGGCCCGCGCCCTCGCGGCATCCAAGGAAATCTCGCGCACAGAGGCCCACGCACTGCTACTCGCGGCCAAGAACCGCATCCCGCGCACAGGCGCCCAGCACCCGACGCCTTCGCCCGCATCCCAGGAACACGACATCGCGATCCAGCGCACGCCCGCCACCGGCGAGGCCGAGCTCCTGGAGGGAGACGAGGCCACGTACGTCCTCTGGCACCACGACGACGCGACCCTGCGCTCCGCATGCATCTGCGGCTGGACCAACCCGTATCCCGGACCCCGCTTCCCCGCGCAGCGGGACCCCTACGGCATCGAGTCCGCAGAGCAGAAGCACTGGCGCTGGTACCACCTTGCTGCCTGGGCCCGCCACGCCGACGAAGCGGCCGGCGAGCCGTGGGCGGCCGAGGCGTTCCGGGCCCCGGACCTGAACCTGACCGAACTTCACATCGGCCTGCTCCTGACGCTGCGACTCGAACTGGACCACACCCAGGACGACCCCGAGCATGTGGCCGCCACCTACACATCGATCGAGACGGCCGTGCGACAGGAACGCCTCCACCGCAGCTGGATCCCCGCGTACGGCGGTGAGCGACCGGCTGCGGCCGACTTCGGCCACCTGCCCGAGGACCTGAGTGCCGGCCTGGACGCGCTGGTGCACCGCTTCTCTGCGGACCGCCGCGTCCCAATGGAACTTCAGTACCTCCAGCTCTTGGCCGGCGAACTGCGACGCCTGGCCATCCACACCCCGCAGCCAGCCGAGACCCCCCTGCCAGGGGCGTGATCCGCGACAGCGTCATCGTCGTCCTGCGGAGGGCGCGCACCCGGTTCCCTCTCCCGATCGCGCCCGTGGCCGTGGGGTACGCCACAGGGCGTGGCTCAAGCGCCCCGCCTGCGCTGTGGAGCCGACTTTCCGGCCTCATTGCGGCGTCAAGGCTGTGGAGCAGGTCGCCCCCGGTGGAGTGATCGACGACACCGTAGGGAACAAGTGTTCGAGTGATGGCCTATTCTGTTCGCCGGTAGGCCATGCGACGGGCTGGAGGGGCACGCGGGCAAGAGCGGTCAGGAGGTGCGATGACGTCGTTCACGCACCTACGCGTCGCCTCGGGATTCTCTCTGCGGTACGGGGCCAGCCAGGTCGAGGATCTGGCCGAGCGCGCGGGGGAGCGGGGCCTTGACGCGCTAGCGCTGACCGACCGCGACTCCATGGCCGGATCCGTGCGGCACGCGAAGGCCTGCACCGCCGCCGGGGTGCGTCCGCTGTTCGGGGTGGACCTCGCGGTGCCGCCCGCGATCGTCCCGGAGCCCGCGGGGACCGGGCGCCGGCGCAGCCCGGTCAAGGGCGGCGCGTTCGTCGCCGAAGCCGAGCAGCGGGCTGTGATGCTCGCCCGAACCGCCCGCGGCTGGGCGGCCTTGTGCCACCTGACCTCGGCCGCCGCTACGGACTCCAAGGTGGCCTGGGCAGACGTGGACCAGGCGGCCGGAGAGGACGACCTGGTCGCACTGCTCGGCGCGGACTCCGAAGTCGGCGCCGCTCTGACGCAGGGCCGCCCAGATAAGGCTGCTCGGCTCCTGGCCCCGTGGCGCGACCGGTTCGGCACCGCGCTGCGCCTGGAGGTCGCCTGCCACGGCCGCCCGGGCACCGGGCCCGGCTCTGTGCGGGGCGCTGCCCGCATGCTCGCGTTCGCCGACGAGCACGACGTCCCCGCCGTGCTCTCCAACGCGGTCCGCTACGCCGATCCCGGCATGGGCGAGGTGGCCGACCTCCTGGACTCCGCACGCCTGCTCGTGCCCATCGACGCCCGCGACGCGCAGCACCTCGACGGCGGCGAGCGGTGGCTGAAGGACGACTCCGGCATGGAGCGGATCGCCGAACGTGTAGCCGAGGCGGCCGGAGAGCGCACCGCACGCGTCACGCGCCTGCTGGCGCAGACCGAGGAGACGGCCGCGTCCTGCGAGGTGGACCCGGCCGACGCCTTCGGACTGGGGCGGCTCCACCTGCCCGAGGCCCACTTGATCGGCGCCGAGGAGAGCGCGGTGGACCGGGAGCTGGCCGGCCGGTGCGCGGCCGCGATAATGCACCACGGCTACCACCGCCTCCCCGCCTACTGGGACCGCGTCGAGTCCGAGCTGACCACGATCGCCCGGCTCGGGCTCGCCGGCTACTTCCTGACCATCGCCGAAGTCGTCCGCCTCACCAAGGAACTGCACGTGCGCGTGGCCGCCCGCGGCTCGGCGGTCGGCTCCCTGGTCGTGCACCTGCTCGGGATCAGCCCGATCGACCCGGTCGCCCACGGCCTCGTCATGGAGCGCTTTCTCTCACCCCGACGCGCGGCCCTCCCGGACATCGACCTGGACGTGGAGTCGGCCCGCCGCCTGGAGGTCTACCAAGCGGTCCGGAAACGGTTCGGCAGCGACCGGGTAGCAACGCTCGCGGTGTACGAGACTTACCGGGCGCGCGGCGCGATCCGGGCCGTGGCGCTCGCACGCGGCATGATCCCGGAGGACGCCGACGGGCTCGCTGAGGCGTTTCCTCAGGTCAAGGCCCGCGATGTGCGCTCGGCGCTCAGGGAGCTGCCGGAGCTGAAGCGGATCGCGGCCGAGGACCACGGGCGGCTGTGGTCCCTGGTGGAGTCGCTGGACGGGCTGCCGCATACGACCGGCATGCACCCCTGCGGGCTGCTCGTCTCCGACGCTGGCCTGCTGGACCGCACGCCGGTGGCGCCGACCTCCATCCCGAACATCGCCATGAGCGTCTTCTCCAAGCACGACATCGAGGACACCGGGCACATCAAGGTCGACGTCATCGGCGTACGGGCACAAGCCGGGCTCGCGCACACCGTCGCCGAGATCGCCCGGACCACCGGCACGAGCATCGACCTCGACGACCCAGCCCAGGTACCGCCGGAGGATCCCGCCACCCTGGACATGCTCCACGCGGGCGCCAGCCTGGGGACCTACAACCTCGAATCACCCGGTCAGAGGGAACTCGTGCGCAAGCTGCGCCCGCGCACCGTGGACGACTTCGCCCTGGACGTCGCCCTGTTCCGGCCGGGCCCCGTCGTCGCGAACATGATCGACCCCGTGGTCGCGGCCCGCGACGGCCAGGCCCGGCCCCGGCGCCTGCACCGTGATCTGGAGCCGATCGTCGCCGAGACCCACGGCCAGGTGGTGTACCACGAACAGGTCATCAAGATCGTCGCGAAGATCACGCAATGCGACCTGGGACTGGCGGACGAGGCCCGCCGCGCCCTGTCCGACCCCGACCGCACCGGACGCGTCCGCGCCTGGTTCACCGACGCCGCCCGACGCAACGGCTACGACCGCCACACCGCCACCACCACCTGGGAAATCCTCGCGGCCTTCGGCTCATACGGCTTCTGCAAGGCGCACGCGCTGGCCCTCGCCGTGCCCGCCTACCAGTCAGCCTGGACCAAAGCACACCACCCGGCCGCGTTCGCGGCCGGCTTGCTCACCCACGATCCCGGCATGTACCCGCGCCGTGTCCTTGCCGCCGAGGCCCGCCGCCGCGGCGTGCCCCTCCTCGCGCCGGACATCGAGCACTCCCAGCACGCCTCCATCGTCGAGCAGCACCACGAGACCTGGGGGGTGCGCCTTGGCCTGGGCCTGATCAAGGGCATCACCACCGCCGAGACCGACCGCATCATCAGCGCACGCCCCTACCGCTCTCTGGACGACTTCTGGCAGCGGGCCCGCCCCAGCCTCCCCCTCGCCGACCGGCTCGCCCGCATCGGAGCCCTCGACCAGCTCGGCCCGCGCCGCGAGATCCTGCTCCACCTCACCGAGCTCCACCGCCAACACCGCGGACGCCGCATCGAATCCGGGCAACTGCCCCTGGGCGCCGAAGACAGCGACAACACCACGGGCAAACTGGAGCAGGTCCAGGCGGCCGGGCTGCCGGGCATGAACGGCGAAGACCAACTGGCCGCCGAGCTCGAAATCCTCGGCATGGAGATCAGCCGACACCTGCTCGACGACCACCGGCCCCTGCTCGCCGAACTCGGCGTCACCCCCGCCGCGCGACTGCCGCAGCTGCGAGGCGGCCAGCGCGTCCTGGTCGCCGGCGTGAAGGCCAGCTCACAGACCCCGCCCACCCGATCCGGGAAGCGCACCATATTCCTCACGCTCGATGACCCCACCGACCTGAGCGACCTCGCCTTCTTCGAGGACAGCCACGACACCTGCGCCGAAACGATCTTTCACAGCTCGCTGCTGCTCGCTCGCGGCACCGTCTCCCGCCGCCACCCCCGCAGCGTGAGCATCACCGGCCAGACGGTGTGGGACCTCGCCGAGCTCATCGACCTCTACCGCGACGGCGGCACCGACGCGGTCGCCGACCGGCTCACCCGCCCCGGCACCCTCCCCGACACGGACGCCCACACCCGCCGATCCCGGCGTCCCGGGGGCCGACGCCTGCACCACGCCAGCCCCGGAAGCGCCGGATGACCCACACCCCCAGACCTCGCGCGGTGCTGTACCTGCACTTCGGGCCGACCACCGAGACCGAATACCGCGAACTCACCGCGTTCCTCGGCCAGTTCACCCCCGTAGTACAGACCTGCCCGCCCGACGTCGCCCTCGCCGAGCTCACCGGGGCCCTACGGATCTTCGACCGTGACGCGCCCGCGCTCGCCGCGCTCATCCGCATCCGTCTCATCGCCCTGTTCGGCGACATCCAAGCCACCCTCGGCCTCGGCCCCAACCCGCTGCTCGCCCGCATCGCCGCCACCGACGGCCCACCCGGCACCTTGCGCACAGCCCCCAGCACCCCCGAAGACGCCGCGGCCTACCTTGCCCCTATGCCACTCGGCCGGCTCCCCGGCTGCGGCCCCGCCACCGTGCGCACCCTGCGCCGCCTGGGCCTGACCACCATCGGAGACCTCGCCACCACCCCGAGCGCAACCCTGACCCGCATCCTCGGCACCAGCACCGCCCGACGCATGCACACCGCCGCGCACGGCATCGACCCCACCCCCGTGCAACCCGCCGCGCCCGCCGCAACCCTCAGCGCGGAACACCACTTCCCCCACGACGAACTCAACCCCCAACGGCAGCACGGCGCCCTCCTCGCTCTCGCCGACAATCTCGGTCTGCGCCTCCGCGCCAGCCACCAGATCACCCGCGGCCTCGCCCTCACCGTGCGCTACGCCGACCGCTCCACCACCACCCGCACCCGCACCCTGCCCGAGCCGACCGCACACGGCCCCGCCCTCATCGCCGCCGCGCACGCCCTCCACCAGACCCTCGGCCTGCAGCGCGCCAGAGTCCGCACCTTGAGCCTGAGGGCAGAGCGCCTCACCCCGGCCGAGCACGCCGCCCTCCAGCTCACACTCGACCCCGGCGACGAGCGGTCGCGCCGACTCGAGGCCGCCACCGACCGCCTCCGCGAGAGGTTCGGACCCCATGCCCTACGCCCCGCCGCCGCCTGGCTCTGAACCCTTGACCACCGAGCGATGAGGGCTACGCGACAAGGGCAGCGGGCTCCCCGAGGCGGGTGGCCGCCGTACGCCAGGCATCGGTCACCGCGCTGTGGGCCCTTGCCGACTGTGCTGCACGGTCACCGGTGAGCTCCAGAGGCGCTCCCACGTGGACGTGAAGGCCAGGGCGGCGCAACGGCGCGCGGTGGCCAGCCCGGCGATCTGCTTCGCCGCGCTGCCCGAAGTGACCCGACGGGCCCCGGCCTGTCCCACAGGGACAACGGGGGCGCCGCTGCGCTCGGCCAGCCGGGCCAGGCCGCTGCGGAAGGATCCGGGGGCCGACTCGCCGGCGTCCCGTCGGCGGGGCAGGCCGCCCTCGGCGTAGATGAGCACCGACCGTCCCTGCTCCAGGGCCCGCGCGGCGGAATCGAGTGCGTCGGCTGCCCGCCGGTCGCCCCGGAACACGGGGATGTGGCCTTCGCGGGCGAGGAAACGACCGAGCAACGGGATGCGCCACAGCCCGGCCGCCGCCATCACGACCGGGTCGGCGCCGAGCCGACGCAAAGCGGCCAGCACGATCGCGGGGTCCGCCAACGAGGTGTGATTCGCGGCGAACACGCTGCCGGGCCTGATCGTGAAGCCGGGGGCGGTGGTCACCGACAGGCGGCCGACGGTGGGTACCAGGACGTTGGCGATGCGGCTGAGCATGGGTGGATCTCCCCGTTTCGACGATGTTGATCTTCATGTTTCGTCAGCGGTCAACGCCGTTGCATGAGTTCTCCTACTCATCTACGCGTCCGTACTTCTCATGAGCGGTCCTGGGGGCCGAGCGAGCAGCGGGCCGCCGACGGGCGGCCGCCGGGGCCCGCTGCGTTCTGGGGCGCAGTGCCGATCAGCGCACAGGCCAGGGCGCAGGCGGTGCCAGCCAGGCGTTCATGCCGCCGCGGGTGCCGGGGTGGTATGCACGATGTGTGAACGGTGACGAGGGCGATGAGCCGGCCGACGAAGACGTCGAACCTCAGCCAGAGCTATGTGACCTGTGCGGGACCGTGGTCTCGGACAGCTCGGAATGGTATGCCCTGGTCCCGGACTCGTCGTCGATTCACGCGGCCAACGCGAAGTTCGACGGCAAGCGCATGGTCGTCGGGTGCACGAAAGAACACCTCGCCGAACTGATCGGGCAATACAAACGCCGACCGTTCGTGGACGCCGAACTCTGGGCCGGGAAGATTGCCAGGGCTCTGCAGAAGTACGAAGGCCGGATCAGCGAGGAGGACCTGGCCGAGGAGACCGGACTGACCCCGGACCAGATCGAGGCTGGGGTGATGTGGCAGAACATCGAGTTCCTGCGCTGGCGCCAACACTTCGATGAAGACGGCCCCGAGCCATCCCCGTAGCTGGCGTGGAACGGCAGCGCACGGACGATGAGGTCGCCGCCGTCCGCTACCGGTGAAGAGGCAGCAGCCAGAGGCGCGGCACGGCAACTTGGCTGCACTGACGTCGACGGCGCGATTGACGGCGCCAGCACGATGGTTGTCAGTGGCTAATGGCAGTATCGCCTCCGACATGTCCCGTTCGCTGCGCGCGCGGGATGATCCACGGATATGGAGTGCTACACCATGAACCGCAGTGAGCTTGTGGCCGCGCTGGCCGACCGCGCCGAAGTGACCCGCAAGGACGCCGACGCCGTGCTGGCCGCGTTCGCCGAGGCCGTCGGCGAGATCGTCGCCAAGGGCGACGAGAAGGTCACGATCCCCGGCTTCCTCACCTTCGAGCGCACCCACCGCTCTGCCCGCACTGCGCGCAACCCGCAAACCGGCGACCCGATCCAGATTCCGGCCGGCTACGGCGTGAAGGTCTCCGCGGGTTCCAAGCTGAAGGAAGCCGCCAAGGGCAACTGAACCCCTTGCCTGCCCCCGACCAGGCAGTGCAGTCCGGAGCAGGCACCGAGCATTGACCGGCCCGGGGTGCCACCACGGCAGGGACGAGCCGCTGCTAGAGTGGCACCACCGACGCGGGGTGGAGCAGCTCGGTAGCTCGCTGGGCTCATAACCCAGAGGTCGCAGGTTCAAATCCTGTCCCCGCTACGAGATGAAGGGGCCCGCGATACCGGGCCCCTTCGCCTTGTGCGCCCAGCATGGGCGATTGCTTGGGGGTGAAAGTCCCCTGGGGGAAGAGGTGGTGCTAACCCCGAGCCGGAGGCAAGGGCGTCATTGTGAG
>NZ_JBITFQ010000058.1:0-17778 GCF_044456225.1 Streptomyces sp. NPDC050988 | reverse complement strand
GTTCCCCGCGCCCCTAAAGACCTTAGGGGCGCGGGGAACTGCGCAGTCTTTTGGGGGTTCGGGGGCGGAGCCCCTGAGTAGTGACGGGAATGGGTAGGGGCGGCGGGGGCGAAAAGCGGGCCCGCCCCATCCCACCCGTACCCTTGGGGCGTGAGCAGCCCCACCTCCGACGCCCTCCTGGGTCCCGCCGACATCCGCGAGCTCGCGGAAGCCCTCGGCGTACGGCCCACCAAGCAGCGCGGCCAGAACTTCGTCATCGACGCCAACACCGTGCGCCGCATCGTGAGGACCGCAGGAGTCCGCCCCGAGGACGTGGTCGTCGAGGTCGGCCCGGGTCTCGGCTCCCTCACCCTCGCCCTGCTGGAGGCCGCCGACCGCGTCGTCGCCGTCGAGATCGACGACGTCCTCGCGGGCGCACTCCCGGCGACGATCACCGCCCGCATGCCGGCCCGCGCGAACCGCTTCGCGCTCGTCCACTCCGACGCCATGCAGGTGACCGAACTCCCCGGCCCCGCCCCCACGGCCCTCGTCGCGAACCTCCCCTACAACGTCGCCGTCCCGGTACTCCTGCACATGCTCGACACCTTCCCCACCATCGAGCGCACGCTCGTGATGGTGCAGGCGGAGGTCGCCGACCGGCTCGCCGCCCCGCCCGGCTCGAAGGTCTACGGCGTGCCGTCCGTGAAGGCGAACTGGTACGCCGACGTCAGGCGGGCCGGTTCCATCGGCCGCAACGTCTTCTGGCCCGCCCCCAACGTCGACAGCGGGCTCGTCTCGCTGGTGCGGCGCGAGGAGCCGGTGAAGACGACCGCCTCCAAGCGCGAGGTCTTCGCCGTCGTGGACGCGGCCTTCGCCCAGCGGCGCAAGACCCTGCGGGCCGCCCTCTCCGGCTGGGCCGGCTCCGCCCCCGCCGCGGAGGCCGCCCTCGTCGCGGCCGGCGTCTCGCCCCAGGCGCGCGGTGAGTCCCTGACGGTGGAAGAGTTCGCACGGATCGCGGAGAGCAAGCAGTGAGCGTGACGGGCACGACGAGCGTGACGGTAAGGGTCCCCGCCAAGGTCAATGTGCAGCTCGCGGTGGGCGGCGCCCGCCCCGACGGCTTCCACGACCTGGCCAACGTCTTCCTCGCGGTCGGACTGTACGACGAGGTCACCGTGACCCCTGCGGACACCCTCCGGGTGACGTGCGAGGGGCCCGACGCTTCCCAAGTGCCCCTGGACCGTACGAACCTGGCGGCCCGTGCGGTGGAGAAGCTCGCCGCGAGGACGGGGCGCGAGGCCCGCGTGCACATCCACATCGCCAAGGACATTCCCGTGGCCGGGGGCATGGCGGGCGGGTCCGCCGACGGCGCGGGCGCGCTCCTCGCGTGCGACGCCCTCTGGGGTACGGGGGCCTCGCGCGACGAACTCCTCGACATCTGTGCCGAGTTGGGCAGTGATGTGCCGTTCAGCCTGGTCGGCGGTGCGGCGCTCGGGACCGGGCGGGGCGAGAAGCTGCGGGTCCTGGAGGTCGGCGGGACCTTCCACTGGGTGTTCGCCGTCGCCGACGGCGGGTTGTCGACGCCTGCCGTGTACGGGGAGTTCGACCGCCTCAACGAAGGGGCGGAGGTGCCTGAGCCGGTTGCCTCCGGCGGGCTTCTCGGGGCGTTGGCGAAGGGGGACGCCGTGGCACTCGCGGGCGCCCTCTCCAATGACCTTCAGGCCGCCGCGTTGTCCCTCCGGCCCTCGCTGGCCCTGACGCTCGCCGCCGGTACCTCCGCCGGGGCGCTGGCCGCGTTGGTGTCGGGGTCCGGGCCGACGACCGCGTTCCTCGTGCGTGATGCCGAGGCGGCGGTGAAGGTTGCGGATGCGCTTGTTGTTTCTGGTACTTGTCGCAGCGCTCGTGTTGCCGCGGGGCCCGTGCCGGGGGCTGTTGTGGTTTGACGGTTGTGCGTCGGCTGCGGGTACGTGGGGGCTGGTCGCGCAGTTCCCCGCGCCCCTTGGGTAAGCGACGCCATCGTTGGCTTGAAAGGTGCCCTGGAAGGCGCCTACACAAAGGGAGTTAACGGTTCCAGGCGGGCTTGTGTGGGCCGTGTGGACGTACTTGGCGGATTCCGCCTGGCCCGGTCGCTTGCATATAAATGCAGGTCAAGTGTTATGCAGGTCACTGTAGTTCAATTCACATCTATCTCCCGGCTGGACCCCTTTCGTCCTGGTCCGCCGCTCGTCTCGGGCTGGCATTATCGGCCGCCTCCGGTGTCTTGTTACCGGCGGTACTTCCGTGCGTACGGTCAGGCCGTGCGGCGGGCGAGAGGGGTTTCCCCATGGGTCACATGGACCACTTCAGCGCCGGATGGGTCACTCCCGTCCTGTCCTATGCGATGGCCTGCGTCGGCGCGGCACTCGGACTGCGGTGCACGGTCAGGGCACTTGAGGCGGACGGTGCCTCCAAACGGAACTGGCTGCTGCTGGCCTCGGTCGCCATCGGCTCGGGGATCTGGACCATGCACTTCGTCGCGATGCTCGGCTTCGGCGTCGACGGCACGCCGATCCGCTTCGACGTCCCGCTGACCGTGCTCAGCCTGGTCGTCGCCGTACTCGTCGTCGGCGCGGGCGTGTTCACCGCCGGCTACGGCCGTTCCCGCGTACGCGCCGTGCTGCTCGGCGGGCTCGGGACCGGCCTCGGCGTCGCGGCCATGCACTACATCGGGATGGCGGCACTCAACCTGCACGGCACGGTCCGGTACGACCCGGCCCTGGTCATCGCCTCCGTCGCGATCGCCGTCGTCGCCGCGACCGCCGCGCTCACGCTCAGCCTCGTCGTCCGCGGGCCCGTCGTCGCCACCGCGGCCGCCCTCGTGATGGGTCTCGCGGTCAGCAGCATGCACTACACCGCGATGTACGCCGTGAGTATCTCCCTCGCGCCGAGCAGCGCGTCCCTGGCGGGCGCGACCGCCACGGAGTTCATCTTCCCCCTCGCCGTCGTCCTCGGCTCCTTCCTCTTCCTGGCCGCCGCGTACGTCGCGCTCTCCCCGACCGGCAAGCGCGCCGAGTCCGCCGTGGCCGCCGAACTCCTGCGCCAGGTCGAGCTCTCCACCGCCTGAGCGGGCCGCCGGGGGCGGGCGACCCGCGGCCGCCCCCGGACCGGCCACCGTACGTCCCCCCCTCCCTCCGAACGAGGTGTCCCCATGCGTGTCCGACGCACGCCCGACCGGCTGCGACCCAGATCGGTCAGAGCCAAGATCGTCTCCCTGCTCATGCTCCCCATCGTGTCGCTGATGGCCCTGTGGGGCTTCGCCGCGGTGACCACCGCCTCCAGCATCGGCGCCACCGAGCGGGCCAAGGAGGTCAACGCCGAACTCCTCGTCCCCGTCGACGGGTTCGTCACCGCCGTACAGGCCGAGCGGACCGCCGCCCTGCGCTACGCCGCCGCCCGCGGCAAGGGCGACCCCGCCGAACTGCGCGCCGCCGGCCGGACCTCCGACGCCGCCGCCAAGAAGCTCCTCGACGGCGCCAACGCCAGCAGCGCCGACGCCGGACTGCTCGACTCCGCGCTGCCCGGGCGCATCGACCGCCTGGAGACCGACGCGAGCGGCCTCCCCGCGCTGCGCGCCGAGGCCTCCGGCGACGGCGCGAAGACCACGGACCTCCACACGGCGTACTCCACGGTGATCGAGCACGCCTTCGCCGTCTCCGGCGCGCTCACCGGCGAGGCGCGCACGAGCTCCGCCTCGGAGGCCCGGGTCGTCCTCGAACTCGCCCGTGCCCGCGAGGCCTTGGCCCAGGAACAGGCGATCCTCGCCGCCGGCCGGGCCGCCGGAACGCTCACCAAGGACCAGTACGCGCTGTTCGTCGGCGCCGTCGCCACCCAGCGCCAACTGCTCGAACCCGCCGTCGCCGATCTCCGGCCCGGACACCGGGGTGCGTACAACACCGTTCTGCAGAGCGGGAGTTACGAGAGCCTCCAGGCCATCGAGAACCGGGTGCGCAGCGCCGGGCCCGGGACCTCGGCCGTGTCGGCGGGCTTCCTCACGCGGTGGGACGGCTCCGCGAAGACCGTCCTGGACGGGCTGGCCAAGGCCGAGAAGAGCGCCGGAACGGCCGCCGTCTCGCAGGCCAACGCCTTCGGCTGGGACACGCTCGGCGCCTCCGGCGTCGCCGTCGTCCTGGGCCTGGTCGGCGTACTGCTCTCGCTGCTCGTCTCCGTGCTCGTCGGACGCGGACTCATCGTCGAACTCCTCGACCTGCGCAACTCCGCCCTCGAAGTGGCCGGCCGTCGGCTGCCGCAGGCCATGCGGCGGCTGCACGCCGGGCAGGGCGTCGACATCGACGTCGAGGCACCCATGCGGCGCCTCGTCGGCGACGAGCTCGCGCAGGTCGGCACCGCCCTCACCGCCGTCCAGCGGGCCGCCCTCAAGGCCGCCTCCGAACGCGCCGAACTCCTCAGCGGGATCTCCGGCGTGTACGTCAGCATCGCGCGCCGCAGCCAGGTCCTGCTGCACCGCCAGCTCGATCTGCTGGACTCGATGGAACAGCGCCAGCGCGATCCGGCCGAGCTCCAGGACCTGTACCGGATCGACTACCTCGCCACCCGGATGCGGCGGCACTCCGAGAGCCTGCTCATCCTGTCCGGCATCGCGCCCGGCCGCGGGTGGCGCGATCCGATCCCGCTGACGGAGGTGCTACGCGCCGCCGTCGCGGAGATCGAGAACGCCTCCCGCGTACGGATCTGGACCACGCCCCGCGTCTCCGTCGCGGGCGGGTCGGTCGCCGACGTCATCCATCTGCTCGCCGAACTCGTCGAGAACGCCTCCGCCTTCTCGCCGCCCAGCACCCAGGTGCAGCTGCGGGCCGCGCGGGTGCGGGGCGGACTGCTCATCGAGGTCGAGGACAGCGGCTTCGGTATGAAGGAAGACGCGATGGCCGAGGCCAACCGGAAGATCCGGTCCGAGAAGGTCGATCTGCTGGACGCCAAGCAGATCGGGCTGATCGTGGTGAACCGGCTGGCCGAGCGGCAGGGGGTGAGTGTCGAGCTGCGGTCCTCCGGGGGCGGGGGTGTCACGGCGGCCGTGCTCATTCCGGAGAACCTCGTCAGGGATGACATGCCTGTGCATGATCGGTCTCTGGCCGAGTCCGGGGCGGGTCGCTCTCTGGCACCGGCTTCTGCGCTGATACCGCCCCAGCGGAGGTAGTAAGCGGGTTGCGTGTCGTCCGCGGGTGCGTGGGGGCTTGTCGCGCAGTTCCCCGCGCCCCTTACGGGGCCTACGGGGCTTACGGGAGCCGCCCTCTGGACGGGCGGAAGGATCAACCGTTCGGGCGACTACCCTGGAAGGTCGATCGATCCCCCTTGTCAGGAGTGCGATGGCCGTCAATCTGGTCAATGTCGAGGCAGTCAGCAAGGTGTACGGAACCCGTGCGCTGCTCGACGGAGTCTCCCTCGGCGTGTCCGAGGGCGACCGGATCGGGGTGGTCGGCCGCAACGGTGACGGCAAGACCACGCTGATCCGGATGCTCGCCAAGCTGGAGGAGGCCGACACCGGGCGGGTCACGCACTCGGGCGGACTGCACCTCGGCGTGCTCACCCAGCACGACTCCCTCGACCCAGAGGCCACAGTCCGCCACGAGGTCATCCGGGACATGGCCGACCACGAGTGGGCGGGCAACGCCAAGATCAGGGACGTACTCACCGGGCTGTTCGGCGGGCTCGACCTGCCGGGCTTCCCGCAGGGGCTCGACACCGTGATCGGACCGCTCTCCGGCGGTGAGCGGCGGCGGATCGCGCTGGCCAAGCTGCTCATCGAGGAGCAGGACCTGATCATCCTCGACGAGCCCACCAACCACCTGGACGTGGAAGGTATCTCCTGGCTCGCCCAGCATCTGAGCCGGCGCCGGTCCGCGCTCGTCTGCGTCACCCACGACCGGTGGTTCCTGGACCAGGTCTGCACCAGCATGTGGGACGTGCAGAAGGGCGATGTGTACGAGTACGAGGGCGGTTACACCGACTACGTCTTCGCCCGGGCCGAGCGGGAGCGCATCGCCGCCACCGAGGAGGCCAAGCGGCAGAACCTCGTGAGGAAGGAGCTGGCCTGGCTGCGGCGGGGGGCGCCCGCCCGTACGTCCAAGCCGCGCTTCCGGGTCGAGGCCGCCAACGAGCTGATCGCGGATGTGCCGCCGCCGCGGGACAGCAGCGAGCTGATGAAGTTCGCCTCGACCCGGCTCGGCAAGACCGTCTTCGATCTGAAGGACGTCACCGTCCAGGCCGGGCCCAAGGTGCTCCTCAAGCATCTGACCTGGCAGCTCGGGCCGGGGGACCGGATCGGTCTCGTCGGGGTGAACGGCGCGGGCAAGACCTCCCTGCTGCGGGCGATGAGGGATGCCGCCCTCTCCGAGGGCGAGACCCAGCCCGCCGCCGGACGGATCGCGGTCGGCAAGACCGTCAAGCTCGCCTACCTGTCCCAGGAGGTCGCCGAGCTCGACCCGGCCCTGCGGGTGCTCCAGGCCGTCCAGGCCGTGCGCGACCGCGTCGACCTCGGCAAGGGCCGCGAGATGACCGCGGGCCAGCTCTGCGAGACCTTCGGCTTCAACAAGGAGAAGCAGTGGACGCCGGTCGGGGACCTGAGCGGCGGTGAGCGCCGGCGTCTGCAGTTGCTGCGGCTGCTGATGGACGAGCCGAACGTCCTCTTCCTCGACGAGCCGACGAACGACCTCGACATCGAGACCCTCACGCAGCTGGAGGACGTCCTCGACGGCTGGCCCGGCTCGATGATCGTGATCTCCCACGACCGGTTCTTCATCGAGCGCACGACGGACCGGGTGTTCGCGCTCCTCGGCGACGCGACCCTGCGGATGCTGCCGCGCGGGATCGACGAGTACCTGGAGCGGCGCCACAAGATGGAGGAGGCCGCGGCGGCCGCCGCCCCCGCGCCCGTCCAGTCCGCCGAGAAGTCCGGTGTGTCCGCGGCCGATGCCCGCGCCGCCAAGAAGGAACTCCAGAAGATCGAGCGGCAGCTGGACAAGATCTCCGACAAGGAGAGCCGGCTGCACACCCAAATCGCCGACAACGCCACGGACTTCGAGAAGGTGGCGAAAATGGACGCCGACCTGCGCGAACTGGCCACCGAGCGCGAGGAGTTGGAAATGCGTTGGCTGGAGCTCGCAGACGAGGCGTGAAGGCTCCGTGAAGGAGCATAACGAGGGCATCACGGGCCGGTCCTCCCTTGGGAACAGGGGAGGAACCGGCCCCTTGTTCGAGCGCGTCATGGTGATAGAAAGAGCCGTCCGAGAACACTCTTGGGCAGTCTGACAACCACTGTGAGTGCATCGCCTACTGCGGTGCGTACTGCAGGGCATGGCTAAAAATCAGTGAAGAGGGGGAACGCGCTGATGACTCAGCCGCCCAACCAGCCGCCGCAGGGCGGGTTCGGAGCGCCACAGGACCAGCCGCCGCAGGGACAGCCGCCACAGGGTGGCTTCGGTCCGCCGCAGGCGCCGCCTGGAGCCACGCCTCCGCCGCCAGCCCAGCCGCCGGGAACTCCGCCGCCGCCTCCGCAGGGCGCGCCGGGGACCCCGCCGCAGCCCGGTTACGGATACCCGCAGCAGCCCGGTCCCTACGCCCAGCCGGGTCCGTACGGCCAGCAGCCGGGGCCCTACACCCAGCCCGGTCCGTACGGGCAGCCGCAGCAGCCGGGGCCGTACGGCCAGCCCGGATACGGCTATCCGCAGCAGCCGCAGTTCCCGGGTGCGCCCGGGACGCCGCCGGGCGGTGGTTCGCGCAACCCCTTCAAGGGGAAGCCCGCGGTGATCATCGGGGCGGCGCTGGCCGCGGCGCTCGTCATCGGCACCACCGTGTGGGCCGTCTCCGGCAGTGGCGACGACTCCAAGAAGGAGCCCGTCGCCGACAAGAGCCAGGACGGCAAGGCCTCGGAGTCCGGTGCCCCGGTCAACCCCGGTGACGGCGACGGCGACGGCAACGCGGGCACCGAGGACCTCAACGAGGGCCGCCAGGCGGGCGAGTCGAAGGTGCTCTGGTACAAGGAGGCGCCCGACGCCCCGGGTTCCGGCGCCGACGCCCCTGGCATGTGGGTCACCGACAAGGTCGCCGTGAAGGCCGCGTACAAGCAGGTCTTCGCCTACAACGTCGACGACGGCAAGGTCAGCTGGCCCGCGGTCTCCTTCCCGGAGAAGATCTGCGCGGTGTCCCCGCAGAAGACGTCCGCGGACAAGGTCTTCGTGGCGTACAAGGAAGGCACCAAGGACACCGCCGAGTGCAACCAGGTCGTCGAACTCGACCTCGCCACCGGCAAGAAGGGCTGGACGAAGGAGATCCCGGAGGGTGACCTCTTCGACAGCTCTCTTCAGCTCGGCCTGAACATCGTCGGGGACACGCTGGTCGTGGGCCGCTCCATGTCCGGCATCGGCTACGACGTGAGCAGCGGCGACAAGCTCTTCGAGAAGAAGAAGTACGGCGCCTCCTGCTTCCCGTCGGCGTTCACCGGCGGGGCCAAGCTGCTCGCCGTCTCGTCCTGCGGGGCCGGCGGCGACGACGAGCACGACGAGGTGCAGGAACTCGACCCGGCCACCGGCAAGGCCAAGTGGACCAAGAAGTTCCCCAAGGGCTGGCGGGTGGAGCGGACCTACTCCGTCGACCCCGCGGTCATCTACCTCACCAACGCCGACAAGAAGCAGTGGAACATCACCACGCTGAAGAACGACGGCTCGGTCCGCTCGGAGGTCGACGTCGACGAGTCGTTCGCGCCCGAGTGCGGCTGGGCGATCCTCTCGCGCGACCTCCAGGGCTGCGGGGGTGTGGCGGCCGACGCGAACACCCTCTACCTGCCGACCGAGGCGAAGAGCGGCGCCAACGAGGTCGTCGCCGTCAGCCTGGAGAGCGGCAAGGAGAAGTGGCGGGTCAAGTCCCCGGCGGACGAGTCGATGATGCCGATGAAGCTGGACGGCACGAACCTGATCGCCTACGTGCAGCCCTCGTACGACGCGGGCGGGCGGATCGTCTCCATCCCGACCGGCGGCAGCTCGCACACGCCTCGGAAGCTCCTGCAGAACCCGCAGGGCACCGCGGACATCGAGGACGGCTTCTTCTCGAAGGCCGTCGACTACGTGGACGGGCGCTTCTACCTCTCCACCACTCGCCTGACGGGCAACGACGAGTCCAAGGAGAAGCTGATGCTGGCCTTCGGCAAATGACCGGGCCGGCTCTCCCGCACGGCATGCACGGCCCGCACGCCCTGCCCGCCCTGCCCGCTCGTCCCGTCCGGCCCGTCCACGGCCACCAGACCTTCGTCCCCTTCGTATCCGAGGTACACACGTCATGAGTCAGCCGCCGCCCCCGCCGCCCAACCAGCCGCCCCAGGGAGGCGGTTTCGGCGCCCCGCAGGACCCGCCTCCGGGTGGCTTCGGTGCGCCCACCCCGCCGCCCGCCACTCCGCCCGCCGGGCCCCCGCAGCAGCCGCAGCCCGGCTACGGCTACCCGCAGGCGCCGGGCCAGGCACCCCAGACGCCGCCCCCGGCCGGGCCCCCGTCGGCCCCGCCGCAGCAGCCGTACGGCTACCCGCAGGCGCCCGGCGCGCCCCAGGGAGCCCCGCAGACGCCGCCGGCCCAGCCGGGCTACGGCTACCCCGGTCAGCAGCCCGGTTACGGCTACCCGGGCCAGCAGCCCCAGTACGGCTACCAGCAGCCGGGCACCCTGCCGATGCAGCCGCAGGCTCCGTCGGGCGGGCGCAAGGTCAACCCGCAGGTGGCGATCATCGTCTCGGCCGTCGTGGCGATCGCGCTCATCGTCGGCGGCGGTGTCTGGTACGCGAACTCGTCCGGCAAGAGCGACGAGAAGGACACCTCCGCGGGCCCCGGCGGCACCGAGGGCAGGGACGACAACAACGGTGGCGACGACGTCGGCGGCGGAGGCGGCACGGAGAAGGTGCCCTCCAGCACCAGCGCCAAGCTCCTCTTCCAGCTGCCCGCGGCGGAGGTCCCCAAGAAGGACGTCTGGAGCGTCGCCGGCTCCTGGCTGACGGACAAGGTGTACGCCAAGTCCGGCCCCAGCGAGGTCGTCGGCTACGACCCGGACACCGGCAAGGAGTCCTGGACGCTGCCGCTGACGGGTCTGACCTGCGCCGGTTCCCCCGAGGTCACCAAGGACGGCGTCGCCGTGGTGGTCGCCGAGGACGCCAAGCGCACCAAGGCGAACCCGTACCCGGAGTGCACCGAGGTCACCGCGTTCGACCTGAACACCGGCAAGGCGCTCTGGACGAAGTCCGTGGCCCCGGGCGGCGGTGAGAAGGCCGCGTTCAAGGAAGTCAGCATCACCGGCACCACGGTCGCGGCCGGCTCCGGCCTCAGCGGCGGCGCCGCCTTCGACATCAGCAACGGCAAGATCCTCTGGCAGCCGAAGGTCGGCACCTGCGAGGACGTCGGCTACGCGGGCGGCGAGCAGCTCGTCGCGGTCCGCAAGTGCGGCGACTACGGCAACGAGAAGTACGAGGTCCAGCTCCTCGACCCGAAGGCCGGCACGGTCAAGTGGAGCTACAAGCTCCCCGCGGGCATCGACAACGCCAAGGTCATCTCCACCAAGCCGGTCGTCTTCGGCGTGGACTCCGGCGAGATCACCGCGTCCGGCGCGACGGACGTCTTCTCGCTGGACGACAGCGGCAAGCTGCGCACCAAGATCACACTGGAAGACGGCAAGTACGAGCACGACTGCGGTGTGAACAAGGTCCACAACTGCCGGTCCATCGCGGTCGGCAACGACCGGCTGTACGTGCCGACCAAGCAGCACGAGGGCGCCGAGCAGTACTCCCGGGTCAACGAGATCGTGTCCTTCTCGCTGGCCACCGGCAAGCCCACGAGCGACCGGGCCGACGCCGGCGACGGCTACGAGATCCTGCCGATCCGGATGGACGGCGGCAACGTCCTCGCGTACAAGAACGGCCCGTACGACAAGGGTTCCCAGGTCGTCTCCATCGACGGCAAGACCTTCAAGGAGACCAAGCTCCTGGAGACCCCGGCCGAGGCCCAGATCCGCAGCGCGATCAGCAGCATCGTCCCGAGCAGCTCGGAGATGCGGTACACCGGCGGCCGGCTCTTCATGGCCCAGGAGCTGATCAGCGCGCCGTACTCCGCGGACGACAAGGAGTACGCGGCGATCGGCTTCGGCGCCAAGTAGGCGTCCGGCGGCTGCCCGAGGTCTTCGAGGGATCTCGGGCAGGCCGTACGCCGATCAGACGTTCGCCTGTCGATCACGGCTCCGTCCCTGCTCAGGGGTGGCGTCGTTCTCGTACGGCCCATCGCTCGCGAATGCGAGGAATTTCGGAAATCCGGGGCACTTCTCTCCAGTAGGGGAAGCGCAACGTCGAACAAGCGTGTAGCTTCCGGGGGATGGAGAGCCGGGGGGCTCCTATCCATGGGGGACCAGTGGGGATCCTGGGGGGACTGGGGGGTTGGGCTCGATGGGAGTGCGGCTCATGGTGGTCGACGACCACCGACTGCTCGCCGAGGCGTTGGCCTCGGCCTTGAAGCTGCGCGGACACCGCGTGCTTGCCGCGGCCGCGCCTGCCGCGGGAGCGGCGGAGCTGGTGATCACAAGGGCGCCGGAGGTGTGCCTGATCGGCACGGCGACGCCCGCCGAACCGGGGATATTCGACCCGGTGGTGAGGATCAAGCGGGAGCGGCCGCAGGTCGCGGTGCTGGTCCTCGGACCGGTGCCCAATCCGCGCGGAATCGCCGCGGCCTTCGCCGCCGGGGCGTCCGGTTACGTACGGCACGACGAGCGCATAGAGGGTGTCGAGCGGGCCATCATGAAGGCCAGGGCGGGGGAGGCGGCCGTGGCGCCGCAGCTTCTGCAGGGCGCCTTCAGCGAACTGCTCAACCCGGCCGCGCAGCCCGACGACGAGGGCCAGCGGCTCCTCCAGATGCTGACGCCGAGAGAGGTCGAGGTGCTGGTGAGGGTGGCCGACGGCGAGGACACCCGGCTCATCGCGGCCGGCATGGGCATAGCGCCGAGCACCGCGCGGACCCACGTACAGCGCGTACTGATGAAGCTGGGCGTCGGCTCCCGACTGGAGGCGGCCGCGCTCGCCGCCCGTACGGGGCTGCTGGACCGTGCGGGGCCGATTCAGCACCCGGCGCCGGACGCGGGGTCCGAGGTCTGATCCCGGTCCCGGTACACGAGCAGGGGGCCGGAGTCGCGTGGTGCGGCTCCGGCCCCGTACGCGTGAACGGCGGTTATTCGGCGGGGTGTTCGGTGTCCTGGTCCGGTGTGGGCGGTGCCACCGGGCGCAGCCACAGCCAGGCCAGGAAGAACAGGCCGAGCGCCAGCATGCCGAGGCCCGTCCAGAGGTTGATGTTGACGTCCTGGGCCTTGGCGATGTCGGCGTCGGACTCGGTGATGCCGGCGATCGTGACGATGATCCCGTAGACGACGAACAGGCCGCCGATGATGCGCCGGATGTCGAACAGGCGGGCCGCGGTGGCGGACCTGCCCTGCAGTTCGGTGACTTCGCGCTGGAGGTCGCGGTCGGAATAGCCAGAGTGCTCGGGCATGGTTGATCAGGCCTCCGGGCGTCAGAAGGAGAAGGGGATGTAGCAGGCGGCGGCCAGGATGATCGCGCCCCAGCCGAGCAGGGCCGGCTTGCGGTACCAGGCGTCGTCGCCCTTGGCCGGCGGCTCCTCCATGCCGGGCGAGCTGGTCCCGTACACCAGCCCCTGGAGTTCCTCCGCCGGCTTCGGCGCGGTGAAGAGCGAGACGGCGAACATGACCACCGCGCCGGCCACGAACCCGGCGATCGCCGAGACGAAGTTGGCGCCCTGGTCGGAGGGGATGCCGATGACGTCCTGCTTGTAGAGGACGAAGTAGTTGATCATCGCGGCCGTGGTGCCCGCGAGCAGGCCCCAGAAGCCGGACTTCATGGACGCGCGCTTCCAGAACATGCCGATGATGAAGACGACGAACATCGGCACGTTGAAGAAGGAGAACAGCGTCTGGAGGTAGCTCATGATGTTCGAGAAGGAGGAGGCGAGGAAGGCCGTGCCGATCGACGCCATGACGCCGATGGCCGTGATGAGGCGGCCGAAGCGCACGTAGTACGTGTCCTCCTCGTCGCGCTTCACGTACTTCTGCCAGATGTCCGTGGTGAAGACGGTGTTGAAGGACGAGATGTTGGCCGCCATGCCCGCCATGAAGGCCGCCAGCAGACCGGTCACCGCGATGCCGAGGACGCCGTTGGGCAGCAGGTCCTCCATCAGGTACGGGATCGCGTCGTTGTACTGGAGGTCCGACCCGGAGGTGCCGATCTTCGGTACGAGCACGGCCGCGACGAGCCCCGGGATCATCACCAGGAAGACGATGAAGATCTTCGGGAACGCGGCGATGAGCGGGGTGCGCTGGGCCGCGGAGAGGTTCTTCGCGGAGAGTGCTCGCTGCACCTCGGCGAAGTTCGTCGTCCAGTAGCCGAAGGACAGCACGAAGCCGAGGCCGAGCACGATGGTGAGCCAGTTGGCGCCGAGCGGGTTGTCGCTGCCGATGCCGGTGCCGCCCCACGCGGTGGTGAAGTCGGCGCCGTGGGACGACGTCAGGGAGTCGGTCAGACCGTCCCAGCCGCCGACCTTCTTCAGTCCGAGCACCGAGAGCGGGATCAGCGCGGCGAGGATCACGAAGAACTGCAGCACCTCGTTGTAGATCGCGGACGACAGCCCGCCGAGGGTGATGTAGCCGAGCACGAAGAAGCCCGCGACGACGATCGACACCCACTGCGGCCAGCCCAGCAGCGCCTCGACGACGATCGCGAGCGCGTAGAGGTTCACCCCGGCGATGAGGATCGCGGCGAACGCGAACAGGATCGAACTGAGCAGATGCGCCCCCTTGTCGAAGCGCAGCAGCAGGAACTCGGGTACGGACCTGACCTTCGAGCCGTAGTAGAAGGGCATCATCACCAGGCCCAGGAAGACCATGGCCGGGATGGCGCCGATCCAGTACCAGTGCACGGTGTAGACGCCGTACTGGGCGCTGTTGGCGGCCATGCCGAGGATCTCGGTCGCGCCCAGGTTGGCGGCGATGAACGCCAGACCGGTCACCCAGGCGGGCAGCGAACGCCCGGACAGGAAGAAGTCGAGGCTGGTCTTCACCGAGCGGCGGGCGGCGAAGCCGATGCCGAGCACGACGACGAAGTAGATCGCCAGGATCGTGTAGTCGAGCCAGTCGGTGGGGAGCCGCAGCTCCGCCGCCAGATGCACGGGTGACGTGGGGTCCGGGTATGTGGGAGCTGGATATGTGGGGGTCTGCATTCAGCGCTCACTTCACTTCGCTGTGGTGTTCTTTGTTTGGTTGTGGTGGTGACGGGCGTGGTGATTTGTGGTTTGATGTGTTTGGTTCTGTTGAATGCTTTGATCGGGTACGGATGGGGAGTCCGGCGTGAAGAAGACCTCGACCCGGCTGGCCGACGGTCGTGAGCTCATCTACTACGACTCGCGCGACGACACGGTGCGCGACGCGGTGGACCGGCGCCCGCTCGACCGGACGGTCACCACATCGGAGGTACGCCGCGATCCGCTGCTCGGTGACGCGGTGGCCATCGCCTCCCACCGGCAGGGCCGTACGTACCATCCGCCGGCCGACGAATGCCCGCTCTGCCCCTCCGAGGGCGACCGGCTGAGCGAGATCCCGGACTCCTCGTACGACGTCGCGGTCTTCGAGAACCGCTTCCCGTCGCTGGCCGGGGACTCCGGTCGCTGCGAGGTCGTCTGCTTCACCTCGGACCACGACGCGTCCTTCGCCGAGCTGACCGAGGAGCAGGCGGGACTGGTCCTGGACGCGTGGACCGACCGCACGGCCGAGCTGTCGCATCTCCCCTCCGTGGAGCAGGTGTTCTGTTTCGAGAACCGCGGCGCCGAGATCGGTGTGACGCTCGGACATCCGCACGGGCAGATCTACGCGTACCCGTTCACGACGCCTCGAACGGCCTTGATGCTGCGGTCACTTGCGGCCCACAAGGAGGCGACGGGCGGCGAGAACCTCTTCGACGCCGTGCTTGAGAAGGAACTGGCCGGCGAGCGGATCGTCCTTGAGACCGAGCACTGGGTGGCCTTCGTGCCGTACGCCGCGCACTGGCCGTACGAGGTGCACCTCTACCCGCGCCGCCGCGTGCCGGACCTGCTCGGGCTCGACGAGGCGGCACGCACAGAGTTCCCCAAGGTCTATCTGGAACTGTTGAGGCGCTTCGACCGGATCTTCGGCGAAGGTGAGCCTCCGACGCCGTACATCTCGGCCTGGCACCAGGCGCCGTTCGGCACGCTGGAGGAGTTCGACGGCGTGGTGCGGGACGACTTCGCGCTCCACCTCGAGCTTTTCACCATCCGCCGCACTTCCGGCAAGCTGAAGTTCCTCGCGGGTTCCGAGTCCGGCATGAGTGTGTTCATCAACGACGTGCCGCCGGAGGCCGCGGCCCAGCGACTGCGAGAGGTAGCGAGTTCATGAGTGGGAAGTACCTGGTCACCGGCGGTGCGGGCTATGTGGGCAGCGTGGTCGCCCAGCATCTGCTGGAGGCGGGCCACGAGGTGACCGTCCTCGACAACCTCTCCACCGGCTTCCGCGAGGGCGTCCCGGCGGGCGCCGAATTCATCGAGGGAGACATCCGCGACGCCGCCAAGTGGCTGGACTCCACCTTCGACGCCGTACTGCACTTCGCCGCGTTCTCGCAGGTCGGCGAGTCGGTCGTGAAGCCCGAGAAGTACTGGGACAACAACGTCGGCGGCACGATGGCCCTGCTGGCCGCCATGCGCTCGGCGGGCGTCCGCAAGCTGGTCTTCTCCTCCACGGCGGCGACGTACGGCGAGCCGGAGACCACCCCGATCGTCGAGTCCGCCCCGACGTCCCCGACCAACCCGTACGGCGCCTCCAAGCTCGCCGTCGACCACATGATCACCGGCGAGGCGGCCGCGCACGGACTGGCGGCGGTGTCGCTGCGCTACTTCAACGTGGCGGGCGCGTACGGCACCTGCGGCGAGCGGCACGACCCCGAGTCGCACCTCATCCCGCTGGTCCTCCAGGTCGCCCAGGGCCGCCGCGACGCCATCTCCGTCTACGGCGACGACTACCCGACGCCCGACGGCACCTGCATCCGCGACTACATCCACGTCGCGGACCTGGCGGAGGCCCACCTGCTGGCCGTCGCGGCGGCGCAGCCGGGCGAGCACCTGATCTGCAACCTCGGCAACGGCAACGGCTTCTCGGTCCGCGAGGTCGTCGAGACCGTCCGCCAGGTGACCGGACACCCGATCCCCGAGGTCGCGGCCCCGCGCCGCGCCGGTGACCCGGCGGTCCTCGTCGCCTCCGCGGCCACCGCCCGCGAGCGGCTCGGCTGGAACCCGTCCCGCGCGGATCTCGCGGGGATCGTCGCGGACGCGTGGGAGTTCGCGCAGAACATCGCGGAGCAGGGCGTCACGAAGTCGAAGTCGAAGTCGAAGTCGAAGGAGAGCTAGTGGGGGCACAGCAGGCAGCAGAAGGCCAGGTAGGGGAAGGCTTCGAGGCGCTCTACGGGGCTGCCCCCGACGGTGTCTGGGCGGCACCCGGCCGGGTCAACCTCATCGGTGAGTACACGGACTTCAACGAGGGCTTCGTGATGCCGCTCGCGCTGCCGCACACCGCGGTGGCGGCGGTCTCGCGCCGCGACGACGGCGTACTGCGCCTGCACTCGGCCGACATCGAGGGCCCGGTCGTCGAACTGCACGTCGACGAGCTGGCGCCGCTGACGAACACGAGCTGGGCCGCCTATCCGGCGGGGGTCGTCTGGGTGCTGCGCGAGGCCGGTCACGCGGTCACCGGCGCGGACATCCACCTCGCGTCCACGGTCCCGACGGGCGCGGGCCTGTCGTCGTCGGCCGCACTGGAGGTGGTCACGGCCCTGGCGCTGAACGACCTGTTCGACCTCGGCCTGTCCGGGCCGGAGCTGGCCCGGGTCTCCCAGCGCGCGGAGAACGACTTCGTCGGCGTGCCCTGCGGAATCATGGACCAGACGGCGTCCGCCTGCTCCACGGAGGGCCACGCCCTCCACCTCGACTGCCGTGACCTCTCCATCCGCCAGGTCCCCTTCGACCTGCCCGCCCACGGGCTGCGGCTCCTCGTGGTCGACACCCGTGTGAAGCACGCGCTGGGCGACGGGGAGTACGCGGAGCGGCGGGAGGGCTGCGAGGAGGGGGCACGGCTGCTCGGTGTCCCGTTCCTGCGGGACGTCCGGTACGAGGACCTGGACGCGTCCCTCGCCCGGCTGTCGGACGAGCGGATCCGTCGTTACGTACGCCATGTCGTGTCGGACGACCACCGGGTCGACGAGGCCATCGCCTTGCTGGACGCGGGGGATGTGCGTGGCATCGGCCCGATCCTCACCTCCGGGCATGCCTCGTTGCGGGACGATCTGCGGATCTCCTGTCCGGAGCTGGACTTGGTCGTCGCCACGGCCAACGAGGCCGGGGCGCTTGGCGCTCGCATGACGGGGGGCGGGTTCGGCGGCTCGGCGATCGTGCTGGTGGAGTCCGCCGACGCCGACACGATCACCAAGGCGATCGAGGAGTCCTTCGCGGCGGCGGGCTACACGGCGCCGCGGGTGTTCCCCGCGGTGCCGTCGGAGGGCGCCCGCCGGGTGGGCTGACCACGGGCTTTTCTCGCCCCCGCCGCCCCTACCCATTCCCGTCCCTGACTCAGGGGCTCCGCCCCCGAACCCCCAAAAGATTGCGCAGTTCCCCGCGCCCCTAAGGTCTTTGGTCTTTAGGGGCGCGGGGAACTGCGCGACAAGCCCCCACC
>NZ_JBITFQ010000057.1:0-18549 GCF_044456225.1 Streptomyces sp. NPDC050988 | reverse complement strand
GGGGCTCCGCCCCCGAACCCCCAAAAGACTGCGCAGTTCCCCGCGCCCCTAAGGTCTTTAGGGGCGCGGGGAACTGCGCGACAAGCCCCCACCGGACCGGACCCGCACCCGACAAAACACCCCCACGGGGCCTGGGGCGGAGCCCCAGTTTCGGGAAGGGGTGGGGCTGGGGAAAGGAAACCGCCCGGACCTCAGCCCGCAGCCACCCGCACCCGAACCTCCCCATCAACCCCAGCGACCAGCACAACGGCCCCCGCCCCACCAAGATCCCGCACAACCGCCAGATCGCCGTCCGCCAAGGACTCCGCCTCGGTCACCACAGCCCCCGCCTCCAACCCCTTCGCCCCGGAAGCCACAGCCATGGCCACCGCGGTCTGCAGCGCACTGAGCCGCAGAGAAGGCAGGTCAACGGTCCCCGCAACATACGTACGGCCGGTTTCGTCCCGCACGGCCGCCCCCTCGGGCACACCGTTACGGGCCCGCACGGAACGGGCCAGGGTGACGATCTTGCGGTCCTCGGGATCGAGCGCGGTGCTGTCGGTCATGCCCAGAGCATACGAAGCCCCACCCGATCCCCGCGCGGCGGCACACGACACCGCCCAGCCGTAGGCCCGGCACACCTGCAAAGCCTGCACACTCATCCCCGCCGCCCCGCCCACCCGATGGCGAGCCCGCAGGAACAGCTTCCTGAAGCAGGGACGGCCGCCGTGCGCTCCTTCAGCTCCGGTCCAGCCGCAGCCGCTCCGACCGGGGCAGTCCCGCGACCACCAGGTCGTACGAGTCCTCGATGAGCTCCCTGACCAGCTGGTCGGGGAGGTCTCCGTCGGCCGTCACCGTGTTCCAGTGGCGTTTGTTCATGTGGTAGCCGGGGATGATCAGGCCCTCGTACTCGGCGCGGAGGCGCACCGCGTCATCGGGGTCGCACTTCAGGTTCACCGTGAGCGGACGGGCGTCCAGACTCGTCAGGGCGAACAGTTTTCCCAGCACCTTGAAGACCGAGATCTCCGGGGAGAAGGGGAAGTCCTCGACGGTCGCGTTGAAGGACAGGCAGAACGTGCGCAGCTCCTGCGGGGTCACTCCGGCTTCTCCTCCTCTGGGGAGCCGGCCGGGCCCACGGGCTCGACCAGGACCGTGACGATCTTGTTGCGGCGGCCGGCCGAGGCCTCCGCCGTGAGCCGCAGCTCGCGACCGTCGGGCAGTTCGACCACCGACGAGGCGGAGGCGATGGGCACGCGGCCGAGTGCCTTCGCGAGGAGGCCGCCCACCGTCTCGACGTCCTCGTCGTCGTACGCCTCGAAGCCGTACAGCTCGCCGAGATCGCCGATGTCGAGCCGTGCGGTCACCCGGTAGCGGTCGTCGCCGAGGTCCTCCACGGGCGGCAGTTCACGGTCGTACTCGTCGGTGATCTCGCCGACGATCTCCTCGAGGATGTCCTCGATGGTGACGATGCCGGCCGTGCCGCCGTACTCGTCGATGACGACGGCGACGTGGTTGCGGTCCTGCTGCATCTCGCGCAGCAGGTCGCCGGCGTTCTTCGTGTCGGGGACGAAGGCGGCGGGCCGCATCGCCGTCGACACCAGCTCGCTCTCCGCGTCCCGGCTGATGTGTGTCTTTCTGGCCAGGTCCTTCAGGTAGACGATCCCCACGATGTCGTCCTCGCTCTCCCCCGTGACGGGGACGCGGGAGAAACCGGACCGCAGGGCCAGCGTCAGGGCCTGCCGGATCGTCTTGTAGCGCTCGATGACCACCAGGTCCGTACGCGGGACCATGACCTCCCGTACGAGCGTGTCGCCCAGCTCGAAGACGGAGTGCACCATGCGGCGCTCCTCGTCCTCGATGAGCGACTCCTTCTCCGCGAGGTCGACCATCGCCCGCAGCTCGGCCTCGGAGGCGAACGGGCCGCGCCTGAAGCCCTTGCCGGGCGTGAGCGCGTTGCCGATGAGGATCAGGAGCGGCGGGATCGGGCCCATGATCCTGGCGAGCGGAAGCAGTACGTACGCGGCCGCCGTCGCCGTGTTCAGCGGGTGCTGGCGGCCGATCGTGCGCGGGGAGACACCGACCGCCACGTACGAGACGAGGACCATGACGCCGATGGCGACGGCGAGCGCCTCCCAGGTCTCGGCGAACTCCTGCAGACAGGCGTACGTGACGAGTGCGGCGGACGCCATCTCGCAGGCGACGCGCACCAGCAGCGCCACGTTCAGATAGCGGGTCGGGTCGGCGGCGACCTGGGCGAGCTTGGCGCTGCCGCGGCGGCCGGACCGTACGGCCTCCTCGGCGCGGAAGCTGGAGACGCGGGCGAGACCGGCCTCCGCGCAGGCGGCGAGCCAGGCGACCACGACAAGGGTGATGGCGCCTACGACGAGTTGCGGGCTCATGAGACGGTCGGGGCCGGGGACGGGCCGGTCAGGCCCTTCTCCGCACGCCAGCCGTCCACGATGGCCGCCTGGAGGCCGAACATCTCGGCCTTCTCGTCCGGCTCCTCGTGGTCGTAGCCGAGCAGATGCAGCACTCCATGGACGGTGAGGAGCTGGAGCTCCTCGTCCATGGAGTGCTGCGTGTCGGCTTCCTTGCCCTGCCGCTCGGCGACCTCGGGGCAGAGCACGATGTCACCGAGCAGCCCCTGCGGGGGCTGCTCGTCGTCGTCCTTCGACGGCGGCCGCAGCTCGTCCATCGGGAACGACATGACATCCGTCGGACCGGGCAGGTCCATCCACTGGATGTGCAGCTGCTCCATGGCGTCTGCGTCCACGACGATCACCGAGAGCTCGGAGAGCGGGTGGATCCGCATCCTGGCGAGGGCATAGCGGGCGATGTCGAGGATCGCCTGCTCGTCGACCTCGGTTCCGGACTCGTTGTTGACGTCGATCGACATGGTCGCGCTGGTCTACTTCCGCTTGTTACGGGCGCCCTTGTGGGTGCCGTTCTCCGTACCGTTCTGGCTGTCGTACTTCTCGTACGCGTCGACGATACGGCCGACCAGCTTGTGCCGTACGACGTCGTGGGACGTGAGGCGGGAGAAGTGGACGTCGTCGAGGCCCTCCAGGATGTCCTGGACCTGACGCAGACCGGACTTCGTGCCGCTCGGCAGGTCGACCTGGGTGACGTCACCCGTGATCACGATCTTCGACTCGAAGCCGAGACGGGTGAGGAACATCTTCATCTGTTCGGGGCTCGTGTTCTGGGCCTCGTCCAGGATGATGAAGGCGTCATTGAGGGTCCGGCCCCGCATGTATGCCAGCGGCGCCACCTCGATGGTCCCCGCCGCCATCAGCCGCGGGATCGAGTCCGGGTCGAGCATGTCGTGCAGCGCGTCGTACAGCGGGCGCAGGTAGGGGTCGATCTTCTCGTAGAGCGTGCCGGGCAGGAAGCCGAGCCGCTCTCCCGCCTCCACCGCGGGGCGGGTCAGGATGATGCGGTTGACCTGCTTGGACTGCAGTGCCTGCACCGCCTTGGCCATGGCGAGGTAGGTCTTGCCCGTACCGGCGGGGCCGATGCCGAAGACGATGGTGTGCTTGTCGATGGCGTCGACGTACCGCTTCTGGTTGAGCGTCTTGGGGCGGATGGTGCGGCCGCGCGAGGACAGGATGTTCTGTGTGAGCACTTCGGCCGGGGTCTCCTGGCCGTCGCCCTCCCCGTTCTCGCTCGCCCTCAGCATGGCGATCGAGCGTTCCACTGCGTCCTCCGTCATCGGCTGTCCGGTGCGGAGCACCAGCATCATCTCGTCGAACAGGCGCTGGACGAGGGCCACTTCACGGGCGTCGCCGACGGCGCTGATCTCATTGCCCCGGACATGGATGTCGGCCGCCGGGAAGGCCTTCTCGATCACGCGCAGAAGGGCGTCTCCCGATCCCAGCACGGTCACCATGGGGTGCTTGGCCGGGACGGTGAACTGCGCTCGTGACTGCTCCTGCGCGGGGGTGTGAGCTGTGGGTGTCTGCGTCATGGGCCGGCTCTGTAGGCCTGCTCATCCTCCTCGGTGAGGCACGCTTGCCGGTACGGCAGCCTTGTGCTTCCAAGAGTACGACGGGGCACCGACAACGCCGTAGGACTTTTCGCCCGCACCGGTGGCCCCACGTGAATCCGCCGGTGGCCCAGCACGGATGCAGCTGCTGCCCCATCCCGGTCCACCTGGGCCTCACGCCGATCTGCCGAACCCGATCGTCGGTACCGCACGCCGCAGGGGCCACGCCCGGCTCGGCTCCGGAAGGAGGGGTTCCAGGAAGGCGTACCGGCCGAGCGCCGCCGGATCCTGGTGGTCGTACGACTGCACGCGCCGCCACCACCCGGCGATCTCCGACCAGCCGGGGGCGGACAGGGACCCCCCGAACTCCTGGACCGACAGGGCGGCGGTGAGGCCCGCGAAGGCGAGCCGGTCGGCCAGCGGCCAGCCGGCCAGGGTGCCGGTGACGAACCCGGCGACGAAGACGTCCCCCGCGCCGGTCGGATCCATGGCCTCGACCTCGATGGCCGGAACCTCGGCGGTCTCCCCGGTCCGTCCGTCCACGGCGTACGCGCCCTCGGCACCGAGAGTGACGACGGCGAGCGGCACGTGCTCGGTGAGCGCGTGGGCGGCGGCGCGGGGGCACGAGGCGCCCGTGTACCGCATGGCCTCCTGGGCGTTCGGCAGGAACGCCTCGCAGTGCGCCAGGTCGGGGAGCCCGGCGAGGTCCCAGCGGCCCGTGTCGTCCCAGCCGACGTCGGCGAAGATCCTGGTCCCCTTGCCCGCCGCCCCGGCGATCCAGGGGGCGCGGGTGCCGGGCGTGAGCGAGGCGACGGCCGCCCGTGCGCGGGGCGGGCAGTCCGGGGCGGGCTCCTCAGGGGGCGGCTCGTGTCCGTGGCTCACCATCGTCCGCTCGCCCTCGTACGCCATCGAGACCGTCACCGGGGAGTGCCAGCCCGGTACCGTGCGTGACGTCGAGAGGTCGATGCGCTCGCCCTGCTCCAGGGCGTCCCAGCAGTACTCGCCGTAGTGGTCGTCGCCGAAGGCGGCGGCGAGGGACGTCTTCAGGCCGAGCCGGGCGAGCGCGGTGGCCATGTTGGCGACCCCGCCAGGGCTGGACCCCATCCCGCGCGCCCAGGACTCGGTGCCTCGGACCGGGGCGGAGTCGAGTCCCGTGAAGATGATGTCGAGGAAGACTGTGCCGGTGAGGTAGACGTCCCAGGGCGGGTCGTCGTGGGCGCGCAGCCCTGTGAGGGGGTCGACCTGGGCGGCCTGGCTGTGCGGTCCCTCTCCGTCGGACGCGGTCACGGTGCGCTCCCATGAGGTGGTGCGGATTCAGGCCAGTGTGCACCAATCACTCCACTGACCGTGGAGTGTCACGCCGGGCCCGAAGGGTTTTCGCCCCCGCCGCCCCTACCCATTCCCATCCCTGACTCAGGGGCTCCGCCCCCGAACCCCCAAAAGACTGCGCAGTTCCCCGCGCCCCTAGGTTTTTAGGGGCGCGGGGAACTGCGCGATCAGCCCCCACCGGCCCGCACCCAACAACAAACCCCCACGGGGCCTGGGGCGGAGCCCCAGAAGGACGGGAATGGGTAGGGGCGGCGGGGGCGAGAAAAACCCTGGTCCCCCTACGGGAACTCGTACGCCTCCACCTCCGCGAGGTACCTCGTCCGCCGCTCTTCGTCATGGTCGAGGAAGGACGCCACGAACGAGTTGCGGGCAAGGTCGCGCAGCCGGTCCGGGGACAGCCCCAACGCCTCGCGGACGGCAAGGAAGTTGTCCCCCACGTACCCACCGAAGTACGCGGGATCATCGGAGTTGACCGTGCACAACAGCCCCGCGTCGAGCATCGCGGGCAACGGATGCTCCTCCAGAACATCCACGGCCCGAAGCCGCACATTGGACAGCGGACACAACGTCAACGGCACCCGCTCCCGCACCAGCCGGGCCACCAACTCAGGATCCTCCATGCACCGCAGCCCGTGATCGATCCGCTCGACCCCGAGCACGTCGAGCGCCTCGGTGATGTAGGAGGGCGGCCCCTCCTCCCCCGCGTGGGCGACCCTCCGCAGCCCGAGCGCGGCAGCGGCCTCGTACACCTCACGGAACTTCACGGGCGGATGCCCGACCTCGGCGGAGTCGAGCCCGACGCCGACGATCCGGCCGAGGTACGGCTTCGCGGCCTGAAGCGTCTCCATCGCGGACTCGGCGGACTCGTCCCGCAGGAAGCACATGATCAGCTGGGTGGAGACCCCGTGCACGGCCTCGCTCCGGTCGAGCGCCCGCCCGAGCCCCTCCACCACGGTCCCGATCCCGACGCCCCGGGAGATGTGCGCCTGCGGATCGAAGAAGATCTCCGCGTGCCGCACCCCCTGCGCGGCGGCCCGCGCGAGATACGCGTCGGCGAGGTCCGCGAAGTCGTCCTCGGTCCGGAGCACGGCCATGAGCTCGTAGTACAGGTTCAGGAACGACTGCAGGTCCGAGAACTGATACGCCTTGCGGAGATCGTCGGTGTCCGCGTACGGGAGCGGGACACCGTTGCGCGCGGCGAGCGCGAAGGCCAGCTCGGGCTCCAGGGTGCCTTCGATGTGGAGGTGCAGTTCGGCTTTCGGGATGGGCATCAGGGCATCGTACGGCCGTTTCATCTGCGCTTCGGTACCGGCACCCGCAGCAGATCGTGCGCCACCGTCAGCTCCCCCTCGAAGCCTGCGGCCCGCGCCTGCCGCTCGAACTCGTCGGGGTCGTCGTACCGCTGGCTGAAGTGCGTGAGCACGAGATGCCGTACGCCCGCGTCCCGGGCCACCGCACCCGCCTGACCTGCCGTCAGATGTCCGTGGTCGACGGCGAGTCGCATGTCCCCGTCCAGGAACGTCGACTCGATGACGAGCATGTCGCAGGCCTCCGCGAGCGCGTAGACCCCGTCGCACAGCCGGGTGTCCATGACGAACGCGAACCGCTGCCCGCGCCGCGCCTCGCTGACGTCGTCGAGCGACACGTCCCCCAGCGCGCCCTCCCGCTGGATCCGCCCCACGTCCGCACCCCTGATCCCGTACGAGGCGAGCCGCTCGGGCAACATCCGCCGCCCGTCGGGCTCGACGAGCCGGTAGCCGTACGACTCGACGGGGTGGGAGAGCTTGCGGGCCTCCAGCACGTACGACGCCGTGGACGCGAGGACGCCGTCGGAGTCGACCGGCGCCTCGGTGAGCGGGACCGTCTCGCGGTAGGCGGTCGCGTGCCGCAGACGGTCGTAGAACCGCTGCCCGGAGCGCGGGAAGTGGGCGGTGATCTCGTGCGGCACCCGGTCGAGGTTGATCCGCTGGATCACCCCGGCGAGGCCGAGGGAGTGGTCGCCGTGGAAGTGCGTGACGCAGATCCGGTGGAGGTCGTGCGCGGCGGCCCCGGCGCGCAGCATCTGCCGCTGCGTGCCCTCGCCGGGGTCGAAGAGGATGCCCTCGCCGTCCCAGCGCAGCAGATAGCCGTTGTGGTTGCGGTGCCGGGTGGGCACCTGGCTGGCGGTACCGAGGACCACCAATTCGCGTACGGACACGTCGAGTTACCCGGGTTTCCCGTGCGCCGCGGCTAGCCCGGCGGCCACTGCATGCCGCGGCCGCCCAGCACATGGGCGTGCGCGTGGAAGACGGTCTGCCCCGCCCCGCTGCCGGTGTTGAAGACGATGCGGTAGCTGTCGAGCTTCTCGTCGGCGGCGACCTCTCCGGCCTCGCGCACGACATCGGCGAGGATCGCCGGCTCGGCGGCCGCGAGGGCGGCGGCGTCCGGGTGGTGGACCTTCGGGATCACCAGGACGTGGATGGGCGCCTGCGGGTTGATGTCCCGGAAGGCGACGGTCGTTTCGGTCTCACGGACGACGGTCGCCGGGATCTTCCCACCGACGATCTTGCAGAACAGACAGTCGTCCTGCGCTTCCCCTGCCATGCGGCCTCCTCACGCTGGATGATCGTTGCCCGGGCATGGTACCGAGGGCCCCACACAGACGTGCCCCATAAGGGGCGCGGGGAACTGCGCGCCCAGCCCCCACGCGCCCGCACCCGAAGAACCGCACTCCGGGGGTCTGGGGGCGGAGCCCCCAGGGACGGCACCCCCAGCCCCGGGCGCTCTACTCCGACGGCAACAGCGGAGCGGTCTTCGCCGGGTTCTCCGACAGCGCCGCGAGCGCGATACGAATCGCCTCGTCGAGCTGCGCGTCACGCCCGGCCGCGTAATCCTGCGGAGCCTGGACCACCTCGACGTCCGGATCGACCCCGTGGTTCTCCACGCCCCACTCGTAACCCTCAAGCCAGAACGCGTACTTGGGCTGGGTGACGAGCGTGCCGTCGACGAGCCGGTACCGGCTGTCGATCCCGACGACGCCACCCCACGTACGCGTACCGACGACGGGCCCGATGCCGAGGGCCTTGATCGCCGCGTTCACGATGTCGCCGTCCGAGCCGGAGAACTCGTTGGCGACGGCGACGACGGGCCCGCGCGGCGCGTCCTCCGGATAGCTGGTGGGCCGCATGCCGCGCGCGAGGTCCCAGCCGACGATGCGCCGGGCGAGCTTCTCGACGACCAGCTGGGAGGTGTGGCCGCCGCGGTTCTCGCGGACGTCCACGACGAGGCCCTCGCGGGCGACCTCGATCCGCAGGTCGCGGTGGATCTGGGCCCACCCGGGCGCCTGCATGTCGGGCACGTGCAGATAGCCGAGCCGGCCGCCGGACTTCTCGTGGACGTAGGCGCGCCGGTCGGCGACCCACGCGTGGTAGCGCAGCGGTTCCTCGTCGGAGATCGGTACGACGACGGCGTGCCGCGGATCGCCGCCGCCCGCGGGCGAGATGGTCAGCTCGACGGCCTTCCCGGCCGTGCCGACGAGCAGCGGTCCGGGCCCGGTCACCGGGTCGACGGGCCGACCGGAGACTGCCACGATCGCGTCCCCGGCGCGCACGGCGACCCCGGGCGCGGCGAGCGGCGACTGGGCGTCGGGGTCGGAGGTCTCCGACGGCAGGATGCGGTCGATGCGCCACTGCGGCGCGCCCTGCGGGCCGTCCTCGTGACGGGAGATGTCGGCCCCGAGCAGCCCCTGCCGCTCGCCGCCGCCGTATCCGCCGCGCGGCATGACGTACGCGTGCGAGGTGCCGAGTTCGCCCTGCACCTCCCAGAGCAAGTCGACCAGGTCGTCGTGGGTGGCGACCCGTTCGAGCACGGGCCGGTACCGGTCCAGAACGCCGTCCCAGTCGGTGCCGCCCAGGTCGGGGCGCCAGAAGTTGTCGCGCATGAGGCGGCCGGTCTCGTCGTACATCTGCCGCCACTCGGCGACCGGGTCGACGGTCTGGCGGATGCGCGAGAGGTCGACGGTGATGTTCGTGTCGCTCTCGTCGTCGTTCGAGGCGCGCCGGTCGCTCGGTACGACCTTGAGCTTGCTGTCGGTCCACAGCAGGATCCGCTTGCCGTCGCCGGTGACCATGAAGCCGTCGGCGTCCGAGGCGAGATGCTCCATGCGCTGCTGGGCGAGGTCGTAGCGCTCCAGGTCGGTCTTCGGGTCCGGGTCGTCCGGAGTGGCGCGGGAGGCGCCGAGTACGCCCCGCACGGGGTGCCGCAGCCACAGCAGCCCGTCCTTGGCGGCCTTCAGCCCGGAGTAGCGGGCGGCCTCGACGGGGAACGGCACGATGCGGTCGCCGAGCCCGTCGAGGTCGATGCGGGTCGCCGGGGAGCCCTCGCTGTCGGGCGTCTCGTCCTTGTCGGGCGCCTCGAAGGGCCGGCCGTGCCGCTGCGGCCCGAACGGCGAGGGGGTGGTCGCGGCGAGGGTGATGAGATGCGGCCGCGAGCCCCCGACGAAGGCCAGGTCGAAGACGTGCTCGTCGTAGACCGGGTCGAAGGACCGCGCCGACAGGAAGGCCAGATGCTTCCCGTCGAGCGTGAACGCGGGCGCGTAGTCCCGGAATCGGAGCGGGGTCGCCTCGGTCACGGACAGGTCCGCGGTGTTGGCGAGCTTGAGCTGGCGCAGCGGGCGCGGGCCGGGGTGCGACCAGGCGAGCCAGGCCGAGTCGGGCGAGAAGGCGAGCCCGGAGACCTCGCCGTCCTCGCTGCGGTCGACCTCCCGGACCTCGCCGGTCTCCCGCTCGACGAGCAGTACGCGTCCGTCGTGCGAGGCGACCGCGGCGCGGCTGCCGTCGGGGGCCACCGCGAGCCCGAGCACCCGCCCGAGCTGTCCGGCGGCGAGGCGTCGCGGGGTGGCTCCGGGCGCGACGCCGGTCGCGGGCGCGAACTCAAGGGCGTCATCGCCCTCGGCGTCCGTCACCCACACCACGTGCTCCTCGCCGTCCGCGCGGAAGGTGCGCGGCAGCCGGGCCCGTACGCCCTGTTCGGCGGCGAGCGCGCGGGTCGGGCCCGAGCGGTGGGTGACCCAGTGGACGGCTCCGCGTACGGCGACCGCGCTGCCGCGTCCGGTGTGGTCGGGCGCGGCGGCACCGAACCAGCGGGACGCGCTCACGGGATGCGGCTGCAGATCGACGCGCTGTCCACCGAGCCGGATGTCGAGCCGTCGCGGCTCGGCCCCGTCGAGGTCGTCGAGGATCCACAGCTCACCGGCGGAGGCGTACACGACGCGCGTCCCGTCGGTGGAGGCGTGCCGGGCGTAGAACCCCTCAACTCCCGTGTGCCGCCGCAGATCCGACCCATCGGCGAGGGAGGAGTACACAGCCCCCACACCTTCGTGATCGGAGAGGAAGACGACCCGCTCACCGACCCACGAGGGGTACTCCAGATTCCCGTCCAGGTCGGCATGCAGCCGTACGAACTCGCCGTCCTCCCCGTCGCCCTCCCGGTCGATCCACAGCTTCCCGGCCGTGCCGCCCCGGTACCGCTTCCACCAGGCGGCCTCACGGCCCATGGGCGCGGACAGCAGGAGGGTGCCGGGGCCGCCCTGGGCCACATCGCCGACGGGCCCGTACGGAAGGATGGTCGCGGGACCGCCGTCGAGCGGGACGGCCCGGGCCCAGCTGCGGCGCAGGCTCGCCTGCCCCTGGGTGCTGAGCGCGAGGACCTCGCCCTCCGGGGTCCAGCCGCGCACCTGGGTCTTCCAACTCCCCCAGTACGTAAGGCGTTTGGTGGAACCGCCGTCGACGGGGGCGATATGCACCTCGGGCGCCCCGTCGCGGGTGGAGGTCCAGGCGACGGTCGTTCCGTCCGGGGAGATGCGGGGATGGTTCACCGGGACGTTGTCGGCGCTGACCCGCCAGGCACGGCCGCCGTCGAGCGGCGCGACCCAGACGTCGTCCTCGGCGGTGAAGGCGATCAACTCGCCGTGCAGATGCGGGTACCGGAGATACGGGGCAGATGCGGCGGATGCGGTCTGTGTCACCCGATCACCCTATGCAGCGGTCCCGTCCGCGACCAGAGCTTTCGATCACTTGCCCTGGAAGCAGGAGCAGGTGGGGTGCGGGTACTCGGTGACGGTCCTGGTGACGGTGACGGTCGCCCCGGGCTGCCCCGGCGGCGTGGTCGTCTTGTGATCGACGGGCGGTGTCCACGGGTTGACGGTGCTCGGCGTACCCGCCTTGCAGTTCCCGAGCACATCCACCCGGAACCACTCCTTGCCGCCCACCTTGGCGGTCAGATCGCCCCGCACACAGGTCCCGTTGACCTCCTGCGTCACCTTGCCCTTGATGGTGATCTCCCGCCCGTCCTTCTCCTCCCCGACGCAGTCGACGGCGGCGACGCCGCGCGCGCTGGGAGAACTCCCGGTGGTCGCCCCCTTGTCGCCGTACGAGGCGGTGCAGCTGAGCCACTGGACGTCTACGCCCTGCTTCTCCAGCTCGCGGGTTCCCGTCTGGTCGGTCGTGATGGCCACCGCGGCGGTGCTGATTCCGTTGCCGGGTTCACACGCGGCCACGCCGAACACGGCCACGATGGCGGCGCCGGCCGCGACCGGTCCTCGCCGCCCGCCCATCCGACCCCGTATACGCCTCAATGCCCCCATAGACGGCAGCGTGCCACCCCCAAGCGAAGCTCGATAGACCGCATGCAGCCAGGATTTCGCCCCCGCCGCCCCTACCCATTCCCGTCCCTTACTCGGGGGCTCCGCCCCCGAACCCCCAAAAGATTGCGCAGTTCCCCGCGCCCCTAGAGGTCTTTAGGGGCGCGGGGAACTGCGCGATCAGCCACAGCCGGGCCCGCACCCGAAATCGCACCCCACGGGGTCTGGGGCGGAGCCCCAGAGGGACGGGAATGGGTAGGGGCGGCGGGGGCGAAATCCGTCCGTCAGGACCAACGGCCCGTGCGCGTCAGCAGCAGGGCCACCGCAGCCGTACCCGCCGTGGACGTGCGCAGCACACTGCGCCCCAGCCGACACGCCTTCGCCCCGACCTCGGCGAAGGCCTCCAACTCCGCAGGAGACACACCCCCTTCGGGCCCCACGACGAGCACGATCCGCCCCGCGGACGGGAGTTCGGCCGTCGCGAGCGGCTCGCTCCCGTACGACCGGTCCTCGTGCAACACCACCCCAAGGTCCGCCTTGGCGAGAAACGCGGCAACCTGCTTGGTCGTCATCGCGTCCGCGACCCGCGGAAACCGCACCCGCCGCGACTGCTTCCCCGCCTCACGCGCGGTGGCCCGCCACTTCCCGAGCGCCTTGAGCCCCCGCTCGCCCTTCCACTGCGTGATGCAACGGGACGCGGCCCACGGGACGATCTCGTCGACACCGGTCTCCGTCATGGTCTCGACGGCGAGTTCACCGCGGTCGCCCTTGGGGAGGGCCTGGACGACGGTGATACGGGGCTCCGGCTCGAGCTCCTCACGCACCTCGGCGATGTCCGTCACCACGAGCCGGTCCTTGCCCTCGGCCGCCTTGACGACACCCTCGGCCCAGCGCCCGTGCCCGTCGGTGAGGACGACGTCCTCACCCGCCCGCAACCGCTTCACGGACACGGCATGCCGCCCCTCGGGACCGTCGAGCACGAACTCGGGCCCGCCCGGCACCACGTCCACCACGAACACCGGGGCGGTCAACGGACCGGGCCCCCGCCCGAGTGGGACGACAACGCTGTCTTGGCGGCGGCGAGTTCGGCCGCGAGCACCTCGACCAGCTGCCCGGCGGGCAGCTCGCGCGCGAGCCGGTGGCCCTGTCCGGCCCACAGCGCCATCCCCTGCGCGTCCCCCGCCTTGGCCGCCGCCTTGCGCAGGGCGGAGGTGAGGTGGTGGACGTCCGGGTAGGCGGCGGGCGCGTACGGCCCGTGCTCGCGCATGAAGCGGTTCATGAGACCCCGCGCGGGCCTGCCGGAGAAGGCGCGCGTCAACTCCGTACGTACGAAGAGGGGGTTGGTCAGTGCCTGCTTGTGCACGGCGTTGGCGCCGGACTCGGGGGTGGCGAGGAACGCCGTGCCGAGTTGGGCGGCGCTCGCGCCCGAGGCGAGCGCGGCGGCGATCTGGCTGCCGCGCATGATGCCGCCGGCCGCGACGATCGGGATCTGCACGGTCTCGCGGACTTGTGCGATCAGTGACAGCAGTCCGATGCCCGAACCGTCGGTCTCCGGGTTGTCGCGGTGGGTTCCCTGGTGTCCGCCGGCCTCCACGCCCTGCACGATCACCGCGTCGGCGCCCGCCCACTGCACGGCCTGCGCCTCCTCGGCGGTGGTCGCCGTGACGAGGGTCAGCGTGCCGGCCCGGCTCAGGGAGTCCAGGACGTCGCGCGTGGGGCAGCCGAAGTGGAAGGAGACGACCGGTACCGGGTTGTCGAGGAGTACGGCGAGCTTGGCGTCGTATCCGTCGTCGCGTCCGCTGTCGGGGTCGCCCAGTTCGGTCTCGTACCAGGAGGCCTCGCCGGCCAGTTGGTGGGCGTAGACCTCGACGGCGGCCGGGTCGGCG
The DNA here is from genome assembly GCF_044456225.1 of Streptomyces sp. NPDC050988. Lineage (NCBI taxonomy): Bacteria > Bacillati > Actinomycetota > Actinomycetes > Kitasatosporales > Streptomycetaceae > Streptomyces > Streptomyces sp. NPDC050988. The sequence continues at coordinate 4,751 of NZ_JBITFQ010000057.1, read as the reverse complement.
TACTCGGGCTGCGGCATGAACAGGTTCACGCCGAACGGGCGGCTCGTGGCGCCCCGCAACTGCTTGATCTCCTGGTACATGCCGTCGGCCGTTTTGTACCCGGCGGCGAGAAAACCGAGCCCGCCGGCTTCGGACACGGCCGCTGCGAGCTGCGGCACGGAGACGCCGCCCGCCATGGGGGCCTGCACGATCGGGAGTGGGAAGAGATCGGTCAGCGCGGAGGACATGACGGCATGTTGTCACGTCCTCCGTACAAGTCCGAATCCGGCCTTCCCTCGGGCATAAGCCACGGGAATCAAGCCGCGAGGAGGTTCTTCGCCCCCGCCGCCCCTACCCATTCCCGTCACTAACTCAGGGGCTACGCCCCCGAACCCCCAAAAGACTGCGCAGTTCCCCGCGCCCCCAAAGGTCTTTGGGGGCGCGGGGAACTGCGCGATCAGCCCCCACCGGCCCGCACCCAACAACAAACCCCCACGGGGTCTGGGGCGGAGCCCCAGAAGGATGGGACGGGTAGGGGCGGCGGGGGCGAGAAAAACCCTCAGCGACCGTTGAACGCGTCCTTCAGCCTGGAGAACAGCCCCTGCTGCCCGGGCTGAAACTGACCCGTGGGCCGCTCCTCCCCCCGAAGCTGCGCAAGCTCGCGCAACAGCCGCTCCTGCTCGGGATCAAGCTTGCTCGGCGTCATGACCTCGACATGCACGATGAGATCACCACGCCCGCCACCGCGAAGGTGCGTGATACCGCGCCCGTGCAACGGAATCGACTGCCCCGACTGCGTGCCGGGACGGATGTCGACCTCTTCCATCCCGTCGAGCGTCTCCAGCGGCACCTTGGTGCCGAGAGAGGCCGCGGTCATCGGGATGGTGACCGTGCAGTGCAGATCGTCACCGCGCCGCTGGAAGGTGGAGTGCGCGACCTCGTGGATCTCGACGTAGAGGTCACCGGCGGGACCACCACCGGGCCCGACCTCGCCCTCGCCCGCGAGCTGGATCCGCGTGCCGTTGTCGACACCGGCGGGAATCTTCACGGTCAGGGTCCGACGCGAGCGGACCCGTCCGTCGCCGGCGCACTCGGGGCACGGCGTCGGAACGACCGTCCCGAACCCCTGGCACTGCGGACACGGCCGGGACGTCATGACCTGGCCCAGGAAGGACCGCGTGACCTGGGACACCTCACCGCGCCCGCGGCACATGTCACAGGTCTGCGCGGAGGTGCCGGGCGCGGCACCCTCACCACTGCACGTCGTACAGACGACGGCCGTGTCGACCTGGATGTCCTTCGTCGTGCCGAAGGCCGCCTCGTCGAGGTCGATCTCCAGCCGGATCATCGCGTCCTGGCCGCGCCGCGTACGCGACCGCGGGCCCCGCTGCGACGCCGTACCGAAGAAGGCGTCCATGATGTCCGAGAAGTTCCCGAACCCGCCGGCGCCGAAGCCGCCCGCGCCCTGGCCGCCCGCCTGGGACAGCGGGTCACCGCCGAGGTCGTAGACCTGCTTCTTCTGCGGGTCCGACAACACCTCGTAAGCGGCGTTGATCTCCTTGAAGCGCTCTTGCGTCTTCGGATCGGGATTGACGTCCGGATGCAGCTCGCGAGCGAGCCGCCGGAATGCCTTCTTGATCTCGTCCTGGGACGCGTCGCGGCGCACGCCGAGTACGGCGTAGTAGTCCGTGGCCACCTACGACTCCGCCAGGATCTGTCCTACGTACCGTGCCACCGCTCGTACCGCTCCCATCGTTCCGGGGTAATCCATGCGCGTCGGGCCGACGACGCCAAGTTTTGCTACTGCCTCGACGCCCGAACCGTAGCCGACCGAGACGACGGACGTGGAGTTGAGTCCCTCATGGGCGTTCTCGTGACCGATCCGTACGGCCATGCCCGAATCATTGACCTCACCAAGGAGTTTGAGGAGAACGACCTGCTCCTCAAGTGCCTCCAGCACAGGACGGATGGTGAGGGGAAAGTCATGTCCGAAGCGGGTCAGATTGGCGGTGCCGCCGATCATCAGCCGCTCCTCGGTCTCCTCGACGAGGGTCTCCATGAGGGTGGAGAGCACCGTCGCGACCGTGCCCCGGTCGTCCGACTCGAAAGCGTCGGGGAGATCCTGCACCAGCTGCGGGACGTCCGCGAAACGGCGGCCCGCGATCCGGCTGTTGAGCCGCGCGCGTAGATCCGCCACAGAGGACTCCCCGAAGGGCGCCGGGCAGTCCACCATGCGCTGCTCGACCCGGCCGGTGTCCGTGATCAGTACGAGCATGACGCGGGCCGGGGCCAGCGACAACAGCTCCACATGACGCACGGTCGACCGGGTCAGGGACGGGTACTGCACGACTGCGACCTGCCGGGTGAGCTGCGCGAGGAGCCGGACGGTCCGCCCCACGACGTCGTCGAGATCGACGGCGTTGTCGAGGAAGCTGTGGATCGCCCGCCGCTCCGGCGCGGTCATCGGCTTGACGCCCGCGAGTCTGTCGACGAAGAGGCGGTAGCCCTTGTCCGTGGGGATACGGCCCGCGCTGGTGTGCGGCTGGGCGATGTAGCCCTCGTCCTCGAGCACGGCCATGTCGTTGCGGACGGTCGCCGGGGAGACGCCCAGCCGGTGGCGCTCCGTGAGCGCCTTGGAACCGACCGGCTCCTCGGTGCCCACGTAGTCCTGGACGATGGCGCGCAACACTTCGAGCCTGCGTTCACTGAGCATCGCGCACACCTCCAGCTGGTCTTCCCCGCGGTCTTCGTGCGGTCTTCGATGCGGTCCTCGATCATCTTCGATCGCCTTGCCTGGCACTCAGCGCGCACGAGTGCCAGCATCCCCGGCCCAAGTGTACGGCCGGTAGGTACGACGCGGGCAAGGGTGGCCCTGCGATGTCACGACGACGTGTACGGGGCTGTCCCGCTCTGTCCCGACTACTGTCCGCGCACTTCACGGGGCATGGAGCTAGCGTCGGCGTATGAGGGTGACTTGGGAAGAGGCCGGGTGGGAGGAACTGGGTCCGCGGGTGGGGCGGTGCCGGCTTCCGGTGTGGGACTGCACGGTGGGGCTCGTGGTGGGCGAGGGTGCGGCGCTCATGATCGACGCGGGGTCGGGGCTGCGGGAGGGCGCGCGGCTGCGTACGGAGGCGCGGCGGTTGCTCGGGGGCGGGCGGGTCACCCATCTCGCGCTCACCCACCCGCACTTCGATCATGTCTTCGGCGCGGCGGCGTTCGCGGGGGTCGAGGTCTTCGGGGCGGTGGGTCTAGAGCGGGTGCTGGTCGACGGACGGGACGAGTTGCGTGCCGACGCCGAGCGCAACGGCGCCGATCCGGGCGAGGCGGCCGAGGCGGCGGACCTCCTCGTCCGCCCCCGCCATCTCGTCTCCGGCGAGTGGACGCTCGACCTGGGCGGCGGAGTGCAGGTCCTGCTGGCGAACGTGGGCCCCTGCCACACCGGCCACGACCTGGCGGTTCTCGTCCCCGGAAGCCCTGGAGCCCCCGGCGGCACCGGCGGCACCGACGGCGCCGGGACGGGCTCTCCGGAGATCGTCTTCTGCGGTGACCTCGTCGAGGAGTCCGGCGAACCCCAGGCGGGCCCCGACGCCGTCCCCACCCGCTGGCCCGCGGCCCTGGACCGGCTGCTGGCCCTCGGGGGCGAGGACGCGGTGTACGTGCCCGGCCACGGGGCGGCGGTCGACGCCGGGTTCGTACGGGCCCAACGGGACGTGCTGGCACGGCGTTTCGGCGTTTCGTAGGGAGCCCGTGGGCCTGTCGCGGGAGGCTCGTCGGCGTGTCGCAGGGGGGCTCGGTGCGCCGGGCGGGGACCTTCTCCTATCGTCATCCGAATGCGCCAGTACTCAGCGGACCTGACCCCTCCGTGGAAGAAGCCCAAGCCCGTGCCCGAGGTGGCGGCGGAACCGGGGCTCGTGGTCGAGGAGCCCGGGACCGGGTTCTGCGGTGCCGTGATCCGTTGCGAGGCCGGGACGGTCACCCTGGAGGACCGCTTCGGCAAGCACCGGGTGTTTCCGCTGGAGCCGCGGGGGTTCCTGCTGGAGGGGCGCGTGGTGACGCTGGTGCGCCCGTCGTCCGCACCCGTACGCCCCAGTCGTACGGCTTCCGGTTCGGTTGCCGTGCCCGGGGCCCGGGCACGGGTCGCCCGGGCGGGGCGCATCTACGTGGAGGGGCGACACGACGCGGAACTGGTCGAACGGGTCTGGGGTGACGACCTCCGGATCGAGGGTGTCGTCGTCGAGTACCTGGAGGGCATCGACGACCTGCCCGCCATCGTCGACGAGTTCGATCCCGGGGCGGACGCGCGGCTCGGGGTGCTGGTCGACCATCTCGTGCCCGGCACGAAGGAGTCACGGATCGCGGAGGCCGTGACGAGTGAGTACGCGCTTGTCGTGGGGCATCCGTACATCGACGTCTGGGAGGCCGTGAAGCCGGCGTCCGTCGGCATCCCCGGGTGGCCCCGAGTGCCGCGGGGGCAGGACTGGAAGACGGGGGTCTGCCGGGCCCTGGGCTGGCCCGACAACACGGGTGCCGCGTGGCAGCGCATCCTCGGCTCGGTCCACTCCTACCGAGACCTTGAGCCGGAACTCCTGGGCCGAGTGGAAGAACTGATCGACTTCGTCACGGCACCGGGGTGAGCGGGGTGGCGATAGGGCCTTTTTTCTCGCCCCCGCCGCCCCCACCCATTCCCGTCACTACTCAGGGGCTCCGCCCCCGAACCCCCAAAAGACTGCGCAGTTCCCCGCGCCCCTAAGGTCTTTAGGGGCGCGGGGAAC
>NZ_JBITFQ010000056.1:0-21289 GCF_044456225.1 Streptomyces sp. NPDC050988 | reverse complement strand
GGTTGAGATCAGCTCGGTGAACCGCCGGATGCGAGGCCCGCATGTCCGGTGGTGTGAGAGGAGGGCCGGGCGACCCGGCCCTCCTACTCGATTCCCTGCATCCTGCCCGCGCTGATCCGCGCGGCTGTGGCCACCCGTCCCAGGCGCGGGCATGTGTCACTCCAGCCGGACGGCATGGACCGGCGTGGGATGACGCAACTGGATGGTGGCCGCGGTCGCCAGAGCAGGGCCGACCACACCGGCGTGGCCGCCGATGACGATGCGTGCCTCGTCCAGCGTGCTCAGGTGCGCGTCGATCGTGGCACGGAGGCCGACCACCTCTACCTCGAATCGGTCCTGTGCGTGCTGGTGCACCACGTACGTCTCCGCGCCGGCCTTGCCCTCCCATACCCCGGGGACGGTCTCGGCGAGATCGACGAGGGTACGGACCTGGTCCAGTGGGCTCTGCGCAACCGGGTGCTCGTCGTCGACGTGTTCCTCGAATGCCCTCCGAGCCAAGACCGCGAAGCGGAACCTGCCCACTTCGCCGCACTCGGGGCATTCCAGAATCAGCCGGTCGTCGCCTGCCTCCTTCGACTCACTGATCGTCGGCCGCAGGCCGTTCACCGCGGGTTCCGGCGCTGCGCGTTGACGTGGCCGTCGGCTCACCTGGCCCGCTCCTCTCCCGGCGCTGGTTCGCCTCGCATTGTTGCATCGCCCCCGGTGAGACCACCGGCCTCAGCAGGACGCTCTCCCCTCTCCCGGGAGCACCGACGTATCTCGGCATCCTGCGCCGACGAAACGCCTCGGACAGTCACTTGAAATGTCGACATTGACTAAACGTTTTGGACGGCTCGGGAGATGTATAGGTATGAGAGAAGACATCGCAGGAGTCCCGTCCCCCGACGAAGCGTCGAAGCAGGAAGTGACAATCGAGGAGGTCCTGGCGCAACTCGACCGCGTGGGCTGCGAGGCGCCCGGCGGCGAGTTCGACTTCGACGAGGAAGGGCTGGCCAGGCTGTGCGCATGGATGGAGGCCGACGACCCCGCTGATGGCGACAGCATCCGCCCCGGGGACCTGACCCTGGAGTGACGCGCCGGCTGACGAGGATTCACGGACGGTGGGGGTAACCCGCGCCGGGTGGGGCCCTGACCATGGTTCGAGCCCCAGCGCCGATGAAGCCATGGCTCTCCGGGAGGCACCCATTGAGTGCTTGGGAAACCATGGTCGCCAGTCTGGCGTATTCGCAGGTCGCTTCAGATTCGTCAGTGCCCCTCCCGGAAGGCCTTGCCGCCGAAGAAGGCGGCGGCCGTGCCCCATGCTGAGTCCGCCGGGCTGGAGATCCTCACCGTGATGCGGCGCTCCGCCTCGGCTTTGTGACGTACCGCGACCAGAAGGAACCTACGCGATGCCCGCAGTCGTCAAGCGCAGTGCCCGCGCCATCCTCCTCGATGGTGACGAACTTGTCCTGATCAAGCGGACCAGGCCGGACCGGGCCCCGTACTGGGTGACGGTCGGCGGCGGTGTGGAGGCTGACGACGAGTCCATCGAAGCGGCTCTGCACCGCGAGGTGTTCGAGGAGCTCGGCGGCACGGTGGAGGATGCCGAACTCGTCTACTTGATCACCGACGAGCAGGATGGCGGTGGCATTGGTGTCCAGCACATCTTTGCCGCGCGCCTGGTGTCGATGGACCTGGCCGCGCGCACCGGCAGCGAGTTCGGCAAGCCGGAGCGGGGCGGCTACGAGGTGGTCCGGGTGCCGTTCACCGCTGCGGCGGTGCGTGAACTGGACCTGATGCCGCCCCAGTTGGGGGAGTTCATCGCCGCCAATACCGGGGCGATTGTCTCCGTCCTGGACACGCCGGTCCGTAAGGCGTGAGCACCGATGCCCACCGCGTGGCCGGGTGCCGGAATCCGGTCATTGTCCCTGCCCCCGCCCCTGTGGTCTGCCTACCGGATGCGCGGTGTCTGCTGCTGGGGATGCTGCTGGTGCACGTGGTGTTCCGCAGGCTCCGGCTGGACGGAGGCCGCGGCTGGACGGTCGGTTGCCCGCCGCGCGATGCCCTGCTGAAGTTTGTCTGCCATGGCGCGGATCTCCGTCTCGCGTTCTGCGTACGGTGATGCCTCCTCCGCGCGGTGCGGGGCCTGTCCGGGGAGCAGGTCGCCGATCTCGCTGTAGCGGGCGCGGTAGGCGGGACCGGCGTCCTTCGGGTAGGCCGGCGAGATGGCGGCGTCCACCGGCGGGTCGAAGACGGCGCTGTGGGTGACCCACGGCCGCTGCGATGACCGCCAGGACATACCGGCCAACTGCACCTCGATACCGGGTGAGTCGACGAAGTGCACCCATGTGGCCTTCACGTCGTGCAGCGGCAACTCACGGTCTGCCAGCGGCAGGACGCGGAAGGCCATGTGGGTGGCCGGCTGCCGGGGTGCTGTCTCGAAGACCTGCTCGTGGACGAGGTCCTCGAACGCACTGTGCTCGGTAGTGCTCCAGGGCGCGTGGTGCGGCAGGCTCCCGTGCCCGATGTGGTCGAGCACGAGCCCGGCCCGCTCGGCGGCGTCGCGACTGCTGTCGTGCACGATGCGGTGCAGCCCGGGCGGAAGGAACAGCCGCACCCCGCCGTACAGCTCATCGAGCCCCGGATCGGGGCCCTGGACGTCGGGCTCATGGAAGTCAGGTGCGTACTGCCGGGCCTCCGCCTCCATCGACTCGCCGTACCGGTAGACCGCCTCCTTGTGGCCGTTCACCCCGTTGTACCGGTTCTGGTAGGCGTTGCGGGCTTTCTGGGCCGCGACGGTGAGGGGATCGAAGTAGTAGGCCCATTCGGCCGGGGGACGGTTGTGCACGTTGCGTTCGGGTGCGGGCTCGGTGTAGCCGTCCCACCACACCGTCCTCTCCGGGCTGCGCCCACCGTGGTTGATCCAGGCCGTGGGGTAGGCCGCGTAGAGCGCGTCCATCATCACCGAGGCCAGGTGCCGTTTTCGGTAGTCGGGCGACACATCAAGTCCCGCGACATCAACGGCCTGCCCGTCGGGGTGGACATAGAAGTCCAGGTGACCCGCGTACGAGCCCCCCACCAGTGCCATGATCCGCCGGCCCGACCACGCGCCGCCCCCGTCCACCTTCCAGTCGGTCAGCCACAGCGACACGCCCGCCGCGTCCAACCGAGCCTCGGCCCCGGCCACCGCCGCCTACTCCTGCGGCGCGGGCAGGCCCCAGGACGAGACCACGCGGAGGCTCTCCAGCCGGATCCGGGGCATGGCCTGAAGCGCCTGCGTCACGGACTCCTCCACCTCCTGCGCCGCCGTGCCTCCCGGCAGGCGTGGAAAGGCACCGCTCTCGGTCTCCAGTACCGCCTGCACCGTGACCGACACGCCGTGCTCGGGCGACGGCGGCCGAGGGGAGGGGTGGGTGACCACCTCTACGGTGCGCTCAACCCGCCCTCGATCGTCGGGCGTCGACGGGTCGTCGGAGATGACCTCGGCGCCGCTGCTCAGTAGGGCCGTCAACCGGTCGACCTCAGCGGGCAGACCGATCAGTCGCACCTGCGTGAAGGCCGGGCCCGGCGAGGGGGACTCTGCACTCACCACTGCTCCCTTGACAAAGACGGGCGGCCGGACCGCCCGGGTTGACCTGACTGGCGCCGCAGCCGGCGCGCCGCCAGTGTCGCAGGCACCGACACCTCTGAGATCAACAACAGTGCGGACCCCGGGTATCCACGGAATTGGAACGAGGCCTGGTTGCCCAGGGCCTGGGGCGGCGACAGTCGAGCGCGTCCCGCCCGGCGGAACGCGTCCGTCAGTCCAAGAGGCGGCGGACTTTCGGGGACCGCTCTCGAACGGATCTGCCGGGTTCTTTCCGTGCGGGCCCTGGGCTTCCGGCAGTTGCCGGTCCGGTCGCCGATGAGTGCACGTCGATGGCTCTGCGGGCGTGCCGCCGAGCGGACCCGCCCAGCCGCCCGGCAGCCTGTTCAGCCCGCCCTGCGGACCAGCGGCGGAACTCGCCTCCCACCTGTCGGGAAGGGAAGGTTATGTGGCGTTTTGTCACTGGCTTTCGTCGGCGCCTCCTGCTGAGATCAGCCTGCCCGACACAGCCGCGACCGGAAGGCAGCGATGCTCCGCACATCACCACCTGGACCGCCGTGTCCGGGGAGCGCGCCCCGACCAGGCCGTGCCCACCACGCCTTCATCCCCCGCGCTCGTAACGGCCGTCCCCGACCCGGGCAGGACGCGACTTCGCGACCAGCGGAGACCCCATGTCGCGTGCTATAGCCCCGCCCTCCGCCGCCTCAACGTCCCAGGCCCCAGCGGCAACGCGAGCGGCCCGCGCCGGGGCTTGGCCTGCTGCCGTCTGGGCCCTGCTGATAGGAACCTTCGCTGTCCGGGCCGCCGGGTTCGTCTACCCCTACCTCGCCTACCACCTCTCCGCGCGCGAGATCGCAGCCCAGAGGGTCACCCTGATCCTGGCGCTGTTCGGCGCCGGATGGCTCGCCGGCCAGCTCATGTGCGGTGCCCTTGCCGACCGCATCGGGCGCCGGGCCACCCTCGCCGGTGCCATGGCCACGGCCGCCGTCGCCTTCCCCGTCCTGGCGCAGAGCCACGCCGTCGTCTCTCTGGCGGCGGCGTCCTTCGTCGCCGGATTCGTCTACGACTCGCCGCGCCCGATCGTGTCCGCCGTCATCGCCGACACCGTGCCGGACGAGCCCACCCGGGCCCGCATCGCCGGATGGCGGCACTTCGCGACCAACCTCGGCGCCGCCACCACCGGAGCCGTCGGCGGAGCACTCGCGGCCCCGCTCGGCTTCCCCGCCCTCTTCCTCTTCAACGCCGCGGTGTGCGCCGCGTTCGCGGTCATCGCCTGGAGGATCGTTCCCCCGCGTGCACACCGGACCCACGCTGCCCCTCCGCCCGGGAGCTACTGGGCCGCCTTCAGCGACCTCCGGCTCATCCTGCTGTGGCTCGCGAGTGTCTGCGCCTTCGTGCCGGTCACCGCCCTTTACGCGGTCCTGCCCCTGATGATGACCGAGGACCACCTGCCCGCATCCGCCTACGGATGGTCCCAGGCCGCCGGTGCCGCCGCCGTGCTGATCCTCTCGCCCCTGATGAACGGCTGGCTGGCACGCCGCGCCTCCGGCCCGTCCCCCATGGTCGGCCTGCTCGCAGCGGGGGCCGTCGTGCTGGGCGCGGGGATGGGGACGGCCGGATTCGCCTCCACCTCCACGGGCTACGCCGCCGCCGTGGTCCTGGCCGTCCCGGGCGAGATCATCGCCTTCGTCGCCGCAGCCGACGTCCTCAACAGGATCTCCCCCACTAACTCCCGCGGCCTGTACGCCGGAATCTGGGGGACCACCCTGGCCACCGCCGTACTGCTGGCACCCCTGCTCGCGGGATGGTGCCTGGCCGTCGGCGGCCACCTCCTGGTCGCCCTGGCCCTGACCGGCTGCGGCCTGGCCGCTGCCGCTGCCTGCCTCCCGCTGAAGGCCCTGACGAGACCCGCCCCGCCCTCCCCGGCCACCTGACGTTCCTGGAGCCCTCCCATGCCCACCACACCCAAGCCCCTGCTCCTCCTCGGAGCCGGCGGACCCTCTCCCGCCTACCGCCGCGATCCCCTGGCGAGCATCGCCGCCGCCTACCCCGTCGTCCTCGCCGACGCGGACGCACCCGACTGGGCCCGCCCCTACCTGGCCGACCACATCGCCGTCGACCTCGCCGACACCGAAGCCACCGCAGCCGCAGTCAAGACGTACGCCGCGCACCACGACCTGAGCGGCGTGATGACCTACATGGAGCACCACGTCGTCACCACGGCCCTCCTCGCGCAGCAGCTGGGGATGCCCGGCGCCAGCCCCCAGGCCATGGAAGCCTGCCGGGACAAGGCGGCCACCCGCCGCCTCCTGGACCTGCACGAAGTGCCCTCCGCCCGCTCGGTGCTGGCCGACGACGCGGACACCGCCGTCGCCTGGGCCGAGGAACACGGCTTCCCCGTCATGGTCAAGCCCCGCGCCCAGGCGGGCAGCGCCGGCGTGATGCGGGCCGACACCCCCTCCGAGGTACGGGCCGCCTTCGACCGGGCCGGCCGCGAGACCGTCCTCGGCCTCGACGCCTACGGCCCCCAGGGGGTCCTGGTCGAGGAGTTCCTGGACGGCCCCGAAATCAGCGTGGAGACAGCCGTGTTCGGCCCGGGCGACAGCCGCATCATCGCCGTCACCCGCAAGCGGGTCGGACCGCCGCCCACCGCCCAGGAATACGGACACTGCGTCGACGCCCGCGATCCCCTGCTCACCGACCCCGAGCTGGCCCGCCTGATCACGGCCGCAGTCGACGCCGTCGGCGTCACCCGCGGAGCCCTGTGCATCGAGGTCATGCTCACCGCCCGGGGCCCGCGCATCGTCGAGATCAACGGACGGATCGGAGGCGACCTGCTGCACGTCCTGATCAGCGAGGCCCTCGGCCTGGACCTGGCCCGGATCGCCGCCGACATCGCCACCGGAACCCGCCCGCAGCTGCGCCCCACCCGCGACTTCAGCGCGGCGATTCAGTTCCTCTACCCGGACCGGTCCGGCACCGTGCAGCGCCTGGCCCTGCCCGGCCACCTCACCGAACTGAGCTGGGTGGAGCGGCTAGTGACCACCGCCGAGCCGGGAGACCTAGTGGCAGCCCCGCCGGCAGCCACCTACGGCGACCGCCTCGCGCACTGGATCGTGCGTGGCACCGGCCCCGCGCAGTGCACGGCACGCCTGAGCCAGATTGAAGACGCACTGGAACTGCTCATCGCCCCACCGGCCCGTACGACCGCCTGCAGCCGATAGAACCCCCACCCTGCTCCGCCGCACGTCCTGCTGCGTCCCGACCAGAAAGCGAAACTGCCCGCCATGCCCGCCCTCTTTGCCCCGCCCGGCCACGAGCAGCCCCGGGCGCACACCTCGGCCACCAGAAGCGATGCGCTCACCATCGGAGTACACCTGGGCGCCGCCGACTTCCACGCCCAGCCGTGGGACGCGCTCACCGACCCCGACGGCGGTTTCTACACCAGCCACCGCTGGATCCGGTCGCTGGAGCTCGTGCACGGCGCCCAGCCGGTCCTCGCGGCGGCGGCCGAAGGTCGGCTCAGCGGAGTGCTGCCGACCTGGACGAGCACGGGCAGCGACACCGGCGGTCTGTTCAGTCTGCCCGAGATGACCCGGGGGCTGATCGCGGCACCGAGCCGGAAGGTGCTGTGGCTGGGGCCCCGCCGCGCCACGGCCGCCGCGATCACCTGCGCGCGCGGCGCCGCACGGACGCGGACCCTGGCGGCGCTGATGGAGACGGCCCGCCGGTTCGCGGCCGACCAGCACCTCGCGGGCGCCGTGTGGCCCTACCTCAGCGGTGCGCAGGCACTGGAGGCCGCCGCCTGCCACCCCCTCGCCCAGGCCGTCCTGCACACGGCGGACACGGCGGTGACCGTCCCCAGGGACGGCATGCGCGCAATCGAAGACGCCGCCAGGAGCAAGGACCGCCGGCAATGGCGCCGCGAACGCTCCTTGTTCACCCGGTCCGGCACGGTGGAATGGACCACCCTCACCGCCGATACCTGCACCCGCATCGCGCCGCTGCTGGCCGCCACCCGGGACAAATACGCGGCCCCGGGCGGGACTTCACTGATGCTCCGCACGCTGACGGCTCAACTCGCCTCAGGAGTCGCCCGGCAGACAGCAGTGGCGCTCGCCCGCACCCGGGACGACGACACCGTCCGGGCGGCCGCCGTCTTCTACCGCCACGGCACCACCCTGTACGGGCGCTACTGGGGCACGGACGGGAAGGCACCGCCCTACTCCTACTTCAACCTGACGCTCTACGAGGCGGTCGATTGGGCAGCCCGCCACGGCCTGCGCCGCCTGCATCTCTCCGTGCCCGCCACCGCGGCCAAGCGCTCCCGGGGCGCGCAGACCGACCCGCTGGCCCTCGTCTACCTTCCCGCCACACCCGACGCCCGGATCGACACCCGCGTCCTGCACCGGCACAACCGGCGAACGGCACAGGAATGGAATCCGAGCGCCGACAGTGAGGCCTGGACCCGGTGGACCTTGAGAGGGATGTGATGACGCTCTACCTCGCCTACAGCTTCGAGACCACCGACCACGCGCACATGTACCCGGCCGACTTCTGGTCCTGGATGGCCGACCGAAACCTGTGGTTCTACAGCGGCCTGGACATGGTCCTCGCCACCAACTGGCGCATCCAGATCCAGCCCGCAAGCCTGCTCATCCACCACGAGGTCGCCTTCGCCGACGAAACCGGCCTGGCCGCATACCGGGCCGCCCTGGCGGCAAAAGGCCGCGACCCGGCATGGGAGCAGCGGCGACGCGAACAGGACCTCTGGTACCGCATCGTTGCGCGGTCCGTCCAGACCTCCCCGCCCGCCCCCATGACCCTCCCACGCCACTCGGGCACGACCCCGACGCAGACCCAGCAGGCCGCCTGAGACCCGAGCCCCACTACCGCACCATCAGGTGCTGCCCGGCGTCCGGCATGCACTCACCAGCGCATCGACGCGTGCGCCGGCAGGCAGCGCACCCAGGTCGACGCCACCCACCGCGACCGCGCCAACCGAAGCTGTCCGACCGGGCGTTCCACGTTCGGCCCTGCACGGCCCTGCCCGTCGATCCCGCCTGGCGGAACACCAGCAGCGATCACCGTGCCGAGACGCGGCACACCGCCCCGGCAGGCGGCATTCCGAGAGGCGGAAGACCGCAGGCTCCTTGGACTACCTGCGGCCGCGCCCGACACACACGGCCGTGAAGAGACCCTTCCACGGGTGGCACACCGCCCAACCGGTCTCCACCGGCGGCTGACGCAGGGCGATGTCACATCCGTAGACGATCCAGGAGCACGCAGATGTCCGTACTCGCCGGCCACGTCACCGCAACCGACGACGTTCTCGCCTTCGTCCGGCGCCCGCCGATAGCCCTGCCGGAGCGGCTCGCCCAGGCAAGAAAGCTGCTCTCCGAGCCCCGCGTCCAACCCTTCCTCGAGGAAGCCGTCCATGCACCGGAGCTGCGCCAGGGCGTCCTGGACCTCGCCCGGGTCGACGTCCAGGACGCTCCCGACAACGCCTGCGCCACACGCGCCGAACAGTGGATGCTCACCGCACAGGCCACCTGGCAGGAGTCGGCGGCGTTTCTCGCAGACATCGCCTGGCAGGCCCGGCGGGACGGCCGCCGCCTGGCGGACGAAGTCTCCCGGGAGACGTCCCACGCAGTCGACCCCATCACGGCGCGCACCCGGCTCCACCTCCTCGGGCTAGCCCTGCGCTACGACTTCCGCCGGGCCGCACTGGAGGAGGCGATGCTCGCCCACCGCGGACCGTGGGACGTCTACAGTCGCGCCCTGTTCGCCTTCGCCCTGCTCGGACAGTCCAAAGCGCGCGGCCTGGAGCTGATGGACGAAGTCCTGGCCGCCGCAGACGACGACACGAAGGTGCTCCACACCTTGCTGCACGGCCTGTGGCTCGGCGACGCCGTCCCCGGCCGGCTGGAGCACATGATGAGCATCCTCACCCGCCCGCCGTTCCGCGGGCGGACGGACGCCGTGGCCCTGTTCCGGGAAGCCGGGATCCTGCGCGAGACGCGGTGCTTCGGCGAAGCACTGACCACGATCGACCGTGCTTTGGAGATGCTGCCGCCCGGCGACCCCGGCGTCCACGACGACCTGGTCCGGGAGCGGGCCCTGATCATCACCGCCCGCGACATGTACGACCTGGTGCGATCTGGGCCGAACTGAGCCACCATGCGGTACTGAAATGTTCGATGCGGTCCGACACGGTGATCATCAGAATCTCAACGACGGTTGCCCCGCGACACGCCGAAAAGTGTCTACCCAGGTAGACATTCTATGTGGGGGTGGATAACTTCAGAGCGTCATGGTGGCGATATGAAGCGTGAGGTCCGATGGTTCTGAGTATCGAGCAGGTCCATCCAGCGGAAACCGTCCGTGATCTGGACGAGGCCCCGCTCGTCCGGCACAGCATCCTGCCGCTTCCCCGGCAGTGGGGCGATCTCACCTTCGAGCTCCGCAATCACATCGAGGGCTGGATCACCGTCATCCGGGGCTCACAGACCACCGATACCGGCCATCCGCTGCTCCTGGCCGACGGGTGGATCTCGCCGCCGCGCGAATTCGGAGCAACGGCTGTCCTCCATTCCGGCCTTGAGCAAGCGGAGATCGCTCTCGGCCGCGCCCTGGCCGACGCCGTCACCGTGGCGGCGTGCACCACGAAGAGCTGGGACGACAACAACCGGATCGCTGTCGCACAGGAGCCGGGCACCAGCCGATGGACGGCGGCCTGGCTGCACAACGGCGTTCCCGGCTTCACCGGGCACGACTCCTGGAAAGCCGCACAGACCGACGCGGCAAAGCAGCTCGACGCGATGGCCGGCAGCTTCATCGTGACGGGCGACACCTACACCGCGGCGATCGCCAGCGCGCACCTGCGGCGCTGCGCGAACCAAGTCCGTGACCAGGTCCTCACTGCGGAGCTGGGCGACGTGATCCGCTCGCACAAGGAGGACATGCAGAACGAGCGGCGCGTCACGAAGATCGCCGATGGCCTCGGGGTGCAACGCCCCTTCCTCTACCGGGTCTTCAAGGGCACGGAGTGGGTGCAGTGAACCGCATCGATGCGGAACGCCGACCGCTTCCTGCGTCCGACCGGGACCGTCGTATCTGCCGCCACGACCGCTTTGCCGTACAACGACCAGCCACCCAGACGGAGATCGCATGCAACAGGCACTGAGCACGATCGTCGACCTCATGGAGGAAGACCGTCGGGCACGTGACACCTTCGCATCCGTCCAGGGGCTGGTGGCCGAGTTGACCGGGGCGGTGTGCGTCGGCGAATGGAGCAAGGCGCAACAGGTGACCCTCGACCTCCAGCACCTGTTCGGCCACCTCGCAGAGATCGGCCAGCCGGGCTTCGACTCCCACGTGTTCCCCAACCCGTCCTGGGAGACCCGCCTCCTGAGCGCCCTGGACGCCCTGGGCTATACGGCAGAAGATGTCGAGCACCTCCGTGCCTCGATCACGGCGCCCGAGGCGGACCCCGCGACCATCCGGCGCGAAGTCCTCCGCGTGGAACTGACGGCCTATGCCCGAAGGGCGGCGGGACGCAACCACCTGATCCTCGAATCCCTCGGCGCCGGTATCAGCGAAGCCGAGACCTCCCGCCTGTCTCGCGTCGCCCGTGGAACGGTGCGGGCGGTACGAGGCAAGGCCAACAGCGACGGGCCCGACCAGGAGGCCGCCCCCACCACCACGCCGCCGCAGCCGCTGCCCGGACAACGCGTACCGCTCGTACCGCCGACACTGTTTCTGGCACCGGCCGGCGCTCCATCGACGTGACCCACCAGGCCCTCGGAGACGTAGGCCAGGCTCATCCGGACAGCATCCTCGTCAACCAGCGCGAGAGCGCACGGCTTTCGCCCACGCCGCCGGGCACGCCCGCGTAAAGTAGGCGGCGTCATCGGCCCAAGAGGGACACCCAACTCACATGTGTTCCTTTGGAGTGCCCGATGCCATCCAGATCTGCACCTTGCACGCGGCTGACACCCGCGCTCGTCGCCGAACTCCGTACAGACATCGCCGATGGACGCGCGACGATCGCCGACTTGGCTCAGCGCCTTGGGGTTCGCTGGCGTACGGTGGAGAGCGCCGCGTACGGCTGGACCTGGAGATCGGTCACCGACCCGCCACCGCTCGCCCCGCCTGAGCCCCGGGACGCTCCGCCGCCGACGTTCGCCCGTCTCACGCCCGAGCTCGTGGCGGACATGCGCCGTCAGTACCGAGCCGGCCATGTCAGTTTCGGCCAGCTCGCACGCCTCCACCGTGTAGGTGAGAGCACCGTCCGCAGCGCCGTGCTCGGCCACACCTGGCGTGCCGTAGCCGAGCCGCCGGCTGAGCGGGCCGACGTCGGCGGTTGGACTGTGGTGTCGGAGGACGAGGAGCGGGAGATCCAACGGCGTCGGGCCGCCGGAGACTCCTTCAGGTCGATCGCGGCCGCCCTTGGCCACAACGTCGCCGTTGTCCATCGAGCTCACGGCCGGATGGCCGGCCAGGGAGCCGGGTGAGGAACACGGTCTCCGGGAGTCCCGCACACCTGGCCCCGGCGGGGAACCGACGAAACCCGCCTACCTGCAGGTTCTCTCGGACTCGATGGTCGGATATCCCTTGGCTGGGCAGCATTCCCGCAGCGAAGGGCTCGATCTGTCAGAGTAGGCGCATGGCGACCACCGACCGCCCCCATCGACTGGGCTTCGCAGGCATCCCGGCTCTCGGCGCTGGCCTTCTCGCCGTCGTTGTGTGTGCGGTGATGGGGGCCGGCCCCTCTCCGTGGACCTGGATGGCTGCTGCTGCAGGTGGGGTGTGGGGGTACTGGTACTCCGGGCAATGGTCCACGACTGCTAAGCGATAGAACCGAGCCCGCTCGTCGCGTTCCGTCACCTTGAGCGGCACATTTCGCGGTTCCCCCCCCGGCTGTCTTGGGTACTCCGAGCCTCTTCGGGCCCCGTACCTCCTGGGCTCGGGACACAAGGGGTTCCTCGGAGGATTCCGCCGTGCTCGCAGTGAGTGTCACAGAGTCCGTGAGCGGGGAAGGCGCCCGGCCTATGCCTACAGGCGGCCGCTTCCCGCAGGGGTTACCCGATCCGGGTCAGGCTGGATGCGGGAGTGGGAAGCCGGGCAGGTATCGGTCCAACTCGTCCTGCGAGGCGTCGGGTTCAAGGATCAGGCGGCCGTGGTCGCTCGGGGTAAGCCGCTGATCAGCGAGCTCCCACACCAGGGTCTCGACACCATGGCCGGTCCGCTTGCGCAGGCCCAGCACTCCCTTGGCCCCGGCCAGACACGAGGCGGCCAGCAGCGTCGACAGGCGCCGGTGGTCCCGCTCGCCCTCCCGGCCGCGGCAGGGAAGGCTCAGCGCGAACGAGCCCAGGAGCAGGCCACCCCCGGCCTTTGCCACCAGGATTACTTCGTCTCCGTCCGCGGTCTGCTCCAGTACCGCGTCAAGAACTGCCGACGCGAAGCTACGAGCCCAGGCACGCGCTTGCTCACCGAACTGATCCACGGCGGCGCGGAGGATGGCGTTGCACCGGGCCATCATCATGACGGCGTCCCGCTCCAGAACCATGATGTGCAGGAGCATCTCCGACGGCTCGCCGAGAAAGACCACCAGATCATTCTCAGGGACCTCTTGGGCCGCGTACGCGGCGAACGCCTCTGGCGACCGCACCGACAGACCGGCCGTCTGGCAGAAGCGGGTGAAGTCCTCCACGATGAGGGGGCGCAGCAGCGGGCGTCCGCCCTCCGCGAGGCACTTGTTCGTTCGGGCCCACGCTTCGGACCAGTACGCGGCGAAAGAGTCACCTTGGCGGGCCTGTGCCGGAATGGCCTCGTAGTCGCGTTCGTTGACCGCGACCACCATCGTGGGGCGTGCCATGGATTGTGCGGGGCGCCTGCGGCGCTGCTTGTTCGCCTTCTCGCGTCCCATGGAAAGACCCTACCCGGGGTACGGCGCGGGCCATCTCAGGATCATCCGCGCAGGCCCTGCGAGGACAGCACGCGGAACCGCACAGGCGATCACCCCCATAGCGGCGCAGCGGCTGCCGCTGACACGGGAAGCCGGGTGCCGGCCCAACCTGGTCGATTCTCGGCTCGCGGAAGGCCATTCCTCCACGAGATCCTGTCTAGCACCCTCGGTGGACCTCACCATCTCAACTTCTGGAACGCGCCGATACTCGCTACACTCTGGCTTCGGCCGAACACATTGGCCTAAGCCCGCTGCGGCCCATGACCGTAGCGATGTGGCAAAGGTGCCCGGGGTCTCAACCCGGCTCAGTCGCACCAACCGGGGCCATTGGCCCGATTTCCGCATGCTGCCTCGACCGCGCGTCGGGTCATGGGACCGTACGCACGGAGACGAGCTGTTTCATGCCGAAGGACCACGCACGCAAGGACGCCAACCGGCGTCGGCGTCGCCGGACCGCAGCCTCCTACACCAGCGTCAACGCGAAAACTCTGCACCGACACCCCACAGTCGAGTCACCTATCCGGCTTGCCGAGTTGAGCACCACCCGCGAAAGTGCCGAACTGGCCGCCCATCTCCTCGCCGCCCGCGCCGCACAGTGCGCACCATGCCAGACATCGCTGACTGCGGCGCTTCAGCACACCGACGCGGCACTGCTCGACGCCCTCGACCACCAACAGCGCGACCGCTCGGAGCCTCAGCCCTGGGACGGCTCGCAACAGCCGGCACCACCCGACGCCGCCACCGAGTTCCTGCACCGGCGACTGGCCGAGGCACTCGAAGAGAGCGGAGGCGATCGAGATGCGGCCCGCGCCGCGCTGGAACGCACGAAGACGGTGATCGCCGACGCCATGCGTCTGCTCCAGCTCACACGCGTCGGAGCCCGCCTCCCCCTGATCTGCTACCCGCCGCTTCCGCACCTCTTCGACCGTGCCCACCAGCCGGCTGACGGATCGCTTGTGTGGCAGCGACCGAAGCGTGAGCAGCACTGGCAGCAGCAACTGCCGCCCGGCCAGCACGAGGTGGCCGTCCTCGATGTCAACGCCCCCTACCTTGCTGCTCTGAACACCGCACTGCCCCTGAGCACATCCACCGTGATCGTGGAGGGCCCGCACCGTTACGACCGCCGCCGCACGGTCATGGCCCAGATCACCGCGCCCGCCTGGCCCCACAACGGCTTGCCCAGCCCGCTCGGCCGCGCAGCTCTGGAGGACACCGGCCCCATGTGGGTCCCGGCCGCGGTGCTGCGCGCCTACGAGCACGCGGCGGCGGCTGGACTGTGCAAGAGACCGCAGATCCATGCAGTGTGCGAGGGATCGATGACCGACGTACTTTTGCGCGGGTTCGCTCGTGTCCTGAGGCAGGCCCGCCGTACTGCACTCGATACGCAGGACGAGGTGCTGCTCGCCTACGTCCGGGCCATCTACATGAAGTTCATCGCCACGATGGGCCACTCACACCTCAACAGGGAGCTCGACCGGCCCGACTGGCAGTTGCTCATCTGGCAGCAAGCCGACACCATCCGTTGGATGACGGCTCTGAAGGCCCACCGCGCCGGTCTCACCATCGTCCGCTTCGACTCCGAGGGACTGCATGTGATCGGTGACTGGCGCACGGTCCTCGCATCCGGCGACGATGCAGGCCGGGTACGGCTGGTGCGCCACTACCTGGCAAACTTCGCAGACCAGGACGGGGAGAACCCGCCGAACAACACACCACCGGGCCGACCCGGCTGACGCGGGGATGCCGCTCCCGGGGCAGACCGAGCGACGGTCACCGCTGCGGTTCTCGTGGGTCCGCTGTCGGGGTGGATTTCCTCGGGGCCGGGGGCGGCTCCCGGGTGGAGTGCCGCTTTGCCGGGGGTGCCGTGTGTTCCGTCCGACCGCCGCGGTGCCCCCGGTTCCGGTTCGCTAGACGCGTGGCCTGCACCCGGAGCTCCTCGGGCACGCGCAGACCTTCGATCCGGCTCCGATGACTCGTCACTGCGCCAGGCGCAATGGCCAGCGCTGCGGGCGCCGCCGGGGACGTGAGCTGCCGTCCGCCCCAGCGGCGTGCCGTGCCCGGCACGCCGCTTCGCGGTCTGCCTCGGCTGGCGCTATGCCGCCGCCCACCGTCCGGCCGATCGGGCGCCTGTCGTCTCATCGGGTGGGCTCGTCTCGGGCCGTCGCTGCCCTGCACGGACTGAGCAGCCCTCACTGAAGGCCGCGATCCCGCTCCACGCCCAGTCGACGCCCGCCGTCACGAGTGCACCAGCATCCTGAAACCGCGGCGTGGCGGCGCTGGGAAGGGAGTGTAGGTGCCGACGGACTCGTCCGAGTGCTCTTCTGTCGTTCATCCTTCGTGGGCACCCGTGACGTGCAGGCTTGCCCGCGAGACAACGTCGTGCTGGGGAGGCCTTCGGTGGTCGATGCGGACATTCTTGAAGAGCTGGAGGAGATCGCCGGCATGAGGGCGATCATGTGTGTGGAAGGGCCAGATGCGCTCCAGTACACCGGGGCTGTGACCCGGGCCGTGACGCGGTTGCCCGAAGGAGCGCCGGAAGTGGTGTGGGTCGACGTCAAGGCACCGCGAGACCGCACCGCAGCGGTGGAGGCCCTCTACGCCGCGCTGCACCTGGACGCCGTCCACGGCCCGCGGCCGCGCCGCCTGGCGGATGCCGAGAAACTGATCGTCGCCGAACTGACGCGCACTCCGCGCCTCATGGTGATCCTCGGGGCCCACGAACTGCGGGCCGTGGCGCTGGAGATGCTCTACGGAATGTGGGCGCATCTGGTGCCCGGGAAGTTCGCGTGGGTACTGGCGGGCCAAAGCGGGAAGCTGGAGAAGGTTCTGGCGCGCCCGGCCCTGGAGAGCCTGAAGTCCTGTGTCTTCCTGCGCTATCGCGTTCCTGAGCCTGCGTGACGGATGGGAGCGTGAACGTCCAGCCTGCCCCAGTTGCCCGACTCACGGCAGACGGCGACCACTACTCTGACCAGGTGACCACTGTGCTCCCCGAGGCCGAGCAGCTGCCCGCCGACCCGTCATTGATCCACCTCACCTACCACCATCAACACTCCGTCGAAGCATTCGAGTTCGACGACACACTAGAGGTCTGGAAGGTGAAGGCCCTGATCGACGCGGACGTCCTGGCCGAGGACATGGCCGCCTACAGCGACGTCGACCAGGAGACGCTGGACGCACTCCAGGACATCGCCGTGGGGACGATGTCGTTCGTACGGGTGCGGATGCACGGCCCTGAGGATCCGTTCGAAGCGATGGACTCCTACACCGGCGACGTTTCCCGTATCGGCGAGACGGTTCTGAATGTCGGCACGGGGGAGTGGGACGCCGCCTTCGAAGAGGCACTGGCCCATCCTGTCGGGGACCTGCTCGTCATGGACCGGGTCATCTTGGAACCCGAGTGGCGCGGCTTCGGCCTGGGCCCAGTCCTGGCCGGCGCAGCCATCCGTCGTCTGTCGCAGGAGTGCGTGGCAGTCGCCTGCGAACCCGGCTCAGCGGACGGTCGCCAACTGACCGAAACCCAGCACCGCGAGGCCGCTGCCAAGCTCGCGGGCACCTGGTCACGCATCGGGTTCGAGCCCTTTGCCGACGGCGTGCACATCCTGGACTGCCACCTGCAACGGCCCCACGACCTCATGGCCGAACGAAGGAGCGAGTTCAGCGAGCTGTGCCGCGCCTGGCGCGCCCGCCACCGCCCGCTTCCATGATTGCGCCCTCGCCTCCCGCCCTTCTCTGCGGGTCCCTGCAGCAGGACTGCTGGTGACGGGCCAGTGCCGCGCTCGGGAGCCAGCGCATGATGAGCAGGCGGGGCCCGCGCCGGTCATGCTCAGAGCTGGGGTGCCCACGTATCGGGAAGATGATCTACGAGGTCGAAGCTGCAGTCCGCCGTGTGCTCGACCTCTGACCTGCAAGGCGTCAAGAAGTGAGCGTGACCTCCAGAATAGCTGACACGCTCATGGCCGCGCCCTGGCGCTACGGTGGCCGGCATGGACGACGTGACACCGCCGACTGCGGATTCCCCCGGCCCGGAGCCTGATCTCGAGCCGGTGGATGGGGCGTTGGCCGCGTCGCTGATGGAGCAGGGCGAGGTCGGGGCCCGGGCGCTGGGACTGCTGCGGGACGCGTACCGGATGCTGGAAGACGGGGACTACGAGCGGTCAGCGGAGATCGCCGAATCGTGCGTGCGCAATGCGGTCGACGCGCTGCTGAGCCTGCCGGGCTCCCAGGGCACACGGACGCCCCGCGGACTGCAGAGTGCGGGCCGCGATCTACTGACAGCGCTGGACGCCTACCGTCCCGCAGACGAGCCCGCAGCCGGGGAGGGCAGGAGAAAACGCCCCTCCCGTGACCCGCAGGCGGCCCTGAGGCGCGTCCGTGAGGCGGCCGAGGCGCTGCGCGCCGAACTGGAGCGGCCGGGCGGCTATCACCGGCGCCGGGCGATGGGTGTCGCCGAGCGGTTGATGGGCCAGCGTCTGGGCGCGGCCCAGGAAAGCGCCCTGGATGCGTGGGGTGAGCTCTACGGCGGAGCGTCGGGCGTCCTGCACGGCGGCCCTTCCAGCCAGGCCCGCGTCCGCTACCGGCAGGTGCTGGCACTGGCGCGCGAGGTGTTCGTGCCACTGCCCGGGCGCGCCGCGCAGGTTCTGGAGCTGACCAGCCGCCAGGACCCGACGCCCGAGGACGCCGAGAGGATTTCCGGGTGGGCGGACCCGCGCGCGGTGAGGTATTTCTTCCTGTCCCGCCCGGCCGCCGCATGGCTGGCTCTGCTGGATGAGGTCTTGCTGCTGCCCGACACCACCAGCCCGCAGGGCCACTGGCCCGCCGCCCCGTACCTCGACCATCTCACCGAGATCGCCCCCCAGCAGGCGCGGGCGTGGCTCGCCGAGCACGCCGAACGGGTGGCCGCGGCGGGCCCGGAGGCCGCCGGGGCGCTGCTGCGCCTGGCCGCACGCCCCGGCATCGGTCTGAACCCTCAGGTGCGCACGCTGGTGACCGGCCTGACCCGGGCGGGGCGCGAGCCCGAAGCGGCGGACGGCTGGATGCTGCGGCTGGCCGCCGACTGGGCGCGCGACACCCCGCGGGCAGGCCGCGACGAGGACTGGATCCGCACCGTGGAGATGCTGCTGCTCGCCGTCGTGCGTGCCGAGCACGACACCGATCAGGAGATCCGGGCCGCCGCCGAGGCCGGGGAGGCGTCCGACACCGACGTCGAGGAGCGCATCACTCGGCTGTCCGTCGGCCGACTGCCCGCCTATGAGGCCGCCCTGCTGCTCGTCGCCCTGCTCCGCACCGCCCACCCTCCGTCCCACCGCTCCGGTGAGGAGCAGGCGCATCCGCAGCTGCCGGTGATCCGGACCGTCCTCGCGGCCCTGCTGCAAGCCGATGTGCAACGCACCGACCCGGCCGTCCGGCACGCCGTCATCTTCCACCGGGACCTCGACGCGGTCGCGCTGGAACACCCGGAGGCGTTCTTCGGCCCGCTGCTGGCGCGCGCGGTCCTCGACCTGGCGGCCGCCGACGCCCGCGCCGGTGTACCGCTGGGGGAGCGCACCGAAGCCCTGATCCGCCACGTAGGGAAGGCGGACGAACGACTGCGCGACCGTCTGCTGGCCGCCCACCTCCAGCAGCTCCCGTCCGGCGCCGCCCCGGCACAGGACGCCGATGCCTGGTGGGACAGGGCTGCCGAGCTGCTTCCCGCACTGCTGGCCCACCGCCCGACGCCGGAGGGCGCCCGTCTGGCCGACCACCTGCGCACCCACTGCCCGCCCGAGACGGCATCGCGCCTTCACACACAGATGGCCGCAGCCTTCGGCACCCCGCCCGGCCCCGGGGAACTCGCCGCCTACAACCCCGCCCCGGCCAGTCGGCCACCGCGGGTGTGGCTGCGGGTATGGCACTGGTCCCCTGTGCTCCCCGAACCCCTCCTCGCCCTGTGGGAGCCGGTGCTGACCCTGCTGCGCCGCGCCAAGCCGTCCGGCCCGCCCGACCCGCGCACCAACGGCCCCCTCGTCGAGATCTCAGACCAGGCACCGCCCGCCGTGAGCGAGACACAGGCGCAGGCCATCGCCACCGAACACGGCCCAGCGGCAGCCGCCGCCGCTCTGGCCGCCGCATCCGACGCGGGCGATTCGCGGTACCTGATGGTGCTGCGGACCCTGATCGAGAAGGACCCGGCGGCCTGGACCACGACACCGGCCGACCTCACCGCAACGCTCGCCCTGCCTCAACTGCGCGCCTTCTACCTGGCCGTCGCCGCCGAGCAAACCCGCCGCCACGACGCCTTCCCCGGCCATGCTCTGGCCGAAGCGGTCGCCGCGGCTCTCGCCGAACACCGCGACGCCGCCCCCGCTGACCTGGTCACGGAAGAAGGCACCGCAGCCGACACCGACGACGACCACACCCCCGCGGCCCGCCTGGTCGAACAGGCCCTGTTCGACCTGCTGATCACCGCCTGGCGTACCGACACCAACCTCGGCGACAACCTCCCGGCCGTCCTGGACCACCTCTACGAGTTGACCGCACCCCTGACCATCCCATCCGACGGCAACACCGACGACATCCCGCCCGGCACGCTCCCGGCCGACTTCGTCGGCACCGACCCAGCTGGCCGCGCTGTGCACTGCCTCCTGGAACACGCCCGCCACCACCACCGCACAACAGGCGAGGGCCTGCCAACCAGGCTTCTCGACCACCTCACCGTGATCACCGAAGCGACCGGCGAACAGCCCAGAACCGCCGCCGCACTCGGGCCCTACCTGCCGCTGCTGCACCAACGGGCCCGCGACTGGATCCATGGCCACCGCGCCGTCCTGCTGGCCCTTCCGGCCGACGGCACCCCCTCCGCCGCCTCCGCCTGGCTGCGCTGGGGCCTCACCCACCCGCCGCTGCTCGCCGACCTCGACCGCGCCGAGCTACTGCACCGGCTGCGCAGCGGCACCCCGCCGGAAGCCGCTTCCCATGTGGCCCTCGCCCTCCTGAACGACCAACCCTTCCTCGGCGACCCGGCCACCCTCTTCGCCGAACTCGCCGCTGTAGAAGGAGGAACGGCCGCGGCATCCCGCCTGCTGGAACTCCTCGCCCACTACACAACCCGAGCCGCCACCGCCCCCGTCACCAGCGCCGCGGTGCAACTGTGGCGCGCGGCCCTGGCCGCCGGCCTCCCCGAAGGTGCCCTGGCGGGTGCAGGCACCTTCGCCCTCACCGGCATCGACGACGCCACCTGGCTTGACCTCACCCTCGCCTCCGCCCGCGACACCCCCGCCCTGCGCGACACCGACCACATCGCCGAGCGCACCGCCCACCACTCCAACAAACCCGAAGCCGCGCAGCTCGCTGCCCTCCTCATCGCCCGCCCCAGCTCCGACCCATGGCGGGACGCAACCGTCCGTGAACACGCCCGCAGCCTCCTGGCCGCGATCGGCCAACGCCCGACCAACCCTCAACTGGAATACGCGACACAGGAATTGCGCGATGCCCTGATCACCGCAGGGGACATCGACGCCCACCAGCTGTAGGCGCCTGGCCCCGGACCGGGCGGCACGATGATCTTCTACGGGGCAGACCAGCTCAGGGCATGCCCATCGCCGCGACTCGACAAGAACGAGAAGTCCGATAGCGAGGGCAGGGACGCTGTGCCCAACGCCCCGGTCCGGGCGGGCGAGGTATCTAGTGTCGCGTGCTTGAAATCTATTTACGCTTGATCTTGTCGAGGATCTGGTCGGCGGTCTTGGTCCAGGTGAACGGCTTGCAGCGGGTGTTGT
>NZ_JBITFQ010000055.1:0-24128 GCF_044456225.1 Streptomyces sp. NPDC050988 | reverse complement strand
TGTCACCCTCGCGGAGCTGCAACGCAGCGGCCAGATACACAGCCCCATTGTCCCGAAAGCACAGACGTAAAGCTACTTCAAACACGCAACACTAGCTGTCGGTTTCCTGCTCGGGCGAGGGTTCTTGCGGCGCGTCGGAGAGTTCTGTGGCTCGCGCGGCGATACGCGACTTCACCTCGGCCAGCATCAGCTCCACCTCCTGCGGAGGGCACAGATCGTCGGCGAGCTGGCCAGCGGTCCTCTCGACCCAGCGGCGGAACGCTACTTCCTCCGCTGCTTCGCTCTGATCGGCCGGTGACTGGTCGTCTGCGGGGACCGGGTCCCGCGGCTTCAATGGTTCACTCATGCCTACGGGTAACTTCTGATCTTGAAAGCGTGCAAAGAGGCCCTCTGATGTCGGCGCTTTCCGCTGATGGGCCCGCCTGCCGCTCCTGCTGCACGACGGCTCCCGCCGTAGGCATGCTCTCCGGCTTCGCGCGCTGTCAGCGCTGCGCCGTAAGGTGCCCAGAATGAAGGCAGACCCCGCCGTGTTCCCGGAAACCCCGATCTACAGTCGCCTTATTGCCGAACGCGGTGACATACCCGCCCGAACCCGAGAAGAAGCCCACCGCCTGCACCGCTTGCAGAAGCAGATCTTCTCCGGTTCGAGCATTCCCGGCCAGCTGCTGGATGCCGGACAGCAGAGCTCCCTCTCCGGCACCGCGCCGGTTCCCCCGAAGACCTCGCAGTCCCCGCCACCTGGCTAGCCGGAGCGCAGAGACCATGCTCAGGACAGTCCGGAAACAAGGCTGCCTCCACCACAGCCTCTTCTGCATCTACCCCAACAGCCCGCGAGCCGGGTCAGCCTTTAGCCCGCCGGCTTCCTCACCCAGGCTCTGCAGACCGCCCACCACCTGCGGCACGTCGGCCAAACAGCGCCTCTGCTCGCAGCCGTCCAGACCGCCGAACGGAAGGAGGCGACCGAATGTTTGGGATAGGTTTTTGGGATGGATGACGCCAAGGGCCGGGGCATCGGCACGCGCGACGATCGCACACGAACATGCGGCAGATGCGGTGAGGACCTCCTTCCGTACACCCGGGTCAACGGACTCGGGCAGACGACGAGCAAGGTCTTCTGGCGCCACCTCAGCGAGGCCGGCGGAGGCGGGGCCGGACACGAGCCGACCGTGGTGGTCGGTCCAGTCCGACGGTGGTGTGACTTCTGCGGACCGAAGACGCCGGCCAGCTGGTCGTACCAGGTCATCCCGGTCACCACGCGTCAGATGCTCATCCGGAGTTCGTCGGCTCCGGCGGCTCACGAGTTCACAGACGAGCTCATATCCAGTGGCCAGCTCAACGACACTCCCTGGTACGCGTGCGACGACTGCGCCGGGCTCATCGAGGACGACCAGTACGGCGCTCTGCTCAAAAGGTCGGCACGCGTACATGCCGAGCGCACCGGAAGGCCCGTGGGGTCAGACGGGCGCGTCGATCTTCATGAAAGTCACCAGCAGTTCCGGGCTATGAAGACCGGGGCGCGTGTGCCGATCCACTGGGATCGTTGATCGGCGGGAACGGCACATGCCGTTCTCGCGTGGCTCGCTACGCACAGCCCGGCGTGCCGTTGCTGGTTGGCATTCACCCTGATGCTGGTACGAGGCCAGCGTCGGTGCGCCCGCACGCCCCGGCACCACCCTCCTCACTCCTGCAGGAGAGGAGCCGATCGCGGAAATGGGTGTGGCTCACCCGCCTCTACGCTGATGGCCAACGCAACAGGAGGCAGACGTGAAGCGGGCACGTGCCGTTGAACTGATTGAACAGATGCTGCACCGGCTCGACGGTAGCCAGGAGTGGCCGCTCGATCTCGTGCAGCAGGTCTGGCTCTTCGGCAGCTTCGTACGCGGCGCGCTTGAGCCACACGACGTCGATGTCGCCGTACGGTTCGACCGCGACGAGCAGATGAAGGAGCTCGTCATCCAGACGCTCTTCTCCGGACGCGGCAACCCGTACACCCCGCTGCGCCGCGCCTTGGCAGGGACCTCCCGCGGACTGCAGTTCCAGTACGAGGACTCCGTGCGCGCGCAGTTCGAGGCCGAGGGCACCGTCATGCTGCCGTTGTGGCAGCGCGGAGACACCCTCGTCCAGGCACTCGATGTCCTGCACGGCATCGCAGAAGACCCGGACGCGGGCCGCGCCGCACGCCACGACATGATCGACGCGTTCACCGGCATCGACCGCCACATTCCCCGCCCAGTGCGCGCCGACCTGATCAAGTGGCAGCAGCAAGGCGTCATCACCCTCTCTCAGGTGGCGCTGCCCGATGCCTCTGGCCCCCTGCCGCTCGACGAACCGAACATGCAGTGGACCTTCCGGCGGTGGAACCCGGACAGCCCGCTGCGGCGCGCGGCCCTCGCCGGCCTGTCCTACCTGCAAAGCCAGGGCGCCGAGCTCGACGACATCGACCTGTCAGGCTCTCGGCTGTGCACCCCACGCCGGATGGCTGGTCACCGCAGCGAGCCCCTGTGGTGGATCAACTGGAAGTGGCAGGGCTACCGCGGCATCCCCTACTGCGTACGGGGTGGCAAGGCGTGGCTCGAAGTGGTCGGGCCGACCCGCACCCGCCCGCTGACCGCACTCCTGATCCAACCAGGGCCGAGGGCCAGCAACTTCCGGGACTGAGCACACAGCGACAGCGACATCGAGGTACGGGCGGGGATGCTCGACCGCCGCTCGGCGTGCCGAAGGGGAAGGAGGCCGAGCTCCGGCATCTGGCCAGGCAACTTCGGTCGGTTCAGGTGAGGGGAGACGGAGCCGCGCTCTTCGGCTCGGGGAAGGCGCTGGTGATCTTCTCCAGGAGCGCGTGGAGGCGGTTGCTGTTCATGGCCACCCACTCGCTCATCTCGCGAGTACTGACGGACTTCCCGTTGGGCAGTACGAGGGCTTCGGAGGTGCCGCACAGGGCGGCTGCGCGTTCCAGGTGGCTGAGCGCGGCAACGAACTCCGTGATCAGCGGTGTCTCGACGGCGCTGATGTGGAGCACCTGGTCGCAGGCGTGGACGGGCAGAAGGACGGAAGACGGAACAGCCATGAGGGGCGTACCTTTCGTGGTGGGGCGAGTCGGCTGGTCGGCCGGCTCGGTCAGAGTTGTTCTTCGCCCGGGGCCGGACCGCGCGGTCCGGCCCCGGGGAGTTGGTGGGTGCTGGCGGTTGGCCTCGGGACCACTGGGCTATGCAGCCTTGGGTGTGGCGGGACCGCTGTTGCCCGCGCCGGGTGGACCGGCCTCGATGATCTTCTTGCGGTAGGCGGGATCGGTGCCCCAGACCGTCCTGGACTTCTGCTGGTGGTAGCCGTTGGTGCACTCGCCGAGCCACATGCGGCCGATCCGCTCGATCCCGCGTGCCCAGCCGTCATGCCACAGGTAGGGCCCGGCGGCCGCGTCCTCCGCGTTGCCGTATGCCGACTCCCAGCCGGTCCACAGCGCGGTCAGCTCGGCCACCACGGCGCCGTGCTCCCACCAGCAGGCATGCGGGAGCTGTTCGGTGGTCAACTCGTAGGTGTCGGCCATGCGGATCACCCACGCGGTGAACTCGCCCCACAGCTCTGCGCGTTCCTCCTCCTTGATCTTGTGCCACGCGACGGGCGTGCCGGGGGCGCGCTTGCTTTCGCTGCCGCCGTCCTCGCCGGACGCGCCCTGTTTCGACGCACCGCGCACGGCCCCGGCGTCCTCAAGCCGCGCCAGACGCGCGGCGAAACCGGTGAGTTCGCCGTTGATGCTTTCCAGTGCATCGAACAGCGGGCCGAGCGGATCAGGCACGGGGCACCGCCTGTCGCGCCTGGCGGCTTCGCGCAGCACGGATGGTCGCGGACGAGGTCCTGGGGGAACTCACCAGCCACGGGGAGCGGGGCCCAACCTGCACGTGCGGCCCGTCGCCTTCGAGCAGGGCCAGGCGCTTGGCGAATTGGGTGAGTTCGTCGTTGATGCACTCCAGGGCATCGAAGAGCGGGCCCAGCGGATCATCGTCCGGCCCAAACAGCGGCGCCGGGCCGGGGGAGCGGGCCTCCTCGAGTCGGGTCAGGCGGGCGTGGAACTTGCTGTGCTCGCTGCTGAGGGCTTCGAGGAGGTCGAAGAGCGGCCCGAGCGGATCCTCGTCCTCCGGGTGGTGGGGCTGAGCGTCACTGGGGAATGGGTGCTCCTCCAGGCGGGCAATGCGCCGCGCGAGGCTGACCAGCCCACCGCGCATGGACTGCAGGACGACCTTGGACCACTCAGTTGCTTGCGGCATGGCTGTTCACCTTCTTCAGGGCTTCCTTGGTGGCCTCGGCGATCTCCTTGGCGCGAGGGCCTTCGTGGATCCGCTCGAACTTGACCTTGGTGACGGGGGTACGCCGGTGGACGACCAGGCCCTCGCGTTCCTTGATCTGCCGGATGTCGCCGGGTTCGAGCACGGCCCGGCGCCGGGTGGAGATGCTGATGGAGGCGCGGTCGCCGTCGTCGGACACGCTCTCGGTGTCTTCCTCGAATTCGCCGGCGAGCTGGGAGTACGTCTTCAGCTCCTGCTCGTCCGAGACACCACCCAAAATGACCTTGATGGTGGCGGCGGCGAACATCTTGCGGACGCCCAACTCCCCCCACCGCTCGTGGGCCTGGGCGAGGTTCTGCAACACCGCGACCATGAAAATGTTCTGCGAGCCGGATACGGACATCAGGCTGGGGATCTGCGGCAGGGGTGCCACGTTGGCGAGCTCGTCGCCGAGCAGCGCGAGCGGCGGGTCGAGACGGCCGTTGGGCATCCGGGCCGCGATCACCTTGGCGGTGTCGAGGATGGCCCGCGAGAAGGCCGCCAGGATGGGGGCCAGCGAGCTGCCCTCGTCCTCCTCGCCGATGAGGAAGACGGTGCCGCCCTCGGTGAGCCACTTGGTGATGGAGAAGTTCTTCTCGTCGCGGGCGGACTTGCCAAAGATCGCGGCGACCTTCTGGTCGTACAGGGCGAGGATGCTCTGCTCGGCGGTGCGCCAGCTCGCCGACCGCTCCTCGGGAGCCGCGGCGTGCTGGGCGGCAAGGGCCCGGGCGAGGTTCTCCTGGCCGTGGGCGGCCAGGATGTCCACCGGCTGCCGCTCGGTAGGGGCGGTAGCCCAGCGCAGGATGTCCATCCCGCTCAGCCCTTCGAGCGCGGCCGCGTGCAGCCAGCACGTCATGAGCATTTGGGCATTCATCACGAAGTATCCACCGTTTTTTGTCCCTTCATCCGATTTCGCGGTGCCGGTGAGGGTCTCAGCGCGTTTACGGGCGACGGTGAAGTCCTCGCAGCCGTCCGTGATGGCCCACTGGAGCTGCAGCGGCCAGTTGGACAGGCCCGTCGGGTCGAGGACCATGACCGGCCCGTATTTCTCGCGGCTCTTGGCGGTCGCGTAGAGGACGTCGGTCTTGGAGGAGGTGGCCAGCACACTGCCGGGGAAGTCGAGGATCCACGGCATGATCAACTGCGAGGTCTTGCCCTCACGGGGAGGGGCGACGATCAGGACCGTTTCCTCGAACGGGATGTACAACTTCACGCCGGTCGGGATCGCGGTGCCGCAGAACACGGCGACCTCGCTCACCGGCACGTCGGTCACCCTCGGCGGCCCGCTGGAGCGCCACTGCAGCGCCCGGGCGGGCCCGGCCGCCTTGACGAGGGAGGGCCGCGGTACGGCCAGGCTCGGGCGCAGCGCACCGAGCCGGGACAGGGCCTTGGCCTCCCCCATGGCCTCTTCCAACTGTCCGCTGGTGGCCAGCCCGTCGGTGCCCTCGTCCCGCATCGAGCGCCAGCGCCGCCACCCGGCCCGGGCTCCCCAGCAGGTGCCGACGGCCGCGGCGAGGAAGGGCGGGTAGAAGGCGAACGGCCCGCCCACCCCGGCCCCGGCCGGGTAGGCGGACTGCGGGTGCAGCGGATCGGCCAGCAGGGCGGGAATGGCGCCCGCGGTCTCGTTCCACGACACCAGCGCGGGGGAGGCGTGTGCCAGCAGACCGGAAATGACGGCGGCCAACCAGGCCCAGAGGGTGAGAGCAACTGCGGTGATGCACAGGGCGATCCACCAGG
Source organism: Streptomyces sp. NPDC050988 (assembly GCF_044456225.1). Classification (NCBI taxonomy): domain Bacteria; kingdom Bacillati; phylum Actinomycetota; class Actinomycetes; order Kitasatosporales; family Streptomycetaceae; genus Streptomyces; species Streptomyces sp. NPDC050988. The sequence goes on along the minus strand of NZ_JBITFQ010000055.1, from coordinate 18,072 downwards.
CGTCCTTGTAGACGTGCAGGCGGTTGCCCGAGTGCGGGGTGACAACTTTGGCCATTACCGCGCACCCCCACCGGTGGATATCGAATGCCTGTTGGCCGGCCGGCCGGCGGTGGGCGTCACGTCGGCGCGGGCACCGCGATGGCTCGGCGGCCGGGCGGCCAGGGCCTTGCTGTGCCGAGACGGCACGCGGGCGGAGAGGATTGAGTAGGTCATCACGCGGCGCTCTTTCGCATCGAGATGAGCGGTGCCGCGGGCGCCTGGCTCCCGGAACTGGCCTCGGTCATCTTGCGGTTGGTGTTGGTCAGCTCCGACTCGGTCGCGCTGCGGATGTGCTCCACCAGATGCATCCGGTTGCCCACCTGCCACACGGCCCGGCCCGGAGAGCAGCGGCTCGCGCCGTCGACCAGTGCCTCGCGCGCCCAGTCGGGCAGTTGCAGGTAGTCCGCCGTGATGTCGGCCTCGGCCTTGTCCATGTGGTACAGCACCCGGGTGGCGGTCAGTTTCAAGATGGCCGCGGCCTCGGGTGCCTCGTCGACCATCAGGTCGCCGAGGTGGTGCAAGATCGCCCAGAACGACAGACCAAGCCGACGCCCATACCGCACGAACTCTTCAAAAAGCCTGGCCACAGGGCGGTGGGACAGGATGTGCCAGGCCTCTTCGACGATCAAGGTGCGCTTGATGCTGTCCCCGGGCTTGATCCACGCGTAGCGCAGCCACGGGCCGATCACACTCATCAGCAGCGGCATGGCCTCGCCCTCGCGCGGCAACCGCGTGAGATCGAAGACAATCAGCCGCGCGTCCAGGTCGATCCCGGGAGTAGTTGGACCGTTGAACAACCCGGCCAGATCCCTTGTGGGACTGCACAGTTGGTCCATCGCCAGGCTCGCCGGCTGACCCCACTCGACCATGTCCTCGACACCGACCTCGCGCCGGCCGAGCATGGCCGGCTCGGGGTTGGTCAGGGCATCGTGGATGTCGGACAGGACCGCAACCCGTTCCTCGGCCGCGGCCCTCACCTGCGCGGCCGCGTGGGCGACGGAGAGGGAGAACTCACTCTCGCTGCTCAGCGGCCCGCCGATGATCTCGACCATCGAGCAGAGGATCTTGAACTGGTACTGCGAGGGAATCCGGGGATCCAGCGGGTTGAGCCGCACCCCCTCGCCGTCCTCACCGCCGTACACCAGACGGATCGGGGTGACACCGAGCGCCCGGGCGATGCTGTCCCACTCGCCGACGCCGTCCTCGCCCTGCGCATCCAGGACACAGAACGAGCGGTCCCGAAAGCGCAACTGCCGCAGCACGTAGCACTTTTCGAGCGAAGACTTGCCGAACCCCGACTTGCCGAGCACGAGCGCGTGACCACTGGGCAGACGCTCGCGGGCGGACGGGTCGTAGAGGATGAACGGGTCGTAGATGTAGGCCTTGCCGGAGTAGATCTCCCTGCCGATGATCACGCCCCGGGGGTCCGAGGACGGGGCGCCGACCGCGGGGTACAGCCCGGACGCGGTGGTGGTGGTGGTGCGCAGCGCGCGCCTTCTGGTCTGGGACTGGCGGCGTACGAGTTCGAGCATGGCGCCTCAGTCCTTCAGCAGTCCGGTGACCATGGGCAGGGTGTTGGCGAAGGCGCGGTACTGCTCGGAGTCGCACCACTCCAGCGCCAACTGGCTCTTGACCGCGGCCGCCCGCACTGTGTTGCGGTGCTGGACGAGCAGCTCGGGGTCGGGCGCGGTGACGGTGACCCACCCCGTCAGGCGCACGCCGGCCGCGCCGTTGGCGAGGTCGTGCATGGTGGAGGCGGACGCCCCGAGCTCACGCTCCTCGCGCGGGTCGATGATCTTCCCGGGGTGGTTGTCGGCCTGGCCGGCCTCGTTGGTGACGTCCGCCATGGCGTCCTCGAGCGCCTTGTCGGCGGGCAGCAGCCGCATCGTCACCCCGACCGTCAAGATCACGTCGCTGACGTACAGCAACAGCGGGGCCATGAAGTTGACGCCCACCGGCAACACGGGGAACTGCTTGATCCAGGCCGTGGAGGTGTACCAGGGATCGGCGCCCTCCCAGCTGCGGGCCGCCATGCGGGTCGGTTCCCGGGCGTCCATCTCCGCGGGCCAGCAGCTCGCGCGGTCCATGCCCCGGGTGTCGTTGAGCCAGTGATCGGGCGCGTAGGTGTGGTGGATCAGCGAGGCGAGCGCGGGCTCGTCCAGGTTGCGCACCCAGCGCAGCTGCGCGCCGCCCAGGCCCCGGATGAACTGCTCGACCTCCTTGCCCAGGACCTCGCCGTACCCGTCGTGCAGGGTCTTGTAGGTCAGGGCCTCGGCCGACAGCTCCTGGGTGTAGGGGATACCCAGCACCAGGAACAGCCGCCGGTCCTCGGCGTAGATCGAGACCATGTCGACCAACTGGTCGTAGGAGTCGCTTAGCCAGGACGGCGCTGCCGGATCCCGCCGCGCCGCGGCGTCGTGCGCATGGGCGTTGGGGTCCGTGGGCAGCAGCCGCGCCAGCCACTGCACGTACTCGATGCGACCGCCCGACTCCGCGGTTTCCTTGAGCAGGTACTCGTAGGCGGAGATCAGCGCTTCCTTGTCCGAGCCGTCCAATCCGCCGAAGTTCTTGGCGCCCTCGACCTCGATGCAGGTCACGAACATGGACTCGGTGGGCTGGAGCAGGACGGCGATGTCCCCGTACGCGGTCTTGGCCGTGATCCATTCCAGCGACTCCGGCACACCCACCGGCTGGGCCACCGGTAGCGGTGTGCCGTCCCTGCGGCGGCCCGCGAGCGGCGCCGTCGACTTGTACAGGAGCTTGCCGTCACGCAGCAGCCGGCGGTGGGTGCGGCGGATCTCGTACCAGCGAAGGAACGTCCGGCCCTTGTAGGGGACCATCGTGACCCAGATGCACGTGCCGGCCGCACTGAGGCATCCGAGGATCTTCAGAGGGATCCCCGGCAAGGTGGCCAGCAGGGCGACGGACAGGACTATGCCGCCGAACAGGACCAATTGCTCGTCCATTTCAAAGCGGCGCCCCAGCAGACCGCGTGGACGCGGTCGGGGGAACGAGAAGACGCGGTCCATCGCGACTCCTTTCTCAAAGCGTGATGGGTGAGGTGAGAGCTGCCGCTAGCTCGCGGGGGGCTGCGGCGGGGGAGCGGGCGGCGGAGGCGGGGGAGCCTGGCCGCCCTGCCGGGGCGGGCGCGGGGGAGCGCCCCCCGCGCCCGACCGAGGAGGCGGCGCGGGCGCCGGCCGTCGGGCCCCGCCCGGGGCCCCGCCGGATCCGCCGCGCGGACTGCCGCCTGACCCGCCCTTTCCCTTGCCGGGCGAGCCGCCTTGCTGGCTGCCACCGCCACCGCCACCGCCGTCGCCGGAGGCGTTGTTGGCGCCGTCCTTCGCGGCCTGGATGGTCTGGTCGCGGGCCTGGTCGACGCCTTCCTTGACGGCCATCGCAGCGGCGGCAGGTGGCGCGGCCTTGCTCGCCGTGCCCATGGCGCCGCCCGTGCCTCCGCCTCCGCCGCCGGACGAGCTCTTGGACGCGGCCTGCGTCTTCATGTCGTCCTGTTTCTGTTTCACGCCCTTGGCGCGCTGGCCTGCCTCGTCCTTGACCTGGGCCATGGCCTGGATCTCGTCACCGACGAAGGGCAGCCACTTCGAAATCTGGAAGGGCATGAACAGGGCGATGAACAGCAGGGCCACGAAGGTGATGCAGGTGCCGATGGCCTGCGGCAGGGTCATGCGGTTGCCGCTGGCGGCGACGCCGTCCAAGAGGGCACCCGCCAGAGCGAGGGCAACGTAGATGCCCAGCTTGCTGGCGATGATCCCGCCCATGATCCCGACCCACGTGCGGGTATGGCCCCACAAGTCCTTGTCGACCAGGCCGGAGAAGACCAGCGGGCCGAAGATCAGCCCGAGCAGGATGAGCGCGTTGCGCACGACCAGCATGACCCACAGGCCGAACACCGCGAGCAGGATCATCAGGGCGATCGGAATGGCGACGACCACCCCGACCCCAGGCATCAGAACAGAAATGGTGGCCAGCGCGGTGAAGATGACCAGCCCGCCGACGAACACCTCGGCGATGTAGTCACCGAGAATCGCTTCTGCCGCACTGTCAATGAAATCGACTGTGTACGCCACGGCCACCGGCATAAAGGCCGCCACGGCCACGGACATCAGCAGGTAGCCGACGTTCTCCATAGCGGCCTGGGCGATGGGCACGCCCCGGACCACCCGCTTCACCACCGATATCAGCCACTGAACCATGGTGAAGACGGCGGCGAGGGCGAAGATGAGACCGTACAGGCGAATAAACCCTGGGTTTCCCCAGTCGATTTCCATCATGGCTAGTCCCCCTTCCCCTTCTTGGGCTCGGAGGGCTTCTTGCCGGTCAGCTCCTCGCCAAAGGCAGAGAACATTCCCTTGGTTCCGGACCGCAGCTTCTGCTCCAGGTAGCCGAGCGGGTCGGAGGCGAAATCAACGGCCCCGCTCACGCCATCGACAACGGAGTCAGCACCCGACTTGTCGTAAAGCCACTTGGCGCCCTCCTCCGCCTTATCACAGACGTACTTTCCGCCCGGAGCATTGCACGGGTTCAGAGAAACGTCCGCGTGAGCCTGGGGAGCTACTGGCCCGGCGACAATGATGGAGGCCGCGAACATGGCGGCGACAAGCCCCTGCGCCATTCGCCGCCGCACGAAATCAGCCTGCATAGCGCGGCGCCCCGAATTCCTTGTTGGCCAGGCGCATGTCATCGGTGGACGACGCCGACTGGTCGGCCGCGACCAGCGGAGTGGGGCCGTCGGCCTGGTCGATCGTCGCGACCTTCCAGTCGCCGTTGTCCCACTGCAGGATCAGGGTGTAGGTCGAGTAGGTGCCGGAGACCGGCATCTTCGAGTTGTCGGTGGGGACTCCGACGACCTCGCTCATCCAGACCCGGACGGTCGCCGTGTCGTCGGAGTAGGAGCGCACGCTGGTGCCGAGCGAGGCGGCGCGCATCACCATGTCGGGCGCCGTCTGCTCGGTCACGCCGAGCGCCGCCATCAGGCCCTTGGCCGTCTGGTCGTCCTGCTCCTGCTGGCTGGCCAGCGCAGAGGGCGCCATCACCGTCTTCAGCACCTGGTGACGCAGCGCCTCGTCGGTGAAGTACCCCGGTGAGGAACGGGCGACCTGATAGTTGACCGCGGCCGCCGCGGCACCGTCCTTGGTGCGCGGATATCCCACGGGGACACCGCTCTTGACGGAGCCCGCCTTGGCGCCGGGCCCGCTGCCGCCGGCCTGGGCGGTGGGCGTGGAGTCGGCGGGCGTCTTCGGGGTCTGCGCAGCGTCCGTGCCATCCCCGCCGCCGAACAGGGTCAGCGCCATGCCGAGCGCCAGCACGACGCCGAAGACGATGGCGCCGATCTTGACCCTGCGCCAGGGGGACGCCGTCCCGGCGCCGGGAGTCTCCGACGTCTTTGCCGTCAGGCTCCGCGTACCGGTCTGCTTCTGGTTCCCGGTCATTAGATTCCAAACCCGTAGACGATGCCGAAGAGTGTCGACATGGAGGCGACGGCGAAAAGGCCCAGAAGGGAGCTGGCGACCATCGTCTGCCCCTTCTTCGTCTCCATCGTGTTGTGCTGCTGATTTCCGACGCGGATATGGACAGCGCCGACGATGGCGCTTCCGAGCAGGAAGAGAACAGCGCCGGCCATGACCACGCCGACGATGATCTTCGCCTTGGTGCCGATGGCGCCGAATACTGCCCAGTCGGGCTTGATCCCGTCTGTGATGGTGCCTATGTCGCCGTTTGCCGCGAGCTGCACCACCTGCTGTGTTACCTGCACGAATCCCTCCCAGGCCGCGAAAGCCTGCCCCAGTCCGTGTGGCGGACCTGGACAATCGGTCGTCGACAGCGAGGAATTCGCGCGTCACACCGAATAATTGCCAGCCGAATATAGGGAGGCGGCCAAAACGCCTCCCTGGCGGATGCGTTGACGCACCCGCAATTCCATGCCTTAGAATTCAGCGCGAGTTGTCGATTCCCTGCTGCTTTCACTCGGCGCAGACGCTAGCCGCGCGACGTGCGGCTATGTAGTGGCGCATTCGCAGCCCTGGGACGCCCGGCTAAACGGGCTCACCCCATGGCACGGGAATTGCGGTTTCCGTCCCTCGTGGCGGGATGCGCATCGACGACTGGGGAACGAAATATGAGCACAGCCATACGCATCGCCGGGGGTGGGATCGCGGCGATGTGCGCTGGGGCGCTCTGCCTGCCGCTGATGCTGGGCAGCGGCGGGCCGGAGAACGGACCGCAGTGGGAGGACTCCTGCACTCCCGACAACTCGGCCATGCAGGTGACCAGCAAGGAGCAGGAAATCCCGGCCGCGGCGGCCGGGGGACAGGTCACGGTGCCCCTGAACCCGCAGGGCAAGCAGCAGAGCGTCAACTGGACCGCCGAGCAGAAGAGCAACGCCAGCGTGATCACCAACGTCGCGCGCAGCCGCGGCCTCCCGCCCCGCGCGGCAGTCATCGGCGTGGCCACCGCCATCCAGGAGTCGATGCTCAAGAACATCAAGTACGGAGACCGCGACTCACAGGGCCTCTTCCAGCAGCGCCCCAAGATGGGCTGGGGCACCGTCGCGCAGGTCACCGACCCGATCCACGCCAGCAACTCCTTCTTCGAGCGCCTGGCCAAGGTCGACAAGTGGCAGACCAAACCGCTCACCAAGGCCGCTCAGAACGTCCAGCGCTCCGGCTTCCCCGACGCGTACGCGAAGTGGGAGAAGGCCGCCGGTGAGCTCGTGGTCAAGAGCTGGGGCAAGAAGGCCGTGCTCTCCACCACCTCCGGGTGCGACGCCGTCGAGAACGCCGCCAACTCCAGCGACGCCAAGGGGGGATGGTCGCTGCCCGTGGAGAACTCCCGCGTCAGCACCCCCTACAAGGCTGGCGGCGGCATGTGGTCCTCCGGCTACCACACCGGCGTCGACTTTCCCGTCCCCACCGGCACTCGGATCCAGGCCGTCGGCACCGGCACCGTCGTCGAAGCCGGATGGGGCGGCGCGTACGGCAACAACGTCGTCATCAAGATGAGCGACGGCAAATACACGCAGTACGCACATCTCTCGAAGATCTCCGTGAGCAAGGGCCAAGCCGTCAAGGCCCGCCAGGAGATCGGCCTCTCCGGTGCCACCGGCAACGTGTCCGGACCGCACCTGCACTTCGAAGCCCGCACAGGACCCGCGTACGGATCCGACATAGACCCCGTCGCCTATCTCCGCAGCCACGGACTCTCGCTCTGACCCCTGAAGGAGGAGCGCCCGCGGCAGCACGCCGCGGGCCACACACCATGAACACCAGCACGCGCTACCAGGTCCACATCAGCCGCGACGGCCAGCTCCACATCGACGGCGAGCCGCAGGTTGTCCCCGACGGAGTCGACCCTGCGCAGGTCGTCGTCCAAGTCCTCCACATCGAGGCCGCCGGCAGCGGCCTGTCGGTCCTCGTCCAGGTCCAGGACGAGCGCAGCAACTCCCACTTCGACATGCAGGTCATGCCCGACGGCACCACCCAGGCCGCAGGAACCCCGCCCACGGCTCCCCAGGGGGCACAGACCGAGGCGAGGGAGCAGAAGGGCAGCCTCCTCGACCGGCTCGCCGCCGCCCAGGCCGCCGGCCGGGCCCACGACTTCGACACGGCCATAGCGGCCGCCGACGACATCCTGCAGCAGCTAACGGCCGAGCAGGGCGACACGGCCGCCGGGACCCTCGAAGCCGCGCAGTTCCGGGCCGACCTGGCCTATCTCAGCGGCGAGTACACCTTCGCCACCGCCTCATGGACCTGGCTCGCCCTCGCCTGGTTCGACCGGCTCGGTCCGGGCAAGCGACGTACCCAGGTGGCGGCGCAGAACGCCACCCAGGCATGGATGCAACTACCGCCTCACGAGGCAGGCCCCTTGACCTCCGACCTGGTCAACATGCTCCTGGAAGTGGCTCCCCCCGAACGCACCGCAACCATGCGCGCCCAGATCGCCGAGCGACTCGGACAGCTCAACAACTAAGGACAACGCAAGGGCCGTCGGGCCTTGACAACCTTGCAACATCATCAGACTGCTACAGTCTTCTGCCGAGAGCACAACAACCCCTATGTGCGCAAGAGCTTCGACGGCAGAGGAGGCAGGATCATGTGGCGTCTGACGGTGTTCGTCCAGGGTGTCCTCACGCTCGGCGTCGCCATCATGATGCTCGTCACCTGCCTGATGGTCGTCTCCCGCGGCGCGAGCGTCGAGCTGGCCCAGTCGCTTGGTCTTCTCGCCTTGTTCCTCGGGCTGCTCCTGGTCATCGAGCGCCGGACAACCGGGCGCTGGTTCAGGTGGTCACGCCGCTGAGGCCAGCACCGGGTCCGAACTCTTTCGCCTCCCGGCCGCTGCGCTTCTCCTCAGCGTGACGACGGCGTCTGCATGGGCGCATGGGCCCATCCAGAGACAAGTACGAGGCCCCGCCCGTTATCCGCAACTCGGGCGGGGCTTCGCCATTCTCTCGGATCCATCCGAGGACGTTGGTCTCATAGCCGATGGAGACAGCGTGCGGGAGTGTCCGGGCACGGAGCGAGAGACGCGCCCTGCAGAGCAGCCGGCCTGCGGCCTTCGGGCTCACTCTCAGGATCCCGGCGAGCTGGGTGTGGGTGTGACCGTGGGCCAGAAGTCGCAGCGAAGCGAGTTCGTGGTCGGTGAGTTGCGGCTGCCCCATCATGTGAGGATGGGCCGATCGATGTGCCGGTGCTCGGTCTCGACGCCGTAGCCGACGGCCCGTATCAGAGCAGCGAGTTCCTCGGCTACGACAACCGACCGGTGCCGGCCGCCGCACAGGACATGGAGGTCCACGCGGTGCGGGTCGGGCAGAGCCAGGAGCGCCCGGGCACGGTTGAGGCTGCGTTCGATGAGCGGGACGGTACCAGGGGTGGCCAGGACGTAGTCGCGTACGTGGGGGTCGAGGCCGTTGGCCTGCAGCATCCGCGCCCGCACGGCAGGGTCTTCTGGTGGGTTGCGCAGGCGGCGGGCATCGACGCGGAGTGCGTTGCCACACGGAGCGTCCTGGTGGCCGTCGCCGTAGCTCGTGATGACGGTCCGGATCAGGGCAGGGTTGGCTGGGCGCGTAAGTCAGCGGGAGGCATGAGCCAAGTCTCGGGCCATGAAGCGGCGAGGAGAAGAAGAAGCGGGTTGTTGCCTGTTGCCCGTTTCGTCGCTGCTGGTCAGCGAGCACCTGACGCGGGAGCCGAAACCCACGCACCCCTTGATACGACTTGTGGCGGGCCTGCTGCCGACCGGTGGTGAACGGTGCCGGAACAAAAAGAGAGACCAGCCATACCCGCACCCGCGAAGGCGCAGGATTTCGAATGCCCAACTCGTCGGATGGACCTGTGAGATGGCTGGTCTCGCAACCAGTTAAGCACACCTTCCGTGCCGGCGGTCAAACCATCGCCCCGAAACGTCCTCGCGAACCGGCCCCGCCGCCACCGTCGAGCTCGCCGCGCGAATGCCCAAATCCCGCCCGGTGGGACGCAAAACGAAGATACCGCAGCCATCGCGCTCACCCCTTGGACCGCACCTCGGTTTCGGCTTGTTCACCGGTGGATCACGACGCAGCCTGCCTGGAGTCCACCGTCCTCGTCCGAAACGGAGCCGACCATGGCCGAGCCCGGCAACACCACGGTCACCTGGGCCGAACGCATGGAGCTCCTCAAGGACTCTGCACAGCAGCGGGTCCTGAACACACCGATGCCCACCGCGGCGATGGAACAACTCCTCGCCGACGGAAAGGCAGACGCTCTCGGGCGGTTCGAGGGCAGCCCCGTGCGCTACATGGACCGGTGGTGGCGGGTAGACGAACTCGGCTGGATAGCTCTCGATCCAGCCGCATCCGCTCAACTCGACCTCCATGCCGAGCGCTACCGGGCCGCGACCGCGGCCACCGCACCCGCCGGCACACCTCCCGAGGCGGACGACGAACTCGCCGAGATGCCGCCCGCCCGGCCCGAGGCGGGGGCAGCGTGAACAACGAACAGTACGGAGCGCCACAACACGAGCTCAACGTCCTCAGCAGCCTCCTGCGCGATGGCTCATCGGCGTACCAACTCGTCGACTGGAGCCCCAAAGAGCCCCAGTACTGGCTCAAGCCCAACCACTTCCAGACGGCCTGGCTCGGCGACGCCTACGAGGCACTGCTGCCCGACGGACTCAAAGACATCGAGCAACAGCTGCAGGCCTACCCGGGTGGCGATCGATCACAAATCGCGGCAAACGTAGTCACCGCCAGGATGATGACCCTTTACCAGCAGCGCGCCGCGGCGGGCGACACCAACGCGCAGTGGGCGGTCAACCAGGCGTACTACACCCACTCAGAATTCTGGACAGGCCTCCATGACGCCTTCCGCCAGATGGCACAGCCCACCTGGCCAGCCAACCCCGAGCACGCGCGGCACGACGCCTACGTCACCGCCCGCGCAGCCCAGCACCCCTCCACCACCGAGAACGTCCCGTTCGAACTGACCCGCGCACGGGGCTACGACAATGACGCGCGCTACCGGGAACTGGCGGTCATCGGGGCGATCCTCAACGACCCTTGGCGAGCCCAGGAGTTCCGGTACTCACCACAGAGCCCCGACGCATCGCCCTACTGGCTCCAGCCCCAGGACTTCGGCGACCCCGCGACCGCCGAGGTCTGGGATGCCCTCGTCACGGGCCCGGACCCCGCCATCGCGCTTCCGGCTGCCGCCGACCCCAACCTCACACCGCAACAGCGGGCCACCGCGATGATCCAGCACATCACCGCACGTCTCACCTACAACGACCACCACCGCTCGACCGGCGACCCGGCGGCCCAGGAGCGACTGGACGCCAACGTCAGCCAGCAGATCGGCGCCTGGCTGGCTCATGCTAGCTCCCCGGACTTCCGCCCGGATCTCGACGCTCCGGACTTCATCCCGAACCCCGCCAACGCCGCCCGGTACGCGGTCACCTTCATCCTCGAGCCGAGCATTCCTGCCGCCGTCGAGGACATGGCAGGCCGCGTCCGTGACTACGGGCTGTCCGACGCCTCCCTGGGCCAGGTCGGCCTCGAGCTCAGCACGACCCAGTACTCTCTGGACGAACTCGCCGAGCGTCTCGACGCCGCGCCTCGCACCCTCGCCGGCTACAGCACACCGGACCAGGCCGCCAAGCCCGCACCCGAGCAGAGCGAAGGGCAACCGAGCTACACCTCCCTGCCCACCGAGCGCCGAGTCCTGATCTCGCTCATGCAGGATCCAAGCCAACTGCATCACGACGGCCCCACCCGCTCCCTGGCCGAACAGGACTTCACCCAACCCGAGCACCGCTACCTCTTCAAGGCCATCCAGTCACTGCCGCCGGATGCCGCACAGGACCGCTGGCTGCTGAACAACCAGGCCCAGCAACTGGCCCGCTATGACGGGGCCCCACCGCTGGACTTCGAGGAAGTCAACAACATCGGTCTGGCCGCGCGCACACTGACGGTCGACCCCGCCGACCAGGGGGCCGGCCACCTCGTCACCATGACGGTCCGCCGCACCGCACGCGACGCCAGCACCGCGGTCCAAGCAGCCGCGCGAGAGACGCTCGACCCACGCGTTCTCATCGACCAAAGCCGCCAGCAGTTCCAGCAGGCCACCCACGAAGCGCTCCGCTACCACGAGCAGTCCGTGCCCGAGCCCACCCCCTACGGCACCCAACAGGCACACGTCGCGTGATCCCGGCAGGCGCAACCAAGGGAGCACCCCGTGGCCGCTGACGAGCCCGATGCTCGGCGGGGGGGGGGGGGGGGGGGGCCGCCCCCCCCCCCCCGGGGCCCGCCCCCCCCCCCCCCGGGGGGGGGGCCCCCCCCCGCCCCCCCCCCCCCCCCCCCCCCCCCCCCCCCCCCCCCCCCCCCCCACCGGGGCGGTCGCCCCGCGCCGCCCCCCCCCCGGCCCCCCCGGGGGGCCCCCCCCCCCCCGGGGGCGGGGGGGGGGGGGGCCCCCCCCCCCCCCCCGCCCGGAGACAATGTCCAGAACGCCATCGAGTGGTTCACCACGGACCGCTCTCGCACTCGCCAGGCCATCGAGCACCCCGACGGCCCGATCGCGCCAGGAAAGCTCCTCGACTCGGCCCACTTCGACGTACAGGTCAACCGTCTCCTCGACGGGAAACCAGCCGAGGAGGCCCAGGCCCTCGTCCACGCCCAGGCCGAGTGGCTCATCAGGTGGATGCCGCGCGACCACAAGCCCATGTCCCTCGACAGCGCCCAACAGGCCGGCCGCGCCTGGGGAATCCTGATCACCTCGGACACCGGAGCCCTGCCCGACCAGGACGTGCTGACCGAGGTCGCTGCACGGACCGGGATCTCCAGGCGCGCCGCGGACGAAATCCGCAGCCAGGCCCACAGCACCAGCGCCGCGTACAACCGAGCCGACCTGCTCATTCCGTACGACAACGCCCCGGAGGAGGTCCTCACCGGCGACTGGAACCGGCTCGCCGCCTGCGGTCCCGAGCTTCCGGAGGCCGTAGAACGGGCCCAGGACGTGCTGGAACTGCTCACCGCCCGCGTCACCGGTGCCGAGGACCACGACTGGATGGATGCCGCGGCGCAGCACGCTGCCCAGGTCTACGCCAGCGTCATCCGCGCTCAGCCGCTCCTGGCCTCCGTCGCCGCGGTGATCCCCAGCAAAGACCAACCCGATGCCGCAGCCGACCAAGCACGCCTCGTCGAACTGGCCCAGCAAGGCCACCTGACCACCGCCGCCACTGCGGCAGCCCGGGCGCGGGCCGTGCAGGAATGGGCCGACCGAGACAGCGAGGCCTCACCGGACCGGACCAGAACAGTAGAAGCGGCAGCCCCCGCGACACGCACCCTGATCCAGTTGAACGAGACACTCGCGTCCCTCGACCCGGGCCGCGGCCCGTCCGTGTTCACCGCGCTGGACCCCGAGCGCGTCGCACAGATCATCGGGGCGATCGGTCAGCTGTCCGCCAGACTGAGCACGGTCCTGCGCCCGACCAGCCCCCTGCAGGCGACGACAGGAGAGCATCCCACGCCCCAACGCCGTCAGCACCAGCAGCATCCGCCCACCCCGGGCCAGAGCCCCGGAGGCAGCACACCAAGGGCAACGCCCTGAGCGGCCTCGCGTACGAACGATGTCCAAGCCGCTGGAGATCGTTCCAAGCCGGGCACGCCCGAGATCGCCAGCGCATGCAGCGACAGTGTCGGCGGGCCCGGAACTCAGTCGGCGGGTAAACGGGCGTCCGGGGCCTGCCTCCCGATCACTTCGCTGACGACGCCGAAGGGGGCAGTCGACCAGCAGGGCCGGATCCCTGGCCGGTCGGGATCCGTCAAATTTCGCGTCGACCCCGTGCGCCGACGACGAGTCCGGGACGACGGAGTACAACTGCGGGACGCCATTCAGAATGGCAGTCAGGCATCCGGTGCCGGCGCGGCGGCGATCCGGCAGATGTCTGGCATGGGGTCGTCCGGCCCGAACACGGCGTCATCCCAGGCCTCTTCTGCCGTCCACGCGTTCCAGCAGGTGATGATTAGGCCGATCTGGTGTGCTGAGGCAAGTCTCCCGCGCAGCGCGGACCCTCGCGACATGAACCATGAGTGCAGGCCACGGCGAGGATCGCCCGGCTCGAGTCGGGACGCGAAGATCAGCCCCTGGAAGAAGTCAGCTGCCACTGCCGGTCTGAGGTCGGATGCGGCCCGGGCAATCAGATAGGCAGCCGCGAGCGAAGCGGGCGGTGTGGACCTGAGCCCGCTGCGCAGCGCGGTCATGGTCGGGACGGACCGAGGAAGATCCGGGTACCGGGTCTTCAGGACCCGGGCCGTCTCGGCGTTCGTGAAGACGCGGCTTTGCCACGCCACCCACGGCAGTGTGTCCCGCTCGGTGTCGTACAGATGAACCAGCTGCACGGCAGCGGCGATCTCCTTGCGGTGTGAGGCAACGCCGATCGCTCCCAGCGCGTCTGCCGCGGTCCGGGCCTTGCCGCCCGGCACGTAGCGCACGTGGTGCGGGACGTCCCGGGCGATGAGGAAGGTGCGAGGTACCTGGCTGACCACCACGGCGTGCAGGCGGTGCAGGCCCCGGATCACCGCTCCGTGTGAACACAACGCGAGGGGAGCGGGGTTGGCGTCGTCCCAGTCCCCGCACGCCATGTCGCGCGCAAGGCGGTGTACGTGGTCCACATCTACCGGATCGGGTCGGCACCCGGCTTCCCGTGTCAGCAGCAGTCGTTGCTGCGCTTCCACGGGGGTGATGACCTGTGCGGTGATCTCGTACAGCACGGACCCGCCCATGAACCGTCCCCTTCGAAAGCTTCTGCTTGTCGCCCCATCTCAACAGCCGCAGGCTCCGCTTCTCGCCTGTCCTCCGTCCCCTGCACAGCGATCACCCGATCGGGCGAAAGCGCCATCACAATGTTGCCTTCAATGTAATCGAGTTGCATTGAAGGCAACATTTTGGGTAGGCTGGCGGCATGCCGAAGCCCCCGGAGACATCGAAGAGCACCCTGGAGACCCTGCGAGGATCCGTAGACGCCCTGCTCACCGTCGCCGGCCAGAAGCAGAACCAACTGGCCGAAGGGATTGACCTGCCCAACTACGCCGTCAGCCGCCGCCAGTCGGGACGCTCGCCGTGGAGTTTCGACGAAGCTGACACCATCGCCCGGCACTTCGGCATCCCGACCCTCACGCTCCTCGCCGGAGCACAGACCGCCTGCGAGGCCTACGCCAGCAACCGGGGGAGCACCGTGACGGAACTCATCGCTGCCCCCAAGGAGACGCTGAGGACCGCCGAGGCGACGTCGACAAGCTCCGAACCAACCTCAGCCGAGCCGCAGAGCAGCGAGCCCGCAGCCCCTACAGCCGACGACGTCACCGAGCTGCCCACTCCGGCTCCCTGCGTGCTGTGCGGGCTCCCGGCCACCACCGAACTCGAAGGGTTCCCGCAGCACGTCTCCGCCGACGACTGCGAAGCAGCGAAGAGCACGGCCCAGGCCCCGACACCGCCGACCGACGTCCATGCGGCCCCCGAGGCACCCGCCCCTTCCCCGACCGGCGTCACGCAAGAGCCCCCGCGGACGCACACCTCCCGAGCGGGAGAGCGGTCCGCCCGGCCGCGACAGGAGCGCACTGACACCAAGGACGCGGGCGTGGCATTCCTGCGCAGCAACATCAAGCACGCCCTCCAGGAGCACAACGGCGACATCGAGGCCGCCCAGGCGTTCCTGATCCGCAAAGCCATCCCCCACGCGATGGAACTACTCGACATCACCCGCCGGGGCGGCCGCTACGACGTGGTGGCCTTCCCCTTCCTGCCGGACATCCTCAGGAAGCCGACCGACAGCAAGCCCGATCAGATCTGGGAAGCCCGCCCGAAGTGGAGCCGCGCATGGGACAGCCTGCCGCCCGGCATCCATACCATCGACGAACTGGACATCAACGGCGCCTACCTGAGCGCTCTCAAGACGCACCTTCCGCTCGGTGAACTCGTCCACAGCGAAGGTCCCATCGACACCATCAAGGAGAAGCGCTCCGGCTTCCACCTGGTCACACCGGGGGAGTGGACGCACGCGCATCTGCCCAATCCGCTGGGCGCACGCGATGAGCAAGGCCCGCTGTGGATCGGAGAACCCACCCTGCGCCAACTGAACCGTGCGGCCTCCGAGAAGTACGGCCGACTGTGCACCCCTCCGCAGATCCACGAGTCCTGGACGAGCGGAAGCACCGAGCACCTCCTGGAGTACGCGCGCGTCGCCCTCACCGAGGTGCGGGCCGAGGCGATCGCCACCGACAACACCGTGGCCCGGGAGTACATCAAGGCGATGTACTCGAAACTCGTGTCAACCATGGGTGACTCGAACTACAACCGCGACCTGCACCGACCCGACTGGATGCACATCATCCGCTCCGCCGCGTTCTCCAACCTCTGGGAAAAGGCGTTCAAAGCGAACGCCGCAGGCCTGCATGTCGTTAGGGTCAGTGGCACCGACGAGCTCCACGTGATCGGCGACTGGCGCGCAGCCGTCGCGACGGGGGGCCGTCGCCTCTTCCCTGAAGGACGAGGCGTGACAGAGGTCAAACTCAAGAACCAGCGGACAATCACAATCGACTCGGAGGCGTAGCGGTGCCCGGAAGGCATATCGACTTCGGCCATTACGGCGCCAAAGGGGTGCGCAGCAGCATCGCTGCTGCGCACATCCTGGACACCCTCGCGGGCGGCATCACATCCCCGGTGACCACACGCCGCGGCCTCACCGCGCGCCTGCGCTACATGACCCGCTCCGCCCACGCCCGCAGCCTCATGGTCAGCGAAGGCCTCAACCCGAGCCCTACGACCCTGTCGAAATGGCTGGACGGAACCCAGGAACCCAAGCCGGCCAACCTTGACCTGATCGACCGGACCTACCGGAGGATGCGCCGCCACAACGTGGCCCGCTACCTCCTCCAGCGGCTCAACGCCGGCACCCGAGTGGAGATCCACCCGGCCGACGACTCGTTCGTCCAGCAACGACACCGGCGCCCCGACAAGCGCATGCGCAAGTTCACTCTCAGGCGCTGGGACCGCATCGTTGCAGCCTGGGCCGACGGAGCTTGGGAGAAGGGCAACGAGGAGCCGTTGCACGACGTCTGGTGCCAGATGCTCAGCGATGAGTTGGGTTCGGACTGGGGCGCCTACGAGTACTGCAAGTCGATGGGCTTCAACGCCTGACACCCCGGTCGGCCTCGACCGACATCCGCAACCGGCAAGCACCACCTCCCTAATGCCGAAGGACCCCGCGCCGTGCTCCTCACCCGCATCAGCGCCCACGCGACCGCCCGGCATCTCGACCCGCAGATGCCGGGCCTGCTGGCGGCCGCTCTCACCGAACTCGGCCTCAGCGAGCCGATACCGGACACAGTCCGCCACGCCTTGGTCCAACCCCATTGGCGCTACCGGCTGGTGTACCGCGCCACGACGGTGATCCTCGAATGCGGGACCGTGCACCGGGAGCACGCGGAAAGCGGCACCGTCGACCTCGAACCTCTTGTCCGTGCCAGCCGCCTGGCGTGCGACGACATCAGCCGCGTGCACCGGATGCGCGGCACCATTCCCTTCGACCGGCGCCACCGCATCAACGCCGTACGCGCCCACGCCCACCGCGTCGTCAACCGAGTCCAGTGGGCCGAGACGAGTCTGGACGCCGAGCCAGCTGCCAACTTGCGTGCCTATGCCCGCCGCTGGCTCACCATCTCCGACCGATACATGGTCGGCCGGATCGGCGCGCTCCTCGACGACGTCGAGTGGTCGGTACCACGCCGTACCTAGGAGCCCGTCCCGCCCCGGCCTACACGAACGCCAGTACACACCGAACAACCGAAACCGAAACGAGGCAGGCTTCTACATGAGCGGATTCATGCCGGGCGGAGCAGTCGACCCGGAGATCGAGGGCACCTTCCGAGCGGACGCAGACGGATACGTTTCGCGGAACGCCGGCGGGTTCATTTCGTGTCCGCCCTCGGTCATCGCCCGCTGTGCAGCCAATCGCGTGCCGCCCGAGTCGCTGACGCTGCCAGCCGGATACACCCAAGAATCACTTGACCAGCTCATGGCAATCACGGGATTCGTCGATCGCGACGTACGCATCTCGGGCCGGCAGGCGGAGGAACTGGCGCAGATGGGCGAGCAACTCCTGGAACTGCACAGAGCGGGCAAGGTACAGCCCCCGCTCGGGCCCTTCGAGGAACAGTCAGTCGGGCATCTGCTCAGCACCGTGTCGCGGGCGAGCAGGTAGACCGCAGGCATCCCCGACGACAACCCCGGTCCCACCGACGCCTGCATCGGCGGTACGCACCCCTCACTCACCGGATACTCCCTCCTGAGCATCCTGCAATGAGGCCAACTGCCCTGGCCCGTGCCCGCCGGGGAGGACCTCACCGACTTCGTGCCACACGGACACCGCCTCCCCACCGCCCCCGCCCCGGGGGCCCCCCCCCCCGGGGGGGGCCGCCCGCTAGTTTGCACCCCCGCCCCCGGGGCCCAGCAAACAAACCAAAAAACAAACACAAAAACCCCCCCCATGGGGGGT
>NZ_JBITFQ010000054.1:0-29020 GCF_044456225.1 Streptomyces sp. NPDC050988 | reverse complement strand
GGAAACCAGAGACGACATGCACGACGCCTTCCTCCAGCTCGCCCACTGCATGACCCTCGCCCGCAAACACCCGGCTTTCTGAAAGCACCCCTTAAGCGTGCTGGGGTGCCGGGGTGTCGCCAGGGCTCCGCGTCAGGGCAGGGCGAGAACGCAGAACTCGTGGCCCTCAGGGTCGGTCAGGCACGTCCACGGGACGTCGCCCTGGCCGAGGTCGAGGTCGGTGGCGCCGAGGGCGCGCAGCCGGTCCACCTCCGCCGCCTTGTCGTCACCGGGGTACGGCAGCAGGTCGAGATGGACGCGGTCCGGCACGGTCTTCACGTCGGGCGTGCGGAGGAATTCGAGATACGGGCCGCCACCCTTGGCGGAGCGCAGCGACGCGTGATCGTCGGTCACCTCGTGAACCGTCCAGTCCGTCGCCTCGCCCCAGAACCGGGCCATGGCCCGAGGGTCCACGCAGTCGACCACCACCGCGGCGATCGGCCCGGTGTCCCGGTAGATCTCCCGGGGCTCCAGCACGCAGAACTCGTTGCCCTCGGGGTCGGCGAGGACCGTCCACGGCACGTCTCGCTGGCCCACGTCGACAGGCATCGCACCGAGCGCCCTCAGGCGTGCGACCAGCTCCGTCTGATGGGCCACGGAGGTGGTGGCGAGATCGAGGTGCGTACGGTTCTTCGTCGCCGTCTTGGGCTCCGGGACGGGAACGATGTCGATGCAGACGGTGACCGGATGCGGCCAGACGAGTTCGCCGTCGGGCCCGCCGGTGGGTCCGCCGTCGGGTCCGACGTAGGTGGTCACACCAGGGCTGAAAACCCTCCAGCCGAGCGCTTCCGCCCAGAACCGGCCGACCGCCAAGCCATCGAGAGCCTTGATGTTCACCTGAACGGGTCGCAGTGCCATGCGGGCGATCCTATGCAGCCGCGCTGCGGCGAACTCCGCAGGTGGCGGACCCCGCCCCGCGCCACACGCCTCAGATTGCATAAACGTGCAGCGAAACGTATAGTCATGCCATCTAAGAGGAGGGTTCCATGGCGGTACGTGCGGCAGTGGCCGGAGCGAGTGGGTACGCGGGCGGGGAACTGCTGCGTCTGCTCCTGGCGCACCCCGAGATCGAGATCGGCGCTCTGACCGGAAACTCCAACGCGGGTCAGCGGCTCGGTGCGCTGCAGCCGCATCTGCTGCCACTGACCGACCGCGTGCTTCAGGAGACCACACCCGAGGTCCTCGCGGGGCACGATGTCGTCTTTCTCGCGTTGCCCCACGGACAGTCCGCCGCCGTCGCCGAGAAACTCGGGCCTGACGTACTGGTCGTCGACATGGGGGCCGACTTCCGGCTGAAGGACGCGGCAGACTGGGAGCGGTTCTACGGCTCGGCGCACGCCGGGACCTGGCCGTACGGCCTCCCCGAACTGCCGGGTGCCCGCGCTGCGCTGGAGGGGTCCAAGCGCATCGCGGTGCCCGGTTGCTACCCGACGGCCGCCTCGCTGGCGCTCTTCCCGGCGTACGGCGCCGGTCTGGCCGAGCCCGAGGCCGTGATCGTCGCCGCCTCCGGGACCTCCGGAGCGGGCAAGGCGCCCAAGGCGCATCTGCTGGGCAGCGAGGTCATGGGCTCCATGTCCCCGTACGGCGTCGGCGGCGTCCACCGGCACACCCCCGAGATGATCCAGAACCTCGGCGCGGCCGCCGGTGAGCCCGTCACCGTCTCCTTCACCCCGACCCTCGCGCCGATGCCCCGCGGCATCCTCGCCACGTGCACGGCGAAAGCCCGCGAGGGCGTCACCGCAGAGTCGGTACGGGCCGCATACGAGAAGGCCTACGCCGACGAACCGTTCGTGCATCTGCTGCCCGAGGGCCAGTGGCCCGCGACCGCGTCCGTCTACGGTTCCAACGCCGTTCAGGTGCAGGTCGCGTTCGACGCGGCCGCGCACCGGATCATCGCGATCAGCGCCATCGACAACCTCACCAAGGGCACCGCGGGCGGTGCCGTCCAGAGCATGAACATCGCCCTCGGGCTCGACGAGGCCACGGGCCTTTCCACGATCGGAGTCGCACCGTGAGTGTCACCGCCGCCAAGGGGTTCACCGCCTCCGGCATCGCAGCAGGCATCAAGGAGAACGGCAACCCGGACCTCGCCCTCGTGGTCAACAACGGGCCCAGACTGGCCGCGGCGGGCGTCTTCACCTCCAACCGCGTGAAGGCCGCGCCGGTGCTCTGGTCCGAGCAGGTGCTGAAGGGCGGACTGGTCTCCGCCGTGATCCTCAACTCCGGTGGCGCCAACGCCTGTACGGGCCCCAAGGGCTTCCAGGACACGCACGCGACGGCCGAGAAGGTGGCCGAGGTCCTCGGGCAGAACGCCGGTGAGGTCGCCGTAGCGTCGACCGGGCTCATCGGCCTGCTGCTCCCGATGGACAAGCTCCTGCCGGGAGTTGAGCAGGCCGCCGCCCAACTCTCCGAGCACGGCGGCGAGAAGGCCGCCATCGCCATCAAGACCACCGACACCGTCCACAAGACCTCGGTCGCCGGCGGGGACGGCTGGACCGTCGGCGGCATGGCCAAGGGCGCGGGCATGCTCGCCCCCGGCCTCGCCACGATGCTGGTCGTCCTCACCACGGACGCCGACGTCGAGAGCGACGTACTGGACAGGGCCCTGCGCGCCGCCACCCGTACGACCTTCGACCGGGTCGACTCCGACGGCTGCATGTCGACCAACGACACCGTGCTGCTGCTGGCCTCCGGGGCCTCCCAGGTCACCCCGGACGAGGCTGAGTTCGCCGAGGCCGTACGGAAGGTCTGTGACGACCTCGGTCAGCAGCTCATCCGGGACGCCGAGGGCGCCAGCAAGGACATCAAGATCGAGGTGGTCAACGCCGCGAGCGAGGACGACGCCGTCGAGGTGGGCCGCTCCATCGCCCGCAACAACCTCCTCAAGTGCGCGATCCACGGCGAGGACCCCAACTGGGGCCGCGTCCTGTCCGCCATCGGCACGACTCAAGCCGCCTTCGAGCCAGACCAGTTGAACGTCGCCATCAACGGCGTGTGGGTCTGCAAGAACGGCGGCGTCGGCGAGGACCGCGACAAGGTCGACATGCGCTACCGCGAGGTCCACATCGTCGCCGACCTGGCCGCGGGCTCCGACACGGCCACCATCTGGACCAACGACCTCACCGCCGACTACGTCCACGAGAACAGCGCGTACTCCTCATGAGCACTACCCGCAAGCACACCGCACTGCCCAAGGCGCAGATCCTCATCGAGGCGCTGCCCTGGCTGACGCGGCACAACGGCAAGACGGTCGTCATCAAGTTCGGCGGCAACGCCATGATCGACGAGGACCTGAAGGCCGCCTTCGCACAGGACGTCGTGTTCCTGCGCCAGGCCGGGCTCAAGCCCGTGGTCGTGCACGGCGGCGGCCCGCAGATCAGCGCGGCACTGGACCGGCACGGCATCGTCAGCGAGTTCAAGGCGGGCCTCAGGGTCACCACCGAGGACGCCATGGACGTCGTACGGATGGTGCTCGCCGGACAGGTCCAGCGCGAGCTGGTCGGGCTGCTCAACCAACACGGGCCGCTGGCCGTGGGGTTGACCGGCGAGGACGCGCACACCATCACCGCCACCAAGCACCAGCCCGAGATCGACGGGGAGTTGGTCGACATCGGGCGGGTGGGCGAGATCACCGCGATCGACACGGGCGCGATCGAGGCACTGCTCGCCGACGGCCGGATCCCGGTCGTCTCGTCGATCGCCCGTAGCCAGGACGACGGACATGTCTACAACGTCAATGCTGATACGGCGGCTGCGGCACTCGCTGCGGCGCTGGGCGCCGAAACACTGATGGTCCTCACGGACGTCGAGGGACTCTACGAGGACTGGCCGAACTCCGACGAGGTCATCAGCCGGCTCACCGCGAGAGAGCTGGAGAAGCTGCTGCCCGAACTGGCCAGCGGCATGGTGCCGAAGATGGAGGGCTGTCTGCACGCCGTCCGCAACGGCGTGAACACCGCCCGGGTGATCGACGGTCGGGTCCAGCACTCGATCCTGCTGGAGATCTTCACCGACGAAGGCATCGGCACGATGGTCGTGCCGGACGCGCAGGAGCCGCACGGGCAGGAGCGGCACGGGCAAGAGCCGCAGGCGCAATCGCCGAACAGGCAAGAGGGGGAAGCCGTATGACCGCCAACGAACAGCTCACCCAGCGATGGCAGGGCGCGCTGATGGACAACTACGGCACCCCGCGGCTGCCCCTCGTCCGCGGCGCGGGCACCAGGCTGTGGGACGCCGACGGCAAGGAGTACCTGGACTTCGTCGGCGGGATCGCGGTCAACGCGCTCGGCCACGCCCACCCGGCGATCGTCGAGGCCGTGAGCCGGCAGATCGCCTCCCTCGGCCATGTCTCCAACCTCTTCGTCGCCGAGCCGCCCGTCACGCTCGCCGAACGGCTGCTCCAGCTCTTCGGGCGGGAGGGCCGGGTCTACTTCTGCAACTCGGGGGCCGAGGCCAACGAGGGTGCCTTCAAGATCGGCCGGCTCACGGGCCGTGGGCACATGGTCGCCACCCAGGGCGGCTTCCACGGCCGCACCATGGGCGCGCTCGCGCTCACCGGCCAGCCGGGCAAGCAGGAGCCGTTCCTGCCGCTGCCGGGCGACGTCACGCATGTGCCGTACGGGGACCCGCAGGCGCTCGCCGCCGCCGTCACCGAGGACACCGCGCTGGTCGTCATCGAGCCGGTCCAGGGCGAGAACGGCGTGATCGTACCGCCGCCCGGCTACCTCAAGGCGGCCCGCGCCATCACCGCCGCCACCGGCACGCTCCTCGTCCTCGACGAGGTGCAGACGGGTGTCGGCCGGACGGGGCACTGGTTCGAGTACCAGGCCCACGAGGGTGTCCTGCCGGACGTCGTCACGCTCGCCAAGGGGCTCGGCGGTGGGCTTCCGCTCGGCGCGACCGTCGCCTTCGGCCGGGCCGCGCAGCTGCTGAAGCCCGGCCACCACGGCACGACGTTCGGCGGCAACCCGGTCGCCTGCGCCGCCGGGCTCGCCGTCCTCGACACGATCGAGGCGGAGGGGCTGCTGGAGAACGTGAAGCGGACGAGCGAGAAGCTGCGGGACGGAATCGAGACGCTCGGCCATCCGCTGATCGACCATGTCCGGGGAGCGGGCCTCCTCCTGGGTATCGTGCTCACCGAGCCGCTCGCGCCCCGTGCGCAACAGACGGCTCAGGACGCCGGTCTCCTGGTGAACGCGCCCGCCCCCGATGTCGTACGGCTGATGCCGCCGCTGAACGTGAGCGACGACGAGGTGGACGTGTTCCTGCGGGCCCTGCCCGGCGTCCTCGACCAGGCCCGAGACGCCGACGGGGACGGAGCATCCTGAGGAATGGGACGACGACGATGAGTCAGGCGCAGGACCATGAGCACGCGGGGCCCGCGGTCCCGCAGACCCGCACCGCACGCCACCGCCGGATCGTGGACATCCTCAACCGGCAACCGGTGCGCTCCCAGAGCCAGTTGGCGAAGCTTCTTGCCGACGACGGGCTGAACGTCACTCAGGCGACGCTCTCCCGGGACCTGGACGAGCTGAACGCGGTGAAGATCCGCAACAACGACGGCGACCTCATCTACGCGGTGCCCAGCGAGGGGGGTTTCCGTACGCCTCGCGCGCCGCTGGGGGAGTCGGCGAAGGAGGAGCGGATGCGGAGGCTGTCCTCGGAGCTGTTGATCTCCGCGGAGGCTTCGGCGAACCTCGTGGTTCTGCGGACTCCTCCGGGGGCTGCGCAGTTTCTCGCCTCGGCGATCGACCAGGCCGAGCTGCACGACATCCTCGGGACGATCGCCGGGGATGACACGTTGCTGTTGATCAGCCGGAATCCTACGGGTGGACAGGCGTTGGCGGACCACTTGCTGCGGTTGGCTCAGAACCATCATTGAGGTTGTGATTCGGGTGCGGGTGGGCTGTGGCTGGTCGCGCAGTTCCCCGCGCCCCTAAAGAGCTTGGCCTGGCCCAGGCGGACTGCCAGCCATCCGCGTCCCCTAAAGCTGCCTCGGCCCAGGCCGTCTACCAGGACGCCTGCGCCCCTAAAAGCTTGCCCCGGGCCCCAGGCCGATTGCCAGGCCATCCGCGCTTCTGGAACCCTTGCCTCCCGTGCGTGTCCGAAGGGCTGACTGCGTCTCAGTTCGGGCCGCTCGTCCGGGACGCCCGCGCCTCTGAACCCCCCGGCCGCGCGCCTGAAGGGTGGCGCCCGCTCAGCCCAGCCGATTGGCCAAGCCCCCCGTGCATCTGACCTCGTCGCCCGCCGTGATCAGTAAGGCCTCGACGTCCGGCAGGGACTCCAGCCAGGTCAGGGCCTGGCGGGAGCCCATGGCGAAGGCGGCTGTGGCCCAGGCGTCGGCCCAGGTGATGCGGGGGCCGACGACGGTCACGGCGACCAGGTCGGTGACCGCGGAGCGGCCGGTGCGCGGGTCCACGATGTGGGTGCCGCGTTCGGCGGAGCCGGAGGTGGCGACGGCCAGTTCGTCGACGCCGGCCGCGGAGACGACCGCGGCCAGACCGCCGGGCCGCAGCGGGTCGGAGACGCCGACCCGCCAGGGCCGGTGAGGCCCTGGCACGCCGTACATCTGCACGTCGCCGCCACCGTTCACACTGACGCCGCTCGCGCCGGCCGCGACGAGATGCCGGGCCACGCGCTCGACGGCCCAGCCCTTCACCATGCCGGTCGGGTCGATGAGACCCGCGTATCTCGTACTGAACCAGCCGTCGCTCAACCGCTCTGCCTCGGCGCACAGTTCGAGCACCTCGGCGACCTCGGGGTCGCAACCGTCGACGGTCAGTTCGCCGCGCGCCAGCCGGGAGATCTGGCTGTCCTCGCGGTAGGTGCTGAACACCTCGTCCACCGCGTGGAGTTGGGCCACGGCCTCCGCCAACGCGGCCTGTACGGCCCCGGGTTCACCACCCCGTACGTCGAAGGAGAAGACCGTGCCCATCACCTCCTCCGCGTGACGCACCGCGACGGGCGCCTCAGCGGGTTCAGCGGGATCGGCCAGTTCGGCCGGCTCGGTCGGTTCAGCCACCGGCCTGGTCCAGGGCCGACTGCAGGGACTCCTTGTAGCCGCCGCTGGTGTACGTGGCACCGGACACGGCGTCGATGTCGGCGCTGCCCGCCGCGACCGCGGCCTGGTTGAGCTTGGGCACCGCGTCACCGCTGATCTGGCTGCTGCGGCCACCGCTGGGCGACTGCACCGCCTCGGCCTTGGTGATCTTCCCGCCGCTGACGGTGATCCGGACCTGCACGGGGCCGTAGTCGGTCTCGACGGCCGTGCCCGTGAGGGTCTTCGCCTGGGCGGCACCTCCGCCCGTGGAGCCACCTGTGGACCCACCCGTGGATCCGCCGGTGGACCCGCTCGCGTCGGCCGAGCCGCCGCCGGTCGCCGAGGACGAGCCGGCCTTGTCGAGGGCCGACTGCAGGGACTTCTTGTAGCCGCCGCTCGTGTATGTGGCACCCGAGACCGCGTCGATGTCGGCGCTGCCCGTCTGGATCGCCGCCTGGTTGAGCTTGGGCACCGAGTTGGTGCTGACCTCGGTGCTGCGACCGCCGCTGGGTGCCTCGATGGCGGCGGCCGAGGTGATCTTCCCGCCGCTCATCGTGATGCGGACCTGGACGTTGCCGTACTCGGTCTTGACGACGTCACCGGTGAGGGTCTGGTCACCTCCGCCCGCGGCCTGTACGCCTCCGGAGCCCTGGGGTGCGACCGACTGCTGGCCTTGTGGCGTGCCCTCGGCCGACGCGGCCGCCGGGTCCGAGGAGGGCTTCAGCGTCAGCAGCAGCACGATCCCGGACACCGTGGCGGCACCGGCCAGCACGATTCGTCGCAGGGGGTGGCTCTTCTTCATCGGTGCGGACTCCCGTTCGTCACAGCTCGAAGGACTCGTGGTGGATGCGGCGGGCCGGCACGCCCGCGCCGCGCAGTGCGGTGTACGCGCCCTCGGCGAAGCCGGGAGGCCCGCACAGGAACACGTCGTGCTCGTCGATGTCGGGCAGCTTCCGGCGCAGCGTGTCCGGAGTGATGTCCGGGCGCTCACCGTCGGGACTATTCACCGCGTACATCAGGCGGGCGCCGCGCTCGTCGGCGATCGCCGACAGCTCGTCCCACAGCGCCAGGTCCTGCGTGCTGTTGGCCCGGTACAGCAGGGTGAGGTCGCCGCGCTCGGCGGGCAGCGTCTCGAACAGCGCCCGCATCGGGGTGATCCCCACTCCGCCGGCCATCAGCAGCACCTTGCCGCGGCTGCGCCGGGACGCGGTCATCGCGCCGTACGGGCCCTCGGCCCACACCCGCGTGCCCCGCTTCAGCCCCTTCAGCGCGGTGCTGTGGTCGCCGAGCGCCTTGACCGTGATCCTGAGCAGACCGGGCCTGGGCGCCGCCGACAGCGAGTACGGGTGCGAGCTGAGCCGCATGCCCGGTGCCAGGAACCGCCAGCGGAAGAACTGCCCTGGCTCGGCACCGATGCGGTGCAGCCGCTTCCCGCTGATCAGCACGGAGACGATGCCGGGCGCCTCCTCGACGACCTCCTCGACCCGCATCCGGTGCCGCAGGTTCAGCCGGACCGGCGTGATCACCCGGTACCAGATCACCAGCGCGGTCACGGTCCCGTACAGCGCGTACCAGGCCGTCGTGGCGGCCGGCTCGACCGCGAAGTCGTTGCCGGTGGACAGCTGGTGCCAGAACGACAGGTACACGGCCACGTACGTGA
This sequence comes from Streptomyces sp. NPDC050988, assembly GCF_044456225.1. Classification (NCBI taxonomy): domain Bacteria; kingdom Bacillati; phylum Actinomycetota; class Actinomycetes; order Kitasatosporales; family Streptomycetaceae; genus Streptomyces; species Streptomyces sp. NPDC050988. The sequence goes on along the minus strand of NZ_JBITFQ010000054.1, from coordinate 20,282 downwards.
GCAGGTGGATGTGGTACCAGGTGTCGTACGGGATCCGCTTGCGCAGTCCGCCGACGGAGATCAGGCCGATGAACAGCAGCACACCCGTGCCGATGGCCGCCTTGCCCATGTCGGGCAGGGTCTTGACCGACTCGACGGTCTGCTCGACGACCCCCGTGTTCGCCTGGAGGGCGTAGCCGTACATCGTCAGACCGATGTGGGCGAGCGTGAGGCAGAGCATGTAACGGCCGCTCATGGCGTGCCAGCGGGCGACCCGGTCGGAGCCGACCCGGCGTTCCAGCGCCGGTACCCGGGCCATCTGCAGGACCACGAGGGCCATCAGATACCCGGCCAGCAGACCGGTGATCCGGCCCGCGTTCAGGATCCGGCCCTTGTCGTCCGCGATGGACGGGGTGTTGCTCCACCACAGCCAGATCACACCCGCCGCACCCGCCCACACGGCGATCAGCAACGGGATGGCGGGGGAGCGACGTGGGCGAATGCGGCGCATCGTCTGGCGCCGCGCCGCGCGGCCGCCGGCGATCGTGCTCACGGTTCCTCCGTGGGGGACGCTGGGAAGGGGAGTGGCCCCTTGGCCCAGTGGTACGTCCCGGGACGGCGGAGTGTTCAACGGCCCGCGGAGCAAGCCGTGAACTGCTGCGACTCGCGGTAACCCGAGGTGGCGCGGGTCTCCTCGGCGGAAGGCCGCACGAAGTCGGAGGCAGCGGTCAGTAGCGGACGATCGAGGTGGGCCCGCCGTCCGTCCCGATGGCGATGTGCGGACTGCGCGCCGGATCGGCCCAGGTCAGGATGCGTCGCATCGCGTCGTGGGACACGGAGACACAACCGGCCGTCGCTCCGCTTCCGTTGACGTGCAGGAAGATCCCCGCCCCGCGCCCCCGCACCGGCCGCTCGTAGTTGAAGCCGACGACGAGCGCGTACGCGTACTGCGTCCCGTACGTGATCAGGTGCTCGGACTCGGCGGCACGGCAGTCGGCCGGGCGTGGCTCGGTCCAGCGGTTGTAGGAGCGGGAGGCGGTGTCCTGGCACCACCAGGAGTTCTGCTTCACCGGGCGGTACTTCGCCCTGGTCCCCTCGGGTGCCGGCTTGATACCGAAGGCGTACGGCAGGTCGTACAGGCCGGTGGGGGTGGTGTCGGTGCCCTGCTTGCGGGAGTTGCCCTCGACGAGCCCCTTGGCGCCGAAGCGCGCGGGCACGGAACCGGCCTTCACCCAGTGCCCGTCCCGCCGGTTCCACCAGGTGACCGTGCCGGTCGTCGAGGACGTCCGGGAGGCCTGCGCGGTGATGAGCTGACTGCCGCCGCCCGTGTCCGCCATCCGCTCGGGCAGCGGCGCCCGGCCGGCGGCGTCACCGGCCGCACCGGGGGCACTTGGGGCACTCGGGGCCAGTACGAACAGGGACACGGACGCGAGAAGGGCGGCTCCTGGGCGCATGCTCAGACGCTACTGGGAGGCAGGGGCAGCGGCAGCCCGGGTGGGCCGTCCGGGCGCCGACCGCAGGTGTGTTCCCCGGTGTCGGCGCCGGTGTTCCCGTGGCTTCCGGGCGGCCCGCCGGGGCGCCCGGAAACCACGGTGCCCACAGGGTCCGGGCTCACGGACCCAGCGGGTTGAGCAGTTCGGCCCTGCCCTCGAACGCGTACAGCAGGAGGTCGGTCATGTCGAACTTCCCGTCGGCCTTCCGCTGCGGGTCGGGCGTGAGGAACGGACGCCAGAAGGGGTCACGCACGATGGAGTGGCGACTGCCTTCGATGGCGCGGTGGAAGACCTCGGCGACGATGCGTCCGCCGACGTCGGTCAGTTTGCCGCCGCCGTTCACCTCGGCCTCGCGGAGGATGTAGAACCACAGCGGGCAGTCCTTGACGAGCTTCTTCCTGAGCGGGTCCGAGAGCTGGGCTCCGTCACGGTTGTCGAAGTCGGAGGCGAGCAACGGCTTCACCTTGAGCCGTGAGGCCATCTGCTGACCCGTGGCGAGACTCACCATGTTGGCCCGGGTGAGGTTCCGGAACGCCAGGTTCAACTCGATGGCGTCGCCGGGCCCCTGCGGGCGTGCGCCGAACGAGCCGAGCGGCAGCTTCGCCAGCGGGTCGACCAGCAGAGTGTCGATGCGCTTGGTGAGGTTGAACTCCGCGGCGGTCACGGCCAGGTCGGCGCGACCGCCCTTGGGGAAGTCGAACAGGCGCCGGAAGTCGGCGATCCAGTTGGTGGGAAGGCGCTCGAAACTGCCCGACTCGGGGTCGTTGATGTCGCCGCCCGGGGAGAGGTTGCCGCTCGTGCCGGTGAAGCGGAACAGCAGCTCGAGCGTGGCCTCGGTGAGGCCCCCCGTGCGGAAGATCCGGTTCCACTCGTATTCGTCGCGCACCATGCTGTGGCCGAGGCGGTAGGCGGCCACGGAGAACTCGATCGGCATCGTCGGGCGGTCCTGGTCCCCCGGCGAGGGCTCGAAGTGCTTGCGCCCCTTGGAGAAGACCTCGTCGATGACGCTCCCGTCGACGATCTGCGGGAGGAAGTCGTGGACGAGCATCCACTGGTAGTGCTTGACGACCGCCTCGCGCGCCGACTCGAAGAGCACCGCGCTGGACACGCCCTTGTCGGCCAGCTCGGTCACGAACCGGTTGTGGAAGCGGATGAACGCGCTGTGGATCTGGGCGACGGCGAGGTTCTCGTCGTTGCGCGGATCCGGGATCAGCGGCCGGCGTCGCTCGGACGGCAGCGAACCCGCTCCGACGCGCGGCAGGTCGAACCCGGCCAGCGGGTCCTTGGTGATGTCGGTGGCGCCGGGGATGCCCTGGGTCGTGCCGGACTTCAGCCGGATCCCGTCGTCCTCGTAGAAGCGGCGGTCGAAGCGGTTGTCCGGTCCGAGGCCGTAGAGGCTGTCGAGGTCCAGCGCCGGTGACCTGCCCTGGAGCAGCTGCTGGACGGTGACGTTCTCCTCCAGTTGCACCGCCGTGGCGTCCAGGGTCATGTCGTGGTCCACGAACTGGCCGAGGTAGGTGAAGCCCGCCGGTACCCCGGGGTTGGAGTTGGGCTGGCCGCCCGGGCCGGGCGGGTCCGTGGTCATCTTCTGGGCGAGTTCCGCGCGCTGGGCCCGGTCGAGCAGCTGGTCGGGCTTCGCCTTCGGTCCTAACCGGGAGAACTGGAACTTGCGCAGCGCCGCGACGCTCGACGCCGCCTGCGCTTCGGCCGGTTTGTCGGTTCCGGGGTCGGCGAGGATTCCCTCACCCACGACGAAGAACGAGTTCCGGACATGACGTTTGCTCTGAGGTTCGCTTGCGGCTCGGAACATGGATCCCCCATCCGTTCCTGGTGTTCCGCCCGGTGGGCGGTTTTTGCCGAGCGTAGGGGCTGCGCACGGCGGAAGGGAGAATTCCGTCAAAAGGCACAACTGTCATGTCCACCATGAAGATCGGCAAAACGTCCATACTCCGACATCGCGCACTGGCGTGGTGCGAGGTTCTCGGGTGGTGCGGGCTCAGGCCGGGGTGGGAGGCAGCGGCAGGGGCAGCCCGGGCAGACCGTCCATGCTTGTCGCGATGTGCTCCTTCTTTCCGAAGTACGCGTCGAGTGAGGCGTCGTCCTCGCGCGCGAAGCGCTTGGCGTGCAGATCGCGGTCCTCGTCGTACGACATGTTGGGGACCGCGTAGCCGCAGGTGTCCCGGACGAGTTCGGCCGTCACCACGATGATCGCGCGCAGGCCGTGCGGGGTCGGGTCGATGCCCGGGAAGTGCGTGAGGAGTTCCTTGAAGCGCGGGTCGTCGCGGAAGACCGGTTCGCCCCGGCCGTGTACGCGGACGATGTTCGGCGGGCCCTGGAAGGCGCACCACATCAGGGTGATCCGGCCGTTCTCGCGGAGGTGGGCGATCGTCTCGGCGTTGCTGCCGGCGAAGTCCAGGTAGGCGACGGTGAGTTCGTCGAGGACCGCGAAGGAACCGGTGAGGCCCTTGGGCGAGAGGTTGACCGTGCCGTCGCCCGACAGGGGCGCGGTCGCGGTGAAGAAGAGGGGCTGCGCCTCGATGAACGTACGCAGGCGGCCGTCTATGCGCTCGTGAGTCTTTCCCATGTCTAACGATTATGGGCGCAATTCCTTCGACTGTCTAAGGAATTGCGCCCATCCGCGTGTGGGGGGTGTGGGGGAGCGGTGCGAGGGATCCGGGTGGCGCCCGGTGATCCCCGGGGCCCGCGGGCCTGGTGGCCTACGGACCCCGGGGTCGCCCCGGCCGGCGTGCGGGGCGCCCGTGGGGGGACGTCGGTGATTCGGTGGTTGCTTGTGCCGGTGGTTACTTGTTGAGCGTGCAGGCGGCGAGGGAGTCGAGGCCCGTGGGCTTGGCGGCGGTGCGGCCGATGGCGGTGGCGATGCGGTTGATGGTCGCTACGCGCTTGTCCTTGAGGGGGCCGATGATCGCGTTCTGGGCGAAGTTGGGGCCGCCCTGGCCGACGGTGTCGACGAGGCGCTTGTTGGCTTCGGCGATCTGGGTGTCGAGGAGGGCGAGGTTGCGGTCGACCTCGGCCTTGGCGGAGGCGGGGATCGCGGGGAGGCTCGGCGCGACGGCGGGGCAGCTCACGGTGCCGGCCGCGTTCGTGTTGCCGGTGTTCCCCGTGTTCCCGGTGTTGCCGCCCGCCTGCTGGGTGGGGGACGCGCTCGGCGACGCCGCGGCACCGCCTCCTGCCGCCCCGCCCGCGTTCAGCGTGCAGGGGGCGAGGGAGTCGAGGCCCGTGGGCTTGGCGGCGGTGCGGCCGATGGCGGTGGCGATGCGGTTGATGGTCGCTACGCGCTTGTCCTTGAGCGGGCCGATGATCGCGTTCTGGGCGAAGTTGGGGCCGCCCTGGCCGACGGTGTCGACGAGGCGCTTGTTGGCCTCGGCGATCTGGGTGTCGAGCAGAGCCAGGTTGCGGTCGACCTCGGCCTTGGCGGAGGCGGGGATCGCGGGGAGGCTCGGCGCGACCGCGGGGCAGCTGACCGTGCCGGGGGACGCCTTCGTTCTGGCGGCCTGGCTGTTGGTGCTCTTGGACGTTTCCCCGGCCAAGGCCGATCCGGCGATGACCGCTCCGGACAACGCCACCGCGGCCACGCCGCCGATGATGGCCACACGGCGCTTGTTGTACTTCGGAAGAGCCCTGGACATGCGAGTGCCTCACTTGGGTCAGGAGTGGGTTTACAAACGCGGCGCCGGCGTTCGGACTGGAGTACGGGAAAGCGGTTTCCAGTGTTCAAGTGACGCCGAAATTACTTTCCGGCACACCCCGAGATTGACGAATCATGCAGAGCACTGCATACTCATGCATGTCAGTGAGTGCATTGTGAGGAGAAGCCCGTGACCGAGCGCGTCGTACTCGCCTACTCAGGCGGTCTGGACACCTCCGTCGCCATCGGCTGGATCGCCGAGGAGACGGGCGCCGAGGTCATCTCTGTCGCGGTCGACGTCGGCCAGGGCGGCGAGGACCTGGACGTCATCCGCAAGCGCGCCCTCGCGTGCGGCGCCGTCGAGGCCGAGGTCGCGGACGCGAAGGACGAGTTCGCCGAGGAGTACTGCCTCCCGGCGCTCAAGGCCAACGCCCTCTACATGGACCGCTACCCGCTGGTCTCCGCCCTCTCCCGGCCGACGATCGTCAAGCACCTCGTCGCCGCCGCCCACAAGCACGGCGCGGGCATCGTCGCGCACGGCTGCACCGGCAAGGGCAACGACCAGGTGCGGTTCGAGGCCGGCATCCAGGCCCTCGGCCCGGACCTCAAGTGCATCGCCCCGGTCCGCGACTACGCGATGACCAGGGACAAGGCGATCGCCTTCTGCGAGGAGAAGGGCCTGCCGATCGCCACCACCAAGAAGTCGCCGTACTCCATCGACCAGAACGTCTTCGGACGTGCCGTCGAGACGGGCTTCCTGGAGGACATCTGGAACGCGCCGATCGAGGACGTCTACGAGTACACGCAGAACCCGGCGCTCCCGCGCGAGCCCGACGAGGTGGTCGTCACCTTCAAGGCGGGCGTCCCGGTCGCCATCGACGGCAAGCCCGTCAGCGTCCTCCAGGCCATCCAGCAGCTCAACACCCGCGCGGGCGCCCAGGGCATCGGCCGGATCGACATGGTCGAGGACCGGCTCGTGGGCATCAAGTCCCGCGAGGTGTACGAGGCTCCCGGCGCGATCGCGCTGATCACGGCCCACCAGGAGCTGGAGAACGTCACCGTCGAGCGTGAACTCGCCCGCTACAAGCGGCAGGTCGAGCAGCGCTGGGGCGAGCTGGTCTACGACGGTCTGTGGTTCTCCCCGCTCAAGCGGGCCCTGGACGGGTTCATCAACGAGGCCAACCAGCATGTCTCCGGGGACATCCGGATGACCCTGCACGGGGGCCGTGCCGTCGTCACCGGGCGGAGGTCCGAGGAGTCGCTGTACGACTTCAACCTCGCGACGTACGACTTGGGCGATACGTTCGACCAGTCCAAGGCGCAGGGGTTCATCGACATCTTCGCGCTGTCTTCGAAGATCGCGGCGAAGAGGGACCTCGCGTAGGCGTTTCGGGGAGTCCGGTGCGTAACCACGTGCGGGTTGTGGTGGGCTGGTCACGCAGTTCCCCGCGCCCCTATGGGGCGCGTCTCGCCAATCAACAGTTCTGAGGAGTACAGCAAGTGAGCAGCAACAGCGGTGATGTACGGCTCTGGGGTGGGCGGTTCGCCGATGGGCCCGCCGAGGCTCTGGCCAAGCTGTCCGCGTCCGTCCACTTCGACTGGCGGCTGGCGCCGTACGACATCGCCGGATCGCGTGCCCACGCGCGCGTGCTGCACAAGGCGAACCTCCTCACCGACGACGAGCTGGAGCGCATGCTCGCGGGGCTCGACCGGCTGGAGACCGTCGTCGCGGACGGCTCCTTCGTCGGAACCATCGCCGACGAGGACGTGCACACCGCCCTGGAGCGAGGCCTCCTGGAGCAGCTCGGCCCGGACCTCGGCGGCAAGCTGCGCGCCGGCCGCTCGCGCAACGACCAGGTCGCCACGCTCTTCCGGATGTACCTGCGCGATCACGCCCGGATCATCGGCGGCCTGATCGCCGACCTCCAGGACGCGCTGATCGGGCTCGCCGAGGCGCACCCGGACGTCGCGATGCCGGGCCGTACGCATCTGCAGCACGCCCAGCCCGTGCTGTTCGCCCACCATGTGCTGGCCCACGTCCAGTCCCTGTCCCGGGACGCCGAACGTCTGCGGCAGTGGGACGAGCGGACGGCCGTGTCGCCGTACGGCTCGGGCGCCCTGGCCGGTTCCTCGCTCGGCCTGGACCCGGAGTCGGTCGCCAAGGACCTCGGGTTCGAGCACGGCAGTGTCGGCAACTCCATCGACGGCACGGCCTCGCGCGACTTCGTCGCCGAGTTCGCCTTCATCACCGCGATGATCGGGGTGAACCTCTCCCGGATCGCCGAGGAGGTCATCATCTGGAACACGAAGGAGTTCTCCTTCGTCACCCTCCACGACGCCTTCTCCACCGGCTCGTCGATCATGCCGCAGAAGAAGAACCCGGACATCGCGGAGCTGGCGCGCGGCAAGAGCGGCCGTCTGATCGGCAACCTCACCGGTCTCATGGCGACGCTGAAGGCCCTGCCCCTCGCGTACAACCGCGACCTCCAGGAGGACAAGGAGCCGGTCTTCGACTCCTGCGACCAGCTGGAGGTCCTGCTGCCCGCCTTCACCGGGATGATGGCGACCCTCACCGTCCATCGCGAGCGCATGGAGGAGCTGGCCCCGGCCGGGTTCTCGCTCGCCACCGACATCGCCGAGTGGCTCGTCAAGCAGGGCGTGCCGTTCCGTGTCGCGCACGAGGTCGCGGGGGAGTGCGTGAAGGCCGCGGAGGCCGACGGCATCGAACTCGACGGCCTCACCGACGAGCAGTTCGCGAAGATCTCCGCCCACCTCACGCCCGAGGTCCGGTCGGTCCTGAACGTCCCGGGCGCCCTGGCCTCCCGCAACGGCCGTGGAGGCACGGCCCCGAGCGCGGTCGCGATCCAGCTGACAGAGGTGAAGGCGAACGTGGCGGCCCAGCACGAGTGGGCGACGGCCAAAGACAAGCGGTAGGGGGAGCGCCCCTTCAGTAGGGGGGCGCCCCTTCAGGGGCGCGGGGCTGTGACATTTGCGGCTCCGCCGCGGGGCGCGACCAGCCACAACGCAGCCCGCACCCGCCCAGGCGCCGAACGAACCGAGTTCCCCGGCGCCCTTCGCCAAAGGTCATCGCGGGTTACGTTGGTCGGACAGCCGTACTGGAGCCGACCGAACGGAGCCCGCGATGCCCTTCGCCCGACTGGCCACAGCAACGACCCCCACCTGCCACATCGGACTGGGCCTCGCCGCAGTCGGCCGCCCCGGCTACATCAACCTCGGCCGGGACCACGACCTCGGCGAAGACCGCAGCGTCGACACGCTCCGCACCCGCACGCACGAACTCCTCGACGCCGCCTACGCCCAGGGCGTGCGCTACTTCGACGCCGCCCGCTCGTACGGCCGTTCGGAGGAGTTCCTCGCCGGCTGGCTGAACACACGGTCCGACATCGGGGACGTCGTCGTCGGCAGCAAGTGGGGCTACACCTATACGGCCGACTGGCGCACCGACGCCGAGGCCCACGAGATCAAGGACCACAGCCTCGCCACGTACGAGAGGCAGCGTGCCGAGAGCGCGGAACTGCTCGGTGACCGGCTCGACCTCTACCAGATCCACTCGGTGACCCCGGACAGCCCGGCCCTCACCGACAAGGAACTGCACGCCAAGCTGGCGGAGGCGGCCGCGCAGGGCCTGACCGTCGGCTTCTCCACCAGCGGCCCGGCCCAGGCCGACGCGATCCGCACCGCGCTCGCCGTGACGGTCGACGGCGAGCCGCTGTTCCGTACCGTCCAGGCCACCTACAACGTCCTGGAGACGTCCGCGGGCCCCGCGCTCGCCGAGGCGCACGACGCCGGGCTCACCGTGATCGTCAAGGAGGGCATGGCCAACGGCCGGCTCGCCGACCCGCACGCACCGGACGCCGTACGCGCCATCGCCGAAGAGGCCGGCCTTGGCTCCGACGCGGTCGCCCTGGCGCTCGTCCTGCGGCAGCCCTGGGCGGGCGTCGTCCTCTCCGGCGCGGCCACGGCCGTCCAGCTCTCCTCGAACCTGCACGCCGCCGTGGTCGACCTCGACGACGAGCAGCAGTCCCGGCTCGACGCGCTGGTCGAGGAGCCGGTGGCGTACTGGGAGCGGCGCGGGCAGCTGCCCTGGCACTGAGCCGTCACAGGCAGACCCACGGTGGACTCACGGTGGACCCACTGGTGGTGAGCGTCGCACGCTTCGGGTGAGACATTGGTGTCTCATATGGTTTATGGTTGTCTCATGGCCATCGACCGTGACCACGTGCTGCGCAGCGCAGCCGCCCTGCTCACCCGGAAATCCACCGCCACCATGGACGAGGTCGCCAAGGCGGCCGGGATCAGCCGGGCCACGCTGCACCGCCAGTTCGCCGGGCGCGACGCCCTCGTACGCGCGTTGGAGGATCTCGGCATCCGCGAGTGCGAGGCGGCGCTGGACGCGGCACGGCTCGACGAGGACACCGCCCGGGAGGCCGTACGCCGTCTGGTGGCGGAGGTCGAGAGCGCCGCCGGGCTGCTCGCCTTCCTCTACTCCGAGAACCAGCTGTTCGAGGGCGAGGAACGGCACGAGGGCTGGGCCCGGCTCGACGCACGCATCGCCGCGGTGTTCCGGCGCGGCCAGGAGAGCGGCGAGTTCCGCATCGACCTCACCCCGGCCTGGCTCACCGAGGCCCTCTACGGGCTCATCGCCTCCGGGGCCTGGGCCGTGACCGAGGGCCGGGTGGCCGCCAACGACTTCCACCACATGATCGTCGAGCTGCTGCTCGGCGGCGCACTACGGAGAGAGGAATCATGACCAGCACGGTGCGGCCGGCGTTCGCGGCGGAGACGGAGAAGCGTCCGGGCCGCTGGCTCGCGCTCGCCGTCCTCGTCCTCGCCGTGCTGCTGGTGGCCGTCGACGCGACCGTCCTCGGCCTCGCGACCCCCTACATCAGCGAGGACCTCAAGCCCTCCGGTACGCAGCTGTTGTGGATCGGGGACGTCTACTCGTTCGTCATCGCGGGCCTGCTCGTCTCGATGGGCAGCCTCGGTGACCGCATCGGGCGCAAGAAGCTGCTGCTCATCGGCTCGGTCGCGTTCGGTCTCATATCCGTGCTCAACGCCTATGCGAGCACACCCGAGTTGATGATCGTGGCGCGGGCACTGCTCGGTGTCGCTGGCGCGACCCTGATGCCCGCCACCCTGGCGCTCATCCGCAACCTCTTCCACGACCCGCGCGAACGCAGCCTCGCCATCGGCATCTGGGGCGCCACCGCCTCGGCCGGCACGGCGGTCGGTCCGGTCGTCGGCGGCTTCCTCCTCGAACACTTCTGGTGGGGCTCCGTCTTCCTGATCAATCTCCCCGTGATGGCGGTCCTCGTCCTCGTCGGCGTGAAGCTGCTCCCCGAGTCCCGCAATCCCGAGCCCGGCCCCTGGGACCTGATGAGCGTCGTGCTGTCGCTCGTCGGCATGGTCGGCATCGTGTACGGGATCAAGGAGGCCGCCTCGCACGGCCCGAACGCCACGGCGGGAGCCGCGGCCCTGCTCGGCGCGGCCGCGCTCTACGGATTCGTACGCCGCCAACTCGCCCTCCCCATCCCGCTGTTGGACATGCGGCTGTTCCGCAACCGCGGCTTCTCCGGGGCCGTGCTCGCCGATCTGCTGACCATCCTCGGCCTGTCCGGGCTGGTCTTCTTCCTCTCGCAGTACCTCCAACTCGTGCAGGGGAGGGGGCCGTTGGAGGCGGGCCTGGCCGAACTGCCCGCCGCGCTGGGCGCGGTGGCGGCCGGCCTGGTCGCGGGTACGGTGGCACGCCGCTACTCGGTGCGGGCCGTCACCGCCGGCGGTCTCGCCGCGATCGGGCTCGCCCTGGGCGCGCTGACCTTGCTCACCGAATCGACCGGGTATCCGCTTCTCGGCGGTGCCCTGCTGGTCGTCGGCGTGGGCGCGGGCTTCTCCTTCACCGTGACCGCCGACGTCATCCTCTCCAGCGTCCCCAAGGAACAGGCGGGCGCCGCGTCCGCGGTCTCCGAGACGGCGTACGAACTCGGCGCGGCCCTCGGCATCGCCCTGCTCGGCTCCATCGTCACCGGCGTCTACGCCGGGTTCACGGCCCCACCGGGCACACCCCCCGAGGTGGCCGCCGCGGCCCACGAGTCCCTCGGCGGCGCCGTGGAGGCGTCGACGGCCCTGCCCAACGCCGAGCCCCTCCTTACCGCCGCCCGCACAGCTTTCGTCGACGGCATCGCGCTCGCGGCGGGCCTGGGCGCGGCGGTACTGCTGGCGGCGTCGGTGGCGGCATGGATACTCCTGAGAGGACAGAAGCTGGGAAGCGGGGAGTAGGGGGGCGCGCCCCTTCAGGGGCGCGGGGCTGCGACATTGTGCGGCTCCGCCGCGTGGGCGCCACAAGCCACAACGCACCCGCAGCCAACAAACACCCCCCGCCCCCAAACCCGCAGGCAGCGTCCCCCTTTAAGCCCGTTTTCGCCCTCACCTGATGGTCTTGGCCCCGTACCGGACGTCGTCCCACACGGCCGAAGGAGCCACCGACCATGACCCGTCATATCCGTAACCGAAAGATCCTCGTCGTCTCCGCGCTGGCCACCGCGGCCCTGGCGGCCGGCGGCGTCGCCCTCGCCGCGGACGGCGACGAGGCCCCCCGCGAAACGGTCCGCTTCGTCGTCGAGGAAGGCACGGCCGAGGACGGAGCGGCCGACAACGGAACCCGCACCTGGACCCGCGAGGACTGCCCCGACAAGGACGGCACCGGCGGCACCCCCTCCGCGGATCCGAGCAACCCCGCGGCAGCACTGTGACCACCGCCGACCCACACGGTGACGCCACCGACGGGAAGCTCCTCGAAGAGGCGCTCTTCGAGGTCAAGCGGGTGATCGTGGGCCAGGACCGCATGGTGGAGCGGATGTTCACCGCGGTCCTGGCCCGGGGCCACTGCCTGCTCCAGGGTGTCCCGGGCGTCGCCAAGACGCTCGCCGCGAAGACCCTCGCCCAGGTGGCCGGCGGACGGTTCGCCCGGCTGCAGTTCACGCCCGACCTCGTCCCGTCCGACATCACCGGCACCCGGATCTACCGCCCGTCCCAGGAGACGTTCAGCGTCGAACCCGGCCCGGTCGTCGCCAACTTCGTCCTCGCAGACGAGATCAACCGAGCCCCCGCCAAGGTGCAGTCAGCGCTCCTCGAAGTGATGGGCGAGCACCAGGTGTCCATCGGCGGCACCACCATCCCCGTCCCCCAGCCGTTCCTCGTCCTCGCCACCCAGAACCCCATCGAGTCCGAGGGCGTCTACCAACTCCCCGAAGCCCAGCGCGACCGCTTCCTGCTCAAGGTCGAGGTCGCCGTCCCCAGCGAGTCCGAGGAACTCGCGATCCTCTACCGCATGAGCGTCGACCCGCCCCGGGCGCGCCCCGTCCTCACCCCCGAGCGGCTCATCGCGCTCCAGCGCACCGCCGACGAGGTGTTCGTGCACCACGCGGTCGCCGAGTACGCCGTACGACTGGTCGTCTCGACCCGTGAACTCGCGGGCCCCGGCAGCCGGTTGGCGCACGGCGCCGGCCCGCGCGCCACGCTGGGCCTGGTCGCCGCCGCCCGCGCGCTCGCCCTGCTGCGCGGCCGTGGCTACGTTCTTCCCGAGGATGTGCACGACCTGGCCCACGAGGTCGTCGCCCACCGGCTAGTGCTGTCCTTCGACGCACTCGCCGACGGCATCTCCGGCGCCGAGATCGTCGACGAGGTACTGGCCGCCGTTGAGCAGCCGCGCATCACCCCGCGCCAGGCCGCCACCCGCTCCGAAGGACGGGCAGAGGGACGGGCAGAGGGACGTGCAGAGGGCCGGACCGAGGGGGGAACGGAGGGCGAAGCGGCATGAGCGGCACCCCGACCCTCAGCGAACTCACCCCCGAACAGGCCCTGAAACACCTGGAGTTGCTCTTCACTCGTCGCCCCGACGGCCTCCTCCAGGGCGACCACCCCGGTCTCGTACCGGGACCGGGCACCGAGGTGTCCGAGACCCGGCCGTACGTCATCGGCGACGACGTACGCCGGATGGACTGGAACGCCACCGCACGCACCACCGTCCCGCACGTCCGGCTCACCCTCGCCGACCGTGAACTGACCACCTGGATCGTGCTCGACGCGTCCGCGAGCATGGACTTCGGCACGGCAAGGATGGAGAAACGCGACCTGGCTGTCGGCGCGGCGGCGGCCGTCGCCTTCCTCACCGAACGGGCCGGGAACCGGCTCGGCGCGCAGATCACCGGACCGGCCGGCATCCAGCGGATCCCGCCCCGCACTGGGCGCCACCACCTCCTCACGATCCTGCGGGCCGCCCTGGACCGGCCCCGGGTGGCGGCGGGTGCGGCCCAGGACGCCCGGCACTCCCTGGCCGACGCCCTGCGTTCGCTGCGCACACTCCCCGGCAGCGGCCTGGTCGCCGTCGTCTCCGACTTCCTGGAGACCGGCTGGGAGCAACCCCTTCGAACGATCGCCCACCGCCACCAGATCCTGGCCGTCGAGACCGTCGACCCCCGTGAACTGGAGCTGCCCGCAGTGGGGTTGCTCAACGTCGTCGATCCCGAGACGGGCGTCAGGCGCGAAATCCCGACCCACTCACGGAAGTTGCGTGAACGGTACGCCGAAGCGGCCCTGGAACAGCGGGCGTTGATCAAGGCGTCCATCCGCCGGGCGGGCGCGGCCCACCTCCGGCTGCGTACGGACCGCGACTGGGTCCGAGACGTCGTACGCCATGTCGAGGAGCAGCGACGCCGGTCGGGAGGCGGTGCCGCGTGAACACGCCCGTCGCCCCCATGTCCGTACTCCCGTCCATAGGCCCGGATCCCCTGGAGGGGCCATGAGTCCGCTGGAGGTGCCGTGAGTCTTCACTCGCCCGGCTGGCTGCTGCTCCTGGTGCCGCTCGCCCTGCTGATCGGCGCCTATCTCCTGGTGCAGCGCAGACGCGGCCGGTACGCGGTCCGGTTCACCAACCTGGAACTGCTGGACAAGGTCGCGCCCCGGCGGCCCGGCTGGCGCCGCCATGTCCCCGCGGCCGCCTTCTGCGGCACGCTCGCGCTGCTCGTCGTGGGCTTCGCCCGGCCGACCACGGAGGTGCAGGTGCCGCGTGAGCGAGCCACGATCGTGGTGGCGTTCGACGTGTCGGCGTCCATGGAGGCCACCGACGTCGAGCCGACCCGCTTCGCGGCCGCCCAGCGCGCCGCGCTCGCCTTCGTCGACCGGCTGCCCGAGCGCTTCAACGCGGGGCTCGTACCGTTCAGCGGCTCCGCCACGGTCGCGGTCCCGCCGACCACCGACCGCGGCGCCCTGCGCTCGGCCATCGAACGGCTCACCACCGGCGAGGGCACCGCGATCGGGGAGGCCGTCGTGGCCGCCCGTGACGCCGTCCGCATGCTCGACCGGGAGGCCGAGACCAAGCCGCCGCCCGCGCACATCGTGCTGCTGTCCGACGGCTCCAACACCACGGGCCGGTCCGTCGAGTCCGCGGCCCGGGAGGCGGCCGGCGACAAAATCCCGGTCTCGACCATCGCGTACGGCACGGAAAGCGGGACCATTGACCTGCCGTCCGGCGACACGGTGAGCGTCCCGGTCGACGGCCCCGCCCTGCGGGAGCTCGCCTCCAGCACCGGCGGCGACTTCCACGAGGCCGCGACGGGCGAAGAACTCCAGGAGGTGTACGAGGACATCGGCAGCTCGGTGGGGCACCGCACCGAGGAACGCGAGATCTGGCAGTGGTTCGTCGCCGCCGGTCTCCTCACGGCCCTCGCCACCGCGGCCACCTCACTGCTCTGGTTCTCCCGACTCCCCTGATCCGCAACCCCGCCGGCTCCCGGCGCCACGCTCAAGGCTTCCGGCATCCGGCTTCCGGCACCACCGGGTTCCGCGCCCCGGCCCCTCGGGTCCAGGGTTCCGCGACCAAGGAGGAACGACCGTGTCGTACGACCGATTCCAGGGCCACCCGGGCTCACCGAGCCACCCGGGCCCACCGCGTCACCCGGGCCCACCGAGCCACCCGGGACCGCCGAGCCACCCGGTCCCACCGAGTCACCCGGGACCGCCGCGCGACGCGGGCCTCCCTGAACAGCCGGTTCTTCCGGACCAGCCCGTTCTTCCCGACCGGCCGGGTCTTCCGGGCGGCACGGGCCTCCCCGGCCGCGCGGGGCCTCCGGCGCACCCCAGCCCGACCCGCCCGCTGGGCCCGTCGCGTCCCACCGGGCCACCCCGTCCGCCCGGCCCGCTGGGCCCCAACGGCCCCAGGGCGGAGGGACTTCGGGCCGAGGAAGAGCCCAGCGACCCGTACCGGAGCGGGCGCCGGCCCCACACCCCCTACCCGGGCCTCGGCGAGCCCCGCGGACCTTCCTTCCTGCCCGGTCGGCCTCCCTCGGGATTCGGCCCGGCCGCACCACCGGAGACGACGTACCCAAGCCCGTACACGACCCCGGCCCCGCACCCCTCTCCGGCCCCTCCTCCCAGGTCTCCCCGCAAGGTCAGCCCCCTCTTGGCCGCGGTCCTCGCCGCCGTCCTCGCGGGCGGTGCCGCGGGGTACGCGGCCGGGGCCGTCGGCGACGAGGAGCCCGCCGCGTCGGCGGCCGGGCAGGAGGACGTCACGGGGCTCGAAGCGGTCGCCGCGCGTGTGCTGCCGAGTGTCGTGTCGATCGAGACGGCGGAGGGACAGGGCTCCGGGTTCGTGTTCGACGAGCGCGGCCGGATCCTCACCAACGCGCATGTGGTGGCGGGGAGTTCGGAGGTGTCGATCGAGCTCCAGGACGGGCGCAGGCTCCGTGCGGACGTACTCGGCGACGACCCCGCCAACGACGTGGCCGTCCTGGAACCGGAGACCGCCCGCGGGCTACGCGCCGCAGACCTGGCCGCCGGTGCTCGGGCGAAGCCAGGCGTGGGCGACACCGTCCTCGCCATCGGGTCCCCGCTCGGCCTCAGCGGCACCGTCACCTCGGGCATCGTCAGCGCGCTCGACCGGTCCGTGCGGCTCGGCGAGGGCGGTGAGCGGCGGCGGGCCCTGCAGACCGACGCGTCGATCAATCCGGGGAACTCCGGCGGTCCGCTCGTCGACGCGGACGGCCGTGTGATCGGCATCAACACGGCCATCGCCACGTTGGACCAGCAGCGGGGCGGTTCGATAGGGATCGGGTTCGCCATTCCGATGGCGGACGCGCGTGCCGCCGCGCGGGCGATCATCGACGGATGAGCGGGTCGTGGGACGGTTCGACTGAAGCTGCGGGTTCGTCGTGGCTTGTCGCGCAGTTCCCCGCGCCCCCGACGGGGCATTGCACATACAGCGGCTAGAGGCGGGTGGGGCAGATGAGACTACTGGTCGTCGAGGACGAGGAAGATCTCGTCGTCGCTCTCAAGGTCGGGCTGGTACGGGCCGGTTACGCGGTGGACATCGCGCCCGACGTCGACACGGCCACGGAGAAGCTGGCCGTCAACGACTACGACCTCGTGCTGCTGGACCTCAACCTGCCCGATGGCGACGGCTTCTCGGTCTGCCGTGCCGTACGGGCCACTCCCGGCGGTCCCCGCATCCTGATGCTCACCGCCCGCGACCGTCTCGCCGACCGCGTCCGGGGCCTCGACGAGGGCGCCGACGACTACCTGGTGAAACCGTTCGCGCTGCCCGAACTCCTGGCCCGGATAAGGGCGTTGCTGCGCCGCGAGGACGGCGGGACCGCGGTCGTCGAGGTCGGCGAACTCCGCCTGGACACCGCCCGGTTCGAGGCCTTCCGGGGCGCACGCCCGCTCCAGCTCACACCCAAGGAGTTCGGAGTCCTGCACTACCTGATGACCCGCCCCGGACGTGTCGTACCGGCCGAGGAACTCCTCGAACACGTCTGGGACGAATACGCCGACCCGTTCACCAACACCGTGCGGGTCACGGTCGGTTCTCTGCGCCGGAAGATCACCGGAGAAGAGGAACCGCTCATCGAGACGGTGATCAGGCAGGGGTACCGCCTCAAGGAGACCCGATGATCGGCGCGCTGCGGATCGCGAGGGCGAGGCTCCGCCTCCCGGCGTTCACCCACACCATCCGCTTCCGCCTCACCGTCCTCTACTCCGGCCTGCTCTTCGTCCTCACCGCACTCGTCCTCGGCGCGACATATCTCGCCGTCGAGCGCAGCGGCGAGGCGCACCCCGTCAGCAAGCAGTTCTCGGCGTCGAAGTACGTGAACGACGAGTACGTCGGCGAGATCCCGGTGGTGAAGGTCCAAGAGGTCGAGGCCGCCGTCAACTACGAGACCCTCGCGAACCTGCGCCGCTTCTCCTTCGCCGTACTCGGCGGACTCGCCGTCACCAGCCTCGCCATCGGCTGGATCCTCTCCGGCCGCGCCCTGCGTCCCGTACGCTCCATCTCCCGTACGGCCGCCGAGATCCAGGCCACCGACCTCTCGCAGCGCATCCGCC
Source organism: Streptomyces sp. NPDC050988 (assembly GCF_044456225.1). Taxonomy (NCBI): domain Bacteria; kingdom Bacillati; phylum Actinomycetota; class Actinomycetes; order Kitasatosporales; family Streptomycetaceae; genus Streptomyces; species Streptomyces sp. NPDC050988. The sequence goes on along the minus strand of NZ_JBITFQ010000054.1, from coordinate 2,765 downwards.
TCGACGGACCCAAGGACGAGCTCCGCGACCTCGCCGACACCGTCGACTCCATGCTCGACCGCCTCGACGAGGCCTTCCGCGCCCAGCGCCAGCTCATCGACGATGCCTCCCACGAACTGCGCAGCCCGCTCGCGATCATCCGGGCCAACCTGGACGCGGTGCTGACGGCGGAGGAGTCCGAGGAGGCGGAGCGCAGGGCGGCCGTCCGAAGTGTGGACCGCGCGACGACCCGTATGACCCGTCTGGTCGAGGACCTGCTGGCCACCGCCCGCCGCACGGCACCCGCCCTCGCGGACGCGGACGTCGACCTGGCGGCGGCCGCGGCCGAGGCCTGCGAGGAGTTCGCGCCGCTCGCCGCCGAGCGCGGGCTCGTACTGCACCGGCGTCTCACCACGGGCCTGACGGTCATCGGCGACCACGACGCGCTGCGCAGGGCAGTCGGCAACCTGCTCTCCAACGCCGTACGACTCTCGCCGCCGGGCACCGCAATCACGGTCGCAGCGGGCCGGATGGACGGCTGGCTCTGGGCATCGGTCCAGGACGAGGGCCCCGGCATCCTCGACGACGACCAGACCCGAGTCTTCGACCGCTTCTGGCGCGCCAAGGGCAACGGCGGCGGCCACGACCGTCACGCGGGCCTGGGCCTCGCGATCGTCCGCCAGATAGTCGAGTCCCACGGCGGCCAGATCCGCCTCTTCTCAACCCTCGGCAAGGGCTCGACCTTCGTCCTCTGGTTCCCGTCCCCAGGAGCCGACCACACAAACGCGGCCCCACCGGACGAACAACCTCACTGAAGCCATCGCCGCCCGCGGACCCCTTCTCAAGGCCGCGGGTCCAGCGCCCCTTCAGGACCGCGACGGGGCCGCGCCCGATGGCCTGCGTCGGGGCAAGCGCCCTATAGGGGCGCGGGGAACTGCGCGACAAGCCACAACGAACCCGCAGCGCCCCACAACCCGGGCCCCCCACCCCAGCGCCCCACAACCCAGGCCCCTCACCCCGGAGCCCCCAAAAAAAACCAGCGGAGCTAAGCCGCTTCCTTGGCCTTCGTGGCGTACATGTCCACATACTCCTGCCCCGACAACCGCATGACCTCAGCCATCACCGAGTCGGTCACGGCCCGCAGCACGTACCGGTCCCGGTCCATCCCCTCGTACCGAGAGAACTCCATCGCCTCACCGAACCGAACAGTCACGCGGCCGGGCCGCGGAAACCCCGCACCGCCCGGCTGGATCTTGTCCGTGCCGATGATGGCGAACGGCACGACGGGCGCGCCGGTCATCATCGCCAGGCGGGCGATGCCCGTGCGGCCGCGGTAGAGCCGGCCGTCGGGGGAGCGGGTGCCCTCGGGGTAGATGCTGAAGACCTTGCCCTCTTCCAGCACGCGCCGGCCGGTCATCAGCGCCGCGACACCGCCGCGCCCGCCGTCACGGTCGACCGGGATCATGCCGCAGCCCGTGAAGAACCAGGCCATGAGCCGGCCCTTGATGCCCTTCCCGGTGACGTACTCGTCCTTGCCGATGAAGAAGACCTGCCGGTCGCAGAAGAGCGGCATGATCATCGAGTCGATGAACGTGAGGTGGTTGCCGGCCAGGATGACCGGGCCCGTGCCCGGGATGCGCTCCGCACCCTCCACCCGTGGGCGGAACATCAGGCGCATGATCGGTCCGAGCACTGCCTTGATGAGCGCGAAGCGGGACAACGTGCCCTCCGGTGTCAAGGGATCGGTATAAGTCTGTGCAGGTGAGGACGATACTCGCGGCCCCCCGGGTCTTGCACATCGGGTTCACCGAGTGGATACGCACTGTTGACCCTTGTTTACCTGCGGTGGCGCCCCGTCGCACGGCCGTCATCCGTACGACACGGTGTGACGAAGTCCGCACCTGTTAGGCCTTTTGGGAGGTCGGGTACCCACCCCGGCCACCTCCACCCACCCGGCGGGTCCGGCGTTTGATGACAAGTCAGTGCGGGACAAGTCAGTGCGGGACAAGTAGGTCGAGGGCGAGTCGGTCGAGGGAAAGTCGGTCCGCGCCGACCCCCGCCGGTCCCCGGCCAACTCACGCACCCCACACGACATCCAGCGTCACCCGCGTGTTCCGTCCAAGGTCTCCCCTCCGTCACCCCCGCGCACCTACGATCGTCCCGCTTTGACAGGTGCAGCGCAGTATGCGGAGGAGCGCACATGGGGACGCAGGAGTCGAACGAGGGACTGAACGGGACCGGCCCGGGACGGCGTGCGCTGCTCGGGGCCGCGGTCCTCGGCGCCGGCGGAGCGGTCCTCGGAGTGCCGGCCACGGCGAGAGCCGACGAGAAGCAGGGCGGCGCCGGCTACAGGAGCCTGCCGAAGCCGACGATCATCGGGCACCGCGGGGCCAGCGGCTACCGGCCGGAGCACACGCTCGGCTCGTACCAGCTGGCCCTCGACATGGGCGCGCACGTCATCGAGGCGGGCGACCTGGTGCCCACCAAGGACGGCCACCTCGTCTGCCGTCACGAGCCGGAGATCGGCGGTACGACGGACGTCTCCGCGCACCCCGAGTTCGCGAGCCGCAAGACGACCAAGCTCCTCGACGGGGTGTCCACCACCGGCTGGTTCACCGAGGACTTCACGCTCGCCGAGCTGAAGACGCTGCGCGCCAAGGAGCGCATCCCGGCCAACCGTCCGCACAACACCCTCTCTGCGCCACGAGGCGCAGTGCCGTATAGCCCGCGCAGCGGGCAGAGATTGGAGGAATGTCTCTGGATCTGATGGCTTACCCAAGATCCGA
>NZ_JBITFQ010000053.1:0-29439 GCF_044456225.1 Streptomyces sp. NPDC050988 | reverse complement strand
ACTCGGGGGCCAGCCCCCGAACCCCCGCTCCTCAAACGCCGGAGGGGCTGATTTCCAGCCCGTCCGGCGTTTGAGGACGAGGCCGTTCAGGCCGATGAGGGGGGTCTGGGGGCGCAGCTCCCAGGGGACGGGAATGGGTAGGGGCGGTGGGGGCGAAAACCCCGTCGAGCGGTACCGGGGGTTCGTTGTACCGTTCTGGTGTTCCGGCGAAGAGCTTGGCCGGGCCATCTACCCCGTACCGGCGGGACATCCGGATACACATATGTACGTGGGGACTCTGTCCTTCGATCTGCTCCTCGGCGACGTACGGTCACTGAAGGAGAAACGCTCCGTCGTCCGCCCCATCGTGGCCGAACTCCAGCGGAAGTACGCGGTGAGCGCGGCGGAGGTCGACCACCTGGACCTCCACCGGAGGGCCGGTATCGGCCTCGCGGCGGTGTCGGCGGACGCGGGGCACCTGACCGACGTACTGGACCACTGCGAGCGTCTGGTCGCCGGCCGTCCCGAGGTGGAGCTGCTGTCGGTGAGACGGCGGTTCCACGGCGAAGACGACGACTGAGCGTATGCAGCGTGCGGCGACGAGAATCGGCCGTACACAGAACAGTAAGAAAGAGGGAGACGGACCAGTGGCCGACAACGCGCGGGCGAAGAGGCTGGCGGACCTCATCCGAGAGGTGGTGGCCCAGAAGCTGCAGCGCGGGATCAAGGACCCGCGGCTCGGTTCACATGTGACCATCACGGACACCCGGGTCACCGGGGACCTCCGGGAGGCGACCGTCTTCTACACGGTGTACGGGGACGACGAGGAGCGCGCGGCAGCCGCCGCGGGGCTGGAGAGCGCCAAGGGCGTACTCCGCTCGGCCGTCGGCGCGGCGGCGGGCGTGAAGTTCACGCCGACCCTCACCTTCGTGGCGGACGCCCTGCCGGACACCGCCAAGACCATCGAGGACCTGCTCGACAAGGCACGGGCCTCGGACGCGAAGGTGCGCGAGGTCTCGGCCGGCGCGGCCTTCGCCGGTGACGCCGACCCGTACAAGAAGCCGGGCGAGGACGACGAGACGGACGGCGACGCCGCGGAATGACGCAGAAGCAGAAGACGCCCGACGGCCTTGTCATCGTGGACAAGCCGTCGGGCTTCACTTCGCACGACGTGGTCGCCAAGATGCGCGGGATCGCGAAGACCCGCCGCGTCGGACACGCGGGCACCCTCGACCCCATGGCGACGGGCGTGCTCGTCCTCGGCGTCGAGAAGGCGACCAAGCTCCTCGGACACCTCGCGCTGACCGAGAAGGAGTACCTCGGCACGATCCGGCTCGGGCAGAACACCCTGACCGACGACGCCGAGGGTGACATCACCTCGTCCACGGACGCCTCCAAGGTCGTCCGGGACACCGTCGACGCCGGTGTCGCCAAGCTCAGCGGCGACATCATGCAGGTGCCGTCCAAGGTCAGCGCCATCAAGATCAACGGCGTGCGCTCGTACAAGCGGGCCCGCGACGGCGAGGACTTCGAGATCCCGGCCCGTCCGGTACGGATCTCGTCGTTCGCCGTGTACGACATCCGGGACGCGGTCGCCGAGGACGGTACGCCCGTCCTGGACCTGGTCGTCTCGGTCGTCTGCTCGTCCGGTACGTACATCCGCGCGCTCGCCCGCGACCTGGGCGCCGACCTGGGTGTGGGCGGCCATCTGACGGCGCTGCGGCGCACCCGCGTCGGCCCGTACAAGCTCGACTCCGCACGCACCCTCGACCAGCTCCAGGAGGAGCTGACCGTGATGCCGATGGCGGAGGCCGCCGCGGCCGCGTTCCCCCGCTGGAACGTGGACGCCAAGCGGGGGCAGCTGCTGACGAACGGTGTGCGGCTGGAGATGCCCGAGGAGTACGCCGGGGTCGGGGCCGTCGGGGTGTTCGACCCCGAGGGGCGGTTCCTGGCACTGGTGGAGGAGCAGAAGGGCAAGGCGAAGAGCCTGGCGGTGTTCGGCTGACCTGTGTGGGTCGCCGGTCGGCCGGGTTCGTCGTGGAGCGGCGTTCACGGGGATTCCTGTGTGCGCCGCTCCACTGTCCCCCTCGGTTCCCCCACCCAAGGGTGTATCCATCCGACCTCGTCTATTCACCCGACCGGGCAGGCGCTCGGAGTGAACCGGGGGAGCGGAAGGGGGCTCGTTCGGCCGACGATCTGTCGCGCCCGATCACCTCGCGCCTACCGTCGGAGACGAGGCGTAGGTGGCACGGTGCGACGCGCGCGGCGGGGAGGTTCGAGCATGGCGGGACGGGGCCCGCGGACCGGGGGCCGTCATCAGTTGCCGGTCGCTGCCCGGCACGCACCCGAGGCGGCGCACGCGGCTGAAGCAGCGTACGCCGCCGAAGCAGCGCACTCGGTCGAAGCGGCGGACGTGGTCGAAGCCGCGGACCGGGCCCTGGTGCGGATCAGCGATCTCGCCGGGCGGCCGCGCGGCACCGGGTTCGTCGCCGACCACCATGGCACCGTGATCACCAGCCACGAGGCGGTCGACGGTCTCGCCCGGCTCGTCCTGCACGCCCCTGGGGACCGCACCTGCCTGGTGACGGCCGACTCGGTCACCCTTCTTCCGTCCCTGGACCTCGCCCTGATCCACACGAAGGGGCTCCACACGGACGGTCTCGGCACGGACGGGCTCGGTCTCACCCCCCTCCCGATCACCGTCCGGGACTCCGTGGAGAGCGGCACGTACGTCCGTATCGCCGCGGGCGGCTGGCGCGAGGCCCGGGTGCTGGGCACGTCCGCCGTGACGTACACGGCGACCGACCGCTTCCATCTCCTCGACGGCGTCCTGGAGTTGGCGATCGGCACGGCGGGAAGCGACGCGCTGCGGCTCGGGGGCGGTGCGGCGGGGGGACCGGTGGTCGACGCGGCCACCGGTGCGGTCGTCGCCGTTCTGGGAACGGCACTTCACTCCGGGCGACGGGTGGGTGGCTTCGCCGTGCCGTTGTCCGCGGGGCGGATGGCTTCCGGCTCCGGCTCCGGCGCTGGTGCGGGCTCTGGCTCCGGCGGTGTGCTCGCCGAACTGCTGGCCCGCAACGCGGCGACGGTCCCCGCGTACGGGGACGACCTCAACCTGGCGGGCGTGCTGGAGCTGGCCGCCACGGTCGAGGCTCCGCCGGGCTCCGGTGACGTCGATCCCGTTGAACGGGACGACGTAGTACGGGAGTTCAGGGCCTTCGGCGAAGGTCCGTACGCCGTTCTGGGCCTCGTCGGGGCCCCGGGAAGCGGCCGTACGACGGAACTGGCGGCCCTCGCCGCCCGGCGCGACCGGGGCGCGGAACCGGCTCCGACGCTGTGGCTGCGGGGAGCCGACCTGCTGGGCGCCGACTCGTCGGTGGCCGACGCGGCGAGGCGGGCGCTGGAGCGGGCGGGGCGGATCGTGGCGGCTTCTGCTTCTGCTTCGGCATTGACCGCGACCATGGCACCGACTGCGACTGCGACCGCGACTGCGACTGCGACTGCGACTGCGACCTCGGCATCGGCCTCAGCGCAGGTGGGCGCCTGGACGCCTTCGCCGGAGCCCAGCCCCTCCCACAGCGGACTCGGTGACATCGGTCCCGAGCGTCTGGCCCGTTTCGCGCGGGACGCCGGACGTCCCCTCCTGCTCCTTCTCGACAGCCCCGAGGAGATGCCGCCCGCTCTCGCGCACCGGCTGTCCGAGTGGACCGAGGGCACCGCCGAGTGGCTGCGGGCGCACGGAGTCCGTCTCGTCGTGGCCTGCCGGGCCGAGTACTGGGAGCGGGCGGGGGCGGAGTTCCCGCGCGAGCTGCTGTACGGGTCCGAGCGGGGCGGAGGCGAGGCCCCCGGCGGGCTGCCCGCCTGCGTTCGGCTCGGGGATCTGGACGAAGGCGAGGCACGGTGGGCCCGGGCGCGGTACGGGGTGCTGGAGGGTGCCTTGGACGGCCCCGACGCGCGCCATCCACTGATGCTGCGGTTGCTGTCGGAGGTACGGGCCGCGATGTCTCTGCCCGGCGCCTCGGACGAGCAGGACGAGCAGGGCGAGCTGGTCGGGCCGGTGGGGCGGGCCGAGCCGGTCGAGCCTGTCGGGCGGGACGAGGTCTTCGCCGCGTACCTCGATCTGATGTGTCTGCGGGTGGCCGTACGGCTCGCGGCGGCGAACGGGCTGCGCGGCACGGCCGTACGGCGGCTCGCGGCCAGGGTCTCAGGGCAGGTGCACGCGGCCGCGCGGCGCTGTCTGGGGCCGGGGCAGGGGGAGTTGGACCGGGCGGCGTTCGAGTCCGTGTTCCCGTGGGGGCCGGTGCCCGATCGACGGCTCGGCGGCTGTACCGGGTGGGCCTCCGCGGTCCTCACCGAGGGCCTCCTCGTGCCCGCCGGAGACGGCTACCGCTTCGCCCACGAGGAACTGGCCGACTGGATCCAGGGCATGCACCTCGACCTCGACACGGCACTCCAGGCTTTGGTGCACCACGAACAGCGGGATGAGCCCGAGCCCCCGTACGAGCCCGAGCCTCCCCCCGTACCCCGTCACCGCATCGGCCCCGTCCTCCAGGCCCTGCTCCTCCTACCGCGTCAACAAGGGGACACCGACCTCACCCTCCGGCTGCGTGAACTGCTTCGCGCGGTCGACGAACTGGAGGCGACGGACACCGGGTCCTGGTGGGCCACCCGCCTCCTGAGCGGCGTACTGCTCCGGGTGCCCGACGCGACCCCGTACGTCGGAGTGCTGCGGCACCTCGCCGAGCGGGTGGTGACGTGGCGGGCCCAAGGGCGGGCCGTGCCGGAGGAGTTCGGGCCCGTTTTCTGGACCCGGCTGCCGCTGCCGGAGGCGCACCGCTTCGACCTGCTGAGGCGGCTCGTCGTCGCGGACGAGGCACCGCCGGCGACCGAACTCCGTTACCTGGACGCCGTGTCCGGGCTGCTCGCCGCCGACCCGGCCGCCGCTCAGCCCCACCTGACCCACTGGTTCGACGACGAGCGCCCGCTGCCCGCGACCCCCGACGCCACCGTCGCGACCGCCGCCCAAGCACTTCTCCACACTCATCGCCGCCGCGCCCTGGACGACCTCACGGAGGCCCTGGCCGAGAGTGCGCACCCGCGCGCCGACGAGCTGCTGGCCGTCCTCGCGGAGGAGGAACCGTCCGCGGTGTGCCGGGCGGTCGACCGCTGGACGCACGACGAGCGGCCGGCCCGCCGGGCGGCGGCGATGACCCATGGGCTGCGGGCCGCGCCCCACGTACGCACCGAGGCCGACCGCGAGCTGCTCCGCCACGCCGCGCTCTTCCTGCTCGCCCGCCCCGGCGACTGCACGCTGCACGGGGCCGCCCTGGCGCTCCTCGTGCGCGATCCGCACACCCGGGCCCGCCATCTGCCGGGGGCCCTCGCGCGCTTCAGGGCCGGCGACCCGCGCCTGCCCGCGAGCGCGCTGGTGGCGGCGCTGGCGACGCATCCGGAACCGGTCCTGGCCGCGTTCGGCGACCGTCTGCGCGAGCCGGACACGGGCGAGGCGCTGCGCACTCTCGCCGAGGTCACCACACCCGCGCTGGCCCGCCGCGTCGCCGTGCTCGTACGGGATGTCGTGGAGCGGCGTCCGGAGGCGGCCGCTCATGTGGCGGCGTACGTCGACCGGCGGCTTGAGCACGGCCCCGCCGCCCGCTGCGTGCTGTATCCCCTGGTCACCGGGCTGCTCGACGGAGGCAGGCCACAGCTGCGGGCCGCGCTCGCCAAGGTGTTCGCGGCACCTGGCACGCCCGTGTCCCACCCGCTGCGCCGCGAGTTCCTGGATCTGCTGCTCACGCGCGAGTACGACCCGGTGGTCCTCGACGCGCTCGTACGGGCCGCGGCGGAGGGCGCGGCCCACAGGGTGTCCCGCGGCGGTGACGAGCACACCCGCGCGCTGGTCCACAGCGCAGGCCTCCTACTCGTCCGCACCCCGGACGGCGCCACCGTCCTCGACCGGGCCCTGCTCGACCAGAGCCGCCGGATTCCCGGCTTCGCCGCCCTGGTCGCCGGCTGGCTCACCGACGCTCCCGAGGACTGGTCCACCGTGGTCGGCCCCAGCACGCGGCGCATGATCGAGAACCTGACGGGGGCACGGGTTCCGGTGTGACCGCGCGCGCTCCGCGGCCACCACGTGCCCCCTGTCACAGCGCCCATGCCGATGCGGGCCGTGCGGACCCGGCATGGCACTCTTAGAGCTGCGTAATGAGGCAGACACGGACACAGGTTCGACGAGGAGCGGTCACAGTGCAGCGCTGGCGTGGCTTGGAGGACATCCCCCAGGACTGGGGGCGCAGCGTCGTCACCATCGGCTCGTACGACGGGGTCCACCGCGGACACCAGTTGATCATCACGCATGCCGTGGAACGGGCGCGTGAGCTGGGCGTCCCGTCAGTGGTCGTCACCTTCGACCCGCACCCGAGCGAGGTCGTGCGCCCCGGCAGCCACCCGCCCCTGCTCGCCCCGCACCACCGCCGCGCCGAGCTGATGGCCGAGCTGGGTGTCGACGCGCTGCTCATCCTGCCCTTCACCACCGAGTTCTCGAAGCTGTCGCCCGCCGACTTCGTGGTGAAGGTCCTGGTCGACAAGCTGCACGCCAAGGCCGTCGTCGAGGGCCCCAACTTCCGCTTCGGCCACAAGGCCGCGGGCAACGTCGCCTTCCTCTCCGAGCAGGGCAAGACGTACGACTTCGAGGTCGAGGTGGTGGATCTCTACGTGACCGGTGAAGCCGGGGGCGGCGAGCCCTTCTCCTCCACGATGACCCGGCGGCTGGTCGCCGAGGGCGATGTCGAAGGGGCGCATGAGATCCTCGGCCGCCCGCACCGCGTCGAGGGCATCGTCGTCCGCGGCGCCCAGCGCGGCCGTGAGCTGGGCTTCCCCACGGCGAACGTCGAGACCCTCCCGCACACCGCGATCCCCGCCGACGGCGTCTACGCCGGGTGGCTGCACGCGCAGGGCGAGGCGATGCCGGCGGCGATCTCCGTCGGTACGAATCCGCAGTTCGACGGGACCGAGCGGACGGTTGAGGCTTACGCCATCGATCGGGTGGGGCTTGATCTGTACGGGTTGCACGTTGCCGTGGATTTTCTGGCCTTTGTGCGGGGGCAGGCGAAGTTCGACTCCATCGAGGCGTTGTTGGAAGCGATTGCCGACGACGTCAAGAAGTCGCGGGAGTTGATCGAGGCCTACGACGGCGGGCGGTAGGCGTCCCGCCGGGTGGTTGCTCGGCTGCGGGTTCGTCGTGGCTTGTCGCGCAGTTCCCCGCGCCCCTAATGGGTCGCCCAGTGGCATGCCACCTGTGCCCCGCCTCCTCCGTCCAGTACCGGTAGGTCCTCCCCTCTGCACGCGTTCGCGACGCCCGCTCGTTCGGCCTCGCCGATTGCCAGGATTTGGCAGCGGGCGTGGAAGCGGCAGCCGGTGGGGATGCGGGAGGGGTCGGGGGGCTCGCCGGTGAGGACGACCGGGGTGCCTGGGGCCTCGGGGAGGACCGACAACAGGGCCTGGGTGTAGGGGTGTTGAGGGGCCGTCAGGACGTCTTCCACCGCTCCCGTCTCGACGATCCTGCCCAGGTACATCACCGCGACCCGGTCCGCGATGTTCCACGCGAGGCCCAGGTCGTGGGTCACCACCAGGGCGGACAGGCCGAGTTCGGAGCGCAGTCGCAGGAGCAGGGCCAGGATCTCGCCGCGTACCGAAGCGTCGAGGGAGGCCACCGGCTCGTCGGCGACGATGAGTTCGGGCTCCAGGACGAGGGCGCCCGCGATGACGACACGCTGGCGCTGGCCGCCCGAGAGTTCGTGCGGGTAGCGCAGGAAGAAGCGCTCCGGGGGGCGAAGTCCCGCCCGGGAGAGGGCCATTGACACCGCCTCGCGTTCGTCGCCCGCGTATCGGTGGATGCGCAGGCCCTCGGCCACCGCGTCGTACACCGTGTGCCGGGGGTTGAGCGAGCCGCTCGGGTCCTGGAGGACCAGCTGGACGCGCTTGCGGTACGCCTTGAGGGCGCGGGAGGAGTAGTCGAGGGGGCGGCCCGCGAAGGTGACGCGGCCTGCCGTCGGTGGGACGAGGCCGAGGAGGGAGCGCGCGAGGGTCGTCTTGCCGCACCCCGACTCGCCGACCAGGGCGACGATCTCACCGGCCCGGATGTCGAGGTCCACTCCGTCGACGGCCCGCGCCCTGGCGGCGTCGCCGCGCCGGGCGGGGAACGTGACATGCAGGCCCTCGGCGCTCAGCAGGGGAGCGGAGGGAGCTTGGGGGACCGGCGGGACCGTCGCGGTCGTCGTCATGGGGTGCTCCTCGCTTCGTCGGCCACGGCCACCGGTCCCACGTGCACACAAGCCGCCTGTCGGCCCTCCGCCGCCGCCCGCAGCGCCTGGTCCTCCGCGGCACACGAGTCCAGCGCCACCGCGCACCGCGGATGGAACGTACAGCCGCTCGGGAGGGCCGCGGGGTCCGGTGGATCACCGGGCAGCCCGCGCGGCGCGAACCGCGAGCCGGCGTCCCCGATCCGCGGGAAGGCCGCCGACAGCGCCTGCCCGTAAGGGTGTTGGGCGTCCTCGTACACCTGCCGGGCCGGGCCCTCCTCCACCACCCGCCCGGCGTACATCACCGCGAGCCGGTCGCAGGTGTCGGACAGGACCGCCAGGTCGTGGCTGATCATCAAGAGCCCCAACTCCTGCTCGGAGACCAGCTGTTGGATCAGCCGCAGGATCTGCGCCTGGATCATCACGTCGAGCGCGGTCGTCGGTTCGTCGGCGATGACCAGACGGGGGTCGCAGGCCAGGGCCATCGCGATCATCACGCGCTGGCGCTGGCCGCCGGAGAGTTCGTGCGGATACGCGGAGGCCCGCGCCGCCGGAAGCCCCACCTGCTCCAGGAGTTCGCCGGCCTTCTTCCGCGCGCCCGCCGGGGTCGCCTTCCTGTGCAGCAGGATCGGCTCGGCGATCTGGTCGCCGACGCGGTGCACGGCGTTGAGGGAGTGCATCGCGCCCTGGAACACGATCGAGGCACCGGCCCAGCGGACCGCCCGTACTCGCCCCCACTTCATGGTCAGTACGTCCTCGCCGTCCAGGAGGATCTCCCCGGTCACCCGGGTCCCGGCCGGCAGCAGCCGCAGCAGCGCGAGCGCCAGAGTGGACTTGCCGCAGCCCGACTCACCCGCGATGCCGACCTTCTGGCCCGCGTTCACGGTGAGGTTCACCCCGCGCACGGCGGCCACTCCTCCGGCGTACGTCACCTCCAGGTCCCGTACGTCCAGCAGGGGTTGCGCGGTCGGCGTGCTCGGTGTCTTCAACGGGTCACCCCCAGCTTGGGGTTGAGGACGGACTCGACCGCGCGCCCGCACAGTGTGAAGGCGAGGGCCACGACGGCGATCGCGATACCCGGCGGCACGAGGTACCACCACTTCCCGGCGCTGACCGCGCCCGCCTCGCGCGCGTCCTGGAGCAGACCGCCCCAGGAGACGACCGTCGGGTCGCCGAGGCCGAGGAAGGCCAGCGTCGCCTCGGCGAGGATCGCGGAGGAGATGATCAGGGTCGTCTGCGCCAGGACGAGGGGCATGACGTTGGGCAGGACGTGCCGGGACATGACGTGCCAGTGGCCGCCGCCGAGCGCCCTGGCCCGCTCGATGTACGGCCGGGACTCCACGCCGAGGGTCTGCGCGCGCACCAGCCGTGCCGTCGTCGGCCAGGTCGTGACACCGATCGCCAGGATGATCGTGCCGAGCGAGCGGGACATCACGGTCGCGAGCGCGATCGCCAGGACCAGCGTCGGCATGACCAGGAACCAGTCCGTGATCCGCATCATCACCGTCGCGTACCAGCCGCGGAAGTGCCCCGCGGTGATCCCGATGAGCGCGCCGATCGCGACCGAGAGGACGGCCGCCAGCAGCCCGACCAGCAGGGAGACCCGCGATCCCCACACCACGAGCCCGAGCAGACTGCGCCCGAACTGGTCGGTGCCGAGCGGGAATTCGGCGCTCGGACTCTCCATGGGCCGCCCCGGCGCGTCCGTCACGCTCTGCACGTCCGAGCCGACGGTCAGCGGCGCGGTCAGCGCGATCAGCGCGAAGAGGGCGAGGGCCGACAGACCGAAGACGCCCGCCCGATGGGTGCGGTACCGCTGCCAGAAGCGGGCGGCGGAGCGTCGGCGGCGCTGCCACGCGAGGGCGCGGGGACCGGCCTTCTGCGGCGAGGGGGCTTCGGAGGGAGCCACCGGGGGGCTCGCCGGGGGAGGCGCCTCGGTGGCCATCGGCTCGTCCGGGTCCGTCGTCGTCATCGGCCCACCCTGGGGTCGAGCAGCGGATAGATCAGGTCGGCGAGCGTGTTCATCACGATCACCGCGGCGGCGAAGACGAAGAACAGCCCCTGCACCAGCGGCAGATCGGGCACGCTCAGCGCCTGGTAGAAAAGCCCGCCCAGGCCCGGCCAGGAGAAGACCGTCTCGACCAGGATCACGCCCGCGACGGTCCGGCCGAGGTTGATGAAGATCAGCGTCATCGTCGGCAGCAGCGCGTTCGGCACGGCATGGCGACGGCGTACGAGATCGTCCCGCAGCCCCTTGGCCCGCGCGGTCGTCAGATAGTCACTGCCCATCTCGTCCAGCAGCGCCGAGCGTGTGACCAGCAGCGTCTGCCCGTATTCGACCGCGACCAGCGTCACGACGGGCAGGACCAGGTGATGGGCGACATCGAGGACGTACGCGAAGCCCTGTTCGTCGCCGGACTCCATGCCGCCCGTCGGGAAGAGACCGGGGATCGGCCCGATGCCCACCGCGAAGACGATGATCAGCAGCAGCCCCAGCCAGAACGACGGGATGGAGTAGAGGGTCAGCGCCAGACCGGTGTTGAGCCGGTCGCCGATCCGGCCGTTGCGCCAGGCCGCCCGGGTGCCGAGGAAGATGCCGAGGGCCGTGTAGAGCACGAACGACGTGCCGGTGAGCAGCAGCGTGTTCGGGAGGGCCTCGGTGATCTTGTCGATGACGGGCGCCCGGAACTGGTACGACGTACCGAGATCGCCGGTCAGCGCCTTGCCGCAGTAGTCCGTGAACTGCTCCCACATGGGCAGATTGAGCCCGAACTCCCGCCGGTAGGCGGCGAGTTGCTCGGCCGAGACCTGACGTCCGCCGGTCATGAACTTCACCGGGTCGCCGGGGATCAGCCGGAAGAGGAAGAAGCTGGTGACGAGGACGGCGAGGAGCGAGACGGCCGCGCCGCCCAGCTTGCCCGCCACGTACCGGGGATATCCGGCGGTGGTGCGCGCCCGCGGCCCGCGGACCGACGCTCCGGCGGGGGCCGGACCGTCGGTCTTCCCGACCAGCGGGGGTGTCGCTTCAGCGGTCATGAACGGTTCTCAACTCTCGGCCACTCCCGACTGACTGGCTGGCTGTGCGCGGTACCGGGCCGCTACTCGCGGTCCTCGGCGGTGGCGCGGTGGCGCATCGCGAAGAACGCCCCGAGGCCCGCCAGGACGACGACACCCGCGACGATGCCGATGATGACGCCTGTCTGGCTGGAGTCGTCGGAGGACTCGCTGGCGGCGGCCGGAGTCGCCGACCACCAGCTCCAGTAGCCGTCCTGGCCGTAGATGTTGCCCGCGGCCTCCGGCATCTTCGTGATCGACGCGATCTGGTCGGTGCGGTAGGCCTCGACAGCGTTCGGGTACGCCATGACGTTCATGTACCCGGTGTCGTACAGCCGCGACTCCATCCGCTTGACGATCTCCGCCCGTTTGGCGGGGTCGTACTCGGCGAGCTGCTGCGCGTACAGCTCGTCGAACTTCTTGTCGCAGATGAAGTTGTCGGTCGCGCCGATGTCCTTGGGAGTCGCCGGGAGCGCGGAACAGGTGTGGATGGAGAGGACGAAGTCGGGGTCGGGGTTGACGGACCAACCGTCGAAGGCGAGGTCGTACTCGCCCGCCAGCCAGGGATCGCTCACGTTGTCCCGGCAGTCGAGCTCGACCCCGATGCCGAGCTTGCCCCACCACTCCTGGAGGTACTTCCCGACCGCCTTGTCCTGCGGGTCCGTCGCGTGGCAGAGAACGCGGTAGGTGATGGGCTTGCCGTTCTTGCCGACGAGCTTGCCGTCCCCGTTCTTCGGATAGCCGGCGTCCTTGAGGATCTGGGCCGCCTTCTCCGGGTCGTACGTGACCTTCTGACCGTCCGTCGGCTCCCAGTAGTACGTGGAGAAGCGCGGCGGGATGTATCCCTCGCCCTCCTGGGCATGGCCCTGGAAGACCTTGTCGACGACGGTCTGGCGGTCGACGGCCATGAACAGGGCCTGGCGGACCTTCTGGTCGAGCAGAGACGCGTGGCCGTCGCCGAACTTCTCGCCGTCCTTCGACTGCGCCCCCGGGTTGGTGGCGAGCGCGTAGAAGCGACGCCCCGGCGCGTCGTTGACCGTGACGTCCGCCTGCCCCTTGAGCGCCGCCGCCTGGGCGGGCGTGAGCCCGGAGACGAACGACACCTCGCCCTTCTGCAGGGCCGCGACCGCCGCGTCACCGTCCTTGTAGTACTTGAACACCAGCTCGTCGAACTTCGGAGCCCCGCGCCAGAACGACTTGTTGGGCTTCAGCCGTACGTAGCTGTCGGCCTTGTAGCCCGTGAGGATGAACGGGCCGTTGCCGACGACGGGGAAGGACTTGTCGTTGTTGAACTTCGAGAAGTCGTCGACCTTCTCCCAGACGTGCTTCGGCACGATCGGCACATCCAGCGCGGCCATGGTGGCCTGCGGCTTCTTCAGCTCGATGACGAGCTTCGTGGGGCTCGGGGCGGTGACCTTCTTGAAGTTCGCGACGAAGCTGCCGTTCGCGGTGGCCGCGCCCTCGTCGGTCATCATCGTGTTGAACGTCCACGCCGCGTCCTCGGCGGTGGCCTGCCTGCCGTCGGACCACTTGGAGTTGTCGCGGATCGTGTAGGTCCAGGTGAGCTTGTCCGCGGAGGGCTCCCACTTGGTGGCCAGACCCGGAACCGCGTGGTTGTCCTTCGGGTCGTAGTTGGTCAGGTACTCGTACGTGAGCCGGTGCATGCTCGTACTGACCAGCCGCGCCGCGAGGAACGGGCTCAGCGAGTCGACGCTCTGCGCCACCGCGACCGTGAGGACCTTCTTGCCGTCCGCCTCGGCCTGCTGGGGCGCCGGGTTGAGCGGGGTCACGAGACCGACCGTGAGGGTGAGGGCCGCAGCGCCGGCGGCCGCGAGGAGGCGCAGGACAGTGCCTCTCGCGCCGTACTGGTCGTGTGTGTCCATGGGTCGCTGACCTCGCGTCATCACTCGCACGGAGATGGGCTGTTGCACTGCTCGAACCGGTGACCGCGGCCGGGCAGATGTGAGTGTCTATCAGCGCCGGTCGGCACCCGTCAACGGCCCGGGAACCCCGTGTGGCCTGCGGAAATAACGAGTTGACGCTGATTTCACGGCCATTGGTCCATACCGGTGAAGGGGCCCTGGTGGGAGCGTGGCGACAGAGATCGTGGCTGGTGTGGTGGCGTTTTGGGCCGCGGTGGGTGGGGCGCGTCCCGGTGGTGTCCGGGGGTACGCGAAGGGCCCGCGCCGTGGGAAACGGGGCGGGCCCTTCGGGGTGGAACGGGAGTGGCGAGTTCGGCCGTATGGGTTACGGGTGACGCCGGTTACTGGTGGGGCGGCGGAGGTGGCGGGGTCTGACCCTGGGGGGTCTGGGGAGCTTGAGGGTCCTGGGCTCCCTGGTCCGCCTGCGGGGGCTGGTAGGGCTGCCCCGGCTGGAACTGCTGGCCCGGGGCCGGTGCCGGCGCGGGGGCGTTGGGGTTGAAGGGCTGGCCGGGGGCGACCGGGGCCGGGGGCTGCTGGAAGGGGGCGCCGGGCTGGGGCTGACCGGGGTGACCGGGCTGCTGGCCCGGCTGGGCGGGGGCGGGCTCGGGCTGCCAGCCCTGCGGGGCGGCGCCGGGGTGACCCTGCTGGCCGGGCTGAGCGTGCTGACCCGGCTGACCCGGTTGGGCGTGCTGCTGCTGAGGCGGCTGCGGGTAGCCGCCGGGCTGCGGCGGGGCGCCGTGCCCGTGCGGGGGCTGGGCCCCGGGCTGCTGCGGGTACGGCTGGCCCGGCTGCTGGGGCTGCTGCGGCGGATAGGGCTGACCCGGCTGCGCGGGCGGCTGGCCCTGCTGGGGGATCTGGCCCGGATACGGCTGCCCCGGCGCGGGTTGCCCCGGCATCGGCTGACCGGGCAGGGGCTGGCCCGGCATCGGAGGGGCGGCGACCGGCGGCGGGTTGCCGTCCGACGTCCACAGGCCCTGCGACTGCTGGTGCCGCGCGATGTCCTCGGCGACCAGTGCCGAGAGGTTGAAGTACGCCTCGCGCACCTTCGGCCGCATCATGTCGAGATTGACCTCGGCACCCGCCGCCAGATGCTCGTCGAACGGCACGACGATGACGCCCCGGCAGCGCGTCTCGAAGTGGCTGACGATGTCGTCCACCTTGATCATCTTGCCGGTCTCGCGCACCCCGGAGATGACGGTCAGGGACCGCGACACCAGATCCGCGTACCCGTGCGCCGACAGCCAGTCCAGCGTCGTACTGGCGCTGCTGGCACCGTCGACGGACGGCGTCGAGATGATGATGAGCTGGTCGGCGAGGTCCAGTACGCCGCGCATGGCGCTGTAGAGCAGGCCCGTACCCGAGTCGGTGAGGATGATCGGGTACTGCTTGCCGAGCACGTCGATCGCGCGCCGGTAGTCCTCGTCGTTGAACGTGGTGGAGACGGCCGGGTCGACGTCGTTGGCGATGATCTCCAGACCTGAGGGCGCCTGCGAGGTGAACCGCCGGATGTCCATGTACGAGTTGAGGTACGGGATCGCCTGGACGAGGTCACGGATGGTGGCCCCGGTCTCCCGGCGGACCCGGCGGCCGAGCGTACCGGCGTCCGGGTTGGCGTCGATGGCGAGGATCTTGTCCTGCCGCTCGGTGGCGAGCGTGGCGCCGAGCGCGGTGGTCGTGGTCGTCTTGCCCACACCGCCCTTGAGGCTGATGACGGCGATCCGATAGCACGACAGCACCGGCGTACGGATCAGTTCGAGCTTCCGCTGCCGCTCGGCCTCCTCCTTCTTCCCGCCGATCTTGAACCGGGAGGACCCGGCGGCGGGCCGACCGCTCTTCGCCTTCTGCTTCTTGTTGTTGAGCAGCCGGTCCGACGACAACTCCACGGCCGCCGTGTAGCCGAGCGGCGCCCCCGGATTGGTCCGCTGCCGCTGATCGTGCTGCACGGGCTGAGGCCAGGCGGTGCCGGTACGGGGGTCGACGGGGGGCTGCTGGCCGGGCTGGTGCTGTGGCTGCTGGGCTTGGGGCTGGACTGGAGCTTGGGCTTGGGCTTGGGCTTGGTGAGCCTGCGGCTGGTGGGCCTGCGGCTGGGGTACGCCGGGCTGGCCCGCGCCGGCATTCGGCTGGTGCGGTACGGGCTGCTGGTGGGGCTGCCCCTGGTGGGGGAGGGGCTGAGCGGCCGGCGGCTGGGCGACGGGCTGGTGAGGCGCGGCTGCCTGCTGCGGGCCCGGGGCCTGCGGGGCAGGCGCCTGGGGCGCGGGTGCCGGGGCCTGGGCGGCCGGCGGCTGCGGGAACCCGTAACCTCCCGGCTGGGCGGGCGGGTTGGGAGTCCCCGTCCCGGGCGGCGGGAATCCGTAGCCCGATCCGGCTTCGGCTCCGGCCGGCTGGTGGGGCACGTGCGGCGTCGCGGGGTTCGCGGCGGGAGCGGCGCCGGGCTGCGGGAATCCGTAACCGGGCTGCGGGCCGGGCGCGTTGGGGGTGTTCGGGGCGGGGGTTCCCGGCGGGGGGAACCCGTAACCGGCGGGCGGCTGCGCAGGTGCGCTGGGCCCGCTCTGCGACGGAGCGCCCTGCTGCGGGAATCCGTAACCAGGCTGCGGGCCGGGCGCGTTGGGGGTGTTCGGGGCGGGGGTCCCCTGCTGCGGAAAGCCGTAACCGGGAGCCTGCGCCGGGGCGTTCGGCGTCACCGGAGAGGGCTGAGCCGGAGAGGGCTGCTGGGGCGGCGTGGGAAGGCCCGGCTGCTGGAGGCCGTAGCCATCTTGGGGTGCCTGCGGCGCCTGCGGTGTCTGAGGTGCCGGGGGAGTGGGCTGGGCGGCGGCGGGACCGGACTGCGGGAAGCCGTAGCCGCCTTGGGGTGCCGGGGCCGGGTTCTGCTGACCAGGAGCAGGAGCAGGAGCAGGAGCAGGCGTCGGTGCGGGAGCCTGAGTCGGAGGCGTGGGCGCGGTCGAAGTTCCGGGCTGCGGGAAGCCGGGAGGGGCCTGCGCCGCAGGGGCCGCACCGGGGACGCTGTCCTGGGGCTCCGGAGTCGTACGGGGAATGCTGTCCTGCGGACCCGGAGCCGTACCCGGGGCGCTGAACTGCGGGAATCCGTAACCGCCCGGCTGCCCGGGAGCCGCCGGAGCAGCGGAGGCCGGCGCCGACGGGGTTACGTCAGCGGCGGGCGACGCGGTTGCAGGCGGAGCGTCGGCCGCCGCAGGCGTACCGGGCGTGGCGGGCCAGGCCGGCGGCGAAGGCTGCGGAGCCTGCGGCTGGAAGGGCTGCTGCCCCTGCGGCGGTACGGGCGGCTGAGCCGGAGCCTCCGCCGACGACGACCCGCCCTCACTCTCCGCGGACGCGGGCCACTGAGCGGCCGAGGCGGGGGCGGCAGGCTGGTACGAGGGCGGCAACGGCGGAAGCCCACCCTGCGGCACCGGCGGCGGAGCCCACGCGGGAGGCGTGTCCTGCACGGCGTCGGCCACGTCCACGGCGGGCTCGGGAACTACATCCTGAGGCTCGGCATCCTGGGGCCCGGCGTCTTGCGGCTCGGCGTCCTGAGGCTCGGCCTGGCTCGCGGGTGCAGCATCCTCCGGCTCAGAGTCCGAGTCAGAGCCCGCAGCCGTCTCCGGGGCCGCATCGCTCGGCTCCGCGTCCTGAGGGTCGTCGTCCGCCACAGGCACGGCATCGCTGACGTCAGCGGAGTCCTCGGCGTCGACGTCAACCTGATGCAGCTCGACAACCCCCACGGAATCGTCCGCGACGGCGTCCGCGTCTTCGTCGGCCGTGTCGATCGAGTCGGCCGTTTCGACCTCGTCCGACGCGTCGGCCTGACCGGAAACCGCGGCCACGCCCTCGGAGGCCGCCACCTCGGCTCCCTCGTCAACGCCATCCGCGTTGTCAACCACGTCGTCAACGTCGTCCACGCCGTCGTCGTCATCGGACTCACGCCCGAACGCCACCTCGACGACCTCCGCGTCGGAGTTGTCGTCCGAGTTTTGGGCATCGTCGACGGCGACCTCGTCCGAAGCCGCAGCTTCGGCGTCAGCCCGTTCCGAGACCTCCCTCTTCACAGCGACAGCGGAGATCCGCATGGTGGCGCCACTCTCGATGTCCCCGCTGTCTTCCTCGACCTCACCAGAGGGCTCATCGACCGGAGGCGCCACCGGCGGAGCCTGAAGGTTCGGCAGATTCGGCAGAGCGGCAGGCCCCGCGGGGGGCGTCTCGGGAGCCGGAGCCTGAGGCTCGAACCCACTCCCCACAGGCAACCGCGGCACGGCAGCCGCACCACTGTCAGGAGTAGAGGGGGGAACAGGAGCAGAAGGAGGCGGAACAGCAGCGGGCGGAGCAAAAGGCGCCCCGGGCGCGAAGGAAGGCACGGAAGCCGGCGAAACCGAGGGCGTCGCGGGCACCCCCGCAGCCGCCCCGTCCGCTCCGTTCGCCGGACCGGCCCCGTCGGTCGCGTCGGACCCGTCCGAGGCCTCCGCCTCGCCCGGCGCCTCTTCCTCCTCGACCGGAGCCGACGGAGTCGACGAAGCCGTCTCCGAACTCCCCGACGCGTTCTGCGTGTACCAGGCGGGAGGGGCGTAGTCGATGGTGAACTCGCCCGTCGTCTCGACGGCGGACTCCGCGTCGGACTGGTCATCGCCGGGTGTGGCCCAGCCCCCGCGGATCCCGTCCCGATCGCTGTTCACAATTCCTCCTGGTGTGGTCGAGCACCCTCATACCGAGCTGGGGCGACCGTTCCGATCGTCCGAGGCTGTCCATCGCGCCCCGGCTCCCCCTGTGCGACGCGGCGGTCCCGTCCCCGGGTTCTGCTGCCGCGCCCACCCCAGCCTAATCACCACAACCACCCCCACGGCAGGCCCGTCCACCCCTCCGGCCCCAGTCACCGCGTCACACCCTGCCCAGAAGTGACGTATGAACGGCCTTGTATGGACGGCAAAGTGGACAAAAGCGCGCTTAAGAAGCGCGCCCCCGGCTCACTGTGCAGCCCCCGGCGCAACGAAGCGGCACCCCGACACAACAAAGGGGACCGGTGGCATACAAGCCACCGGCCCCTCGCGCACTCGAAGGCTGCGCTACTCCGCGGAAACCCCGCCGTTGTGCGGCGCCGGCTCCAGATCGAACTCGCCGTCCCGCGCGCCCAGCACGAAGGCCCGCCACTCCGCCTCCGTGTACCGCAGGACCGTGTCCGGGTCGAGGGACGACCGCATGGCCACCGCACCCCCGGGCAGGTACGCGATCTCGACCCGCTCCTCGTGCTCCTCCGTACCCGGCGCGCTCTGCCATTCGACACCCGAGATGTCGAGGGCGTAGAGCTCGTCCTTCTCCCGCTCCTTGCGCGCCTTGACGTCCTTGTCCTCTGCCTCGGCCATGACGAAGCGACCCCTTCCCGACGTACGCATCCGACGTACGGCCCCGACCCGACGAACGAACTGTCGCGTCACCCTACTGGGACCGCGCCTGGCCTCCCGGGACTCCGGGAACCCCGGTCGGTGGGACCCCTACCTCCTGGTACGCTGTGTGACGGCCGTATGTGTACGCACCCCCGGACCGCCCCTCAGGGGCCCTGGAGGACGCGCCCAGCGGATCCCCGCCTCCCGAGTTACGGAAGCTCCCCTGAGATGTGGACCAGGGGCACTCGGTGGCTACTCAAAGACTACGAGGAGTACGCGTGTCGCTCGACGCCGCTACGAAGAAGCAGCTCATCACCGAGTTCGGTCAGAAGGAGGGCGACACCGGCTCCCCCGAGGTCCAGGTCGCGATGCTCTCGCGCCGTATCTCGGACCTGACCGAGCACCTCAAGACCCACAAGCACGACCACCACTCCCGTCGTGGTCTGCTCATCCTGGTCGGTCAGCGCCGTCGCCTCCTGCAGTACCTGGCGAAGAAGGACATCCAGCGCTTCCGTGCGCTGGTCGACCGCCTGGGCATCCGCCGCGGTGCGGCGGGCGCCAAGTAAGACGCCGTGAAGGGAGCGGTTCCCACTCTTAGGGGGCCGCTCCCTTTGCTGTACGTGCGGAGTGTCACCGCACCTTTGTAGTGTGGTAGCACGACGCAGTTTCACGAGGAGAAGTGCACCTCGCCGCCGCCGGTCCTCGGTAGTGGCTCCCGGGCGATGCGAACCCCGGGTGCTTCGATCGAAGACCGGCCCGCACCAGAAGGCGCGCTTCTCCGCCCACGTCCCCCCGCCACACGGGCGGATCGGGACAAAAGACGAAAAGTATCGGAGAAAACGCTAGTGGAGAACGAGACCCACTACGCCGAGGCCGTTATCGACAACGGATCCTTCGGCACCCGCACCATCCGCTTCGAGACGGGCCGCCTGGCCAAGCAGGCCGCCGGCTCCGCCGTGGCGTATCTGGACGACGACACCATGGTCCTGTCGGCCACCACAGCCTCCAAGAAGCCCAAGGAGAATCTCGACTTCTTCCCCCTCACGGTGGACGTCGAGGAGCGGATGTACGCCGCCGGCAAGATCCCCGGCAGCTTCTTCCGCCGCGAAGGCCGTCCCTCCGAGGACGCCATCCTCACCTGCCGTCTGATCGACCGCCCGCTGCGCCCGTCCTTCAAGAAGGGCCTGCGCAACGAGATCCAGGTCGTCGCCACGATCATGGCGCTCAACCCCGACCACCTGTACGACGTCGTCGCGATCAACGCGGCCTCCGCGTCCACGCAGCTGGCCGGTCTGCCCTTCTCCGGCCCGATCGGCGGCGTCCGCGTCGCGCTGATCAACGGCCAGTGGGTCGCGTTCCCGACGCACACCGAGCTCGAGGACGCCGTCTTCGACATGGTCGTCGCCGGTCGCGTCCTGGAGGACGGCGACGTCGCGATCATGATGGTCGAGGCCGAGGCCACCGAGAAGACCATCGCGCTGGTCGCGGGCGGCGCCGAGGCGCCGACCGAGGAGATCGTCGCCTCCGGTCTGGACGCCGCGAAGCCCTTCATCAAGGTGCTCTGCAAGGCCCAGGCCGACCTCGCTGCCAAGGCCGCCAAGCCCACCGGCGAGTTCCCGGTCTTCCTCGACTACCAGGACGACGTCCTGGAGGCCCTGACCGCCGCGGTCAAGAGCGAGCTCTCCCAGGCGCTCACCATCGCCGGCAAGCAGGACCGCGAGGCCGAGCTGGACCGCGTCAAGGAGATCGCCGCCGAGAAGCTGCTCCCGCAGTTCGAGGGCCGCGAGAAGGAGATCTCCGCCGCGTACCGCTCGCTGACCAAGTCCCTGGTCCGTGAGCGCGTCATCAAGGACAAGGTCCGCATCGACGGCCGCGGCGTCACGGACATCCGTACGCTCGCCGCCGAGGTCGAGGCCATCCCGCGCGTGCACGGCTCGGCGCTGTTCGAGCGTGGCGAGACCCAGATCCTGGGCGTCACCACCCTCAACATGCTCCGTATGGAGCAGCAGCTCGACACCCTGTCGCCGGTGACGCGCAAGCGCTACATGCACAACTACAACTTCCCGCCGTACTCCGTCGGCGAGACCGGCCGCGTCGGCTCCCCGAAGCGCCGCGAGATCGGCCACGGCGCGCTCGCCGAGCGCGCGATCGTCC
Organism: Streptomyces sp. NPDC050988; assembly: GCF_044456225.1. NCBI lineage: Bacteria > Bacillati > Actinomycetota > Actinomycetes > Kitasatosporales > Streptomycetaceae > Streptomyces > Streptomyces sp. NPDC050988. The sequence continues at coordinate 8,664 of NZ_JBITFQ010000053.1, read as the reverse complement.
CGGTCCTGCCCTCGCGCGAGGACTTCCCGTACGCGATCCGTCAGGTGTCCGAGGCCCTCGGCTCCAACGGCTCGACGTCCATGGGCTCGGTCTGCGCCTCCACCATGTCGCTGCTCAACGCCGGTGTGCCGCTGAAGGCCCCCGTCGCCGGTATCGCCATGGGCCTGATCTCCCAGGAGATCAACGGCGAGACGCACTACGTCGCCCTCACCGACATCCTCGGTGCGGAGGACGCCTTCGGCGACATGGACTTCAAGGTCGCCGGCACCAAGGAGTTCGTGACCGCCCTCCAGCTCGACACCAAGCTGGACGGCATCCCGGCCTCCGTCCTGGCCGCAGCCCTCAAGCAGGCCCGTGACGCCCGCCTCCACATCCTCGACGTGATGATGGAAGCGATCGACACGCCGGACGAGATGTCCCCCAACGCCCCGCGGATCATCACGGTCAAGATCCCCGTGGACAAGATCGGTGAGGTCATCGGCCCGAAGGGCAAGATGATCAACCAGATCCAGGAGGACACCGGCGCCGACATCACGATCGAGGACGACGGCACCATCTACATCGGTGCCGCCCAGGGCTCGCAGGCCGAGGCCGCCCGTGCCACGATCAACGGCATCGCGAACCCGACCATGCCGGAGGTCGGCGAGCGCTACCTGGGCACCGTCGTGAAGACGACGACCTTCGGTGCGTTCGTGTCACTGCTCCCGGGCAAGGACGGTCTGCTGCACATCTCGCAGATCCGCAAGCTCGCCGGCGGCAAGCGCGTGGAGAACGTCGAGGACGTCGTCGGTGTGGGCTCCAAGGTCCAGGTCGAGATCGCCGAGATCGACTCCCGCGGCAAGCTGTCCCTGATCCCGGTCATCGAGGGCGAAGAGAACGCCGACGACGACAAGAAGGACGACGGCGACAAGTGACGTCGAGCAGCTCCACGGCGACGGCCCGCATCTCCTCGGAGGCGCGGGCCGTCGCCCGTACCCAAACCCTGATCAAGGGCGAGAACGGCATCGGTACGGTCCGCAAGACCACCCTCCCGGGTGGCCTGCGCGTCGTCACCGAGACCCTGCCCTCCGTGCGCTCCGCCACCTTCGGCATCTGGGCGCACGTCGGCTCGCGCGACGAGACGCCGGCTCTGAACGGCGCCACGCACTACCTGGAACACCTCCTCTTCAAGGGCACGCAGCAGCGCAGCGCCCTGGACATCTCCTCCGCCATCGACGCGGTCGGCGGCGAGATGAACGCGTTCACGGCGAAGGAGTACACGTGCTACTACGCACGCGTACTCGACACCGACCTCCCGCTCGCCATCGACGTCGTCTGCGACATGCTCACGGGCTCGCTGATCCTCGAAGAGGACGTGAACGTCGAGCGGGGCGCGATCCTCGAAGAGATCGCCATGACGGAGGACGACCCGGGCGACTGTGTGCACGACCTGTTCGCGCACACCATGCTCGGCGACACCCCCCTCGGCCGTCCGGTCCTCGGCACGGTCGACACCGTCAACGCCCTCACCGCGGACCGCATCCGCCGCTTCTACAAGAAGCACTACGACCCGACCCACCTCGTGGTCGCCGCCGCCGGAAACGTCGACCACAACAAGGTCGTACGCCAGGTCCGCGCCGCCTTCGAGAAGTCGGGCGCCCTCAAGCAGCCCGACGCGACCCCGATCGCCCCGCGCGACGGCTCCCGCTCCATCCGTACGGCGGGCCGCGTCGAGCTCCTCGGCCGCAAGACCGAGCAGGCCCACATCGTCCTCGGCATGCCGGGCCTGGCCCGCACGGACGAGCGCCGCTGGGCCCTGGGCGTCCTGAACACCGCGCTGGGCGGCGGCATGTCCTCGCGCCTCTTCCAGGAAGTTCGCGAGAAGCGCGGCCTCGCCTACAGCGTGTACTCGTACACCTCGGGCTTCGCCGACTGCGGTCTCTTCGGTGTGTACGCGGGCTGCCGCCCGAGCCAGGTGCACGACGTGCTGAAGATCTGCCGTGACGAACTCGATCAGGTCGCCGAGCACGGCCTGTCGGACGACGAGATCGGCCGCGCCATCGGCCAGCTCCGCGGCTCCACGGTCCTCGGCCTGGAGGACACGGGCGCGCTCATGAACCGTATCGGCAAGAGCGAACTGTGCTGGGGCGAGCAGATGTCCGTCGACGACATGCTGACCCGGATCGCCTCGGTCACCCCGGACGACGTACGGGAGGTGGCGCGCGAGATCCTGGGACAGCGGCCCTCGCTGTCGGTCATCGGCCCGCTGAAGGACAAACAGGCTTCCCGTCTGCACGAAGCGGTCGCGTAACTCCCGAATCCGGTAAGGAAGCAAGAAGATGAGCAAGCTGCGCGTGGCGGTCCTCGGTGCCAAGGGCCGCATCGGTTCCGAGGCGGTACGAGCCGTCGAGGCGGCCGTGGACCTGGAGCTGGTGGCGGCCCTCGGCCGCGACGACAAGCTGGAGACGCTGGTGGACGCCGACGCCCAGGTCGTCGTCGAGCTGACCACGCCCGCCTCGGTCATGGGCAACCTCGACTTCTGCGTCCGCCACGGCATCCACGCCGTGGTCGGCACGACGGGCTGGACCGACGAGCGCCTCGCGCAGCTGAACACCTCGCTCGCCGCCTCACCGGAGACGGGCGTGCTCATCGCCCCGAACTTCTCCATCGGCGCCGTTCTCACGATGAAGTTCGCGCAGGTGGCCGCGCCGTACTTCGAGTCCGTCGAGGTCATCGAGCTGCACCACCCGAACAAGGTGGACGCCCCGAGCGGCACCGCGCACCGCACCGCCCAGCTCATCGCCGCCGCCCGTCAGCGAGCGGACCGCGCCCCTCAGCCCGACGCCACGGTCACGGCCCTGGACGGCTCCCGCGGCGCGGACATCGACGGCGTCCCGGTGCACTCGGTCCGCATGCGCGGCCTGCTGGCCCACCAGGAGGTGCTGCTCGGCGCCGACGGCGAGACCCTCACCATCCGCCACGACTCCCTCCACCACAGCAGCTTCATGCCGGGCATCCTGCTCGGCGTACGCCGCGTCGTGGACACCCCGGGCCTCACCTTCGGCCTGGAACACTTCCTGGATCTGAAGTAACCGCCATGGGCGCGAAGATCACATACACCGTCACGGCCGCCGTCCTGGTCGTCTACTTCGTCCTGGTCGGCAGCCGCGGGGTGATGCTCATACAGAGCGGCACCCTGCTCACCGTCACCTTCGGCGTCGCCGTCCTCATCCTGCCGGTGATCGGCATCTGGTTCCTCTGGAAGAACACCCAGTTCGTCAGCAGGGCCAATCGGCTCGCCGCCGAGCTCGACGCCGAAGGCGGCCTGCCCGTCGACGAGTTGAAGCGCACCCCGGCCGGCCGGATCGACCGCGACTCGGCCGACGAGGTCTTCGCCAGGCGCAAGGCCGAGACCGAGGACGCCCCCGACGACTGGCGCAGCTGGTTCCGGCTGGCCATCGCCTACCACGACGCCCGTGACACCCCCCGGGCCCGCAAGGCGATGCAGCACGCGATCGCCCTGCACGACGGGAAACCCGTACGGGCCTGAGGCACGCACACAGACACGGTGAAGGGGCCGGTCCGCACCTGCGGACCGGCCCCTTCACCGTGTCGACTGTCTGTGTGTGCTGACGGTCAGGCGTGCCCGCGGTACTCGTCCGCCCACACCTCGACGCCGTCCGCGGCCCGGTCGAACGCGTCGGGGCGCCCGAGGAAGTCCGCGTTGTGCGTGGTCAGCAGCTGTGTCGGCTCGGCACCGGAGCGGTCGCCGCTGATGAGGACGAGCGCCTGCCCCTGCACCGTGCGCGGCAGCCCGAGCCAGCGCACCGGCTGCTGGACCGTCCGCACCGTCTGGACCTTCGCCCACGGGGTCGTGCTCGTGATCAGGAAGCGGACCCGGCGCAGCCCGTACGCGCTCACCCACGCGCCCATACGCAGCAGCCGCAGGGCACAGACGATGACGAGCGCCGCGAGCCCCAGGAACACCGCGCCACCGGACCGATTGCCGGCCGCCGCGACGATGACCGCCGCGAACAGCACGTACGACGCGAGCAGCAGCAGAAGCGCCGCCGCGGCGACGCGCCACGGTCCGGGCCGGTAGGGGCGTCGCCACTGGTCGCGATCGTCGAACGGCAGCGCGAGATCCTCGCCCGCCTCGTCGAAAGCACGATCGGCGGTCAGAAAGGGCAGGGGCACGACTGATCCTCACTCAATCCACGCATGGACTATGCCCGGTGAGGCTACCTAGCGGGATCTCCGGTCACCACCCTCGGGGGTCCATGGGGGTGCTCCCAGGCCATCCGGGCAGCGGGGAGGGTCAACGGCCCTGCGACGCGTCCGACTGCTGCGTATGCGCAGGTGAGCTGTCGGCCTGGAGGGCGGGCGTCCCTATGAGCAGGGAGCCCACGAGGCCCGCGACCACGGTGAGGCCTATGAGCCATCGGCCCGCCAGCTCGCCGGCGGAGGCCCGCTGACGCGGTGGGGGAGTGACATTGCTGCGGAACCTGTCGGCTTCGGCGATGAAGGCGAACGGAACGGGCTCGCGCCGACGAAACATGAAGTGCGCTTCTCCTCTGGAGGCTCGAACGAATCACTGTCACCAATACAGACGAGCGAGAGCCCCAATTGGTGCCCGGTTTCACCGACTTCGCAGAAGTTGGGCGAAGAATGTCGCAGCACGGCACCGAACGCCCCGTTGTCAGTGCCGGGCCGTAGAGTGGACGCCGCCCGAGCCAGTGATGGGAAGGACCCTCCAAGCCGTGACCGACACACCCGCCGACGACCTCAAGCCCAGCTTCCGCAGCGATGTCACCGTCGAGCTGGTCAAGCACACCGCCTCCGACTCCGACGTGCTGTTCGCCGCCCGCGTCTCGACGGTCGGGGAGCAGTCCCTGGAAGAGCTGCAGAAGGACCCGGAGCGCTCGAAGGGCCTGATCAACTACCTGATGCGGGACCGGCACGGCAGCCCCTTCGAGCACAACTCGATGACGTTCTTCATCAACGCCCCGATCTTCGTCTTCCGCGAGTTCATGCGCCACCGCGTCGGCTGGTCGTACAACGAGGAGTCGGGCCGGTACAGGGAGCTCCAGCCGGTCTTCTATGTCCCGGGTGAGTCCCGCAAGCTGGTCCAGGAGGGCCGCCCCGGCAAGTACGTCTTCGTGGACGGCACCCAGGCCCAGCAGGAGCTGACGGGCCGCGTCATGGAGGATTCGTACCGCCGGGCGTACGAGGCGTACCAGGAGATGCTCGCCGCCGGCGTGGCCCGCGAGGTGGCCCGCGCGGTCCTCCCGGTCGGCCTCTTCTCGTCGATGTACGCGACGTGCAACGCCCGCTCGCTGATGCACTTCCTCGGCCTGCGCACCCAGCACGAGCTGGCGAAGGTCCCGTCCTTCCCCCAGCGGGAGATCGAGATGGTCGGCGAGAAGATGGAAGCCGAATGGGCCCGGCTCATGCCCCTCACGTACGCCGCCTTCAATGCCAACGGGCGCGTGGCGCCGTAACGCACCTCCGTCACCCGGTCGGGCACATGTGTACGGGTCAACCATGCGAAGTGTCCGTATTGCGGCATTTCGAGAAGTTCATCTAGCCTGATCAAACGGACCCGGCGCTGCTTGAACCCCCGAGCAGGCAGTGCCGGGCTCCTCCTTTGTCGTGACTTGTCACCGCCCCCGAGGGCAGACCGCACGTTGAGCAGCGAGTAGCGTGTTACCCATGGCTCCGACCTCCACTCCGCAGACCCCCTTCGGGCGGGTCCTCACCGCCATGGTCACGCCCTTCGCGGCGGACGGCGCACTCGACCTCGACGGCGCTCAGCGGCTCGCCACCCACCTGGTGGACGCAGGCAACGACGGCCTGATCGTCAACGGCACCACCGGCGAGTCCCCGACCACCAGCAACGCGGAGAAAGCGGATCTCGTACGAGCCGTACTGGAGGCGGTCGGCGACCGAGCCCACGTCGTCGCGGGCGTCGGCACCAACGACACGCGCCACAGCGTCGAGCTGGCCCGGTCGGCCGAGAAGGTCGGCGCACACGGTCTCCTGACCGTCACGCCGTACTACAACAAGCCCCCGCAGGAGGGCCTGTACCAGCACTTCAAGGTCATCGCCGACGCGACCGAACTGCCGGTGATGCTGTACGACATCCCCGGCCGCAGCGGCGTCCCGATCAACACGGAAACGCTGGTGCGTCTGGCCGAGCACCCGCGTATCGTCGCCAACAAGGACGCCAAGGGCGACCTGGGCCGCGCCAGCTGGGCCATCGCCAGCTCCGGCCTCGCCTGGTACTCCGGCGACGACATGCTGAACCTCCCGCTGCTCTCCGTGGGCGCGGTCGGCTTCGTCTCCGTCGTCGGTCACGTCGTCACCCCCGAGCTGCGGGCCATGATCGACGCGTACGTCAGCGGCGACGTCCAGAAGGCCACCGAGATCCACCAGAAGCTGCTCCCGGTCTTCACCGGCATGTTCCGCACACAGGGCGTCATGACGACCAAGGCCGCGCTCGCCCTCCAGGGCCTGCCCGCCGGACCGCTGCGTCTGCCCATGGTCGGCCTGTCACCCGAGGAGACCGCCCAGCTCAAGATCGATCTTGCCGCCGGCGGGGTACAGCTCTAACCACAGACTTCACAACTGAATACGCACGACCAGCAGGCCGGAGGGCCTGCTCCACCAGACAACTGCTACTGCACGAACGTCACGCGCGCCACGTGCCCTGCCAGGTACGTGGCGCGTGTGGTGAGGAGAGTCTTTTGAGTCATCCGCATCCTGAACTCGGCGCTCCGCCGGTCCTCCCGAAGGGCGGCCTGCGGGTCACCCCGCTCGGCGGGCTCGGTGAAATCGGCCGAAACATGACGGTCTTCGAGTACGGAGGCCGTCTTCTGATCGTCGACTGCGGCGTGCTCTTCCCGGAGGAGGAGCAGCCCGGAATCGACCTGATCCTGCCGGACTTCAGTTCCGTCAGGGACCGCCTCGACGACATCGAGGGCATCGTCCTCACCCATGGTCACGAGGACCACATCGGCGGCGTCCCCTTCCTCCTGCGCGAGAAGCCGGACATTCCGCTCATCGGCTCCAAGCTGACCCTCGCCCTCATCGAGGCGAAGCTCCAGGAGCACCGCATCCGTCCGTACACGCTCGAAGTCGCGGAGGGCCACCGAGAGCGCATCGGTCCCTTCGACTGCGAGTTCGTCGCGGTCAACCACTCCATCCCGGACGCCCTCGCGGTCGCGATCCGCACCCCCGCGGGCATGGTCGTCCACACCGGCGACTTCAAGATGGACCAGCTTCCGCTGGACGGTCGTCTGACAGATCTACACGCGTTCGCGCGTCTGAGCGAGGAGGGCATCGACCTCCTCCTCTCGGACTCCACGAACGCCGAGGTCCCGGGATTCGTCCCGCCCGAGCGCGACATCTCGAACGTGCTGCGCCAGGTCTTCGCCGGCGCCGGCAAGCGGATCATCGTGGCCAGCTTCGCCAGCCACGTCCACCGCATCCAGCAGATCCTCGACGCCGCCCACGAGTACGGCCGCCGGGTCGCCTTCGTCGGCCGCTCGATGGTCCGCAACATGGGCATCGCGAGAGACCTGGGCTATCTGAAGGTCCCGCCGGGCCTGGTCGTCGACGTCAAGACGCTCGACGACCTCCCGGACCGAGAGATCGTCCTCGTCTGTACGGGCTCACAGGGCGAGCCGATGGCCGCGCTGTCCCGCATGGCGAACCGCGACCACCAGATCCGCATCGTCCAGGGCGACACGGTGATCCTGGCGTCGTCGCTCATCCCGGGCAACGAGAACGCGGTCTACCGCGTCATCAACGGCCTGACCCGCTGGGGCGCCAACGTCGTCCACAAGGGCAACGCCAAGGTGCACGTCTCGGGCCACGCGTCCGCGGGCGAGCTCCTGTACTTCTACAACATCTGCAAGCCGCGCAACCTGATGCCGGTCCACGGCGAATGGCGCCACCTGCGCGCCAACGCCGAGCTGGGCGCCCTCACCGGCGTCCCGCACGACCGGATCGTCATCGCCGAGGACGGCGTCGTCGTCGACCTCGTCGAAGGCAAGGCCAAGATCTCCGGCAAGGTCCAGGCGGGATACGTGTACGTCGACGGCCTCTCGGTCGGCGATGTCGGAGAGCCCGCGCTCAAGGACCGCAAGATCCTCGGAGACGAGGGCATCATCTCGGTCTTCGTGGTGATGGACTCCAGCACGGGCAAGATCACCGGCGGTCCGCACATCCAGGCCCGCGGCTCGGGCATCGACGACTCCGCCTTCGCCGACGTCCTCCCGAGGATCAACGAGGTCCTGGAGAGGTCGGCCCAGGACGGCGTCGTCGAACCCCACCAGATGCAGCAGCTCATCCGCCGCACGCTGGGCAAATGGGTCTCCGACAACTACCGCCGCCGGCCGATGATCCTGCCGGTCGTGGTCGAGGTTTGAGCACCTCGTACGCGTGAACCCGGAGCGGGGCCCCTCGATTTGCATCGGGGCGCCCCGCTCCAGTACGTTTACGGCTCCGCCTGAAGGGGAACCCGGCGCAACTGTGCGTCCGGACCACCCCGACCGGGGCGGGAATTCCGACTCAGAACTTCTGATAAAGTCGGAACCGCCGGAAAGGGAAACGCGAAAGCGAAAACCTGGAAAGCACCGAGGAAATCGGATCGGAAAACGGTCTGATAGAGTCGGAAACGCA
>NZ_JBITFQ010000052.1:22093-34339 GCF_044456225.1 Streptomyces sp. NPDC050988 | reverse complement strand
CGACCCGAGCGCCCCCCCCCCGACGCCGGCGCCTCCCGGCTGGCCCGCCCCCGCGGCGCCCCCCCGGGCCCCCCCGGGGGGGGCCCGGGGGGGGGGCGCCCCCCCCGGGGGGGGCGGCCCCCCCCCCCACGGCGGGGTGCCCGGGCTGCTCGTGCCGCCGGAGAACCCCGCGGCCCTCGCGGCCGAACTGCGCGGCTGGTTCGGCGAGGCCGACGTACGCCGTCGCCTCAAGGCCGCCGCGCGCGCCCGCCGGGCGTCCCTCGGAGGCTGGGCCGCCACGGCCCGGAGTCTGTCGGGTGTCCTGGGGCGACTGAAGAGCGAGGCAAGGAGGGGGGCGGCATGAGCGGTACGAGCACGACGCCGGCCGGGATTCCGGGACATGGCATGACGACGGCCGAGCCCGGCCTCGACGAGGAGACGAGCACCGCCTCGCTGGGACGTGGTGAGGGGACGCACACGGCAGGGCGGGGACGCGACGAGATGACGACGACGACCGAGACCGGGGCCGTGGTTCCGGGCCAGGGGCGGGACGGTCAGGGACGGGACAGTCAGGGACGGGACACAGGAACGATTCGGCTCGGTGACCGCACCCGCGGCCAGGCCACCGACGACACGACGCGCTATGCCCCCGAGTGGCTGGAGCTGCGCGAGCCCGTCGACGCGGCCGCCCGGGCGGCCGAGCTGCTCGACCCGCTGCGGATGCGGCTCGCGAACCTGCCGGGGCGTGGCGGGCTCGTCATCCACGACCTGGGCTGCGGCACCGGCTCCATGGGCCGCTGGCTCGCGCCCCGGCTCGACGGGCCCCAGCACTGGGTGCTGCACGACCGCGACCCGTATCTGCTGCACTTCGCCGCCGTCGGGTCGCCCCGGTCGGCCGCCGACGGCAGCCGCGTCACGGTGGAGACACAGCGTGGCGACGTCGCCCGGCTGACCGCGGACGCCCTGGCCGGCGCCTCGCTGGTGACGGCCTCCGCGCTGCTGGACGTCCTCACCACGGAAGAGATCGAGGCCCTGGCCGCGGCCTGCGCCGGAGCCGGCTGCCCAGCGCTCCTGACGCTCTCCGTGGTCGGACGCGTCGAACTCACCCCGGCCCACCCGCTGGACGAGGAGATCGCCGACGCGTTCAACGCCCACCAGCGGCGCGGCGACCTGCTCGGCCCCGAAGCGATCAACGCGGCCTGCGACGCCTTCGCCCGGCACGGTGCGACGGTTCGGGTGCACCCGAGCGCCTGGCGCCTCGGCCCGGACGAGTCGGCGCTGACCGCGGAGTGGCTGCGCGGCTGGGTCGGCGCGGCAGTCGAGGAGCGCCCGGCACTGGCCGAGCGCGCCGACGCCTACCTCAAGGAGCGCCTCGCGGCCTGCGAGGCGGGCGAGTTGGGCGTGGTGGTGCACCACAGTGACCTGCTCGCCCTGGCCCGCCCGACAGGGGGAGCCTGATGAGCACGCCGGCGGTGGCGGACGAGGCACAGTCACTGGCCGCTCTGGACGACGCGTTGTCGGCGGAGTCGGCGGTCCGTGACGGCGGTGCGGAGGAACAGGGGACCGGACGAGTACGCCTCGACGGTGGGGACGGCGAGACCAGGCCGGCTCCCGCCGACGCGACGGCGGACACGCCCACCGGGGGCCCGCGCAAGGCCCTGGCCCGCGTCGCGGGTCCCGTCCTGGCGCTCCTCAACTCCCGCGTCCTGCGCACCCACTTCGGCACCATCGCCGGCGTCGTGATCCTCACCGTGCTCACCTGGCGGCTCGGCACCGGGGTCTTCCTGGACGGCCTGCGCCGGATCGACGGCCCGACGCTCCTCGCGGCGCTCGGCATCGGCCTGCTGACCACCGTGTTCAGCGCCTGGCGCTGGTGCGTGGTGGCCCGCGGGATGAAACTCAGGCTGCCGCTGGGCCCGGCCGTCGCGGACTACTACCGCGCGCTGTTCCTCAACGCGGCCCTGCCCGGCGGCGTACTCGGCGACGTGCACCGCGCGGTACGGCACGGACAGAGCGCCGGCGACGTCGGCCGCGGGGTGCGTGCGGTCGTCCTCGAACGGGTCGCGGGACAGGCGGTCCTGGCCGCCGTCGGCGTGACCGTGCTGCTCACCCAGCCGTCGCCGGTACTGACCGAGACCCGGCACCTCGCCGTGCTGCTGGTCGCCGTCTCGCTGTGCGGGGTCGTCACCGTGGGCGCGGTCCGCAGCAGGGGCAGGGCGCCGCGCGCGTCCCGCCGCTACCGGGCCGTGCGCGCCGCGCTCACCGAGGCGCGCGGGGCGCTGCTGGCCCGCGGGAGCTGGCCGGGCGTCCTGATCTCGTCGGTCGTGGTGCTCGCGGGACACGTCCTGATGTTCCTGCTCGCGGCCCGGGCGGCAGGCTCGACCGCGTCCGCCGCCGAGTTGGTGCCCCTGGCGCTGCTCGCCCTGATCGCCATGGGGCTGCCGCTGAACGTCGGCGGCTGGGGGCCCAGGGAGGGCGTCACCGCCTGGGCGTTCGGCGCGGCGGGCCTGGGCGCGACCCAGGGCCTGACCGTGGCCGTGGTCTACGGCGTGCTCAGCTTCGCCGCGAGCCTGCCCGGTGTCGCCGTACTGGTGGCGCGTTGGTACGCGGGGCTGCGGCGCCCGCAGGAGAACGCGGCCGCCGAGCCGGGCCCGGACTCGCACACGGAGTCACCGGCGCCCCGGATCTCGGCCCGCGCGGATGGAAACGGGGACACTCAGTGCCGATCGACGACCGCAGGAAGCCCGGTCTCCGATGTCAGCAGCGAGAAGTACGCTCCGAAGGAGTCGGCCAGCGAGGCGAGGAGTTCCTTCCCCTTCTCGGCGGACGCCCTCGAAGGGCGGCCGATGACACCGGACTTGGTATAGGCCGACATGCCCAGCGTGAGCAGGTGCCGGCGGTCGTCGGCCTCGAAGTCGGAGGTGTCGTAACCCGGCCTGACCAATTCGGGATGCCTGTGCAGCAGAATGGAGGTCTCTATTTCCCCCGCGTGCATATCGGTGAGCAACGAGGTCTGTATACCGGCCTGTTCACGCGCCGTCTCCCAGTCCTCCGCGGCCGGGAAAAGAGCCATCCGGGCACCGGCGGCCGTGGATTCCTGCACGACATTGCCCAATACGTAATTGCCGCCATGTCCATTGACCACCACGAGGGTGTCCACACCCGACCGACGCAGCGAGTCGGCAATGTCCCGCACCACCGCATGGAGCGTCACGGAGGAAATGCTCACCGTTCCCGGCCAGGCCGCGTGTTCGTGCGAGCAGGAGATCGTCACCGGAGGAAGGAGGTGAACGGGGAATGCGGCAGCTATTTCCTGGGCTATCGCGCAGGCGACGAGCGTGTCCGTCGACAGCGGAAGAAACGCACCGTGCTGCTCGAAGCTGCCCACGGGAAGCACGGCGACCTGCCGGGCGGCGCCGGCACCTCGTGCGCGTACGTCTTCCGTGGTGTCCGTCGGCAACTGCCCTGACACCGTGAGTCGTATTTCCGAACCGCCCGAATTGCCCATGTTCTCGCGACCTTTCGTCTCTGCTTAGGAACCAGAATCATGACAGAAATAGATGGCGTACTCGCCGGGAAAGCCCACTCCGCCGGTGTCGAGCGGGTCGTGAATGCCCCGCTGCCCACGGTGTACGGCGATTTCCAGGCCGTCGGCTACCTGGACCGTACCCGCGGAGACGAACAAGTGGCTCTGGTCTACGGTGACATCCAGAAAGACGGAATGCTCACCCGGCTGCACTCCGAGTGCCTCACCGGTGACGCGTTCGGCTCCCGGCACTGCGAGTGCGGTCCCCAACTCTCCACCGCACTGCGGGAGATCGTGGCGGAGGGGCGTGGCATCCTCATCTATCTGCGGGGCCACGAGGGCCGCGGGATCGGCCTGCTCGCCAAGCTCCAGGCGATGAAGCTCCAGGCGGAGGGGCTCGACACCGTCGAGGCGAACCTCGCGCTCGGGCTGCCCGTGGACGCCCGCGACTACGGCGTGGCCGCGGAGATCCTGCACGACCTCGGCGTCCGTTCCGTGAGACTGCTGTCCAACAACCCGCGCAAGCGCGAGGCGTTGCTCCGCAACGGCATCGAGGTCGACGCGCAGGTCCCGCTGCTGATCCCGCCCTGCGAGGACAACATCACCTATCTGCGCACCAAGCGGGAGCGCCTGGACCACGACCTGCCGCACCTGGACGCCGTGGTGGGCCACCGCGTCTGACCCGGCCGACCGGCCCCGCGGCCGGCCTCGCGCGCCGCGCGTCCCCAGTGGCGCGCGGCGGCCGGCGGCCGGGCGGCGGTGTGGTCAGGACGAGTGTCACCCGGACGCCCCGACCGCGGTGACATCGGCGCGGACAGGGGAAGGGAAGAGGGATGACCGACGACGTCCTCCATCTCTTCCGCGACCAGGTGGCCGCGCTGCTCGACACCGACACCGCGATCCGGTCCCAGCGGGCCGCCTTCACGGCGCTCGGCGACGGCACGGCCGAGCTGCCCGGCAAGATCATGCATCCGAGCGGGTTCGACGACAGTGTCCTGTTCGCGTACCTCGCGCGGCTCTCCGCGGACACCGGGGCCGTCGCCAAGATCGGCAGCGTCAACCCGGGGAACGCCGCCGCCGGGCTGCCGACGATCCACGCCGTGATCAACGCGCTCGACCCGGTCACCGGGCAACTCGTCGCCGTCATGGACGGCACGGCGGTGACGACCCTGCGCACCGCCGCGGCCAGCGCCGTGGCCTTCGACGCACTCGCCACCCCCGACAGCACCGAACTCGGCCTGATCGGCTCCGGCACCCAGGCCCTCGCGCACGCACGCTCCGTCGCCCGGGTCCGGGACCTGAGGGCCGTACGGATCTGGAGCCCGTCCCCGGAGCGCAGAGCACGCGCGGCGCGCCTCCTCGCGGCCGAACTAGGCATCCCCGTCAAGGCCGTCGACTCGGCGGAGGAAGCCGTCGCCGGACTGCCCATGGTCGCCGCCTGCACGCTCAGCAGCACGCCCGTCGTCCGGGGCGAGTGGCTCGCGCCGGGCTGCACGGTCGTCAGCGTCGGATCCTTCGAACCGACTCGCAGCGAGGTCGACACCGAGGTCGTACGGCGCGCTGCGGCCGTCGTCGTCGACGACCCCGAGACCGCGGCGGAACACGCGGGGCCGATCGTGGACGCGCTCAGCTCCGGAACGCTCACCCACGTGGACCTGATCGCGCTCGGCGAGGTGCTCACCGGCCGCCGCGAGGGACGTACGACCGAGCGGGACATCGTCTACTACAACAGCGTCGGCATCGGCATTCAGGACGCCGCCGCGGCCTGGGCGGTCATCGACGCCGCTCGCGCCCAGGGGGTCGGCTCATGACCGGGGTGCCCGGACGCGCGGGGGCCGTCGTCATCGGCGGCGGGGTGATGGGCACGAGCATCGCCTACCACCTGGCACGGGCCGGAGTGCCGGACGTGGTGCTCGTCGAGCGGGACGAACTCGCCTCCGGGTCCACCTCGCGAGCCGCGGGCGGAGTGCGCGCGCAGTTCTCCGACGAGCTCAACATCCAGCTGGGCGCGCGCAGCCTGGAGGCGTTCGCCCGCTTCGGCGAGGAGACGGGCCACGACATCGGGCTGCACCGCGTCGGCTACCTCTTCCTGCTGTCGACACCGGAGGAGGTCGAGGCGTTCGAGGCCGGGGTGCGGCTGCAGAACGGACTCGGCGTGCCCAGCCGCATGCTGGACCCGGCCGAGGCACGCCGCCTCTCGCCGCTGATCACCACCGACGGACTGCTCGCCGCGGCCTTCTCCCCGGACGACGGCCACTGCACGCCCGAGGCCGTGGTGCACGGCTACGCGGCCGCCGCCCGCCGCCACGGCGCGACGGTCGTACGCCACTGCGAGGTCACCGGCATCGAGACCGTCCGTGACGACATCACGGCCGTCGTCACGGACCTGGGCCGGATCGACACGTCGGCCGTCGTCTGCGCGGCGGGCGCCTGGTCGCGGGCCGTCGGCGCGATGGCCGGCGTGGACCTTCCGGTGGAGCCGCTGCGCCGCCAGATCGCCGTCACCGAACCGGTCCCGGACCTTCCGTCCGGCCTCCCCATGACCATCGACTTCACGAGCAGCCTGTACTTCCACACCGAGGGCCCGGGCCTCCTCGTCGGCATGTCCGACCCGGACGAGAGGCCCGGCTTCGCCACCGAGACCCACGACCGCTGGATCCCCCGCCTCTGCGAGGCCATGGAGCACCGCGCACCCGCCCTGCTCGACCTGCGCAGGACGGGCGGCTGGGCGGGCCTGTACGAGATCACCCCGGACCACAACGCGCTGATCGGCGAGGCGAGTTCGGTCTCCCGCTTCCTGTACGCGACCGGGTTCTCCGGGCACGGCTTCCTCCAGGGGCCCGCCGTGGGCGAGGTCGTCCGCGATCTCTTCCTGGGGCATGATCCTTTCGTCGACATCACCCCGCTGCGTGCCGAACGGTTCGCCGCCGATGCCCTGAGACCGGAGGTCAACTGCGTATGACCGAGCTCCACTTGTGGCTGCGCCACGAGACCCGCACGACCGAGCGACGCACCCCGATCGTGCCGTCCGACGCCCGGCGGCTCGTCGGGAACGGCGTGACGCTCACCGTCGAGGACTCCCCGCAGCGGGTCTTCCCGATCGGGGCGTACGAGGAGGCGGGGTGCCGAGTCGTCTCGGCGGGCTCCTGGACCGACGCCCCGGCGGACGCGGTGATCGTCGGCCTCAAGGAACTCCCGGACGGGCCTGATGAGTTGAGGCACCGTCATGTCTTCTTCGGGCACGCGTACAAGGCACAGCCCGGGGCGGAGGCGTTGCTGCGCCGGTTCGTCGCCGGGGGAGGGGCGCTGTTCGACCTGGAGTACCTGGTGGACGACAACGGCCGCAGGCTCGCCGCCTTCGGCTACTGGGCCGGCTATGTCGGCGCGGCCCTCGCGGTACTGCACCACCGAGGCCGGCTGAGCGGTCCACTGCGGCCGACGTCCAAGGAGGAACTGGACGCGGAACTCCAACCGGCCCCCGGCGACACCGAGTTCGCCTCGCTGGTGATCGGCGCGCTGGGCCGCTCCGGACGGGGTGCGCGGGTGGCACTCACCGAGGCGGGGCTCGACCCCACCTGCTGGGACCTCGCCGAGACCCGCGACCTGGACCGACACGCCCTGCTGGACCACGAGTTGATGGTGAACACCGTCCTCACCTCTGGGCCGAGCACGCCCTTCCTCACGGACAAGGACCTGGACGAACCGGGCCGCCGGCTGCACACGGTCTGCGACGTGACCTGTGACGTCGGCTCCCCCTACAACGTCCTGCCGGTCTACGACACAGTGACCGACTGGACCGACCCCGTGCGGCGCCTGCACGAGGAGCCCGCCCTCGACCTCATCGCCATCGACAACCTGCCGTCCCTGCTGCCCAAGGAGGCGAGCACGGACTTCTCGGCGGCGCTGACGCCACAGCTCCTGGAGTTCGGGGTGGCCGGGGCATGGGGCCGCGACCTGGACCGGTACCACGAGACGTGCAGTGAACTCGGCCTGACGCAAGGGGAGTTCCGCGATGCCTGAGACCACCGCCCAGCCTGCCGGCGTCCCCGTCCCCGTCCCCGCCTCCGGCACCGTCCACTGGATCGGCGCGGGCCTGTCCACCGGCAGCGGACTCGCCGCGCTGTGCGACGCGGCCGACCGCGTACGGCTGTGGCACCGCACCGAGGAGCGGGCCGCCCGGAGCCTGGAGACCCGCGGCCTCACCGGCCGCGTCGAGCCACGCGCGTACACGCTCCCGGCCCTGACGGCGGAACTTGCGCCCGGCGACGTGGTGGTCTCGATGCTCCCGGCCCCCGAACACGCTGGGCTGCTCGCCGCCTGTGTGAGCCGCGGGGCCCACTTCGCCTGCTCCAGCTATGTCTCGGATGCGGTCCTCGACCAGGTGCCCGCCGCCACGGCCGCCGGGGTCGTGGTCCTCACCGAGTCCGGCCTCGACCCGGGCATCGACCACCTCTTCGCGCACAGCCTCATCGCCCGGGCCCGCGAGGAGATCGGCGCCGACACGACCGCCGAGGTCAGCCTCACTTCCTACTGCGGCGGCATCCCGGCCGTACCGAACGACTTCAGGTACCGGTTCAGCTGGGCCCCGGCGGGCGTCCTCAACGCCCTGCGCTCGCCCGCCCGTTACATCGAGGCCGGCGCCGAGACCACGGCCCCGCGTCCCTGGGAGGCGACACGCCCCCACGTGGTGGACGGCGAACCGTTCGAGGTCTACCCCAACCGCGACAGCCTCCCCTTCGTCGACCAGTACGGACTGCCCCCGGCCTGGAAGCCACAGACCTTCATCCGTGGCACCCTCCGCCTCGACGGCTGGCTCGACGCCTGGCAGCCGGTCTTCGAGGAACTCCGCCACGGCGACGACCAGCGAATCGCGGCCCTCGCCCAGGAGTTGGCCGCCCGCTACCCGACCACCGACGCCGACCGCGACCGCGTCGTCCTCGCCGTCTCCCTCGACGTACGCGCCGGTTCGGACCGGACGGACCGGACCTGGTCGGGCCGCTACCTGCTGGACCTGGAGGGCGACGCGGAGGAGAGCGCGATGGCGCGGTGCGTGTCGCGGACGCTCGCGCTCGGGGTGAAGCGGATCCTCGGCGACGGTCTGCCACCCGGCCTCAACCGGGCGGCGGAGACGGCCGAGCGGTCCGAGGACTGGCTCGCCGAACTCGCCCGGGACGGCGTCGACTTCACCCTACGGACGGGCAAGGACTCCTGAACGTCCACGCGAGCCCTTCGGACCCGACCTGCCGCTACGGTTGATCCTTCAGGGCGTCGGGAACGGGGAGTGCGGGATGCTGGAGCCCATGTCGGTGGCCGCTGTGGCGGGCGTGCTCGGGGCTGTCGGCTCCGGGATGGCCAACGAGGCCGGGAAGTGGGCCTGGGAGTCGGCCGGTGGGCTCGTGCGGAGGATCGCCGGGCGTGAGGTGGCCGCGCCCGCGAACCCGGCCGAGGTCGAGGCCGTGGCGCGGGTCGTGCACGAGGGAGTGCTCGGCGATCCACGACTCGCCCGCGCCTGGGCCGAGTTCGCGGGCGGAGTGCGACCACCCGGCGGCTTGGTCGGGCGGCCCACTCTGCCCCCGTCCATACGGTCCTTCACCGACCGGCGGGACGCGCTGAAGCGGCTCGACGAGGAGTCCCGGCGCACGTCCGACGGGCGGCCCCGGCTCGCCCTGCTGTACGGGCCGGAGGGCATGGGCGTCACCACGCTCGCCACCCACTGGGGCGTGCGGGCGGCCGAGCGGTTCCCGGACGGCCAGATCCATGTGGACCTGCGCGGCGGCGGCACGGGCACACCCCTCGACGCGGCACGGGCGCTCGGCGAGGTGCTGCGGCAACTCGGCCTGCGGGACGAGGAGTTGCCCCCTGCCTTCACTGAGCGGCAGGAACTGTTCCGCCGGTACGCTGCCGACCGGCGACTGCTGGTCATCCTCGATCACGCGCGGTCCGCCGCCCAGGTGGAGCCGGTGATCGGCTCGGCGCCCGAGGTGTTCACGATCGTCGGCGCCCGGCATCGCCTGACCGGTCTCGACGCCCTGTCGATCCCGGTGGGACCGCTCACCGAGCGGGACTCGGAGCGGCTGCTGGCCGCCCTGGTCGACAAGCCCGCCCTGGCGGCCGCCCGCGCCACGGTGCCGTCCCTGCTGGCCCGCTGCGCCGGTTCGCCGTACGCCATCAAGGCCGCGGTTCCCCGTCTCTCCGCACCCCCGCCGGAGGCCTCTGCCGTGTCCCCCGAGACCGATCCCGTACGCGCCGCCGCCGAGGACTCGTACCGGCTGCTGGCACCCGGCGCGGCACGGCTCTACCGGCTGGCCGCGCTGTGCGACCTGCCCGCGCTCGACGCGACGGGGGCCTCACGGGCCGCCGGTCTCCAACAGGCCGAGGCGGACGGGTGGTTGGCGGAACTCGCCGACGTCATGCTGCTGGAGCGGGTGGGCGACGGGCGCTACCGCTACCGGGAGGGCGTACGCGCCCACGCCGAGGCCGCCGCGGCCCGCGAGGACGGGATCGTCGCCTGCTCGGCGGCGATGAACCGCGCCATCGAGGGATACCTGCTGTCGGCTGTGAGCGCGGCGCGGGCGGTCCTGCCGGAGAGCTGGCGGATTCCGGAGCTGCCCGCCGGAGCGGACGCCGTGCCGTACGCCGACCGGGGTGCGGCACTCGACTCGCTCACCGCCGAGGCGGGCAACCTGGTGCGAGTGATGGGCCTCGCCGACGAGTTCGGGGACGCGGACACCGTCGTACGGCTCGGCCGGGCACTCTGGCCGCTCCAGCTCAAGGCGGGTCACCACGACGTCCTCCTGCCCGCGCTGCGCATCGCCGTACGGGTGGTCGACGAGCGGTTCCCCGGCACGCGCGAAGCAGGGGCGCTGCATGCCCAACTCGCCCACACCCTCACCGAGTTGCGCCTCTGGGACGAGGCGGAGCGCGAGGCCCTCGCCGCGGCACGGGACGAGCGGGCCGCCGGGCATCCGCGTGGACATGCCTCCGCCGTTGAGTTCCTGGGGCTGCTGCGGCTGAGGCAGTGGCGGTTCCAGGAGGCGTACGACTGCTTCGAGGAGTCGTACGGGATCTACGGAGGGATCGGCCCCGAGGACGAGGGCGCCCGTGATCTGCCGCGCGCACTGGCCCTGTTGGAGCGGCATCGCGGGCGGGCGCTGCGCGGGCTTCAGCGACGGGCCGAGGCGCGGGAGAGGCTGGAGCGGGCACTGGCGTTCTTCAGGGAGAGCGGCGAGGCCTACAACCGGGCGCGCACGCTCACCGACCTCGCCGAAACCCGCCTGGACGGCGAGGAGTTCGCACAGGCGCTGCCCCTCGTCGACGAGGCGATCGCCGCGCTCACCCCGGAGAAGGCCGAGTATCACCTCGCGTATCTGCGGACGTTGCGCGAGCGGTGCGTCGCCGTCAGGCCGGAGTGACCCGTACAGAAGTGACCCGTACGGAGTGGACGGCCGCGCCGGTCCGGACGGTCAGGCCCTCGGGGATCAGTTCCTCCACCGCCTTGCCCGCCGCGAGCCAGGCGTGCAGGGCGGAGGCGTATGCGGCGGGGTCGGCGGCCGAGCCCGCCGTTTCGGCCGATTCGGCGGTGAGACACAGGAGTTGACCGCCACGGGTGCGTACGGTGCAGGCGTCGGGGGAGGTCACGTACGCCGCCAGGGCGCTGTGCGGATGGCGGAGGAGGGCCTCGGCCGTCCACCGGGCCGGGGAGCCGAAGCGGGGATCGGTGGCCGAGCCCTCGCGGAACACCACGTCGGCGACGGCGAGTTGGGCCGGATCACGGGTGTCCTCGTGCACGGCCAGATGGACCTCGCCGTCGCGGGGCGGCTCGGAGCGCGGCCCGGCGTACCGCTCCACCGCGACCTCACCCGAGCCGCGCAGCCAGGTCAGCACCCTCAACGGGGCGGTACGGGACGGGGGTTCGTACGGTGGCAGGGGAAGCGGTTCGAGGAGGGCGGGCTCGTCCGGCTCGGGCAGGCCCAGCTGGCGGTAGAAGAGCCGGCGCAGCCGGGCCGCCGACTCGCCGGGGTGCGAGGTGGTGAACTCGGCCGGGCCCGGGAGGGGTTGGTGCCCGGACATCACCGCGTCCAGTTGCGGGCGCAGGGGAGCCGTGGGGTCGAGCCGGGGCGCTTCCCGCACGAAGTCCGAGATCGGCGCGTCGGGGTCGAGCGCGGCCAGGGGAGCCGCGCCCAGGAGTACGGGGGTGCCGAGTGCGGCGGCGTAGTAGGTGACCGAACCGTGGTCGCCGATGACCACGTCGGCGGCGAGCAGGGCCTGCCGCCATCCGTCGAGGGGGTCGACCAGGGTGAGCCCGGCCCGGCGGGCGCGGTCCAGCCAGATACGGATCTGGCCGGGGCTGTGTCCGTACCAGACGTTGGGGTGGAGGACAGCCGCGACGCGGTACTCGTCGGCGGGAAGCTCGGAGGTCAGCCGGGGGAGGAGCGACGGCAGGAGGTCGTCACCGCCGTCGCCGAACAACGACCCCGTGTGCCAGGTGGAGTTGAGGAGCACCAGTCGCTGGCCGGGGTGGGTGCCGAGGGCTCGCCGGAAGCGCTCGCGATGCCCGCGCGCCGCCAGGACGCGGTCGAAGCAGGGGTCTCCGGCGAGCACCGCCGAGTGCGCCGCCTCGGGGCAGGCCGCCCGCAGCCGCTCCAACTGCTCGGGGTGGGACAGCACCAGCGCGTCCACGAAAGGCGCCCCGTCCGCGTCGAGCAACCACTCCCGGGACAGCCCGAACACAGGCGCACTCC
>NZ_JBITFQ010000052.1:0-21995 GCF_044456225.1 Streptomyces sp. NPDC050988 | reverse complement strand
CCCGGCTCCCGGCTCCCGGCTCCCGGCTCCCGGCTCCCGGCTCCCGGCTCCCGGCTCCCGGCTCCCGGCTCCCGGCTCCCGGCTCCCGGCTCCCGGCTCCCGGCGTCGCGAGTTTCTTAGTGTAGCCGACACCGTGGGACAATATGGTCAATTGGCATGAAAGTGCGGCCAGTTGGCCGCCGAAGCTCGCCGAGATCGCCAGCTTCGCCGGGAGGCGAACCGCCTGTTCCCAGGGCACCACCGGCACATCGACTCTCGCGAACAACTCGGCGAGACCCGCGCGGAACGCGGAGGACCCGGGAGTCGTCGCGAGGAGCTGCACCCGGAGGTCGTCGTGGAACAGCGGCAGGACGTCCAGGAGCCGCGTCGCCGCGGTGACGTTGTGCACGACGAGCAGCACGGGACGGCTGTCGGCCCGTGTCGCCCACCGAGCCGCGTCGTCCCCGACGGGCACCCGTATCCAGCCGTCCCGCCCCGTGTCCATCCCGCGCCCTCCCGAAGTCGCCGGCTCCTGGGCCGGGTGGTCGGGCAACGATAGTCAATGACCCGCTGGGCCCTCCTCAGCCGCCGAGCGCCTCGCTCACGAACCCCTTCAGTTCGTGGAAGGAGAGCATCCCCGCAGGCCGCACCTGTGTCATGAGCTGGACGGTCAGATCGTTGCGCGGGTCGATCCAGAAGGTCGTACCGCCCGCCCCGCTCCAGCCGTAGGAGCCCTCGCTCTCCGGGGACTCCGTGCGGTCGGCGTCCACGACGACCGAGACGCCGAGGCCGAAGCCGAGGCCCGCGTTGCCCGGCTGGCCGTGGATCGGCTTGCTGCCGAAGGCGTGGAGGTCGGTGGGGAGGTGGTTCGCGGTCATGGTGTCCACGGTCTCGGGGGACAGCAGCCGGACGCCGTCGAGTTCGCCGCGCCGGCGGAGGAACTCCATGAAGCGGTGGTAGTCGCGGGCCGTCCCCACCAGCCCGCCGACGCAGGAGAGCAGGCGCGGGCGCTCGTGCACCGACGGTCCCGGGATGCGGGCGATCGCACCGTCCTCTTTCTCCTCGTACAGGGCGGCCAGCCGGTCCGCCCGCTCTCCTGAGACCCAGAAGCCGGTGTCCGTCATCCCGAGGGGCGCGAAGACCCGTTCGGCGAGGAACTCGTCGAGCGGCCGGCCCGTCACCACCTCGATGAGCCGCCCGACCACGTTGGTCGCGACCGAGTAGTTCCACTCGGTCCCGGGCTCGAACTGCAGCGGCAGACCCGCGTACACCTCGCAGGCCTCGGCGAGGTCCGCGTCCTTCGGTGCCGCGATCTCGACTCCGGCCGCCAGGTAGAGGGCGTCCACCGGGTGGGTGCGGTACGCGCCGATGGTCAGGCCCGCGGTGTGGGTCAGGAGGTGCCGGACCAGGACGGGGCCCTCGGCCGGGCGGGTCCTGATGTCGTCGCCCGCGCCGCTCTCGTAGACCTGGGGGTCGGCGAAGGCGGGCAGGTGGCGGGCGACGGGGTCGTCGAGGTCGAGCAGGCCCTCCTCGTGGAGCATCAGCGCGGCGACGGACGCCACCGGCTTGGTCATCGAGTAGAGCCGCCACACGGTGTCCGCGGTGACCGGGACGCCGGCCTCCCGGTCGCGCAGACCGTACGACGTGAGATGTGCGACCCGGCCGTGACGAGCCACGGAAATGAGGTACCCGGGCAGCAGGCCGTCGTCCACGCGACGGGCGTAGAACCGGTCGAGACGGTCCAGCGCCACCGGATCGAGACCGACCTCGACCGGATCCACTTCTTGCTGCAACTGATCCATGGCTGCCTCCGGCTGACGGTAGAAAACGGGCGGAAATGGATTGGAAGGGGACTGCGGCAAGAGGTCGGCAACGGGGCGGGGAGATCGGAAAGCGCTACGAGAGTAGCCGTGAGGGGGGTGTCCTCCGAATGGATTTCATGGCCACGGCCGGACATGTTCGACGACCTGTGGTCCGGCGCGCCCAGGCGCCGCCGGCCCCCGGGGTACCTCACGGGCGCGCGAGGCGTTCGAAGGGCGAAGGTGTGCGCCAGTGCGCTGAACTGCGGCTCGACCCCGGATCCGTAACCCCGGGGCGTGCGTCATAGGAGTCGAATGGCTGCCCCATGCACGCAGGATCGGCCCGGTCGGATCACGTCACGGAACGTACTGGTCCGATGACTACGCTGCGTGAGGCAACCATTCGCCTGTTCGATTCGTATATCTCCGTGGAAGCCCTGCAAACCTGTCAGGCGACGTGACGCCGGAGCGTCACGATCCGCTTCATCGGGTTCGCACCGAGCAAGGAGAACCGATGCGACCGTTCGCGCTCAACTACGCCCGTCCGGCCCAGCAGTTGGAGGTCAGCGTTCCGTATGCCTATGACTCCAGACTGCAGTTGAACGTGCTCCCGGACGGGCGGCTCGCCGCTCATGACTACGCCGTGTTGCGGGAGTTGGGGGCCACCACCTCCACGGCAGGCTCGAAGACCCACTTCGACGACTGAAGCCGGACCCCTGACGATGACGGTTCTGATCCTGACGTGCGAACAGGATGTGACCGCGGACATGGTGGTGGCCGAACTCGACGGGACCGGGGTTCCGGTCGTCCGCCTCGACCCCGCGGACCTGCCGGGCCCCGTGGCCCTGTCGGGGGAGTACGTGCACGGCGTCTTCCGCGGACACCTGTCCGTCGGGGGCCGGCTGGTGAGCATGAACGGGTTGCGGTCCGTCTGGGTCCGCAGGCCCGGCGTGCCCGCGAGCCGGGTCGCCGAGCCCTCCGACTGGCTGACCGAGGAGTCCGCCCAGGCGCTCTACGGCATGCTGCGCTCCACCGACGCGCGCTGGATGAACCACCCCGACGCGGCCCGGCGGGCCCGGCACAAGCCCTGGCAGCTCCACCTCGCCCAGCTCAGCCGACTGCCCGTACCCGCCACACTGATCACCACGTTCCCGCAGGCCGCGCGTGACTTCGCGGACCGCTTCCCGGACCTGGTGGTCAAGCCTGTCTCGGGCGCGCACCCGCAGGAGCCGCCCAGGGCGGTCCCGACCAGCAGGGTCGCGCCCGACGCGGACTTCGCGGCCGTGGCCTACGGCCCGACCCTGCTCCAACGGCGGGTGGCCAAGCGGGCCGACATCAGGCTGACCTGTGTCGGCGACCGGATCCACGCCGCCCGCAAGGTGGTCGACCCGGACGCCGACCCCGACGAGGTGGACGTACGGTTCGCCACCTCCGACGCTCCCTGGCGCCCCGCCGACGTGCCCTCGTGTGTCGCCGCCGGCGTGGTCACCTATCTCCGGGAGGCCCAACTGGCCTACGGCGCCTTCGACTTCGCCGAGGACGCCGAGGGCATGTGGTGGTTCCTGGAGTGCAACCAGTCCGGCCAGTTCGGTTTCATAGAGATCGACTCGGGCCAGCCCATCGCACGCACGGTCGCCGACTGGCTCTCCGCCCCCGCCCCACCCGCCACTCCGACCAACGGCGGCAGAGCATGGCTGCTGGAGGGCCACTGACACACCGGGACCGGGTCCGACGCGCCCCTTCAGGGGCGCGGGGAACTGCGCGACCAGCCCCCACCGACCCGCGGATCCCTCACCGCCGGCGGAGCGCTCTGGCAGAGCGCTCCGCCGGAAGAGACTAGGGGACCCGCACAGACAACCCACGCCCCGTGAACACCTGCTCCGCACGGACCCCGTCCACGGTCACGCTCGCGAACCGCCCCTGCAGCACCCGACTCTCGATCACAGGAAGAACGGCCCCCCGCCGCGGCCGGTAGGAGCCGTCCAGCCGCACGGCAAGCCGACTGCCCCGGTCGAGCAGTACACGACCACTCACCTTCAGCGCCGGTGCCCGATCCCCGTCGAGCGTTACGTCGAGAACCGTGCCGGACGCCTGGGCGTACACCCCCCGCACGCGAAGCGGCGAAGCAGCCCGCAGCGTCCCGCCCTTGACCCGTACGTCACCACACCCGAGCGCGTCCGCCGAACCGGTCGCGAGGACACCCTCCTCCACCGTGCTGCCGCCGGAGTACTCGTTGTCGCCGGTGAGCGTCAGCGTGCCGCTGCCGCGCTTGACGAGCGCGCCCCGGCCACCGATGTCGTTGCGCCAGGTGTCGGCGGCACCGAAACCACCGGCCGCGCCGTCCAGCGTGACGCGCACATCCGTGTCGAAGGCCCCGTACCCGTCGGCGGCGGCGAAGAGGTTCAGCCGCCCCCACTGCTCGAAGCCGTCCAGCAGGACGTAACCGGCGGGCAGTGCGGTCGTCCGCAGCACCTCGCGCCGCTGGGTGGCCGTGAGGTACGGCAGACGCGTCTCCAGCAGGACCTCCGCGCCCTTCGGCACGGTCATGCGGTCGTGCGAGTGCCGCTTGGGCAGGACGTACGTCAACCGGGGCTCCACCGCTGACCAGTTGGCGGCTCGGTCCGCGTACGGGTCGGTGTCCCGGACCGCCGAGTGCGCGTACGCGTACAGCGTGTCCGCGGTCGTGCCCGTCTTCTCCTGGAAGTACGCGGAGGCCTGGGCGCGTGCTGCCGCCTTGAGGCCGGAGTTCTTCGGGTCGGTGAGCGCCGCCGCCGCGAGGGCCGTGGCGAGGACCCGGCCGCCGACCACGTCCACGGTGTTGTGCATGCCCGCCACGATGCGGGTGTGGGCGAGTTCGGAGGCGCGGGCCACCAGCTCCTGGAACCGCTCCGGGACCGCGTACGCCATCGCCAGCGCCGCCAGATAGAAGGCGTTCGTGTGGCCGCTGGAGAAGCCACCGTCGTCGGCCGGGTCGCTGCCGCGCTGCCTCAGCAGCTGCGGGACGACCACGACGTCGGACTCGTAGACGGGATAGCCCAGTTCGTCGGTCCTCCCCGTGTCGACGACCTCGCTGTCCTCGTTCATGCGCCACGGACGCGGGTACTGGTAGGCGAGCTTGGAGGGGTTGCTCGACGCGAACGGGCCGCGCACGGTGTCGACCAGTTCGGCGACCTTGCCCAGGTCCGAGGTGTGGGAACCGGCACCCAGCGCGGAGCCCGCGGGCGCGTCGGCCGGGAGCGTGTCGTTGATCTTGCCCGCCGGGATGCCGTCCGGCGCCGAGGTGATCCCGGTGACGGCCTTCGCCCCGCTCCGGTAGAGGTCCGCGAGCGGGCCCAGGCCGGCGATCACCGCGTAACTCTGGTGCTGGCGGTCCTGGATGAACGCCGTCCGGGCCTCGGCGTCCGTGCGGCGCCGGGTGACGTGCACGCTGTACCGCACGTTGGCGCGCAGGACCTCGGGCATCAGCGGGGTGCCGGTGTTCCAGGCCGCGCCTGTCTTCCAGATGCGCGCGAAGCCGTCGAGGATGTGCACGGCCGCGTTGGTCTCGGAGGTGAGGTTGCCGATGACGTTCGTGGTGTACGAGTCCACGAAGGCGGCGGACGCGTTGGTGGCGGCCGAGGCCGTGGCGGCGGGCCAGGCCGCCACGGCGGGGCCCGCGACCAGTCCGGCCGAGACGCCCACGGAGGTCCGCAGGAACACACGCCGGTCGATACCGGAGCTGCCACGCGGGGGACGGGGGTGCGCACCGGGCATGGAGGTGCCTCTCCTTCTGGAGTCTTCTGGAGTCACAACGGGAGGAAGGAACTCGACCGTCACGAAAGCGAGAGTGACGGCCTCAAGAGCGATGAACTCGAACTGATCACGTGAGCTGAACCCGGGCCCCTGAACGAGAGTTGAACGCATGGACGCACCCAGGAGCGGTCAACTCAACGGTCCGGGAAAGAGATCGGCCCGGGTCGGTTCACTGAAGCGACCTGGCCAGTGCCACGGCGCCCTCCACCGGCGGTACGCGCAGCGGCCGGGGCCGCGCCGACGGCAGCGCCTCGGCGAGCGCGTCGGTGAACGCCTCGTACAGCGCGGGCTGGACGAGCACCGTGCTGCCCGCCACCACCACGTCGTCCACGGGAACCCCGCGCCCGGCGAGCCGTACGACGAGCGACGCCAGCGCGCGGCCGCCCTCGGCGATCACCCGGCGGGCCAGCGGCGAACCGT
Organism: Streptomyces sp. NPDC050988; assembly: GCF_044456225.1. NCBI lineage: Bacteria > Bacillati > Actinomycetota > Actinomycetes > Kitasatosporales > Streptomycetaceae > Streptomyces > Streptomyces sp. NPDC050988. The sequence continues at coordinate 16,005 of NZ_JBITFQ010000052.1, read as the reverse complement.
CCTCGGCCGCCGCGAACACACTGGGCGCGTGCCGCCCCCACTCGGCGGACGGCTGGGTCGCGCTCTCCAACGCGGCGCCCAGCGCGGGGACTTCGGGAACGCCGAAGGCGGCGATCAGCCGGGCCGCGAGGGCATCCGGCGGATCGCCGCGGTCGTGAGCCGCCCAGAGGGCTCGCGCGGCCTCGCGTACGAGGCCCGCCGAGCCGCCCTCGTCGCCGAGCACCGCACCCCAGCCGCCGACTTGGACGGTGTCGCCGCCAGGCAGTCGTCCCACCGCGACCGAACCGGTGCCGGCGACGAGTCCGACCCCCTTGTCCAGACCGGCGGCGGGTACGAGGAGTTCGGCGTCTCCCACGACGAGGCAGGGGACACCGACAAGAGTGTGGAGTGCGGAGCGGATCTCCTCGCACTGGCGAGGCGTCTCACAGGCGTGCCCGCCGACGGCCACCGCGGCCGGGCGTGCGCCCTGGGGCAACGCCTCGTCGATCAGCGCTGCCAGCCACGCGGCGGCGGACACGGGATCGTGCGGCCGCCATCCCCTGCTCATACGCACGTGATCGGCGACGCTCACACGCACGTCATCGGCGACCGCACTCTGCCCGGGGCCGGGGTTTCCCCCGGCCTCCGCACGGAGATGCGTCTTCGTGCCGCCCACGTCGATGCCGACGGCGATGGGCGTGGAGTCCTGCACGGAGCCTCTTTCGTCGTTGCGCGACACCGCGCATGCGGAGCGAACGGCGGGCGAACCGTGTCTTGGCACGAGCGATCGTGTCTTCGGACGAGTTCTCGGGAAGCCCCGGGACGGGCTTCTGATGAGCGCGGCAGGCGAGTACCGCTTGAGTTCGTTAGGAAGTTAACTAACGAAGTAGGGTGCGTCAAGAGGTACGGACCCGGTGCCGTACAACCATTGCGACCGGACCGCCGCGGCACGACCTGCACGACCTGAGGGAGCCCATGAACCTGAGTGAGAGTGCCCGCGCGGTGTTCGCCGTGCTGGCCGAGGCGGGCACCGCCACCCGCCCCCAATTGGCGGCCGGTGCGCGCCTGTCCAAGCCGACCGTCTCCTCGGCCGTGGCCGAGCTGGAAACCGCCGAACTCGCCACCCACTCCGGCACCGTCTCCGGCGGCACCGGCCGTTCCGCCGCCGTCTACGGGCTCGGGCCGGCCGCCGGCACCGTGCTGGCCGTCGATCTCGGCCCCGCCCAGACCCGGGTGCGGGGCTGCGCCCTGGACGGCACGCTGCTGGCCGAGGGCACCGGCACCAGGCCGGAGGCCGCCGACACCGTACGCAAGGTCCTCGACACGCTGCCGGCCGGAGTCCCGCTGCGCGCCATCGTCGTCGCCGTCGGCGATGTCACCGCACAGGACAGGGAGGGTGCCGGAATGCGCCCCGCGACCGAGAAGGCGGGCCCGGTCTTCGACGCCGTGACCGTCGCGCTGCCGAAGGGTGTCCCCGTGCACCTGGAGAACAACGTCAACTGCGCCGCGCTCGCCGAACTGCACGAGGGGGCCGCCCGCGGCCGCGACACCTTCGGCTATCTGCGGATCGGCGTGGGTATCGGCCTCGGCGTCGTCATCGGCGGCCAGGTGCTGCGCGGGGCGAACGGCGCCGCGGGTGAGGTGGCCCGGCTGCCGTACCCCTGGGACGACGGCCGTGAACCGCGCCACGAGGCACTGGAGGAGCGCATCGGTTCGCCGTCCCTCCTGCGCCGGGCCGCGGAGGCCTGGCAGGGCGCCGACGGCCCGTGTCCCCGTACAGCGGAACGGCTCTTCGCGCTCGCCGAGGAGGGGCATGCGACGGCCTGCGCCGTAGTCGGTCTGCACGCGGCCGAGGTGGGCCGGCTCGCCGCGGCCGTGGCCGCCGTGCTGGACCCGGGACTGATCGTGCTCGGCGGCGGCACCGGCGCGTTTCCGCAGCTCCTGCCCGGTGTACGCGCCGAACTGGGCCGGCTGAGCTGGCCCACGGAAGTGGTCAGCAGCACGGTCGGCGACAGCGGCACGGTGGTGGGCGCCAGCCGTCTCGCCGTGGCCCGTGGACGTCAAACCGTGACCGGTGGTACGGGGGCGAAGCATTGACGGCTTACGTGTAGGTCTGCCAATGTCCGGACAAGCGCTTTCCATAGCCGGTGGGACCCGGCTCTGGATGAGGCGTCCCGCCGTACGTGACGTACGGCAGCCGTGCGAGGGCGCGCTCGTACGACTGCGGCCCGCAGTGGCCGGGGATGCCCGTCCGACAGTGCGCCGCGGCCGGGCGAGGCCGAGCGCAGGAACGCGTACTCCAGGGAAAAGACCCGAGCCGCTCTGTTCGGCCAGGGGATCCGTAACGCACATCCAGGAGGACCCGGTGGGTCACCAGATCTCGCGCAGAACTCTGCTCCGGACCACGAGTGGTATCGCCGTCGCCGGCACGCTCGGCAGCGCGCTCAGCGCCTGCAGCGGAGGAACCGGAGCCGGCAGCACCAGCAGCGACCTGACCATGATTTGGTGGGGCAGCGACGACCGGCACGCGGCCTACAAGAAGGCCCTGGCCGCCTTCCAGAAGAAGAACTCGAAGATCAAGATCCGGGAGACCTACTCCGGCTACGACGGGTACTTCGACAAGTTCAACACCAACATCGCCGGCGGCAGCGCCCCGGACCTGTTGCAGATGGACACCGCCCTGGTCGCGCAGTACGCCCGCAAGGGAGTCCTCGCCCCGATCGACTCCTACGTCGGCAAGTCCCTGGACCTCACCGGCTTCTCCAAGACGCTCCTCGCCGCGGGCACCGTCGACGGCAAGCTGTACGGCGTCCCGTCCGGCATCGGCGTCAACCAGCTCACGGTCAACCGCACCGGCCTGGAGAAGCTCGGCCTGAAGCTGCCCGACCGCGAGTGGACCTGGGCCGATCTGAAGAAGATCTCCCAGGACGTCTACAAGAAGAGCGGCGGCAAGATCTACGGCGTCGACGACGGCGGCGGCTCCACCCTCCAGTGCTTCGAGGTCTTTGCCCGGGAGAAGGGCGAGACGTTCTTCTCCGACGACGGCAAGAAGCTCGGCTTCACCCCCGCCACGCTCCAGGAGTGGTGGGAGTTCTGGGCCGACATGCGCAAGGCCAACGCCTCCCCGCCGCCGGCCATCACCTCGGCCGCGCACAACGACCTCACCAAGAACGCGGTCGTCATAGGCAAGGCCCTGTTCAGCTTCGACTCCGGCATCTACGGCGCGGGCGGCTCCATCACCGACGCGCAGCTGGACTTCCTGCCCACCCCGCAGGGCGACTGGTCCGGCGCCCGCGAGGGCAACTTCGTCAACGGCGGTGTGCTGCTCAGCGCCACCAAGGCCAGCAAGAAGGTCGCCGACTCCGTCAAGATCATGTCGTTCTTCGCGCAGGACGCGACGGCGATCAAGGACATGCAGCTGCTGCGCGGCATCCCGCCGACGGAGAAGGCCCGCAACCTGATCGCCTCGGGCCTGACCCCGACGGACAAGCTGAACATGGAGAACGCCGACTACATCTCCCAGCGTGTCGGGAAGGCGACCAACGCGCTGCCCGCGCCGGTGCCGCCGCCGCAGGGTGCCGACCAGATCTGGGACCTGCTGTTCCAGTCGAACCTCGCGGTGGCCTTCGGCAAGAAGTCGATCAAGGGCCAGCTCGGGGAGTTCTTCGACCAGGCGTCGGGGATTCTGGGCGGCTGACGCTCCGCTGGGGCGCGATCATTCGGCTGCGGGCCGGCTGTGGCTGGTCGCGCCCACGCGGCGGAGCCGCAAATGTCACGGACCCGCGCCCCTTACGGGGCCACGACAGGCCGCCGAGTAGTGCCGCACCACCGCAAGACCGGGAGAGGGCCAGGGAGATGAGTATGACCACCGCGAAGACAGACGAGGTCGTGGAGGAGCAGGCTGCTCCATCGACCCCGTCCGACCAGCGGGAGCGCGACCGTATGCGCCGCCGCCTCGCCAGACGGCGGGGCGGGGGCTGGTGGCCGTACGCCTTCCTGGCCCCCTGGTTCATCGGCCTGTTCGGCCTGACGATCTACCCGATGCTGGACTCGCTGTATCTGTCCTTCACCAACTTCGACCTGCTGACGCCGGCGCAGTGGGTGGGGATGGACAACTACGACAAGATGTTCACCGACGACCCGGTCTTCTGGGACTCGGTGCACGCCACGCTGCTCTACGTGGTCGTCTCGGTGCCGCTGAAGCTGGCGCTCGCGCTCGGCGTGGCGATGCTGCTCAACCGCGACCTGAAGGGCATCGGCCTGTACCGGGCCGCCTTCTATCTCCCGTCGCTGCTCGGCGGAGCGGTCGCGATCGCCATCGTGTGGCGACAGGTCTTCGGCGGCGACGGCCTGTTCAACGACTTCCTCGCCTGGTTCGGCATCAAGGGCCAGGACTGGATCTCCAGCCCCGACACCGCGCTCTACACACTGATCCTGCTGGCCGTCTGGCAGTTCGGCACCCCGATGGTCATCTTCCTCGCCGGTCTGAAGCAGCTGCCGAAGGACGTGTACGAGGCTGCCGCGATCGACGGCGCCTCGCCCGTCACCCGGTTCTTCAGGATCACCCTGCCGCTGCTGACCCCGATCGTCTTCTTCAACGTGGTCCTGCAGATCATCGACGCGTTCAAGACGTTCACCCCCGCCTTCGTCATCAGCAACGGCTCAGGCGGACCGCTCAACTCGACCATGCTGTACTCCCTCTACCTGTACAAGAAGGGCTTCACCGACCTCCAGATGGGATACGCCTCGGCACTCGCCTGGGTGCTGTTCCTGGTCATCGCAGGCTTCACGGCGGTCAACTTCATCGCCAGCCGCTACTGGGTCCACTACGACGACTGACGCCTGAAGTCTGAGCGAGGAGTCCTTCAGCCATGTCCGCCATCACCTCGGCCCCCGCCTCGAAGTCGCCGTTGCAGAAACTGCGTTCGGCCACCGGATCGCGCCGCATCTTCATCCACACCGTGCTCATCGGCGTGGCGATCGTCATGCTCTACCCGCTGCTGTGGATGCTCAGCAGCTCGTTCAAGCCCGACACCCACATCTTCACCCAGCCGGGGCTCATCCCGAGCTCGGTGCGCCCGGAGAACTACTCCGAGGGCTGGAGCGGCTCAGGCAACTCCTTCTCCCTCTACATCACCAACTCGCTGATCGTCACGATCGGCGCGGTGATCGGAAACGTGATCTCCTGCTCGCTGGCCGCCTACGCCTTCGCGCGCTTCGAGTTCCGCGGCAAGAAGATCTGGTTCGGCCTGATGCTCGGCACGCTGATGCTGCCCACCCAGGCCGTGCTGATCCCGCAGTACACGATCTTCTACAACCTGACCTGGATCAACACCTATCTGCCGCTGATCGTGCCGAAGTTCCTCGCGGTGGACGCCTTCTTCATCTTCCTGATGGTCCAGTTCATCCGCTCCATCCCGCGCGAACTCGACCACGCGGCCATGATGGACGGCGCCAACCCCTTCCAGATCTACTGGAAGATCATCCTGCCGCTGATGAAGCCGGCCCTGATCACCACCACGATCTTCACCTTCATCTGGACGTACGACGACTTCCTGCACCAGCTCGTCTACCTCCAGCAGAACGACAAGTTCACCGTCCCCCTCGGCCTGACCCTGTTCATGGACCAGACGAGCGGCTCCTCCTACGGTGCGATGTTCGCCATGTCGACGCTTGCCCTCCTGCCCACGCTCATCTGCTTCCTCATCTTCCAGAAGAGGCTGGTAGAAGGCTTGGCGACCTCGGGCATGAAGGGCTGATCCCGTGCATCTTCCCCACCAGCGCGGCCAGTTGCACCACCTCCCCGACGACCCGGCCGCGTACGACGTCGTGCTGGCTGCCGTCACGGAGACGGCCCTGACCCGGCTCACCCCCGAGGGCAACCTCGAGAACCCGGCCGCCGTCGACGACATCGGCGACACCTCGCTCGGCATCACGTCCCTGCTCGCACTCGCCTGGCACCGCACCAAGGACCCACGGCTGCCCGAGGCGGTCCGCCGCAGCCTCGCCTTCCACCTGAACTCGCGCGTCTACACCGAGGACAACCCCGGCTACCCGAACCTGACGGCACGCAACTCCCGCCTGCCGTACGCCCGTTACACGCTGGAAGCGGGCGCGCACCCCATCGGCGACTGGCCGAGCACGGTGTGGGCGCTGCTCCAGGCCGTCAACGTCCTCGACGCGGCGGACGGGCTCGTCGAGGAGGACCAGTACCGCGAACTCCTGGACGTCGCGGGCGGATACTGGCGCTGGCTCACCGAGGCCACCTTCTTCAACCCGCAGGACGCGGCGAACCAGGCCATCGGCTGCGTGGTCGGCGGCCTGATGCTCGCCCGCCATCTCCCGCCCGAGGAGGGCGAGTCAGTCCGGCAGCGCGCTCTGCGGCTGTACGCCGACGAGATCCGAGCCCGGCGGGTACGGGACCGGGGCGCGCCCCTGCCGCCGGAGCACGGCGGCGCCTACGACAACAACTACGGGCCGATCTCCCTGTCCTTCCTCGCGCAGGCCCACCGGGTCAGCGGCGAGGAGGTCTTCGCGGAGGACGGCGACACGCTCGCCCGGTACATCGACGCGCGGATCTGCGGGAGCGGCTTCGACATGGGCGGGCCGCGCTACAGCGAGCAGCACTCCGCCTTCGAATCCGTCCTCGGGCTGCGGTACTTCGGCCATCGCATCGGCGCCGACATCGGCCGCTACGCCGGTGACTCGCGCTGGGCCCGGCACGCGGTCGGGGCCGACGGCGGCGTGGACGGGCACTTCGCGTTCATGCTCGTCTGGCAGATCCAGGACACCACGAGCTGGCATCGCACGCCGAGCATGGCGCCAGACCGCCACCAACTGCGGTCCGGCACTGTCACCGTGTCGTTCGACGACCGGATGACGCCCTCCGTGATCGAGGTCGGCGGCACGGCTCTCGTGGCCGCCGCCGTCAACCGGCAGCACGGATTCGGGCCCGTGACGGACGACTTCCTGCTGTGCCGCCCGATGGGGGCCGTGCGGGTGGCGGACCAGCGTGTCGGCGGGCTCGCGGCCAAGCTCGTGAGCAAACCCGTCGTCGGACGTGACCATGTTCTACGCCATCTCCAGTCGCTGTACGTCACGGACGGCTCGCGGCTGTGGATGACCGTGGTCGTCGAACAGCTGGGCGGGGAGCGGTACTTGCTCGCCGGGATGCCGTATGTCGCCGCGGACGGCGACCGGTTCCGTCGGGTGGGAGACTTTCCGCTCGTCGCTGCCGCCGGTGAGCTGCGTCTGACGCACCCTCCGGAGGGGAGCCCGGACTCCTTTGACGCCCGGGGTGAACTCACCCAGCAGCAGGCCGCGTTCGCGTTGGCGGCCGATCCGCGTGGGTACGGTGACCCTGATGCCGGGTGGCGGCACGTGCGGGCCACGAGCGCGGTGGAGGTGGGGCCCGCGCCGGGTGCGCCGGAGGGGCTTGACGTCTTCGCGGTGCGTTATGGGTTGTCGGCCGCCGAGCCGCTGACCGTGGTCTGTGAGTGGTCGGGGGAGGGGCTGGTGTTGCGTACGGGTTCCTTCACGGCGGTGCTCGGCGAAGCCGACGGGCGCGGCGAGCCGCGGCTCACGTTGACTGCCGCGGGGGCCTGACGGGCCCGGGCGTTCCGGAGGGATTTCGCCCCCGCCGCCCCTACCCATTCCCGTCCTTCTGGGGCTCCGCCCCAGACCCCGTGGGGTTGCGTTGTCGGGTGCGGGTCCGGATGTGGCTGGTCGCGCAGTTCCCCGCGCCCCTAGGTTTTTAGGGGCGCGGGGAACTGCGCAGTCTTTTGGGGGTTCGGGGGCGGAGCCCCTGAGTCAGTGACGGGAATGGGTAGGGGCGGCGGGGGCGAGAGAATGGGGTCAGGCAGACACCCGCTCGCGATTCGGGGACTCATGGGGTGCCCGCTCGCCGAGGCGTTCCGTCGGCACCTTGTGCGTCTCGCGGGCCGTGAGCGCGGCGATCACCGGCGGGACACACAGCGCGGCGGTGAACAGGGCCACCGACGCCCAGTCGTCGCCGTCCGGCCCCGCGATCTGCGCGGCGAAGGTCACCGCGAACCCTGCGATCGCGAAGCCGATTTGCGTGCCGATGGCCATGCCCGAGAGACGGACCCGGGTGGAGAACATCTCGCCGTAGAAGGACGGCCAGACCCCGTTCGCGGCGCTGTAGACGACACCAAAGGTGACGATGCCGAGGACCAGGACCAACGGGTACGAGCCCGTGGAGATCGCCCACAGATAGGCGACCATCAGCACGCCACTGCCCGCGGCGCCGATCAGGAAGACGGGGCGCCGGCCGATGCGGTCGGACAGGGTGGCCCAGAGGGGGATGGCGCCCAGGGCGACCAGGTTGGCGAGCGCGCCCACCCACAGCATCGACGTACGGTCCATGCCGACCGAGTCGCTGGTCGCGTACGACAGTGCCCACACCGTGAAGATCGTGCTGACCGAGGCGACGAGCGCGGCGGCGACCACCCTGAGGACGTCCGCCCAGTGGTCCCGCAGCAGCACGGCGAGCGGCATCTTCGCGACGCCCTCGGTGGCGGCCTGCTGGGTGAAGGTCGGAGTCTCTTCGAGGGTGCGGCGAATGACGTAGCCGACGACGGCGACCGCGATGCTCATCCAGAACGGGACCCGCCAGCCCCAGGAGAGCAGCTGGTCCTCGGGGAGCGCGGCGACCGGGATGAACACCAGCGTGGCGAGGAGCTGGCCGCCCTGAGTGCCGCTGAGCGTGAAGCTGGTGAAGAAGCCGCGTTTGTTCGGTGGCGCGTGCTCCAGTGACATGGAGTTCGCGCTGGCCTGTTCGCCGGCGGCCGAGATGCCCTGAAGGACACGGCAGATCACCAGGAGCACCGGGGCCAGTGTGCCGACCTGGTCACGCGTCGGCAGACAGCCGATGAGGAACGTCGAGAGCCCCATCAGGATCAACGTGAAGACCATGATCTTCTTGCGGCCGACCTTGTCGCCGAAGTGGCCGAGGAACAGCGCGCCGACCGGCCTGGCCGCGTACGCGACACCGAACGTGGCCAGTGACAGCAGCGTCGCGGTGGCCGGGTCCGACTCGTCGAAGAAGACCTCGGGGAAGATCAGCGCCGCCGCGCTGCCGTAGATGAAGAAGTCGTAGTACTCCAGCGCGCTGCCGATCCAGGCGGCCGTCGCAGCCTTCTTCGGCTGGCCGGGTGGCGCGTCGAGGGGCCCTGCGGGGACGGACACGGCTTGCTCCTTCGGGGGAACTCCAACGTAAGCGGAGTGAGCGGAGGGGGAGAAGTGCCGGATCCCTGGGGTGACGGGGCGGCCGTGCCGGGTGCGACCCGGTTAATTAACCCACTGGATAGTTAGTAGCGGTTGGCTACGGATGTTGCGCTCACGTTTCCCGGGTGTCAAGAGGTCGTACCGAAGGATCTTGCGGTGCCCGGTCGACGCCCTGCCTGCACCCCGCCTGCGTCGCGCCGCGTCCCTCAGTCCGCCGAGCGGTCCGCCGTCAGATAGGCGATGACCATGTCGCCCAGCATGTTCCGGTAGTGCTCGCGCTGGGCGGGGTCGACCAGGTCGCGGCCGAACAGGGCCCCGAAGGTGTGCCGGTTGGCGACCCGGAAGAAGCAGAACGAACTGATCATCGCGTGCAGGTCGACGGCGTCCACGTCGGCCGTGAAGAGGCCCGACTCCTGCCCCGACTCCAGGATGCGGTGGATCACGTCCAGGGCGGGCGAACCGATCTTGCCGAGCTTCTCGGAGGCGGCGATGTGCTCGGCCCCGTGGATGTTCTCGATGCTGACCAGGCGGATGAAGTCGGGGTGCGCCTCGTGGTGGTCGAAGGTCAGCTCGGCCAGCCGCCGGATCGCCGCGACCGGGTCCAGGTGCTCCACGTCGAGCCCCTGCTCGGCCTGGCGGATGACGGTGTACGCGCGTTCCAGTACGGCGGTGAACAGCTGGTCCTTGCCGCCGAAGTAGTAGTAGATCATCCGCTTCGTGGTCCGGGTGCGGGCGGCGATCTCGTCGACCCTGGCCCCGTCGTAGCCGGCCCGGGCGAACTCGTGCGTGGCGACGTCGAGGATCTCGGCCTGGGTGCGGGCGGCGTCACGGATGCGCCCGTTCGGTCGTGCCGGTTCTTCGACGCTGGTCATCGGGCTTCCTTCGGGCGAGGGGCGTGTGCCCGAGATTCTAGAAGCAGGCCTCCACGCACGGTTCCGGGTTACAGGCCGGGTTACGGGCGGGGTCTTCCCGTGACCCGGGGATGCTGGTATAGCTAACGTACTAGTTCGTACATTAGTGAGCCGCTCTGGAGGTCCGTCGTGGTCGCCCTGGTCAAGGACTCGTATCTCGTCGGACTGATCGGCGCCGGGATCGGCCCGTCGCTCAGCCCGGCACTCCACGAGCGGGAGGCCGACCGGCAGGGCCTGCGCTATCTGTACCGGCTGATCGACATCGACACGCTCGGCGTCGGGCCGGAGGCGGTGGGGGACCTCGTACGCGCCGCCCGCGACCTGGGCTTCGACGGGCTGAACATCACGCATCCCTGCAAGCAGCTCGTCATCGAGCATCTGGACGCGCTCGCGCCGCAGGCCGAGGCGCTCGGCGCGGTGAACACCGTCGTCTTCGAGGGCGGACGTGCGGTCGGGCACAACACCGATGTCACCGGGTTCGCCGCCTCGTTCGCCCGCGGGCTGCCGGATGCCCAGCTGGAGCGGGTCGTGCAGTTGGGCGCGGGGGGAGCCGGGGCGGCCGTCGCGCACGCCATGCTCACGCTCGGGGCCGGGCACGTCACCGTCGTGGACGCCCTGCCGGACCGGTCGGCGGACCTGGCCGCCTCGCTGAACGCCCACTTCGGTGCGGGGCGGGCCGCTGCCGCGGGCCCGGAGCGGTTGGCGGCGCTGCTCGGCGGTGCGGACGGCATCGTGCATGCCACGCCGACGGGGATGGCCGCGCATCCGGGGCTGCCGCTTCCCGGTGAGTTGTTGCATCCCGGGTTGTGGGTGGCCGAGGTGGTGTACCGGCCGTTGGAGACCGAGTTGTTGCGTGCCGCTCGGGGGGTGGGGTGTGCGGTGCTCGATGGTGGGGGGATGGCTGTTTTTCAGGCCGCGGACGCGTTTCGGCTGTTCACGGGGCGGGAGCCGGACGCTTCGCGGATGTTGGCCGATATTGCGGAGTTGGCCGCTGTGACTGGGGCCGCCGGGGCCGCGGGGGCGCGGAGTTGAGGGCGCCTTGGGGGTGGGGTGGCTTGGGGTGTGGGGCGGGTGCGGGCCCGTGGGGGTTGATCGCGCAGTTCCCCGCGCCCCTTGAGGGGCGCCTGCCCTCGACTCGTTCATAGAGGTTCAGCACCGAAGGAGTCCGTCATGCGTACGTCCATTGCCACCGTCTCTCTCAGTGGGGCCCTTACCGAGAAGCTCACGGCCGCGGCGCGGGCGGGCTTCGACGGGGTCGAGATCTTCGAGAACGATCTGCTCGCCAGCCCTCTGACGCCGGAGGAAGTGCGGGCCCGCTGTGCCGATCTCGGGCTGGGTATCGATCTCTATCAGCCGATGCGTGACATCGAGGCGGTGCCGGCGGAGGAGTTCCGGCGGAATCTGCGGCGGGCCGAGCACAAGTTCCGGCTGATGGAGCGGCTCGGGGCCGACACCGTGCTGGTGTGCTCCAGTGTGTCGCCGCTCGCCGAGGACGACGACGCGCTGGCCGCGTTCCAGTTGCGACGGCTTGCCGAACTGGCCGAGGGTTTTGGCATCCGGGTCGCGTACGAGGCGCTGGCGTGGGGGCGGCACGTCAGTACGTACGACCATGCCTGGCGCATCGTCGAGGCGGCCGACCATCCCGCGCTCGGGACGTGCCTGGACAGTTTTCACATCCTGGCCCGCGGTTCCGACCCCAAGGGAATCGAGGACATTCCCGGGGAGAAGATCTTCTTCCTGCAGCTGGCCGACGCGCCGCTGATGGCGATGGACGTGCTGCAGTGGAGCCGGCACTACCGCTGTTTCCCCGGGCAGGGCGGCTTCGACGTCGCCGGGCTCGTCGGGCATGTGATGCGTGCCGGATACGAAGGGCCGCTCTCGCTGGAGGTGTTCAACGACGTGTTCCGGCAGGCGGAGGCCGGGCCGACCGCCGTCGACGCGTTGCGTTCGCTGCTCGTGCTGCAGGAGAGCGTCGGCCTCACCGAGCCGCCCGCTCCTGTCGTACCGACCGGTGTCGCCTTCGCGGAACTGGTCACCCCCGACGTCGAACCGCTGTCGGAGATCCTCGAAGCGCTCGGCTTCGCCCGCACCGCCCGGCACCGCAGCAAGCCGGTCGACCTGTGGCAGCAGGGCGAGGCGCGGCTGCTGCTCAACACGGGTCCGGCCGCACGACGGGACGGTACCCAGCTGGCCGCCGTCGGTCTGGAGTCGCCGGATCCGGCGGGCGCGGCCCGGCGGGCCGAGGCACTGCTCGCTCCTGTGCTGCCGCGCCGCCGTGCCGCCGAGGACGCCCCGCTGGAAGCGGTCGCCGCACCCGACGGCACGGAACTCTTCTTCTGCGCCACGGACCGCCCCGAACTGCCCAGCTGGACCGGTGACTTCGAGCCCGTCGCGCACAAGTCGCCCGTCGCCGGGGGCATACACCGCATCGACCACCTGGCCCTCACCCAGCCCTGGCACCAGTTCGACGAGGCGGCCCTCTTCCATCACAGCGTCCTCGGGCTCGGCGCGCAGGAGAGCGTGGACGTCGCCGACCCGTACGGACTGCTGCGCAGCCGTGCCGTCACCAACGCCGACGGCAGTGTGCGGATCGCCCTCGGTGTCGGTGCGGCCCCGAGCGCCGACGAGGGCGGCCGCGCCCAGCACATCGCCCTCGCGACCGGCGACATCGTCACCGCGGCCCGCCGGTTCCGGGACGCGGGCGGCCGCCTGCTGCCGATCCCCGCGAACTACTACGACGACCTCGCGGCCAAGTACGAGCTGGCCGACGACGAGCTGGAGACGTACCGCGAACTCGGCATCCTCTACGACCGGGACGTGAACGGCGCCTTCCGTCACTGCTACACGGAGACGATCGGCCGCCTCTTCTTCGAACTGGTCCAGCGCGATGTGGGCTACCGCGGTTACGGCGCGCAGAACGCCCCTGTGCGGCTGGCCGCCCAGCACGTACGGCGGCCGGTGCGCTGACTCCACACCGCGGTACCTTTTCTCACCGGATTCTCAACCTCCGCCAGGCCGGGCCCGATTGCGGGCCCGGCCTGCGACATGCCACAACACCGAGGATCGGGGGTGTGCAAGGAGGCGGACATTACCCATGGGTTGACATTGAAACCTCAAGAGCCGCCGCTATCATCACTCCACTACGGAGCGACCGTCCGCCGACCACCACCACGGCTGCACGGCATCGGCCACACCTCCCACTTACACCTGGCGCGGTCGGGCATGCCCGCACGCACTTCGTGCAGGACGGAAAGCAGCGCATCCATGGGCAACAACAAGGGCAGAGGGCTCCAGGCCAATGCTCTCGGCACGTTCGACACGGTCGTGATGGCGATCGCCGGCAGTGCCCCGGCGTACTCGCTCGCCGCGACCACCGCGGTCCTCGTCGGCGCGGTGGGCCTGGCCAGCCCCGCGGCGCTGTTGTACTGCGCGATACCGATGCTGGGCATAGCCCTGGCCTTCAGTTATCTCAGCCGGATCGACACCAACGCGGGCGCCAGCTACTCCTGGGTCGGCCGCACGCTCCACCCCTTCCTCGGCTTCATCAGCGGCTGGGCGCTGGTCATCTCGGCCACCATCTTCATGGTCGCCGGTTCGCTGCCCGCCGGTTCGATGACGCTGTCCCTCTTCGACGAGGGGCTCGCGGACAACACGGCCCTGGCCACCCTGGTCGGCGCGGCCTGGTTCATCGCCATGCTGCTCGTCGTGCTGGGCGGCGCCCGGCTCACCGTCCGCGCCCAGCTGATCATGTCCGGTGTCGAGCTCGCCATCCTGGCCCTCTTCGCCGTCGGCGCCGTGCTCCACAACGACAACGCCCGGCCCTTCGACTGGTCATGGCTCGGCTTCAGCCACTTCGACGGGGTGAGCGGCTTCGCGTCCGGCGCCCTCATCGCCGCCTTCTACTACTGGGGCTGGGACGTCACCTCCAACCTCAGCGAGGAGACCAAGGACAGCCGCCGCACCACGGGTCTCGCGGGCCTGATCGGCGTGGGCATCGTCTTCCTCCTCTTCGAGGCCTTCACCATCGCGGTGAACGTCATCCTCTCCTCGCAGCAGATCCAGGAGAACGACGCCAACGTCCTCGCGGTGCTCGGTGAGGAGATCTGGCCGGGCTGGGGCGGCAAGCTGCTCATCGTCTCCGTGATGCTGTCCACCATCGCCACCCTGGAGACCACGCTCATCCAGGTCACACGCTCGCTGTTCGCGATGGGCCGCGACCACACGATGCCCAGCGCCCTGGGCAAGGTGCACCGCACCTGGAACACCCCGTACGTCGCCATCACCGTGGTCGGCGCCGTGGCACTGCTGATGCTGGTGGCGTCCAACGCCCTCGGCAGCGTCGGCGACATCCTGGAGAACGCCATCGCCGCGATCGGCCTCCAGATCGCCGTGTACTACGGCCTCGCGGGTCTCGCGGTCGTCGTCGCCTACCGCAAGATGCTGCTGAAGTCGCCGTCCAACTTCCTCTTCGGCGGGCTGTGGCCGTTCCTCGGCGCCCTGTTCATGTTCTGGATCTTCATCGAGTCACTGAGCGATCTGAGCAACGCCTCGATCGCCATCGGCATCGGTGGCCTGGCCGTCGGACTCGTCCCGATGCTCTGGTACTGGCGCCAGGGCAGCGACTACTACCGGCCGGCGGACCTGGACGCCAGCGACGTCGTCGAGACGGACTACATACCCGACGGCTACACCGCCGCCGAGGCGGAACGTTCCCGCGTCCACGAGGGTCTCCCCACCGACTTCTGAGAGGGCCCCGATGGCGAGAGACCGCTTCAAGCCCGAATTCGACCCCGACTGCGGGGACGCGCCCCTCACCTCCGCCAAACAGGACATCGTCATCGGCCGCTGGCAGGGGCTCCGGCAGCTGCTGGGGGCCACCGGTCCCGCGTGGCTGTCGCGGGGCCACCGGATGCGACTGCTCGCGCAGGCCTGCGCGAGCACCTCGACGGCCGAGTCCTGGCTGGCCGCCGAGCCCCACAGCGGCGACGCGCTGGTGCTGCGGGCCGCGACCGAGACGGCACGGGCCTTCAACCTGGCCATCGCCGCGGGCCGGGGCGTCCCCATCGACCAGAACCGCGTCGACGCCGCGGTCATGGCCTGCCTCCAGGCCACCGAGGCGTACGTCGACGACCCGACGCCGTGGATCTCGCTCATCGCCGTCGCCCGGCTCTATCCCACCGGGGTGCGCCGTCAGGAACTGGGGCGCTGGTGGGACGAGTTGCACGCGCGCGACCCGTACAGCGTGGAGGGGCACCTCCAGGTGCTGCACTACTACTCGGCTCGCTGGCACGGGACGCACGGGGTGATGTACGACTTCGCCCGGGACGCGGCCGGGGTGGCTCCGCCGGGGTGCGCGTTGCCTGTTCTCGTGCAGTACGCCCGGGTCGAGGAGTTCCGGTACATCCTGGAGGGGGCGAAGGGGCAGCAGGGGTCTCTGACCGGGGTCAGCCAGCACTGGAACAACGACGGGGCCGTCAGTGATGTGCGGCGTACGTGGCAGCGGTGGATCACGGGGCGCTCCGAGGCCCCCGTCGAGCCGGGAGAAATCCACCAGCTCAACCACCTCACGCATGCCGCGTGTCACGCCGGGGTGCCGGACATCACCGCCTCGCTGTTCCGGCTCCTCGGCCGGCGCGCCACGCGTACGCCGTGGTCCTACACGGGCGACCCAGAGAAACAGCTCACCAGATGGCACAACAACCCGAAGCACCGCGCGTGAGCCGTCGCGGGGTTTTTCGCCCCCGCCGCCCCTACCCATTCCCGTCACTAACTCAGGGGCTCCGCCCCCGAACCCCCAAAAGACTGCGCAGTTCCCCGCGCCCCTAAGGTCTTTAGGGGCGCGGGGAACTGCGCGACAAGCCCCCACCGG
>NZ_JBITFQ010000051.1:35874-44144 GCF_044456225.1 Streptomyces sp. NPDC050988 | reverse complement strand
CACCGTCGACGAATCCTTCGACAACGCCCCCACGCTTGACCAGCTCCACAAACTCCTGGAGAGCCAGAAGAGCGGGAACACCTCCCCACGTTGATGCCCCCCCCCCCCCCCCCCCCCCCCCCCCCCCCCCCGGCCCCCCCCCCCCGGGGGGGCGCCCCCGACTGCTCTTTCCCACGGCTGCCAGGTGGACCTTCAACACCTCCAACTACCCAACGAACGAGCCGCCGACTTGGGCGGTTGCGCGGCTTGGCAGGAGTCCGTCGACAGTGCGCTCCACCGGGCCACCGATCCGCGGTGCGCCCCTTCGTCATCGACCGAAGCCAAGGAGCCCGCGTGTCCTCACAATCACCCCTGCAAGTCATCGTCTACGACTCTCCCGAGCACGAGCACCTCGCCGTCCGCCGCGCTATCGAGTCGTTCGAGCTCGCCACGGACTGGGGACTGCCCGGCGGTCTCACCGAAACCACGCAGGCCACCCTCCACCTCGGGCAGGCCTACGGCAACCACAGCGCCCCGCTGGGCACATCTGATGGCCTGGCCGCCCGCCTCCGAGCCGACGCGCCGGACACCACCTTCCTGCTGTGGCAGGACCCCTATTTCGAGGAAGCCGACGGCCACTACGCCGCGCACGTTCCCGGGGTTGGTGACTTCGAGAGCTCGTGTAACGCCAACGGGACACCTCATATCGCCCTGTTTGGGCTCGTCGCGAGCCTGCGCGAGGCGCCGGCCCTCACGACCGAACAGTGGCTCGCCGGGCCGGGGGAGACCCTCCTCGGCACTCGCGTGAGGAAGGCCATCGACGACTACGAACGACCTGACGCCGTGGCTTAGTGGCAACACCGACAGAGCATCCGCGCAACCAGGCCGAGGGCCGTCCCCTGCGGGACGGCCCTCGCCGCTTGCCTGCTGTGCACACCGGCCCTGCGGCGGCGCTCCGGTGCCGGAGGTGGGTGAGGTGCGGGGGTTGCGGCGCTAGGTCACCGCTTCCGCAGAGTGCGGTCCGCCGGCTCGTGCCCGGCCAGCGGCGAGCCGACCCGCGCAGCAAGGCGGCCCCGCACCTCTGTCCATTCCACGCCCACTGGAGCCTCCCTATGAGCGACACCCCACCCCGCGACCTGTTCCAGCCACCCGGCGTCGCCTTCACACGCCTGCCCCGCAAGGCCCTGACGCTGTGGCGCCTCACCCTCGTGCTCTGGACCACGCTCGTCGCCCTCCTCTTCGGGGTCATCCCCACCGAGCTCGTCCAGCTCCTGCACGCCGATCTGGCCGTGTGGCCGTTCTGGACCCTCGTCACCGCCTTCGCCGGAGGGGCGGCCGTACACTGGCAACGCCTCGGCGCCCGCTGGCAGACGACGGGATACTGCCTGACCGAGGACGAACTCCTGCTCCGTGGCGGACTGCTCCACCAGCACCTCACCGCGATGTCCTACGGACGTATCCAGACCGTCGAAGTGTGGTCGGGGCCGGTGCAACGCCGCTTCGGCCTCGCCACGGTGCACGCCAGCAACGGCTCCTACCACGGCTCAACCATCAAGAACCTCGGCACCGCCGAGGCCGAGCAGATCCGCGACGTGCTCACCCGTCTCGCCCGGCAGAAGCAGGTCGCGCTGTGACCGACACCGTTGAAGGGCGCCTGCATCCCATCACCCCCTGGCGCCGTGCATGGGCCATCACGGCAACCGTCGCGATGCTCGTCTTCCGCGACCTGCCCGAACTGGCCGAAGCTGCCAGGGAATGGCCCCGCTGGCTGCTCGCTCTACTGATCGCCGGAGTCGCCCTGGTCGCCGCCACCTACGGCTGCGTCTCCTGGCGCAAGACCTCCTACCGGCTGACCCAGGACGCACTCCACTACTCCTCGGGGATCGTCTTCCACCGCCGTCGTCGCTTCGAACTGGCCCACGTGCAGGCGGCCGACATCCGGCGCCCGCTACTCGGCCGACTGATCGGGGTGTGCACCCTGCGCCTGTCCGTAGCCGGACAGAGCAGCGACCTCGCCTACCTGGGCACCCGACAGGCCGCCATCCTGCACCGCGCCCTCCTGACCAGCATGGCTCGCGACACCATGTCTGAAACCGAATCGCGCAACGAGGTCACCGCACGCCCGCTGATGTCCGTGTCGCCGCGCATGCTGGCCCTGGCCATCGTGCTCGACGCCCGCATCATGGTCAGCGCCGCAGGGATGCTGCTGGTCGGGCTGATGCCCTACCTCCTGTCAAGCGAGCCGCTCGCCCTGTTCTCCCTGGCCGGGGTCCTGACGCCGGTGTGGCGCATGACCGCGCGCGCCTGGATCCAGTGGTGCGGATGGCGCGTCACCCCCGAACCCGGCGGCTACCGCACCGAGTTCGGTCTGTTCGACACCCAGCACCACACGCTGCGACACCAGCGCACCCAAGCCCTCCTCCTGGAGCAGCCCGTGCTATGGCGCCACAGGAACTGGGTCCGCGTCAGCCTCGCCACCGCCGGGCACGCTCCCCAACTGCTGGCCCCCGTTGCCACCTACCAGGAGGCCCAGCACCTGGTCCGCGACCTGTACGGGCCGGGAGCCGTCGACGCTATGGAAACAGCCAGTCCGGCGCCGCACCGCGCCCGCTGGGCCACGCTACTCAGCCGGGCCCTGTCCTACCGAGCGGCCTCCGGGTACCTCTGTGTCTGGCGGGGCCTCTTCCTGCGGAACGTCGTACACCTCTGCCCGGCCACCAAGATCCAAGGTGTCGGACTACTCCAAGGCCCATGGCAGCGCCGCCTCCATCTGGCATCGGTTCGGATCGATCTGGCCGGCGGCCCCCGGCTCAAGGCCCGGCACCGCGACGCCGACGAGGCCGCCGCCATCGCCGCGGCCGCACGGGCGAGTAGCATCGCCGCCCACTGACCGGGCAGACCGTACGGCCCCGGGCACCGCACCTCTCGCGACCCCCCGGGCCGCGACGGTTGCTGGCGGCCCTGCCCTCAGCAGGCGCATCGTTCCCCGCACCGCCGCAGTTGCGGGCCTAACACCGGCCCCAGCCACAGTCCCCACGACAGCGCACCAACGCGCCGCAACGACTGAGAAGGGGGGGACCGTGTCCGACTCCAACGACACGCTCGCCGTACTGCTGATCTTCGCCGGGTTCCTGCACATCCTCACCCTGCTGGGGATGACCCTGCACACCGCGCTGGCAGCGGACCAGCCCAACAACGGCCAGGCCCAGGAGCGGCCGTTCACAGCGCTGCTCCTCGGCCGCGCGCCGGTTCAGCGCGCGGGGCGCAGCACTTTCATCAGCCGCCTGCTGGCGGCCTCGGGCCTGCTGCTCGCCTCCTCATTTGTCATGAGCCTGGCTAAGGCGGCGCCCCCGGTCTGGACCACCATCCTGGCCGTGCTCGCCTTGACTGAGCTGGCCTGTGCGTACGCCTGGCACAAACCCGCCAGCGTCAACACCTTCAGTCCGGCAGAGCAGCAGACCGACGACCACCCCGAGCGCGACACCGACTCCGACAACGAGGAGGAGACGAAGGACCCCGGGGACCCCACGGCGAACTGACCGCGCTCTTCCCGCCCGAGGACAGCGGCGCCCTGCCGCTGACGCGGGCCCCGGCGCCCCGGCACAGACCCCGGTCCGTGGCGGGGCGCCGTGTTGCCCGCCCTTGCGGGCCTAACTCCCCACTTGGCCACGTTCGTGGCGCCAGACCGGGAGCACGCACCCCAGTGCCCCCGCCTTCACAGCCACGCCATGCCGAAAGGGCACCGCCCGTGAATGCCGCACACCTGATCAGCGCCGCCCGTGACGCCCTCACCACCCGCTACGCCCACGAGAGGACCGCCAGCACCCTGACCATCACCACGACACACGATCCTGCCAGCCACATCCTGACGTACGACTGCGAGAACGTGGTCGTACGCCACGAGGACGGCACTCTCGCCTACATCGACCTGACCAACACCGAGTTCGCCGAAGACCTCGACGCGCACGCGGAGGACCGTCTGGCCGCGTCGGGCTCTCTGCACCCGCTCACCCTCCGCCTGGGCCCCGGACCTGTCGCCCAGTCGGCCGCCGAACTGAACGTACGGACACGCCTGTTCATCCTCTCCGTCCACGCCCGCGCCGCAGCCCATTGCCCCGGCCTGGGAGGGAACCAGGTCCTCGAACTCGCCAACCTCGCCTTCGAGGCCAACGACCTCGCCCGCCACGACAACACCCTCCCGTTGCCCCGGATCGAGTCCCAGGCACATCAGGCCGCCGCTCACGAGCTGCCGTTCCCGCGTGAGGCCTCCGCCGCGTTCCTCACCCAGACCGCCCGCCTGGCAGTGCGCACCATGAGCCACAACATGCAGCCGTGCCCGCTCGCCATCGAGTTGCCCGCCGGCCATTTCGGCGATACCCCCGCCTGGCTCGCCTACCAGGCTGTAGCCCGCTACCGCGACGGTGCGACGAGCCGCGAGCCCCGCTACAACACCCCCGCCCTGCGGGCCGTCCTCAAGGCGATCGCCGCCCTTCAGACACCCGCAGCAGGAGACTGGCTCAGGCTGTACCTCACCTGCCCTCCGGCGAACCCCACCGGCCGCATCCTGGACCGGGATCCCATCCCCGAAAGCGCCCCCGTCCACGACGCGATGCCCGGCGCCATCATCACGGGGGAGCAGGTGCGACGCATCGCCGATCTGCTCGACGCCAACGAGTACGTAGTCCAGCTGCGCACCGCGGGCACCTGGCGCCTGCCCCACCACGACGAACCCGGGACCCTCACCCGCCGCCAGGTCGCCGCCACCCTGCGGCGCGCCCGGGACCGCAGCAGGCCGGGAGCCATCCGGTTCAGCCGCGACACCGACGGCACCGTCTACGTCTCGGACACCGCGCAGGCGGCGCGCTACCTGCCCACCACGCTCATCCCAGACCACCGCGACGGACACTGCCCCGGCTGCCACGCCCCCTACGCCACGATCGGCGAGGGCCCCTGCGACCTGGCCGCCTGACACACCGGCCGGGCTCCCGGCCCGCAGCTCCTTGGTTGCGGGCCGGGACGCTCCACGCGGGTGCGCCGCCGTCCAGGCGTCCGGCCGCCGTCTGTGGGCCGGGCAACGGCACTTCCTTGCGGCGCCGACCGACGCGCGGCCATCCCGGCCGCAGCACGGCGTCCGACCGCCACCGCACCGGCCGGTCAGTCGCTCCTGCACCGGTGCCCGTTCCCTGCGGCCACGGCCCGGCCTGGCCCTGGGAGCCACCGCCACGACTCATCACGTCCAAGGAGACGCCCGTGCCCAGTTCTGCCACCATGCAGCCCGTTCTCACCCGACCGTCTTCAGCAGAGCTCCAGGACGCCTTGCCGACCAACGACCTCGGCGAGTTCCCCACCGCGACGCCATGGTGTCAGCGGTGGCGGGACCGACGGCACTCTTTTCGTCACACGAGCGCCGGGGGTTTCGACCCGCGTCACTATGTCGTGGAGCCCCTCGCCGTGCGCACGGCCAAGGAGTTCGTACTCCGGCACCACTATTCCGGCTCCTTCCCCTCCGCCAAGAAAACGTTCGGCCTGTTCAACATCTGCGACGGCGAACCGCAACTGAGCGGAGTGGCCGTGTTCGGTCTCTCCGTCAGCAAGGCCGTTCTCGAGCGCGCCCTGCCCGACCTGGAGCCCAACGTGGCCGCACTGGAGTGCTCGCGCTTCGTGCTGCTGGATGAGTGCCCGGCCAACACCGAAAGCTGGTTCCTGGCCCGCACATTCGACGCACTGCTCACCTCGGCCGTACGGGGCGTTGTGTCCTTCGCAGACCCCGTACCAAGACGTACAAACACTGGCAAACTAGTAGCAATTGGCCATGTGGGGACGATCTATCAAGCATCGAACGCGGCCTACACCGGCCGCGCCACGGCGCGCACGATCAAACTGCTGCCCGACGGCACGGTACTCAACGACCGTTCTGCGCAGAAGGTGAGAAAACAGGAGCAAGGGCATGAATATGTCGAGGCCAAGCTCATGTCCCTCGGGGCCCCGGCGCCCCGAGCCGACTGTGACCCGGCCCTGTGGCTACGCGATGCCCTGCATGCCGTGGGCGCCCGGAATGTTCGACACCGCGGCGCGCACCGCTACGTGTTCCGCCTCGGCAAGAACCAGCGCGAGCGCGACCGGATCACCCTCGGATACCCGGACCTGAAGCCCTACCCCAAGGGCCCCGACTCCTGCGCATAGCCAGAACCAGCAGCTCACACACACCACCCACTGCGGCTCACCCCCGGCGCCCCCGAGGGTGAGCCGCACAACTACACGGCAACAACCAGCAGTTGCAGCCCTAACTGGGCCCTCGCCCAGTGTGCCGCTCGCCGGGGCCACGAGACCCCCGGGACAACCGAGCCGGAAGCGAGAGGCACACCACCATGACCAAACGCCGCAACTACACCCGCGAGCTCATCACAAAGCGCGACACCGCCTACCAGGCCCACCGCTACCACCACGGCGACCGGCCGCCCATGCTCCGCGTGATGGCCGGATTCGGCCCCGGCATCCCCGTCGCCTACGAGCCGCGCAGCAAGTCCGACCCCCTTCCGTGGGTCGAGTACAACGGCGACACAGGCATCGCCAACTGCCGCTACAGCGGGCGCGAATGCTGGACCGCACCCGTCGATAAGCGCAACAAGATCATCGCCCGGCAGACCATCGCCCGTTCCGTCTACCGGCGACTGGCCGCCGCAGGCATCGCCTGCGAAGGATGGGGCGACAGCGCGGGAACCCACGCCCGCTACACCTTCGCCGACAACTCCGAGGTCACGTGGTCGGGCACCGACCGCTACGGAGACGAGGTCTCCAACCACCACCCGATCGGCGAGCACGGATCCCTCGGTGCCCACTGGATGCAACAGGAGCAGCCCCCGCACGCCGAAGAGCTCCCCGACTTCGCCACGGGCAACTACGCCACCGACTCAGCTGCCCTGGTCGCCTGGATGATCACCCTCGCCGACCGGCACGGCCGCCGCCACCAGGAGCACGCCACTACGGAGGACACCGACGCGGCACTCGCCTGGCAGAAGGCCACCGGCGGCTTCCTCGCAACCGGCGCCGACTGCGCCAGGTACCGCTACTACCCGGTCGACGGCCACGAGTCGCCCGCAGGCAGCCCTGGGGAGAACTGGCTCGCCGCGTACGAACTCCCCGCCCACCTCACCCTCCCCACCATCCAGCTCAGCGAACAGGAGGCCCGCGAGGTCGCCACTCCCCTCTTTTTCCAGCAGCCCGCAGGCACTGCCCGCTAACACCCAGACCACGCGTAGCCCTCTCGTCTGCCACCGGGCCAGGGGGCTACGCCGCGTCTACGGCCGTTGCCCGGCTAACCCGCCGCCCCGCCACGATCCGGCGCACCGGGCAACGGCAACCCCTCGCCCCACTCCAGGCCCGGCCACCACATCCAGCATCGACCGAAGGACCAACCCGTGAGCACGAACAGCCACGATCCCGGCCACGACCAGCCCGCACAGACCATCTCAGAAGACCGCAGGATGGAACTGGCCCGAGCGTCGGAGGAGCGCCACCGCCCCGTCGCCGTCCGGGTCTACGTCTCCCCGATCACCTCGCGCGCGGCCCTGCGCTGGGTGAACGCTGAAGGAGATGACGGCCCGAGTCTCTGGGACCCGGTTCCGCTGGACGGCAGCCACGCACACGCCATGCGTGACGAGGTGCTGAACCTCGCCGGGGCCGTCCTGGCCAAGCGAGGCTTCAACTACGCGCGAGGCGCGTACTGGAAGCCGACATCCGGCGAGGAGGACACGGAGCGCCCCGTGACGGCCGAGGTCGCGGTCGTCCCCACCCGCGCGTATCTCGACCTCCAGGCCCGCCGGTTCGGCCCCGTCCCCGCGCTTCCCGACGTCCCAGGAGTGACGTTCAAGACCACACAGCGCGGCCAGTGGTGGGCGACCGTCCCCGACGGCCGGACGTTCCTCCTGACGTGGGCCCCACACCTGGACGGAGACCGGTGGATCGTGTGGGGCGGCGACCAGCACTCCGACCTGATCCGGCCCGCCACCACGTCCATGGACAAGGCCCTGTTCGTCCTGCGCCACCCCTCCCACGCACGCACCTGACACCCACGCACAGGCCCCCGGCCAGACGAGGAAAGCTGCGGCCCGCGCACAGGACAGGAGCCGCCGCCTACAGGCAGCCCTCGCCGGGGGCCCCCCCCCCCCCCCCCCGGGGGGGCCCCCCCCCCCCACCCCCCCCCACCCCCCCCCAACCCCCCCCCACCCCCCCGTCAGCGCCCCCCCCCCCCCCGCCCCCCCCCCCCCCCACGGTGGGGTACCCGCATAAAC
>NZ_JBITFQ010000051.1:0-35864 GCF_044456225.1 Streptomyces sp. NPDC050988 | reverse complement strand
CGGCCGCGGCCTCAAGTCTGGTCATGGGCGGCCTTCCCTCATCCCTCGGAGCCCCCCGCTCGATGCCACCCCGGGTGGCCCAACGCCGCCAAGGGGGGGGGGGGGGCCCCGGCACACTCATCGGCCCCATGGCGCGCCTAACCCTCCCCTTGCCCAAGGTCTGCGCAGCCACGCACCGTGCCGCCCGCCCACACGTCGTTGGAGTCCCCTATGACACTGCGCTACAGCACCGAGAGCACCCTTTTGCCGACGAACGCGCCTGACCTGCTCGACTGGGCGGCCGCCCACATCGAGAACCGTGGCTTCTACGACGGACGCGAAGGCGGCCTCTTCGGGAAGGGCGGCACCACCACCCGCTTCCTCGTGCCCAGCATGGTGGGTGCCTTCAACGTCGCGGCTGGCAACGGGCGCATCAGCACCGCCCGCACCTACGACTATCCGGCCCTGCATTCCGCCGAACGCCTCGCACTCGACGTGCTCTCGGACTATCTCGCGGGCGGAGCCATGCCGCATGACCCCCGCTTCGAAGACAAGAACCATCGCCGGTTCATCGTGCAGGACTGGGGACGGTGGGAAGGCCGAACCCGCGACGAAGCGGCAGCGGCCTTCCGCCACGCCGCCCGCCTCGCCGAACGCGCCCAGAGCGCCGCTGCCCGCCCGGGGCGCTCACCCCGGCCACGGCACCCCATCACCGCATCCGGCCTCCTCGAATGGGCCGCCGCCCACTTGGAGGACGTGACCATGAGGCCCGGCGGACTCACGCACGACCCGGACGGCTTCGCGGACACCGCCCCGTGCACCCTGCTGCACGCCGTCGACCGGGCGCAGCGCATCGCGGAGCCGATTCCCGCCGCCAGCCCCCTTCGCTTTCGCGCCTTCCGCCAGGCCCGTGGAAACGCACTTCAGGAGCTGTCCAGCCGCTTGGCCGGAGAGGACATCACCGCAGGACCTGACGAACCCGCCTACGAGGTGGACCGGCGCCGACGCGACATCATCCTGACGTGGGGCAACCAACCGGGCCGAAGCGAAGGCGAGGCGGTCGAGGCACTCCGTGCGGCCGCCCTGGCCGTGGCCGACGAGGCTGACGAGGCCGACGACGAGCAACAGCCCGAGGAGGCCGTGCTGTTCTGACCTACACCACCCGGCCGGGCCGGGCGCCCTCTCCGCGGACGCCCGGCCCTCAGGCGTTGCACGGCTAACCCAGCCGCGAGCCACGGTCAGCCCGGCCCACCGGAAGCCGCACCCCCACCTTCCGCGAGCGGGCCCAACCCTGCCCACCACGCCCGAAAATGAGTGCAGCCCCATGACCCAGGTATCCACCCTGCCCACCGCCGACCGCCAGGTGCACCGTCTGTACGCCATCGCCCGCCGGGCACGCACCGTCGCCGGCATCCTGGCCCACCCGCAGGCAACCGGTGACGGAGTCGAGTACGCCACCGCCCGCATCCTGCGCGCACGGTCCGCAGCGCGTCGGCTGCTGGCCCTGCCCGGTGTCGCGGACCACGAGGAGACGCCCTACGCCCTCTCCTTCCTCACGGCCGCCGAGCGCCAGCTGAACGCCCCGTCGACCGGGCTGCTGCGCATCGCCGCCGCAGCCCGACAGGCAGCAGACCACGCCGATGCCGCCGACGACGACTTCCCCGTGGTCGCCTTCCGCGACATCGAGGAGCGGTGCCGCCTCCTGGTCGACGCCGCAGTGGTCGAACCGGTCCTCGGACGGCGAGGCTGGAGCGCGCGCGACCGCGCGGCCAGCGACGCACTCCAGCAGCAGGCCGCCCGCTGGGGACTGACCAAAGATGCCGACAGCCCCCGTCGCGCCGCGCCGTCTCAGGCCGACTTCGCGCAGGCCGTGTCCGCGCACCTGTCCCAGCAGGCCGCCGCGCGGGCCGCCGCCCGCACCCAATGCGCAGCCGGGATCCGCTGCACCGAGTCCACCTGCCTGGCCTACGGCGCTGTCAAGGTCACGTACCTGGTCGACAGCTGGCTGTGCGCGGACTGCATCAAAGCCGCGAACACCCGACTGGCCGCCGAAGGCCGCGTTCCCGACACCGTTCGTCCGGTCCCCGGAGGCACCCCCGAGAACGGCCGCTACACCGTCAGGCTGTACAACGCCACCGGCAGGGGAGCCCGAACTGTGGAGTGCTCGAGCCCGCAGCGCGCCCAGTTCATCGCGGAGACCGAGCGCCCGTTCAACAACACCGGCTACACGATCCGGCTTGTCGCACCGTCCCAGAACTGAACACCGCAACCGCCCCTTGGGCCCGCCCCGCCATCCAGTGTGGGGCGGGCCCAAGGGGCGTAGTCGTCTTCCCGGAACTCAGGCGTCCCCCGCCGTGCCGGAGGCGGGCCGCTCCGCTCACGTACCCGACCGGTCGGTCTCGCATGCCGTTGCGCCGCTTGCCCATCACCACTTCAAGCTGCGCCGGCGGCCGGTCCACGGAACCGGCCCTGACCGAGAGGCAGCATCATGGGATGGACGTTCGAACGGCGCGACAAAAAGGTCCAAACCAACGCAGAGTACTTCGCCAGCAAATTCGACTCACGCTACAAGATCATCGAGCACGGGACCGTTGAAGGAGTCTTCTACGCCGCTGTCCGCGACCAGGCCACCAGCGAGGTCACCGCGTACGTTGCCCTGACCCGCTGGACCCGCGACCCCCAGTACAACTTCGGCTACAAGGAGCTGGACGAGAACTGCATGCCCGGCGACCACAAAGCGCCCAAGTCCGTCCTGAACGCACTGACTCCCACCACGCACGAGGACGCACTCGCCTGGCGTGCGCACTGCCGCCGCCACCACGCTCAACGCGACTTCCTGCGACAGCACTTGAAACCGGGAACCCGCGTCCGCCTCACCCACACCCAGTTCTTCACCGAGGGCACCCGCACCGACACGTTCACCTACACCCGACGCGGCCGCGGCCACGGCTTCCTGGCCATCGGCAGGAGCCGCTGCCGGATCCCGAACTGGCGCGACAACGTCGCCGCCCTCATCGCCCCGGACCACAAGGAGATCCTCACCCCTGTCGGCCAGGACGCTGACCAGACCCCCGCGCCTAAGCTGCAGCCGCAGGACACCGCCCCAGCCGCCACCTGAGGCCGCTCCCTCTCCACCTCCGAACGGTCCCGTCCCTGTACCAGGGCCGGGACCGCGCGTGTTGTCGCGGAGCACCTTTCCGGAGCTGTGGGCGCAC
Organism: Streptomyces sp. NPDC050988; assembly: GCF_044456225.1. NCBI lineage: Bacteria > Bacillati > Actinomycetota > Actinomycetes > Kitasatosporales > Streptomycetaceae > Streptomyces > Streptomyces sp. NPDC050988. The sequence goes on along the minus strand of NZ_JBITFQ010000051.1, from coordinate 32,670 downwards.
ACGGCCGAGCCGCTTCCGCGACGTCGTCCCTCCACATCCGCTGCCCGGCCACGACGCCTCCCCGGTGTTGCCGGGCTAACCTACGCCCCGCGCACGGTCCCTCCCGCCGCCCCGCCTCTTCGCGGAGCAGCCCCTGACCGGCCTACCGGCCGGCGGGTACCAACCCGGAAGGACCCCGCGTGTTCGACACACACGACACCCTCCACCAGGAACTCACCACCGCCGGCATCTACAGCGGTGTGTACGCCGCGCTCATGGCCTCCAAGCCGGCCCTGTCCGTCCGCACGCACGAGGACCAGGCAACCGGCCTGGTGTTCTTCGAACAGCGCCCCTGCATGCGCAGCAACCCGATCACCGGCACCATCACCTTCACCCTCGACTCCGGCGCCATCGTTCTGAACGCCAACGGCTACACCGGCCCTCGCTGGCACACCGCCCTGGAACGCCTCACCACCACCACGACGGACGCATGGTCGTGGCAGCCCGCGCCCGCGCCCGCCCACAAGCCGGGCACGCTCGATGGTGTCCTCCAACTCGGCGCGAACGTCACCGCCGAGACCCGCATCGGCAGCTCCCACCACCACGGCGACATCGCCGACGCCGGCCTCGCGCTGATCCCCGCCGACCGTGCCGCGTGCGAGTCTGCCTGGGCCCTGGGCGTCGCCGTGCTGGGAGTCCTGGTCACCGACGATCCCGCGTACCGCTCCCCGCTACTGCCCGCCCCCAGCATCCTCACAGCCCCCGCGACCGACTACCCGGCCGCCATCACCACCGTCGCGGGGGCCCTGGAGCTCCTGGACGAGAACGAGGACTTCGACACCGCCCGCGACCACGACCCAAACTGGCCCACCGAGGCCGAGGGCACGGCCGTCCGAGCCCTACGTGACCTCCGGGACGCCCTCATCCACACCGCCTCCGCCCATCAGGGCGAGCAGCCGGGGGAGCCCAACTCCACTGACCGCGGCGGGTGCTGCACCTGCCCGCACGTGATGGAGGTGTAGCCGCCACCATGATGCGGCCCGCCATGCCCTGACCCTCCGGTGGGCACCGGCCCGGCACCACTGCGGGCCGGTGCCCACCGCCCTGCCAGCACATCACCCGAACACGGAGAAGAACGTGGACACCGACAACCAGGCTGACCCGCCCGGCCTGAGCGCCTACTCGGCCAGCACCCAGGAGACGATCCGCTCTGAAGCCGACGTGTGGAGGCATGGAGACGTCACCTCCGCGCTCCGCTCGTTCGAGCAGACCCTCGAATGGGCGCGCGGACTCAACCAGGAGCAGCGCAAGTACCACAAGGCGGGGTACTGGTATACGAACGACAACATGTCGTATGCAGCCGTCGCCCTCGTCCAGAGGGAACTCAAGGACGACCCCGACTGCGACAGCCACCTCTGTCCCGCCGGTGCCGACTGCCACCCGAGGCCTACCACGTAACGCCGCCTGAGTAACGGCACATCCTGTGCCCCAGCATCGCGCCACCCTTCCCACCAACACCCCCAGCCCTCGGTCCCCGCTCCCTGCGCGGCGCCGGGGGCAGCCATCCTCCCCGCCGCCGCCTGCCTGGCGGGCCGCGCCCTTGCATGACTTGCCCCGCCCCGATCCACGGTCCGACCAACCCAACCCCTCACCCGTCGGACCGTGGAGCCACCGTGATGCCGCACACCAACACAGCACGACTCGCCCCGATTCCCGCTCCGGCCCTCACCGCTGAAGCCCGCGCCCACCACGCCGAACGGATGCGCGCACAACTCGCCGACTTCTGGGGCAAGCCACTACGCGGAATCCCGTACGGCATGGACCTCCTGCGGACCATGTTCATCACGGTCACCGCATACGACCTGCACCTCGACGGCGCGATGTACTACCTCGACCTGTGCGACAACAACGCTGCCGCCTACCGGACCAGCGACGTATGGGTAGCGCCGCACAGCATGGGCCAGCGCATTGCCGAACACCCGTACCTGACATCCGACAGCATCACGGTCGGCAACCTCGAAGACGTCGCCCCCGCCCGCGACGGACTCGTGTACTTCCCCACTCCCATCAGCCTCGACGGGCTCCACCCCATCCACGGCCTGGCCTGGCACATGGTAGGAACGGGCGAAGACCTCATCGTCGATTTCGAGACCATCACCGCCACCCGTCTCATCCCCACCCGCCTGCCACCGATGCTCGCGGCCAGCACCAAACTGCCCCGCACCCCGTACTGCCCCAACGGCCTGGCCACCCTGCGCGGAAACGTCCTCAACGGCTACAGCAACCCTGACCCGTTCGGCGCCGCCGGACCGGCAACCATCCTGGCCCTCCTGCTCGCCTTCTACGACCTGCGTCGCCCCACCACCGCCCCCGACAACCCGGACACGGCGGACGAGGACATCGTGAGCGTCCCCCAACACACCACCGAAGGCACCAAACCCCGCGCCCGCGGCCGCAAGAGCAAGCGCCCCGCCCGCGCGCCGCGCAAGCGCCACATCCGCATCATCCATGAACCCGCCCACACCCCGACCACCACCAGCCAACCCCGGCCAGCCGTAAACACCACCGAGCCCAACTGGAAGGACGACACGCTCCGCTGGGAGGTGTCGCAGAAGTACCAGAACCGCTGCCCGAACCCCCACCAGCACCGCGCCATCATTGAAGCGGGCGGCGAGTGCAAACCCGTCCGCGTCCCCGTACGCGCCCACGTCAACGGACCCAAGGGCCGCGACGTCGACCCCCGGCGCGCCGTCCGAATCGTGCCCGACCACCAGGCCGTCCGCCCATAGTGGCCGCGCCCCGGCCCCCATCACGCGCGTGGTGACGGGGCCCTCCCGTGCCCGGCACCGGCGCCCTGGCCGCCACACGACCGTCCGTTGTGCCGCTAACCCGCCCCGCCCTGACGCCGTCTCTGCCGCACTGCCCTCGAACTACGACCTCCGGCCCCGCCACCTGCGCGGGCCGGGGGCCGCGGTCCGTCCGGAGCCGGCACGCTTGCGACCTTTGCGGAGCACCAGGCCACGGTCCGGACATGACCCAAACCCACCGCGACAACCTGCGTCTGATCGCCCTCATCTCCGCCCACGACCAGACGAACGGCAACGCCCCGGACTCCGACGGAAAGATCGCCGGATACGACAGCTTTTCCCTCCTCGGAGCCGCGGGCCACCGCGCCCAGCTGATGTTCGAGGGCTTCGGCACTCTACGGAAGACCCTCAACCCACGGCAGCTCGAGGAGCTGCATCACCTCCTCGCCGCGATGTGGATGGACGGGTTCGCAGTCGGTGCCCGTTCCCAACAGCCCTCTGCCAGGCACGACGGGAGCACTGTGCAGTCCTGCTGTGCCGAGTGCGACCACCCCCGCACCGCGCACCGGGACGGAGACGACCCTGTCACCCCCGGACAGTGCATGGCCTGTCTCGTCGACGACGCGGGGCACGACATCGACCCGGCCAGCTGTCCGTGATGGCTCACCACACCCCGGCCCCGGACCCGCTTTCACGGTGCCGGGGCCGCCTCGCACCAGCGAGACCGCTGCGCCGCCTCCGAACGCGGGGAATCGGCGTACATCGGCCGCCGCACACCCGGCCCCGTCCCGTCCCGGCCGCAACGGAACGGGTTGCGGTGGTTGCCCAACGCGCAACCACAGTCCGGTCCAGGCCAAGACGGGGGCGCGGTGACACCCCACCCGCACCCCACCCCGGCCGCCCCCACACTCGCCGCCCCTGTCCCCGGCTCTACGCCAGGCAGCAGCAGGGGCAGGCCCGACCGACAGGGATCACCCGTGAACAAGAAGCCCGACCTGAACACCCCACTCGCCCAGCTCCGCGAGAACATCGCGAAGTGGAACGCGAGCCTGCAACGGCACAGCTCCGACGAGGCGCGAGGCACGGGCTTCGCCTTCGATATCGGGCTCCTGGACGAGCGCGATGACATCGCCGCGGAAATCGTGAAGGACTTCGGTCTCATCGACGAGACGATGTCCCAGCGCCGCATCATCGACAGCGCCACCCCGGCGGCATGGACCATCGACCGCCTCACCGACGCCCAGCTCACCGCCGCCAAGGCAGACTGGCCGGAACTGGCCCTGTTCGACGACACCACCGTGCGCCAGGTCGCCGACGTCCTCGGCATCTACATGGTCCGCTCCATGGCCCAGGAAGCCCGACGCAACGCCCCCGTCGTCCTCAACCCCCGCACAGAGTAAGGCAGGCCAGGCGGCCCCCTCTCCTAGCCCGCCCGGCAGCCTCCGGCCCCGGTTCCGCGCTCGCGGTGCCGGGGCCGTCCCGTGCCCGCGAGCCAGAGAGCACGGGCCGTCGGCCGCCGCCAGCTCCCCGCAGCCCCAGACGACGGCCGCGCTTTGGGCGCCTACAGCCGCCGGGTCCGTCTGGGCAAAGGGTTGTGGGACTAACGTGCCCGCAGGCCAGAGTCGGCCCAGCCGGGAACGCCCGCCACGAACCCCCTCTCGTGCGCTGTGAGCGACCGGCCCCGGCCGGGCCGCGCGATGGACGCGGACCCCCTCCCGCCCCGCGCGGCCCGGCCCACACCTGTCGCCCACCACACCAGGAGACCGACCGTGTCCATTCCGCCCGTCGCCTCGGCCGCCGCTCACCGAGCCCGCGCCATCGCCACCATCGCCCGCACCCGCACCACCAAGTCGGCGCCAGTCCTGGACGACGCCGGCCGCACCGCGCTGCGGAAGATCGCAGAGCTCCTCGACGAAGCCGCGCACGCCCTGGAAACGGAGCCTGCCACCATCGACAACGGCGGCCTTCACTTTCCGGCAGACGCCTGGCTCTCCCTTCAGGCTGCCGAAGCCGTCGCCCTCGCACACCCCGGCATCGGCATCCCCCGCACCCTCGGCCAATACGTCACCGCCGCCCTGTACCCGCACGACAAAGCGGAGAGCGAAGTCGACCTGCCCCTGACGCTGCTTCCCCGCGCCCCCAAGGCCATGGTCCGCGAGGCAGAGCTGTTCGGTCGGATCCACGGTCTGCACGGCGCTCTCCGGGTCGTCACGGACCAGGCGACCACCACGCTCGTGCTGGAAGACGTGTTCCGTCTGCACTGGCAGCACGCCCGCCTTGCCGACTCCATCGCCGCCGACCGCGCTCGATCCGACAGCGGCCAGACTCCCCTCCCAACCACCGTCGAAATCGTGACCCCGGCCACCACCGTGGCGCTGCGCCGAGCCCACGACGAACTCGGCCCCACCCTCACGTACGAGCTGAAGTCCGCATCCCTGTCCTGCTTCTCCCGCGTACATCCCCAGCCGTACCCCGCCGTCCGGATGGTGTCCCACCACGGCGTCACCATCCCAACCTGCGATGAGCACCGCGACGCGGCCGCCCACACGGCCCAAGAGCTGTACGACGCCCTCGACTGACCGAACCGGCTCCCTGGACGCGCGGTCGGACCGCCGTCCGCGCCCGGCCCGCACACCCAGTGGCCCGCCCCCAGCGCCGTGAACGGGGCGGGCTACTCGATGTGCCGGTCCGCCTGCCTGCCTTGCCGGCCGCCGCGCCACGGCCACGGGCACCTGCCGGGCAGAGCGGTGACCACCACCCCGCGCACTCGGGCCGATACCCCAGCGCCCTGGAGACGACCGTGCCCCTAAACCCGTGAACAGGCCACTAACCACCAGGAGGCCATGGAACTGGTCGCTTCCGATCGTGAACTGGCCCTCATCAGGGAACGGGCTTTAGCTCTCGACCCGCGTTCCGCCACCCACGCCCGCGCACCGCGATCTCGGCCTGACGCCGCAGTACCCCGCCCCGCACTGGCCCCCGGTACCCGCCTGTGGGTACCGGGGGGCGCCGTCTGACCCGCCCGCCGCGCTGTTGCGGAGCTTGCCGGCTCCCGAGCAACCGTGCACCACCAGCGGCGAGCGGGGGAGCTGCGGACAGCCGACGCTCCACCCCGCTCGGGCCGCCCCACGCAGACTGACGAGAGGCCCTACATGTCTGAGCACACTCACCTCGACTGGATCAAAGTCGAAGCCGCCACGACCCTGGTCCCCGAGGACCTGCGCGCTGAATTTCTGGGACGGCTTGAGGACGCTTCCTGGGTGCCGGTTCAGGGACGCCACCCGTTTTCGCAGGGATCCGCAGTCCGTACCGCGCTGAGCCGGATCCCGGACGCTCGCGAGGCCACCTATTCGCAGATGTGGACAGTGCACAAGGGCCAGGAAGGCGAGCAGCACCACACCGTCATCGGACTCCGGACGTCCCGGCAGGAGATCTTCTTCCTGGACGACGGAGTCATGACGATGCAAGGCGTGCTGATCCGGCCCGCGTCCACAACCGGCTGACCACCCGCACCGTGCCCGAATGCCCGCCTTCCGCGCGGAGGTCCGGTGGCCTTGTTGGGCTGGCCGCGCTGGTTGCCGGTGTTGCCGTGCGCCGGGCCACCGTACGGGCTACCGGTCCGGAGGGGGCGGTGACGACTCCCGCCCCCTCCGGACCGCTCCATCCCACCCCGCAGCCCAGAGGACCGTCATGGCCAAGCCCCACCCTGCACTCGCCGACGAGGCGCAGACCGCGCCGACCACCGGCGCCCGCCCGAACTCGTACGTCACCAACGATGAAGGCGTACCGATGCTGTGCAACTGCATTCCCGACCACGCACAATGTGGGGTCTACGCCACCGCCCGCCTTTCGGCCAGCCCCAGGGGCACCATCTACGCCTGCGATGACTGCCGGGCCGACCACGCCCGCCGCGCCGCACGCCTCGCGGAGATCACCGCGGGTGCCCGTCCCACCGCCGACACCGCGGCCCACCGGGTGCGGGCATGGGCCGACACCATGAAGGGCCGAATCGCGTATGGCATCGACGTCCACCAGGGCAGGTCCGTGTCGGTCGGCGTCGAAGACGCCCGCGCCCTCGCCGACCACACCTCCACCCCGGCCCAGCGCGATCAGTTGCGTGCCGCCGTCACCACCTTCCTGACCCACGCCGATGGTGAGCCGCGCACCGTCGCCCCCAGCCACGGCACCCGCCCGCCGCTGTTCACCTACGACGTGTTGGTCCTTCTGGACCAGGAGGAGCCCGTCGACGGCGACGACGACAGTTTGACGTGCCCGAATGGCAACCGCCCGCCGGAGTGCACCGAAATCGACCCGTGCGAGGCATGTACCCAGGACGCAGACGCGGAGGCAGCGGAGATCGACGCATCCATGGGCCTGCACGAGGGGACCAACGACGGTGCCCGCCGAGGCCCGTTGGACACCTACGAAGTGACCGTGTTCCGCACCGAGATGATCTCCTTCACCCTGCCCGCAGTTTCCGTTCGGGACGCCGAGGAACGCTACCTCCAGGACGGAGAAGAGACCGACAGCGAGACCGTCAAGTTGCGCGTCGACTCCATCAAGCGCCTGGATTCCCAACTCACCTGACCGACGCCGCATCACGGTGGACGACCCGCCCCTCATCCAGGGGCGGGTCTGCGGCGTCTTCCCGCACCGCCTCGGGCTCGATCCTGCATGACACCCGCCTCCGGCCCCTGGTCCTGCCAGTTGTACGTGGGCGGGGGCTACGGCCATGCCCGCCCCGCCTCCGCCCCGGGTGCCCAGGCTGGCCGACCGGGGCGGGTTGGTGGAGTGAGCCCCTCGGGACGGCCCCCGCGCGCCGGCGGCCACGGAGGCCACGGAGGCCACGGAGGCCACGGAGAGAGGTTGTGGCCCTAACCACGCCCTGTCCGAGGATGGGTTCAGCCGCAAGGCCCCGCCCGGTCGGGCGGCCCCAACGCGAGAAAGCGAACACCATGACCAACGACCCCCGCCCCGAGTCCACAACCAGCATCGCCACACTGACGCGGGAGACCGTACGCGTACTGGGGGAGGGGTGGACCTGCGGGATCGGCCCGTACGCCACGTACGGCACGATCGAAGGATGCGGCGTCGGAAGACTGCGCCTGTACGTCACCGAAGATGACGGGTTGTGCCTCGGCTGGCACGATTACGAGCCGTATCCGGTACCGGTGGAACTGCCCGGCGAGCCGCAGGACGCCGACGAGCTGCGTGCTGCTGCTGAAACCATTGCACGCCTTGTCCGCGACACCTACGGGCCGCCTCTGCCGGGCACAGAGGACGCCCTCCCGGCGCTGGCCATCGCGCGCCGCACAGCCAAGCTCCTCGGCGACGGCTGGCACGCCGAGTTCTACAGCGCTGCGCCCGAGGGCACGACGGCGCTGGTCGCGTCTTCCGAGAGGGAGGACACGGAATATGAGTGCCCCATGATCTTCCTGAACCGGGATACGGATGAGCTCTCCCTCTGCGGCCTTCAGACGGAGCTTCCGCTTGGCAGACTGCGCCCCAAGGCCCTGGACGAGCATGCAGCCGCCGCCGCCCGTCTCATCCCGGACCTCCTCTGACTCTCAAGACCGTCCTGCCCCACTAATCCGCCAGGGCATTCACGTCGCCCCCGAGCCGACCCGGCCGGGGGCGCCCGCATGCCCGCGTCCCGACCCGCCAGGATCGGCCGTCCGTCCGGGGCCCGTCTGCCCGGACCGGCCCCCTCGTCAGGGCCGCTGTGGATTGTGATTGCCGGAGTGTCCTGCGCCGGGACAGCTCAGTACATCGAGGGCCTTGGCCACTTGCGTGCCCTCGGCCTGCACACGGCCGAGCCTGACCATCCGACGTCCCCACCACCATCGAGCGCTAGCACCTACGAGGGCTCAGGCGACATGCCGGTGAGGCCCTACCCCAAACCTGGTCGCCGGCCCCCTCCGTGCTCGGCCCACAAGTCCCGACACCCGCACGGGTGTCGGGGGCCACCGACCGTCCGCCCCGGCACCCCCTGCTCCGCTGCAAGTTGCGGCCCTAGCCCGCCGCCCGAGAACGCTGCTCCGCGACCGGCCGGACGTCTCCGCGTCGGAGGCACCCCACCCATCGGAGGGCAGCAACCATGACCACAACCAACACCACCGGAACCGCTGAGCACGTCCTCTGCAAGTCCAAGGCGCACCGCGGCCAGGAAGTTGGCGGCAACCTTCTCCCGCGAGAAGAGATGCCAGTGCGGAACACGGGCACGACGAGCACAGGGCACCGAGTGCCCGTGCTTGGAATCGCAGGCGGCACCGCCTCGGGTAAGTCAACTCTCGCGAAGGCATTGGCGCTCCGCCACCCCGGGGCTGTGGCTCTCATCCACATCGACGACTTCTACGTGCCCGAGCGCGATCCACAGCGTGGGATCCGCACCCTGAGCGCCACCGGTGCCGAAACGCTGGATTGGAACCACCCCGGCTCCATCGACGAGGACGCCGTGGCTGCTGCGGTTGACGCAGCAGCCACAAGCGGCCAGCACCGAATGGTTGTGGTTGAGGGCCTGTTCGCCCTCGCCCTGCCCAAAGTCGCTGTCCATGCCACCTGGCGGGTCTACGTCGACACCCCCGATGACATCCGTCTGGCCCGCAAGTTGTTGCGCAAGATCGAGATCCAGCGCAAGGACCCACTGATCTCCTTGCGCAATTACCTGCTCAGCGGCCGCGAACGCCACGCAGAACACGTCGCCCCCTCCCGCCACCGGGCCGATCTCGTTCTCGACGGAACGATGCCGACAGCGGACCTGCTGACTGCGGTCGATCACCTGGTCGGTCAGGACCTTGCACCCGCCCTCTGACCGACGTATACGCCCGGGGCTCGGCCTCCATCTCGCTCTGCCGCATCCCTGCCCACACCACCACCATCCGCCGCATAAGGACAACGCCCGCGCCTGACCCGCAGCACGAGGCCCGGCCCCGCACCGGCCTCCCGCGACCGGCACACCGCGTCCGACAGCCCGCCCCATCCGAGGGGCGGGCTGTTCCGGCCCGCCGGAACGTAACCAGCGCGTCGGCCGCGTCGCGCCGTCCCGCTCCTTGCCCCGCTTGGCCTCCCGCACTCCATGGTCGGGGCCACCCCGGGCCGGAGCACCCGGCACCGGGGTTCGCCCACCCCTCAGCCCAGGAGGCACTCGTGCTGTTCGCCGAACCCGCCCACCCCTACGACGATCCCGATCAGCCCGACCAATGGGCCTGGCGCTACGGGTACTTCGAGCTCCTCTACACCCCGGGCATTAAGACCCTGTCCCTGTCGCGGGGCCCCAAGTACTCCGTCAGCTCGAACCGCTGCTGCCGCCGCTGCTACGGCAGTGGCTACCTCCCGTGGTGGGAGCGCACCACCCCCGACGGCGCCGCCACCCCGGCCGTCCGCTGCCCGACCTGCCCCACCCACCGCGCCCTGTTCGAGCACCTGCCCTTGTGGCCGCTCCACCTCCTCGACCGGCTGCGCCACCGGTTCGGCGCGCGCCGCACCGCCGACCACCCGCCCGAGCCCCACGAAGGCACGGGGCCCGGGTGGGCCGGCGGCTACAGCGACGAACCGCCGTTCTGACCACCCCCGCGCCGCGCGCCGCACCGCCGACCACCCGCCCGAGCCCCACGAAGGCACGGGGCCCGGGTGGGCCGGCGGCTACAGCGACGAACCGCCGTTCTGACCACCCCCGCGCCGCGCCTCGGAGTTCCGAACCCGGTTGCACGGATCGTGTAACGAGCCCGCCGCCCCGGCCCCGCACGCACCCCGCGTGCGGGGCCAGCTGCGTCATGGCGCCCGCTGACCTCAGCCTCGGCCTGAGGCGGGGGTTGTGCGGCTTGGTCGCCCCTGGGTCAGTGTGCGGGCATCGAGAACGCGGCTCCCACCCCGTCACCTGCGGGTGTGGTCGAGCCGCCCCCGGAACAGCGGTTGCCCGACCGGGGCCTGTTCTTCCCCCCTTCCACCCCTTCCCGGGAGTTGTCATGCCCACGTCTTATTGTTCGGTTGCTGCCACCAAGGACCTCGCCCTGGCCGCGCCCACCTTCCCGGTGCCCTACAACGGGCCCCGTGTGGCTGCCGCCGACTTCTTCACCCTGGCCCGGGAGGGTCGTGCGGTGACCACGCCGCCGTCCTTCCGTGACGGGGACTGCGTGTCCTGTCCTCGCGGCACCGAGTGGATGCGTTGGGACGGCGAGTGGATCGTCCCCGGTCAGCCCCAGAGCCTGGTCCTCCCGGATCGGGTGGTCACCGGCTGGTGGCAGACCCGGACGGTGCCGGGCAGCCGGTTCGCGCTGGTCCACCGGCTCACCGCCGCCGAGACGAGCCTGATCACCGGCGGCCACTACACCAGCTCCGTCCTCACCGGCGACGTGTTCTCCGAGGAGCCTGTCTCCGGCGACTGGCTGCGCTCGCTCGCCTGGCAGGCTGCCCGCACCCGCACCGTGAGCGTCCACCTGGAGCTGCCCAGCGGAATCGTCACCCTCCATTCCCGCCTGGTCGGTGACGTGTTCTTCCACCCCGCCCCCGCCACGGCCCCCGCGCTCTGCGCCTGACACACCCCACTGCCCCCGCGCTTGCGGACCGCCCGCCCTCGCCGTACTCCGGCGCGGGCGGGCCTGACGTATGTCACTGCTCGCGCTTTCTCCCTCTTTCCGCCGGCTTCCGGCAGCCACCGGCCCGGCCGACCGCAGTTGCCTGGGTCGGACACCACACCGACGACTGGCGGCCGGATCGCCCCGCCACCGCCTGAATACCCTTCCGCCTCAGCTTCCGGCCCACCCGTCCTCCGGCGGTTGCGTTCCTTGCCCCGACCTCGCCCATGTTCGGGTCAGCGGCCCGGAGGAACGGTGACCACCCCTCCCGCCCCCCGCCCCTTCGGGCCGCCTCACTCAGACGACCCGCCACGTCAGCGCACGCCCTGACCCCCGGAGGACTTGGACTTCATGAAGGTGACACGCAGCGGCTACGTCCTCGAATTCACGCACGTCCTGGACGAGTTGCGAGCCACAGCAGCCCAGTGCAAGAACCCGGCCCACCTCGACTTCGTGACCACCGCGATCACCGCGTTCGAGGAGGCAGGCCCGGACGCCGAACCCCTCCTTAACGGCTGCCCCCTGCACGCCGCACAGCTGATCTTCGAGGAAGTCACCCAGGCGTACATCACCACCGAGCAGGCCACCCGCATCCACGGCCGAAACAGCAGCCTGGTCCGCGACTTCCACCTCCCCTACACCAGCCACCGCCGCGCCCAGGCCCGCCGGGCAGAACGCGAACGCCGCCTCCGCAACGCCACCGGCCTGGACCGGCTGCGCCACCTCCTGACCATCCCGGCCAACTGACCACCCCGCGCCACGCCCACCGGCCCCGAACCCCCGGCACCCGCCCCGGTTCGGGGCCGCTGCACGTCCGTCCGACCGGCGGGCCTTGCGCGGCTTGCCCCCGCCCGGGCCAGTGTCGGTCTGGCCGGAAGGACGCTCCCGCACCCCCTCCACGTGCGGTCGAGCCCCCCGGCCGCCGGGCGGCCCCACCCCTCCGGGGCGGCCCGGCACACCTCACTGCACGCCCCCCGGCCACAAGCCCGCAAGCCCCCGCCTCAGGCACCCTCACCGCCCCGAAAGGACGGCACCCCGATGACGACCACCCCGGCCCTCGCACCCACCCTCAGCGGCATCCTCCTGCTCACCGTGGAAGACGGCGGGTACGGCCCGTACGTCGCCGCGCCCCTCGCCCCCGCCGAACAGCACTGGGCCGCGCACCTGTTCACCCGGGACACGGCCAACCTGATCGTCACCGACCTTCACCAGTACGACGCCGACTGTGGCCTGACCGCCGAGTGGCGCGAGGACGGCACCCTCGTCTTCACCTGGGAGCAGGGATACATGGAGTTCGACAAGCCCGGCACCCACACCGTCACCCCGGACGCGCACGGCCTGTACGCCATCGGCGGCCTGTGGCTCTGGGACGAGTGGACGCCGGAGCGGTACGTACACACCGCCGGACAGGCCGCGTTCGCGCACGGCGCCGCCGAGTACCGGAGCACCGTGACCACGCACTACCCGGACGGCCTGATCGAGCTGTACGACCGGGGCCGCGAGGAGGCGCACCGCGTCACCCTGCGCCGCGACGAGCCCTGACCCCGAGCCCGCCCGGGGCACGCCGCTCCGCTGCACCTCTGGCCCCCGTTGTCCCCGCCGTGCACCCGAAGGAACCCTGCACATGCCCAGCGTTGCCCACGCCGTGCTCGACCGAGCCGTCATGATCGCCAGCCGTCGGGAACGGAACTTCGCCCCCGAACTTGTCACCGTCGCCGTCCACACCGCTAAGGGCCCCCACTACATCGAAGGCCGCACCTGCCACCGCTGCCCTGCGATCCCCGCCCCCGGATGGCCCGAACTGGACCTGCCCACTTACACCTTCACCGATCTGCCGAGCACCGGCCTGTACCCAGACACAGACCTGGAAACCTTCACCAGGACCTTCGAGCGGGAGCTCGCCCGCCCCGAAGGACTCCTCGTTCTGGCCATCCACGCAGACGTTCCAGACCACGACCTCGATGACGCCTACGCCTGGCGCTACGACCAGCGTGCCAAGAGCTTCGTCCCTGTGCCACGCGGCGACGCCGCCCACCTCTTCCACGAAGACACCACCGTCCTCACCTACCCCTGGGACAAGGCGCCCTTCGCCTCCGCGTCCGCGCTCTGCCCGGCCGAAGCTCACCCGACCGCCCCTGCCGTATGACCCCTTTGCGCACAGAGCTGATGGGTCTCTCCCCGTAAGGCTGCCGTGCACACCCAGTCCCAAGCCTGTCCCCGCCACCCGGCAGGGACAGGCCCTTTTCCGTGTTCCGACTCCGACCGACCTTCCGCCGGACCATGGCCAGGCCGACGTGCCGCTTGTCCCCGTACGCGCGCCCCCGACCGGCTCTGCGCTATTCGCCCGGCCTGCGACTTTGTGGTTACGGGGCTTGGCCGTGCTCCCGTCACGGCCCCGGAACGCCGTGCGACACCCGCTCCACTCGCGGCTTCCTGGCCTTTCGAGCGCCGTGCTCTGGAGCCACCTCGCTCGCCCCGGCGGCCCTACGGACGGCCAAGGCCGTGTCACCGGAAGCTCCTCGTCCCCCTGCCCGGCCTTGTGGGGCTAACCCTGCACCGGGCCATCTTCGCCGCAGCAGGCATCGGGCAGCGAAAACACGGAGCTAGCCACAGCCCGCCGGGGACCCCCGTTTGCGCCTGACGCCGCCCTGTTCCATCGACTTGAGAGGCCCTCATGCCACCCTTCACCGCGCACTGCACCTTCGACGCCGGCGGCGATCTGACCCTCGCCTTGGAGACCAACCCGTATCTCCCGGGTCGCGTGGTCGCCGTTCTCCGCAATGATCACAAGCGATGGGCGTATGCCGTCCGGATCCTGGACCGTACCCCCAACACGCAGCTGCCCCGCGGCCACTGCGGTCTGCTCAACAAACTGCACGCCCAGGTACACGACCGTCCGCTCCTGGACGGGCTCCGAGGGCTGCTGGACGACTGCGCCGACCTCCTGCACTCATCGGAGACGCCCGCCGTCCCCGAGGACCTGCCCATGGCATCGCTCACAGTGAAGATTGCAGCCGAGGGCGGTAGCTGCCGCCACGTCACTGTGCGCACCGAGAACGAGCGGGAACTGGCCCACACGTTCGTCAATCTCCCCGACACCTGGACCGATACGACCCACGAGTGGCCGCTTGCCTCTGCGCCCTCCTTCATCCGCGAAGCTGCCGAAGGCGCCGTGCAGTCCTGTTGGGCTCGAAGCCGTCGAGCCCAGGCCAACAGCGACACCTACGGTCACGCCTTCGGCACGCTCGAAGCAGCCTTCTCCGACAGCACCGACGGACCTCTGGCGCAGTGGGCCGTCAATGGCGACGACGGCGGGATCGAGCTGTTTCTGAGCACCGCCGACCCCAAGGACTCGTGGCAGTTGCTCCGCCTCTTGGAGGAATGGCTCGGAGACCATCAGATGCCGGATCTCACGATCACCATGGATGACACCCGACGCAGTGTGGAGGCGGACCTGCGCGGCACGGCGCCGGTGCACTTCGTTGCCTGGTATCGCGACAGGTCCCGTCCGTAGAAGCCCCCTTGTGGACCTGGCATCCCAACGGTCAGTCCCCGGCGTCCGCCCCGAACGGCGCCGGGGTCTGTCAGGTGTCCAGGCCCAACGAGAAGCGCATTGGTCGCACGCGGCGCTGAGGGCCTCGGCCACTGGGCTTTCGGCGGTTGCGCCCCTTCCTCGGCGGCTGCCGACGCTGAACAACGGTGTACTTGCCCGCGACTCGGTGTCTCTCGCTGCCCGGCCCCACACGCACGCACTCGCCTACGGGCAGAGCCCGTCCCTCCACTTGCTGCCCACTTGCCGGGACGGGCTCTGCCGCGTTCTCGATCCGGGACATCAACCAGACAGGGGCGTCCCAGCCTTGCGGGCACAGTTGCAGGTTGCAGCTCTTACCCCGCCAACTACAACAGTCAGGTCAGCCGGGAACGCCCCGCACGCAAACCCCCTCACGTGCGCTGCGAGCGACCGGCCCAGCCGGGGGCGCGTCGCGCGGCCCCGGCGCCACTCGACACCCGACGGCAAACCCACCACGCGCCCTCTGGTGCGTTCGCCGCTCTGAGGAAGGAACCGAAGTCTCATGCCCTTGTTGTCCTGGCTCCAGTCCCACCTGCCCGCCGCCGTGCCGTCGCCGTACACCTTCGAGTCGTTCGCTGACGAGGTGGCCCGACTGACGGGTCTGCCTCCTGCCCTGCGCATCAACGAGTTCGAGCTCAGCTCCGAGACGGATCATGTCTGGCTGCTGTGGAAGTCCGACGTGGGCGGAGCGATCCTCATGCTGGATCGGCCGCAGGCGGAGCCGCGCGAGGGACTGGTCATCAAGATGTCGTGGTGCCACTCGCCGGACCCGGCGGATATCGCCGCGATGGTGCGGGTGTATGAGCGGCGCGGCCGTGGCCGATCGCTCCGGTCCCTCCTGGGGCGTGTACTGCGCCGTGACTAAGTCCTTACGGCCATGATCTCGCGGAAGCACCCGTGAGCTGCCCCACCGATGCTTTTTGGGCTCCTGCCCGTCGACTGGCGAGCAGGAGCCCCTTTGCACGTTGCGGCACCAGAACATCCCGGGCTCCGCACCCGCGCAGAGGGCCGGAACCTCTCCACGCACGGCCACGCTCAACTGCCGGGCGCGTGCCAGCGAGTTGCACGCCTTACCCGCCTGCCCGCCACCGTCCAACCAGCCGCCGAGAACGCCTTCACCGGCCCAAAAGATGCGAGGAATCCCTCATGAGCAGGCCCGCGAACGCCACTGACGACCAGAAGCACACGGAGTCCTTCGACACCCCCCAACACCACTACGGCGTGCAGCGGTGCGCCGAATGCAGTTGGGGCGGCTACACCCACTCCGGCCGGTACAACGTCTCGGGCGTCGTGTACGTGTGCACGGCCGAAGGGTGCGGCTTCGAGACCGGCCCCGCCGGGTTCGGGCTGTTGGACGCGGACGAAGAGCTGGCCCTGATCGACGGGCGGCTGTACGTGCGTCAGCCGCAGGACGGCCAGACCCTCCCCCGCCGCTAGGCCACACGAACCGAAGGAACGAGGAACCACATGGACCGTCGCAACGTCACCGGCCTCAACGGTCTCGTCCACGAGGGCCTGTTCAACTCCCACACCGGCTTCCTGATCGACGTCGCTTGTGACGCCAACCGCTACGCCGTCGTGGAGCCGTACATGCAGTTCGACCCGGTGCTGCTCACCGAGGGCCCAGCGACCTGCACCGGCTGTCGCGCGCTCCTCGACAGCGCACAGGGGGCGCCCCGCCACCCGGCCGACGTCGCCCGCGAGTGCGCAAACGCCGTGCTCGCCGACGCCGACAACCGCGGCTACCCGCCCACGCTGGACGACGAGGGCTTGAGGCTCGCGTTCGTCCGCCTCGCTCCGGACGCCGGGGACCTGCGCCCGCTCTTCGAGCGCCTGGCCCGGGGCGTATACGACCCGCAGAACTCGTATCGCACAGAGCCGCTGTACGCCCTGACCCGGGAGCACCTGGTCGACACGCTAACCGAGCGAGCCCTGAAGGTGCCCGAAGGAACACCGGAGGTGAAGGTCCGGTACACGCGGTATACCGGCGGAGAGCTCCAGGCTCCCGTGGGCGTAGGCGACCGGCTGACGTACGACGGGCTCGCCTCCGGTCACTGGGACACCGGCACGGTTACCGCTGTGGAGGACTCAGGCGTCCTCGTCGACTTCCACAACGGCTTCCCGCCCCGCCACTACAAGCGGCACGAAGTGTGCCGCTGGTTCGCATTCAAGCGGGACCGGGCCCCGCACATCCGCACCTGACCCCGGACCGCGCCGCGCGCCGCCCAGATCCTCGAACCAGGTCGGGGGCGGGGTTGCTCGGCTAACCCCGCCCTGGACGACGATGCGTTCAGCCAGGAGCGCCCCCGCACGAACCCCTCTCGTGTGCTGTGAGCGACTGACCAGCTGGGCCGCGCCGTGCACAGGCCCCTACCGCACTGCGCGACCCGGCTCCCGCATCGCCACCGTCACCGCTGTACCGCCTCACATGCCAGGAGGAGCACCCGTCATGAGCACCACCACACCCACCGCCGCCGGCCATAAGGTCGGCGACGTCATCACGATCACCATCGGCTACTCCGAAGCCGCCTGCGACATCCGCGCCGCAGGCAGGACCATGCAGGCCCGCCTCCACCAGCACATGGTCCAGCTCCTCGACACCGACGGTGGCCCCTACAGCTCGCCCATCACCTACGGCGAAGCCGGAATCGCCCACATCTACCGTGAGTTGAACCCCGACATGCCCTGACGCGCCCTGACCCAGGGGACCGTCTGGTCCGGGGGAAGGATCTGGCCCCCACCCGCAGCGCCCCCTCACGCGTTCCCTTCATGGCCCGCCCCCGCATCCCGGTGGCGGGCCATACGCATACCCCCGGCCATTCCCGCCCGCGCCCTCTCCACGCCCCTGCCGGTTGCTGCCCTAACCCGCTGCGAATCGACGGTGAACCCGCACGGCTCCCGCCGCTGCCACCCCAGCCGCGCCCGCCGGGGACAGCCGACGCGGCCACAGCCAGCACACCATCATCACGCCCGCCGAGAGGGACTGACCATGACCGAAATCATCGAGACCAGCAACGACGGACGCTACCGGCTGCGGCTGGAGCCGGACACCGACGCCCACAACCCGCGCACCATGTACGACCACCTCACCCACGTAATCACCCTGCCGAACAACTACTACGCCGACGTCGACAAGGACGGCGGGGGCCCCCTTGAGGACGGGTGGGACCAGATCAAGTACCGGGACAACGCGGTCGACCTCTTCACCCGCTGGGCGCGCATCTTCCATGGCGCCGTGGCCATCGAGGACCAGACGCATGACGGTCCCAGCACCATTTGGTACTTGATGCCGGAGGGCATCGCCGAGGTCACCGACCCGCAGGAGTACATCCGCAGCGAGATCGCAGAGTACCGGTCATGGGCGAGCGGCGAGGTCTACGGCCACATCATCGAAAAGGCAGTGACCTGGAAGCCCGTCACCGATGAGCACGAGGACGTGATCGTCGGTGAGCGCACAACATGGGAGGAGGTCACCGACGGCTCGTGCTGGGGTCTGGTCACGTACGAGTGGGCGGAGCGGGAGGCCAGGGACCAGTTCACCGCCTACCTGGAGAGCGTCCGATAACCGCCGGCCTCGCCCGGCCACCGCCCAGGCGATTCCATGCCGACAACACAGCACGGAGCCCCAGCCCTCCTCAACTCCCGCACGTCGTAAGGCCCGCCCGCTGCTGCGGCACCGGCCCGCTCCCGACCCCTGGGAGCGGGCCGTCGGCATGCCCGCCCCCGGCCTCGTTCCGGGCCTTCGTGACCCGGGACCGGGCCGCCGCGCGGCACCGCTTGCGAGGCTTGCCGGCCGCCGCTCCACCGTGCGCGTGCACGACGTTCTGTGCACCGTCCGACCTCGTCCAGGAGCAGGAGACCATCCCCATGACCGTGACCCGATGGTGTGTCAGCACCTACAGCGGCAAGATCATGACCACCCTGTGGCCCGACCGCTCGTACGCCCCGGTCAACGTCTACGAGAACGGCTGGCTCGTGCGGGTAAAAGCCCGTGTCCGCACAGGACACTGCCGGACCTGCCTCGGCGCCGGATGCGGGAAGCCCGAGGTCAAACCGACCTACGACGGCCCGTACTCGCGCGTCCCGCACGAAGTGATCACCCGCGGCCGCATGCTCATGCCTGGCTGGCAGGCGGACCCCGCCGAACCCGTCGCGTACACCCCCTCACCGCAGCGCGCCAGCGTCTGAGGGGCCGCCCAAGACGGTGCGGGGCCTCCCCGCCAGTTCCGGGGAGCCGCCCCGCCGCTCGCACACGGCAACCGGTCCGTCCCGAGCGCGCCGCATGCCACCCCCTCGTGCCGCCCCTCCCACTACCTGCGCCGCGCCCGCCGCTGCTCGCCGGGCGTCCTGGTTGCCGTGCTTGCCGCGCGCCGGGCCATCGTGCAGCCACCGCAGGCCGGGCCCGCCGGACGCCCCCGGCCACCGCCGCGCGCCCACACCCCGCCTCACCGAGCGGAGAGACCTCTCATGGGATACATCACCTACGGCCACACCGAGTTGGACACCTACCTGCGCACCAATGACATGGGCCGTGCCGGGACCCTGTGCAACCTGAAGGACATGCTCACCCACGTGCTCGAACTCACCCCGCTGCGGTGGGAGCACACCGGCGCCTCTCTGGGCGCCCTCCGCTTCACCGGCGGCTTCATGGGCAACGCCCTGTCCGATCTCTTCGACGGCGAAGAGCTGTTCACCAGCTGCGCCGTCTCCAGCATCGAGCAGCTGCGCGCCGCGCTCGCCCCCGACCGGGCCCGCCGCGCCCACTACGGAGACAACCACGCCGACCGGCTGATCCTCAACTTCGACTTCGGGACGTTTCACATCGCAGACGCCGACGACTCCTGCCGGTTCTTCGACGGTTCCCACCGCCCCGTCGCGGCAGACACCACCGTCGCCATGCTGCACATCAACCGCAGCCCCTCGTGGGTCCACCCCGGCGGCTTCAGCCCGCGCGACCTGTCCGACGCCGAGACGCGCATCACCACCGCGCTCACCCCGCTCGACCAGAAGGCCGCGATCTTGAACGGATGGCGCGCGGCCATCGACGCCCGATAGCACCGCCCAACAAGAACGGACCCCGGCCCCCGGACCCCGCCCCCTGAGCGGAGCCCGGGGGGCTGACCCATGCCCCGCCTTCGCGGAACAGACCCCCACGTCCTCGCACCCCGACCCGCTGTCCGCACCGGTTGCCGTGCTTGTCCCGCCGCGGACCATGGTGAACCCCGCAGCCGCGCCCCTGGCGCGGCCCAGCGCTCCCCGCCGTCTCCCGCCCTCACGACACCCCGCCGGGTGTTGCGGGACTCGCCGGCCACACCGATCAACCTCAGCTCAAGGAGAGATCCGTTGGCTTCCACCGACAACCCCTTGTACGGCTGCGTCGAGGAGTTCCGGACGACCGCCCAGTTCCTCAAGGACATGTCGGCCCAGCCGTACGACACGGCGGGCGGCGACCAGTGGACTGTCGTCTTCGCCGACTTCGGCCACGACCTGATCGTCCTCGGCACATTGCCCACCCCTGACGAGCAGGAGGCTACCGCCGAGGACCTGTCCATCTTCCTCTACGACAACGGCATGTCGTCCTACCAGGTGACCGCCTCCGACGCGGCCGCCGCTGAGCACATCGTCCGCAGCCACTTCAAGGCCGAGCGGGCCGATGCCGAGCCGTGGGCCGACACCGGGCTCGTCGTCATGCCCGGCACGGAGATTCCGCCGCAGCACTGACGCTCGCCACCGGTTCCCCCGGGGGCGTCGCAGGCGCACAACTTCGCCCGGTAGCCGACCCCCTGCCCGCCGTGCCCGCGCGGTGTATGGCACGCCCCACGCTACCGGGGACGGTCGCACGCCGCGCGGGCACAGGGGAGGAGGGCCTTGCACGACAGCCGGGCACCGTGAGCCCGGCGGACAGCACTCGCCACACCCTCATGCCCCGCGCCCAGCGTCAACCGCCCCGCACCCTTGGGGCCCCACCTCTCGGAGACCCGATGAATCTCATCATCTGCAACCCGCTCATCGCGAGCGTCGACGACCTCTACCAGAGCCCTGACCGCCATCCCCACGGACCGGCCGCCCCGTCCGGGTGCCGCTGGTGCTGCGTCGAGGAGCGTGAGCACATGCAGCGGCGAAAGCCCTCGGCAAGCTGCCACACCTGGGAACGCCCGGCGGACGTGCAGATCCTCGCCCGCATGCGTGCCCGCCACGCCGCCCGTATCACCGCCCCTGCGATCCTGTACCACGCTGCCACCGCCGAGGCGACGACCTGGAGCTACATCAGTGACGCCCCTGTCACCGACGAGTTCTGCGCCGACTGCGGGGACTCCGAGTGCACCCGTTGGATTCGAACCCAGGAACGCATCGAGGCCCATAGGGACCGTCTCCGTCTCCAGCGGAAATCAGGCCCGTGAACCCGCTACGCCTAGGACGCCCTGGCCCGCCCCACTCCCGGGGGCGGGCTGTTCCGCGTTCGCGCCGCCCGCCGCGCCCGCTGCCCTGCCCGGGCACCTTCACCCCCAAGCAGGCTGAACGTGCCCCGGCCCCGCCCGACCCGCCGGTCCGGCCCGGCGGGTTGCGGCCGTTGGTGTCCACCCGGTCATGGTCAGCACACCGACCCGGGGGAGCGGTGACCACCACCCGCCCCCCGGGCCGGACCCCTGCGGGATCTTCCGTTTCCCGGCCGGCGGGAGGGGCCGTTCGATACGTGCCCTCTCCGGTGGGACGGGGATGGGCGAGAGGGCTCCGGAGGGGTTGTGTCGGTGCAGGATCGCCGGGGTCTTGAGCCCATCCCGCTCCACCTGATCTGAAGGAGTTTGATCTGATGAAAGAAGTACGTGGCGCAGCCGCTGCCACCATGGCCTCGGGCACGCGTCGCCGCTGCCACCGCGATGGTGAGTGCACGGTGGTGTTCGTCTCGTGACCATTCCGCCTCAGGTGCCCGGCGACGGTCAGCAGCCGACGCGGCGCCGAACCCCGCCAGCAGAGCTTCCCGAGGTTTTGCCGGGGGAGGACCGGGGCTTTGGACAGTCGCTGTTCGTCGACCTGGTGCCCCGCTCGTGCTGGTTCACCAACGTGCGCTCGTGTGTTGCCAGGAAGGACTGGGACCGTCTGCGGCGGATGATCTATGACCGGGCCGGAAATCGCTGCGAGGTCTGCGGTACAGCTCCTGGCGCGTCAGGCAAACCGAGACTGGAGGCCCACGAGCGCTGGAACTTTGACGAGGCCACGCGTACACAGACGCTGAAGCGGCTCATCTGCCTGTGCTCGAATTGCCACATGGTGACCCACTTCGGGTTCGCCCAAGTGCGCGGCTTGGAAGCCCGGGCTCTTGCGCACCTGCTGAAGGTCACGGGCATGACTGAGTCTCAAGGTCGGAGGCATGTCCAGTCGGCATTCCTGACATGGCAGCAGCGGTCGGCGCATCTATGGGAGTTGGACCTCAGCATCCTGACGACGGCAGGTATCACGCTCGCCCCGCCGCCGTCCGCGAGAGACCGAGCCACCGTGGCTGAGCAGACCCTCACACCACGTACCGGCTCGGGGACCCCGAACCGGTAGGGCTCCTGAACGCGAGCACCCATCCCCACACGGTCCGGGGCACGGCACATGCCGGGCTCCGGACCGTGCGTCGGCCACTTCGAGCGCGGCACAACCCGCCCAAGGCCCCGTAGCCACCGGCCGGGCCCCGGCCGTCCGCCGGTCCGCCGGGCGGACGGCCGGCGCGTTGCGGGCCTTGGCCGCCCGCTCGGGAACCTTCGGCTGCCGCAGACGTACGCCACCGGCCCCGGGCCGGACCGCCACGCTTTCCGCACCCTGCTTCCCTCCAGACCGAGCGGCGAGCGGGGTGCCGCGGCTCCTCGACCACCACGTGAACAAGGAGACGCATCATGGACTTCCTCGACATGTTCTGGGCAGTGATCGCCGAGCAGCTCCAGGAGCTTCGATCCGCCAGGAACGCGGACGACGTCCTGCGCACCCTGGCCTCGGATTCCGCCACAGCCCCTGGGTTCTTCGGCGGGTCCGGGGGAGACGAGACCGTCAGCGCCGCCCTGCGCACCGCGGGCTGGACCACCGTCTGGGCGGAGTCCTCGCTCTACTACACGATGCGCGCCCCCGACGGATCGATGATCACCTACATCGAGGGCGACATCTTCCGGGGCGACCGCCATGGCCACAACCCCGAGCCGACCGGCGCACCCGCCAACTGACCACCCCGCCCCGCCCGTAAGAGGCCCACCCCGCCCGGGGTGGGCCTTTCGCGTTGTCCCGCCGCCGCCCTGGCCCGGATGCCCAGCCCCGACATCCTCAACCAGCACTTGCGCGACTTGCTCCCGCCCGGGGCAGTGTCGGTGTGGCCGGAACGGATGCTCCCGCACCCCCCAGGTGCGGTCGAGCCCCCGGCCGCCGTGCCGCCCCCTCCTTCTGAGGGCGGCCCGGTAGCCCCAGGTGCACCCGCCCCCGGCTTTCGGGCCGCTGCACCGTCACACCCCCAGGCAGGAGACCCTTATGACCGACCAGCAGCTCGACCTCGACGCCATCACCGCGAGGCCCCGCGCCGAGGACATCGACGTACTCGTCGTTGAAGTCCGCCGCCTCCGCGCCGAACCGGCCGTGCCTGCCGCTCCCGACCTGCTGCGCGCCGCGTACATTGCAGCGCTCGACGAGGCGCACCACACCCACCCGTGCCCGGTGACCGGCCGCCCGTACTGGACCGGGTGCGTGCACCCCGACGGTCAGGGCGGCTCATGCCACTCGGAGCGGCGCGCGGACGCTGTGCTTGCTGTCCGCGACACGGAGCTGACGCGGCTCCACGCACAGCGCCGCTACCTCATCGGCCAGATCGCCAAGAGGGACGCCCGCAGTGGCGACGGCGACCGCGCGCTCCGTGAGTTCCTCGGCCCCGACCATACTCCGGACCTTGCGGCAGCCGACAACCCGACCCAGCTGCGTTGGGGCCTGGACGACGTGCTGTGGAGTGACGACGGCACCATCACCGTCCTGCTGTCCGGACTTGAGGGTGAACCGTACTGGCTGGAGCTGGACTTGGAGCGCGCCGCCGTACTGCGGCAGACCCTTGCCGACCCTGCCGAGCAGGACGAGACGGCCGACGCGTTCAGCGGCACTAAGCCGTGCGGCCACAACGACTACCACGACCCGCACGAGTGGGCCGAGCGTCCCGGCGTCTGGTGCCCCGGCATCAGCGACGCCGACGACGAGCCCGCCTCCGCGTGAGCCGCCGCGCACGGCAGCCGCCCGCTGTCAGTACTGCCCACCCGGGCGAGGCGCACCTTGACCAGCTCCGCGCCCCCTCGGGCGGGCACGGGCACCCCAGGCCGCGTGCCGTGGGTGCCGCCTCGTGGGGTTGTGTGTTGTGGCTGTTGTTCTCCTCAGGGTCACTCTCCTCCTGGCGACCGTGACGGCCGCGCTGTGATGCCCGCCCTACCCGCTTTCCGCTCAGCGTCACTCAGGAGAATGGAGTCAGGACTCATGAACCAGCTCGTTTACCCCCGCCCCGCCGCGGCCATCGCTGCCAGGGCACGTATGGCCCTGGGCGCCTACCGTGCCGTGCCCGGGCGCGAAGCCGCCCACGAACTCGACCGCTGGCTCCACGACATGTGGTGCTACAGCTACTTCGCCTTCCACAACGGCAGCGACACGGCCCGGTGGACCGTGATCAACAAGGAACTCTTCGACGCCCTACAGCTCCTCAAGACCGCCGCGCCTGCTGCCATCGCCCTGGCCGCCCATGCCGCCATCCATCGTTTCGAACACGCAACGGGCACCACGCCCGGCGCCGGACCGGAAACCCTCTACACCCGCGCCGAAGCCGAACGCGCCGCATACGCCGCCTTCGGCCGCCTCCGCCTCCACATCCCCCTCGACCAACGCAACGACCGGGAGTTCGTCGCCCAGGCTTTCCTCGCCCTCCTCGACAACCCCGACAGCCCCTACCCCTACACCAGCCACAATCCCGACGAGGACGAGGACGAGGACGAGGACGGCGGGGGCGGGGGTGAGCAGGGGCCCGCCTGCTGAGCGGACACCGGCCTGCTTCGCGGGGCGGCAGTCTTGCGGGCCTTGCCCGCCCGCCCGAGAACATCTCCACCGCCGCCGGCACACGCCACCGGCCTGCCCCCCTTCGCAGGGTGTCCAGCGATCCAGCCGACTTTGGAGGTCCACCCGTGACCACTGCTCCAGCCATCCAGCTGTTCCTCTACGGGAAATGGCTGTTCAACATCGACAAGGCCCAGACCCTCCTGAACAACCACCCCCGAGACGCCGAGCCCACCCCCGTGGCCGACTGGGTAGCCGCCTACCACCTTGACCGGCTCACTCCGGACTACGACGGCGCGCCCTGGTGCCCGGTCTTCGGCCCGGACCAGTCCGCCTTCAACGCCGAACACGCCCTGCAGAGCGACCTCGACAAGCCGGTCATCATCGCCACGATGGAGTTCGACGGCCGTCCGGCAATCCTTCTGATCGACGGCGTCCACCGCATGTACCGGGCGATGACCGAAGGCCGGGCGACGCTGCCCGCGCACACCCTGACCGCCGCCGAGACCGCGACGATCCGCGAGCGCTGACCACCGCCGCCCGCGCTCGTCCGAGGCCCACCCCATCTCCGGGGTGGGCCTCTCGCGTTGCCCACGCCCGCCCCCGTGGCTGACCAGCCCGGAACGCCCCTGCCGCCTGCCCGCCGTCCGCTTCCGCATGGCGAGCGAGCACGGTTGCGGTGCTAGCCCCTACCGCTGCGCATGGTCCCGCCGTACCCCTTCACCACGACGGAAGGACCCAGGGCCATGCCCACTCCCTCAGCCGGACAGTTCCTGCAGAATGCCCTCCACCGCGCCGGTATCACCTCCCGCTCGGACGGGGACGGCGGGAGCAGCTACATCGCCATCCCGGTCGGCGCCCACGGCATCATCATGGTCACCGGCATGACCGGCCGGGCCAAGGAGAACGAGACCGACTACCGCCCGAGCGAGCACCAGGGCTGGGGAGCCGTCTACTACCCCGACACCGAGAAGGACGACGGCAACTTCACCGAGTTCTACCAGTCCACCAACCCCAACCTCGCCCAGGACACCGCCCTCGTCGTCAAGGCCGTCCAAGACGTGATCGCCGGACGCTCCGCCAGCTGACGCACCCCGTCCCGCCCGCGCGTCCGAGGCCCACCCCATCTCCGGGGTGGGCCTTTCGCGTTCGCCCGCCCGCCGCGGCTGCCCCGGACCCGACCCCCTCGCCCCCCGGCAGCGGGAACCGCCGCCGGGTGTTGCGCGGCTTACTCCTTCCCACTCCAACCTCCACAGCACCCGAACAGCCCCAGCCCAAGGAGATCCGCTGTGGGATACGAGCTGTACTACGAGGGCCGCATCACCTTCGACCGGCCTGTGAGCCTGGCCCGTCCCGACGAAGAAGCCGGCCTTCCCGACCTCAGGTTCTTCAACCCGGTGTTCGAGCGTGCCGAGGGCACGTCGACCAGCCGTCACGTCACCGGCTTCCAGGTGGACGGGGAGACCGGCGACTGGGCCAAGTCGTGGCCCTGGCAGCGGGACTTCGCGGCCATCGAAGACTACGCACGACGACACCGGGTCACTCTGACGGCGCAGTTGCGATGGCAGGGTGACGGTTGCCCCTCCAACCCCGCTGACGACCGTGGCCATGTCGTGTTCGATCTCTCTGGCGAACACCATCAAGTCCCCGACAGCAAGAGCAACGACCAGACTGTCCAAGCCCACCGCAGCCGCTCCTGCACCTGCTACGGCGACCCCGCCCTGCATCCTGCGCCTGCCCCATCACCGGCTTCTTCGAGAACGACGACCCGCCCAACCCGTCCGCCCCACCGGACGGATGGCCCTGTCCAGGACTGGTTCGGCCTCTCCTACAGCAACTACCAGGTGTTGCACCGCGCCCTGATGCAGTCGATGTCGCTCGACTGGCAGACGCGCATGGTCAGCTGCCTCGAAGAGCTCGGCGCTGCCTTCCGGCACATCGAGCGGCCGCACGCCTTCCATGTGCAGGCCGCGACCGAGCACATCGTCAACGAGATGACCCCTGCCGAACTGGCCACCGCAGGCATCGAAGACGACTGGTACGCCGGACAGACCCCGCCCGCTCACCTGACGGATGACGAACTCGCCCAGTGGCAGACCGAACACGAACAGGTCGCCCCCTGCTACTACCAAGACGGCCGAGAACTGGACCCCCACGAGCGGGTACTGCTCCCGGCCCATGACCCGATCCCGCATTACAACCGCGGTCGCACCTACATCGAGCCGAGCTCCGACAGCTGACGACTGCGCCGCCGCTGCTGTGTGCGGGTGACGAGGCATGCCCCGAACTCTGGCTTCCCGCTGCGAGTTCGGGGCCGCTGCACGTCCGCCCGAGACCGCCGGGTGTTGCGGGGCTTGCTCCCGCCCGGGGCAGTGTCGGTGTGGCCGGAACGGATGCTCCCGCACCACCCCCGCCCAGGTGCGGTCGAGCCCCCGGCCGCCGGGCCGCCCCCACCCCCCCTCGGGGCGGCCCGGCACCCCGCCTTCACGGCGCGCCCGCCCGGCCACCGGCCCCCGGCGCGCCGCCCCGCCACCGCCCACAACTCGTAGAAATGAGGGGCCCTGCCCGTGTCCGAGCGCGTCCTGACCCTGCCCGACAGCACCGACCAGATCGTGGTCACCGACCGCCCCGCACCCACCCTCACCGACCGCTACCGGATGCTGCCCGACGGCATGAACCACACCCTCTTCGTCGTCGTCCGGGCCCACCAGGTACGCACCGGTGACGTCGTCACGGCGTTCTTCACCGACGGCCCCGGCATCCGCCACACCAGGCACGTCCCAGAACCTTTCACCGAACACCCGAGCGCGTTCGGTATCTGCCCGGCCCGGTACGAGGAGTGCGCAGAGTGCGAGGACGCCCACGCCAATGGCGCCTCCGCGGACCGGTACCTGAGTCTGGACCCCGCCGACGACTATGCGGACTGCGTCATCGACTTCCGCAACACCCCGGTCGCGATCATTCCCGCCGACATCGCAGCCCACTTCCCGCACCTTCACTCCGTCCCGCCGCTGCCCGACCTGTTCGCCCTGGATCCCGAGCACGGCCCCTACGAAGCCCTGCCCGTCTCCCGCACCTGGGGCCCCTGGGAGGCCATCAGCGTCACCCGCACCACGGCCGAGCAGATCACAGACGACCTGCCCCTGACCCTCGCCGGCCGCCACCTCACCTGCCGCTGGCTGGGCGACACACTCCTCATCGCCTCCGACCCCCGCCTGCGCACCGAGCCCGGCCGCCCCGGGCGGATCATCCAGCCGGACGCGGACGGCCGGTACCGGATCGGCCGTCTGTGGCCATGGGAAGAGTGGCCCGGCGATGACAAGGACCCGGAAGGCGACCCCGCCGAGCCGGACCCCACCGGCGACGCAGGCGACGCCAGCGCCGAGACCACGACGATCCGCGAGCACTGACCACCCGCCGCCCGCCGCCGGTTGCTGCTCTAACCCCCGCCATCCCGACCGTGCAGTGCGCCGCCCCACTGCGGCAACTGACCGCCGACAGACCGGCACGACCGCACCGAACGAGCTCAACCGAGGAGTCCCCCTGTGTCTTCCTTCGCCTCCAGCAGCACCGCCGTACACGAACTCCGGGTGACAGGCCGGGTGATCGCGGGCCTGCCGGTCCAGCCCTACGCGCCCGACCGATGGACGGTCGTCTTCGCCGACCTCGGGCACGACCTCCTCGTCCTGGGCACACTGCCCACCCCCGACCCACGCTCGCAGGCCGCCGCCGACCAGCTCGCCGTCCTCCACGCGCAGGACCTGTCGTCGTACGAGGTGACCGCCCCCAGCGCAGAGGCCGCCGAACGCCGCGCCCGCGAGTACTTCGCCGCCGAACGCATCGGGGTCACCCCCTGGTCCGCCACCGGGCTCGTCGCCCTGCCCGGCACCCCCATCCCCGAGCAGGGCGGCCCCACCGCGCTGCGTATCGCCACCCAGGCCTTCGCCGCGCGGGGGCTCACCCCGCACCACGACGACGATGCCGGGAACACCTGGATGGTCATCGGCCCGGACAAGTTCTTCCCCGGCGAGGGCGTCACCTACGGCGTGCTCTTCCTCTACAACCCCCACAGCGACCAGGGAGAGGAGGAAATCACGGTGGACCGGGCGCCCATCAGCTCCGACGTGTGGCGAGTGGACGTCGGCGACGGCGCTGGTGGCGAGCAGAGCCTGATGGAGCGGCCCGTCGACCAGTTCACCGACTGCGTCGAGGTCATCGTCGCCCTGCTCACCAAGCCCCGAACCTGACCGGCCCGCACAACCGCAGTGCGCCAGCGGGGGAGCGGGGCGAGAACCCGGGAATCCCGCTCCCCCCCGGCCGATTGCTACCGCTGACCCCGTATCCGCGTACCGGCCCCGTTCTGCACTCGCAGGCGGGGCCGTCCGCACGTCCGCACGCTGCGCCCTGCCACGCCGGGCTACGCCCAGCCCCGTCCGGCCCTTCCGGTTGCTGCTCTAACCCCCGCTCCCCCGACCGTGCCGCCCGCCGCCCCCGTCCGCTGCCGCACGAGGCGGCGCCCCTCCACCCACACCCCCGGCACCTGGAAGTAGCAGCCAATGCACCCGATCCCTCAACGCTGCGCGCACCGCCCCCTCGCGGGCGGACTGGTCGTACCGTACGTATCCCTCATCCACGGCGGCCACGGGGCATTCGGCACCCTCGACGCCGACCAGGCCCGCACCGCCTTCCTCGACCACCTCTGTCAGATCTGCGGCCACCCGCTCGACGAACGATGCTGGCTGATCGTCCGCCCCGCCGACATCGCCCGGATCCACTCGCCAGAACCGGCACTGCACCCCGAGTGCCTGCCCTACACCGCTGCAACCTGTCCCATGCTCAACGGCCAGGCCACGCACTACCGGCAGCGTTCCGTCCTCGCCAGCCACCCGGCCGGACGGCCCTGCACCGATCCGTCCTGCCCGTGCCCCTCCCGTGCGCCCGACAACGGCCACGGCGCCCGCAGCGGCCGCCCCGCCGACCGATACGAAGCATGGATGATCGACACCCGCCACTACCAGCTCGTACCGCACCCGGACACACCCGACGTCCCAGCGGGCATCAGCCTCAACGTGCCCATCCTCCGCAAGCGCACCCTGCGCGAGGCCACCCCGACAGCCGCCCGGTCCGCCCTCCTCAACCTGCTGTACTCCGCCCTGGAACTCGGCATCGCGGCCGACTGCATGCCCTCCGCCGACAACGACAGCTGACCGGCGGCCCCTCACGGCCCCGTGCCCGGACACCCGTCCGGCACGGGGCCGCCCGCATACCCGCCCATCACCGCGAGAACCCCACCGCTCCCCGCTCCCGCAGCACAGGGGTTCCCGGCCTGATTGCCCCTGGGCCCAATGCCCGCCACTGCCATCGCGACCCGGCCCCGCCGCGGTCGTGGTCGTGGTCGGTCGGGTTGCCCGCCCCCTTGCCTGGCTTGCCGACCGTCACCGCACAGTGCGCTCACCCGGCACGAGCCGTACCGGCTCGCACTCCGCCGAACACCCCACCTCATCAAGGGAGTTTGCTCGTCATGTCGTGGAACAACGTGGTTGATGTCCTGCTGTTCGCGGCTCTCGCCCTGGGCGCGCTGTGGTGGGCGCTGGACCTGGGGACCCACAAGAGCCGTCTGGTGTTCCTGACGTGCGTGGTCGGCGCGATCAACTTCTCCGCTGTTTGGCAGTTGGAGGCCTGGTACGTCGTCGCCGTCTACGGCGGCCTGATGGGCGTCCTCCTGTCGACACTGCGCCGCGAGAGCGCCCGCCGCAAGCCCACCCCCTCGTCCACGACCACCAAGTCCCGGACCTGACCCCCGCACCGCCTCCTCGGCCCCCGGCCCCCGCTCCCCGCAGCGGGGGCCGGGGGCCGATGCCGTTCCCGGGGGGAGCCGTATGCGCCCTCCGCCACCCGAACCCGCCCGCGGCCGCGCCACCGCTGCACAGCCCAACACCCCCGCCGCCCCGGCCGGGTTGCTGCCCTAGCTGGCCGCGCCCGCACAGTCCTACACCCGCCGCACCGCACGGCCCTCTACCGCGGTTCCGCGTGGCCCCCGACTTCCCCGCCCGGAAGCCCAATGTGCTGCGGCCGTTGGCGCACACCCGGCATCAAACGAAGGACCCGATATGGACCAGGAATCCGCCCTGCTCGAAGCCCTGAACCGTGAGTTCGCCGTCTATGACATCAGCAAGGAAATGCCCGGGCAACGCGCCGAAGCCGACCACGACATCGCGGTGTACGCGGCGGCCGTGATCGCCCTCATCATGCGTCGCCACGACAAGGGCGCCGCCGGTCTGGTCATCGACGAGGGCATGGACCCCGACGAGCGTGTCGCGAGCGCCGTGCTGTCTGCCGAGGGCGCCGAGCGTGATCTCACTGAGGCCGAGTCCGACGACCTGGGCGCCCTGACTGGCAGCCTCTGCGACGGCAACTCCGCGGCCTGGTACCCCCTGTGCAGCCACGTCGATGACCGGCACGGCGTCTTCCGCCTCGATCTCGACAGGGCCCACCAGGCGGGCCTGGACCTCCTCGCACGCCGCGCCCCCTCCGCGAAGTAACCCACCCCCAATGGAGCAGCCCTCGGACAGCATTCCCCCGGCCAACTGCCGCCCCTGAACAACCATGTACGGCACGCCCCGGCCGCCCCGCCTCGTCTCGCGGCCCGGCTCCAAGACCCCCGGAACACCTGAAGCCCCGCGGTTGCGGCACTAACACCAGCGACGACCAGCGTCCTTGGCGGCTCGTTCGAGCCGGGCCGGGGGCCAGGGGAGCACCAGGCCGCCGTCAACCGTCCGTGCGACGGCCTCCATACCGAAGTAGACGGAGAACCACCGATGCCCAATCACGATGCACGAGAGCAAGCAGAGGCTCAGCAGCGGGCGTTCACGCCCCCACTCCCGGACGAGTACGGCGTCCCCAGCACTTTCATCCCTACGCGGAGATCCGAGGACGGCAAGACCTACCGGCGTCAGGTCGGCGATCATCGGTATGAAGTCTTCCCCGTAGCCGTCCCCACCGTGTGTCTGGCCGTCGCCCAGAAGTACAACAAGCGACCCGCCGACGAAGGCGGCCCGGACTTCAACGGATGGGTCGTCTCGGGCGAAAGCAGCGACCTCTACACCGGACCGATCGGCTCCAAGCCAGACGCGCTGAAGGAATTGGACGAGCGCGCCACACGCGAAATGGCACTCTTCGAGCGCTTCGCCGAGACATACCCCTACGTCCCCGAAGAGGCGATCCCGGAGTGCGACCGCATCCCTGGCCCCCACCACCTTCCCTACTAGGGACACCTCCCGAGCGTTGGTGCCTGCCATACCCCGGACGACGCCGGGGCGCGCTCACCCCCTGCTACACGCTGGCCGAAGACCGCATTACCGGAGTCACAGGCGAGGGAACACTGCGCCGCGAGAGCATCCGCCGCAAGTCCGCCCCGGCCACGACCACCAAGTCCCGGCCCTGACCCCCGCACCGCCTCTTCGGCCCCCAGCCCCCGTTACCCGCAGCGGGGGCTGGGGGCTGCTGCCACTTCCACCACCGATGCCACGCAGAGCGAAGGGAGCTGTTCGGACGCGCCTGCGCCCGCCGTCGCTGCTGCTCAGTCCCGTGCCCCCGTCACCCGGGTGGGGTTGCTGGTCTAGCCGGCCGCCCGCGCATCGTGCTCCACGTCAGCCACCCCCGGCCGCACCCCACGAAGGTCTGCGGCTCGGTATCT
>NZ_JBITFQ010000050.1:0-50012 GCF_044456225.1 Streptomyces sp. NPDC050988 | reverse complement strand
AAAAAGGCCCCCGCCGCCCCTACCACCACCCACCCGTCAGGGTGAAGCCGGCGGATACAGCGAGCGCGGTAGCTGGGACGCCGCGGCCGAGTCCAGCAGCCACAGGGTGCGCGACCGGCCACGGGCCCCGGCCGCCGGGGCCTGGATCTCCCCCGCGCCGGACAACGCGATCGCAGCCGCCTGCGCCTTGTCCGAACCCGCCGCCAGCAACCACACCTCCCGCGCGGCCCGGATCGCGGGCAACGTGAGCGTGACCCGGGTCGGCGGCGGCTTGGGAGCACCGTGCACCCCCACCACCGACCGCTCCGTCTCACGCACGGCAGGCAACTCGGGGAAGAGCGACGCCACATGCGTGTCCGGACCGACGCCGAGCATCAGCACGTCGAAGGACGGAACCGGACCGTGGTTCTCCGGCCCGGCGGCCTCGGCGAGTTCGGCCGCGTAGGCCTCCGCCGCAGCGTCCGCGTCCTTGCCGTAGGGCCCGTCCGACGCGGGCATGGCGTGCACCCGCTTCGGATCGAGCGGCACCGAGTCGAGCAGCGCCTCCCGGGCCTGGGTGACATTGCGCTCGGGGTCACCCTCGGGGAGGAACCGCTCGTCGCCCCACCACAGTTCGAGCCGGCCCCAGTCGATGGCGTCCCGGGCGGGCGCGGCCGCGAGCGCCGCGAGGAGCCCGTTGCCGTTGCGGCCACCGGTCAGCACGACCGAGGCGTAACCGCGCGAGGCCTGGGCGTCCACGACCTTCGTGATGAGCCGGGCCGCGGCGGCCTGGGCCATCAGTTCCTTGTCCCGGTGAACCACCAGCTGGGGAGTAGTCATGGCGAGTCCGCCTTCTTGACCGGGGGCATCTGGGCCGGAGTCGGACGGCCGGTGTCGCCGTCACCCGCCGGGGAGGCGGGCAGAGCCGGCTCGGACGCCTTGGCCGGGGCCGCCGAAGCCGACGCCGCCGGGTCCGGCGCCTTCTGCCGGACCGGGAGGGACTCCGGGCCGCGAGCGGACGCCTCGGCCCGCTGCGTGGCCGACGGGATCCCGCCCAGCCGGTCCACCCCGAACCGCAGCGCGGACGCGTACGTGTCGTCGGGGTCGAGCCTGCGCAGTTCCTCCGCGAGCAGCTCGGACGTCTCACGCCGCTTGAGAGCCACCGCGCGGTCCGGCTGGCCGGGCAGCGCCAGCGTGGCCATCGCCCCGTCCGACCGGTGCAGCGTGATGGGGCCGACGGTCGTCTCCAGCCGCACCTGGGTCAGGCCGGGACCCGCGGAGACGGCCCGCCGGACGTGCACGTGGAGGCGGTCGGCGAGCCACATGGCGAGCAGCTCGACGCTCGGGTTGGACTCCTCGCCCGCCACCTCGACGGAGACGACCTCGCAGTCGACCTGGTCGAGGGCGGCGGCCAGCATCGAACGCCACGGGGTGACCCGGGCCCACGCCAGATCGGTGTCGCCCGGCTCGTAGCTCTCGGCCCGGGACCGCAGCTCGTGGACGGGCTTCTCGGCCGCGTAGCTGTCGGTGACCCGGCGCTGGCCCAGGGCGCCCAGCGGGTCGCCCGCCGGATCGCGCGGGGCGTCCACCGACCACCAGACCACCACCGGCGCGTCCGGCAGCAGCAGCGGCAGCACGACGGACTGAGCGTGGTCGGAGACCTCGCCGTACAGCCGCAGGACGACCGTCTCGCCGGTGCCCGCGTCCGCGCCCACCCGCACCTCGGCGTCCAGACGCGACTTCGTGCGGTCGCGGGGCGAACGCGAGACGCGCTTGATCACCACGAGCGTGCGCGAGGGGTGCTCGCGCGAGGCGTCGTTGGCGGCGCGCAGGGCGTCGTACGCGTTCTCCTCGTCGGTGACGATGACGAGGGTGAGGACCATGCCGACGGCGGGGGTGCCGATGGCCCGGCGGCCCCGGACCATCGCCTTGTTGATCTTGCTGGCCGTGGTGTCCGTGAGATCTATCTTCATGGGCGACGCCAGCTCCGTCCGTCTCGCTTGAGCATTTCGTCCGCCTCGACGGGCCCCCACGTACCGGACGGGTACTGCGCGGGCTTGCCGTGCTTGTCCCAGTACTCCTCGATCGGGTCGAGGATCTTCCAGGACAGCTCGACCTCCTCGGTGCGCGGGAAGAGGTTCGAGTCGCCGAGCAGGACGTCCAGGATCAGACGCTCGTACGCCTCCGGGCTGGACTCGGTGAACGACTCGCCGTACGCGAAGTCCATCGAGACGTCCCGGATCTCCATGGAGGTGCCCGGCACCTTGGAGCCGAAGCGGACCGTGATGCCCTCGTCGGGCTGGACGCGGATGACGATCGCGTTCTGGCCCAGCTCCTCCGTCGCCGTGTGGTCGAAGGGGGAGTGCGGGGCGCGCTGGAACACGACCGCGATCTCGGTGACGCGGCGGCCCAGGCGCTTGCCCGTACGGAGGTAGAACGGGACGCCCGCCCAGCGGCGGTTGTCCACCTCCACCTTGATCGCCGCGTAGGTGTCGGTCTTCGACTGGGGGTCGATGCCGTCTTCCTGGAGGTAGCCGACGGCCTTCTCGCCGCCCTGCCAGCCCTCGGCGTACTGCCCGCGGACCGTGTTCTCGCCCAGGTCCCGGGGCAGCTTCACCGCGCCGAGGACCTTGGTCTTCTCGGCGGCGAGCGCGTCCGCGTCGAAGGAGGCGGGCTCCTCCATGGCGGTGAGGGCCATCAGCTGGAGGAGGTGGTTCTGGATGACGTCACGGGCGGCGCCGATGCCGTCGTAGTAGCCGGCGCGCCCGCCGATGCCGATGTCCTCGGCCATCGTGATCTGCACGTGGTCCACGAAGGACCGGTTCCAGATCGGCTCGAACATCTGGTTGGCGAAGCGCAGCGCCAGGATGTTCTGGACGGTCTCCTTGCCCAGGTAGTGGTCGATACGGAAGACCTGATCGGGGGCGAAGACCTCCTCGACGGTCGTGTTGAGCTCCTCGGCCGACTTGAGGTCGTGGCCGAAGGGCTTCTCGATGACCGCGCGCCGCCAGGAACCGCTCGACTGGTCGGCGAGGCCGTGCTTCTTCAGCTGCCGGATGACCACCGGGAAGGCACCCGGCGGCACGGAGAGGTAGAAGGCGAAGTTGCCGCCCGTCCCCTGTGCCTTGTCCAGCTCGCCGATCGTCTCGCGCAGCCGCTCGAACGCGTCGTCGTCGTCGAAGGTGCCCTGGACGAAGCGCATCCCCTGGATGAGCTGCTGCCAGACCTCCTCACGGAACGGCGTACGGGCGTGTTCCTTGACGGCGTCGTGGACCTCCTGGGCGAAGTCCTCGTTCTGCCATTCACGGCGGGCGAAGCCGACGAGCGAGAAGCCCGGGGGCAGCAGACCACGGTTGGCAAGGTCATAAACGGCAGGCATGAGCTTTTTACGGGACAAATCGCCCGTGACCCCGAAGATGACGAGGCCCGACGGCCCCGCGATACGCGGGAGCCGTCGGTCCGCCGGGTCACGCAGCGGATTGCTGCTTGACAAGATTTCAGCCCTCCGAGGGGGCGAGGCGCGCGAGCTCTGCCTCGGTCGACTTGAGCAGGTCGTTCCAGGACGCCTCGAACTTCTCGACGCCCTCGTCCTCCAGGAGCTGGACCACGTCGTCGTACGAGATCCCGAGCTTCTCGACGGCGTCGAGCTCGGCGCGGGCCTGCTCGTACGTGCCGGCGATGGTGTTGCCGGTGATCTTTCCGTGGTCCTCGGCGGCGACCAGGGTCGCCTCCGGCATGGTGTTCACCGTGTTCGGCGCGACCAGGTCGTCGACGTACAGGGTGTCCTTGTATGCCTTGTCCTTGACGCCGGTCGAGGCCCACAGCGGACGCTGCTTGTTGGCCTGCGCCTTGTCGAGGGCGGCCCAGCGGTCCGAGGAGAAGACCTCCTCGTACGCCTCGTAGGCCAGTCGCGCGTTGGCGAGACCCGCCTTGCCGCGGGCGGCCTTGGCCTCGGGGGTGCCGAGGGCATCCAGCCGCTTGTCGATCTCGGTGTCCACGCGGGATACGAAGAACGACGCCACCGAGTGGATGCCGGCCAGGTCGATGCCCGCGGCCTTGGCCTTCTCCAGGCCCGCGAGGTAGGCGTCCATGACCTCGCGGTAGCGCTCCAGCGAGAAGATCAGCGTGACGTTGACGCTGATGCCCCGGGCGATCGTCTCGGTGATCGCGGGCAGGCCCGCCTTGGTCGCCGGGATCTTGATGAGCGTGTTGGGGCGGTCGACGAGCCAGGCCAGCTGCTTGGCCTCGGCGACGGTGGCCCGGGTGTTGTGCGCCAAGCGCGGGTCGACCTCGATGGAGACCCGGCCGTCCTGGCCCTGCGTGGCGTCGTACACCGGGCGCAGGATGTCGGCGGCGTCACGGACGTCCGCCGTCGTGATCATGCGGATGGCCTCCTCGACGGTGACCTTGCGGGCGGCGAGGTCGGCGAGCTGCTGGTCGTAGCCGTCGCCGCCGCTGATCGCCTTCTGGAAGATCGACGGGTTGGTGGTGACGCCCACGACGTGCTGCTGGTCGATCAGTTCGGCGAGGTTGCCGGACGTGATCCG
The DNA here is from genome assembly GCF_044456225.1 of Streptomyces sp. NPDC050988. NCBI lineage: Bacteria > Bacillati > Actinomycetota > Actinomycetes > Kitasatosporales > Streptomycetaceae > Streptomyces > Streptomyces sp. NPDC050988. The sequence continues at coordinate 45,486 of NZ_JBITFQ010000050.1, read as the reverse complement.
CTTGCGCGACAGGTCGTCCAGCCAGATCGCGACGCCTTCCTCGGAGAGGCGCTTCAGTGCGTCTGTCATGGAAAATGCATCTCCTACGTGTCGTATGTCAGCGTCAGCGCTGGGCTGCGGCGATCGATTCCCGCGCTACGGCGGCCACGTTCTCGGCAGTGAACCCGAACTCCTGGAAGAGCACCTTGCCGTCGGCCGAAGCACCGAAGTGCTCCAGGGAAACGATGCGGCCGGCGTCCCCCACGTACTTGTGCCAGGTGAGACCGATACCGGCCTCGACCGCGACCCGTGCCTTCACGCTCGGCGGCAGGACGCTGTCCCGGTACCCCTGGTCCTGCTCCTCGAACCACTCCACGGAGGGCATGGACACGACCCTGGTCGGGGTGCCCGCGGCCTCCAGCTGCTCACGTGCGTCGACGGCCACGTGCACTTCGGAACCGGTCGCGATGAGAACGACCTCCGGGGTCCCGGTGGACGCCTCGAAGAGCACGTAACCACCCTTCGCCGCATCCTCGTTGGCCTCGTACGTCGGTACGCCCTGACGGGTCAGCGCGAGGCCGTGCGGGGCACCCTTGCCGAAGACCTTGGTGTAGCGCCGGAGGATCTCGCGCCAGGCGATCGTGGTCTCGTTGGCGTCCGCGGGACGGACGACGTTGAGGCCCGGAATGGCGCGCAGGGAGGCGAGGTGCTCGACCGGCTGGTGCGTCGGACCGTCCTCGCCGAGGCCGATGGAGTCGTGGGTCCACACGTACGTCACCGGCAGGTGCATCAGCGCGGACAGACGGACCGCGTTGCGCATGTAGTCGGAGAACACCAGGAAGGTGCCGCCGTAGATACGGGTGTTGCCGTGCAGCGCGATGCCGTTCATCTCCGCGGCCATCGAGTGCTCGCGGATACCGAAGTGGATTGTGCGCCCGTACGGGTTCGCCTCCGGCAGCGGGTTGTCCGCCGGGAGGAACGACGACGTCTTGTCGATCGTCGTGTTGTTCGAGCCCGCCAGGTCGGCCGAGCCGCCCCACAGCTCGGGGATGACCGCGCCGAGGGCCTGCAGAACCTTGCCGGAGGCCGCACGCGTGGCGACGCCCTTGCCCGCCTCGAAGACCGGGAGCTTCTCCTCCCAGCCGGTGGGCAGCTCGGTCGCGGCGATGCGGTCGAACTCCGCGGCACGCTCGGCGTTGCTGTTGCGCCACTCCTGGAACGACTTCTCCCACTCCGCCTTGGCCTGGCGGCCGCGCTCGCCCAGCGCGCGCGTGTGGGTGATGACCTCGTCCGAGACCTCGAAGGCCTTCTCCGGGTCGAAGCCCAGCACACGCTTGGTGGCCGCGACCTCGTCGTCGCCGAGCGCCGAGCCGTGCGCGGCCTCGGTGTTCTGCGCGTTCGGAGCGGGCCAGGCGATGATCGAGCGCATCGCGATGAACGACGGCCTGTCGGTCACCAGCTTCGCGGCCTCGATCGCGTCGTAGAGGGCGTGCGGGTCGAGGTCGCCGTCCGGCTTCGGCGCCACGCGCTGCACGTGCCAGCCGTACGCCTCGTACCGCTTGACCGTGTCCTCGGAGACCGCCGTCTCGGTGTCGCCCTCGATCGAGATGTGGTTGTCGTCCCACAGCAGGATCAGGTTGCCGAGCTGCTGGTGGCCGGCCATGGAGGACGCCTCCGCGGAGATGCCCTCCTGGAGGCAGCCGTCACCGGCGATCGCGTAGATGAAGTGGTCGAACGGGGAGGCACCGGGGGCCGCCTCCGGGTCGAACAGACCACGCTCGTAGCGGGCGGCCATGGCCATGCCCACCGCGTTGGCGACACCCTGGCCGAGCGGCCCGGTGGTGGTCTCGACGCCGGGGGTGTGCCCGTACTCCGGGTGGCCCGGCGTGCGGGAGCCCCACGTCCTGAAAGACTTCAGGTCGTCCAGCTCCAGACCGAAGCCGGCCAGGTAGAGCTGGGTGTAGAGGGTCAGGGACGAATGACCGGCTGACAGCACGAAGCGGTCGCGGCCGGTCCAGTCGGGGTCCGCCGGGTCGTGCCGCATCACCTTCTGAAAGAGGGTGTAGGCGGCGGGCGCCAGGCTCATCGCCGTACCCGGATGGCCGTTGCCGACCTTCTGTACGGCGTCGGCGGCCAGGATGCGGGCGGTGTCGACGGCCCGCTGGTCCAATTCGGTCCACTCGAGGTCTGTTGTGGTCGGCTTGGTGCTCACCCTGGGTCAGGGCTCCTCTCCACATGTTCCACATGTCGAATGCCGGTGCACGTCGCGCCCACCGGCTCGCTGTCGAGCCTACCCTCGTAGGAACGCGCATTTTTTCGAGTCATTCCAGACTGCCGGGACTCTCCCTCTTCCGCCTCCCGACCGGCGCGTTCCGTGTTCGGCAAGTGAATACGGAGCCGCTCATCCGACTGCTCAACGCAATGCCGATCAGTCCTGCGCGGAGGCCTTTCAACACGACCCGACCCCCGCGAAGGCCGGGGTCTGGGCAACGTCTACAGTGGCGTGGTACGCGCGAGCCTTTACCGGGAGTTCACACCTGGAGCTCGCTGAAATGTCTCTGTCAGGGGTGTGCGTGACGGCCGTTGAATCCCGTCCTGCGGGAGTGTTCGGTGGGAGCCAGGGCACGAAGCGGGGCACGAACCACCGGCCGTTCGGGGCCCGGGTCAAGGCGTTCGTCGCTCTCACCAAGCCGCGGATCATCGAGCTGCTGCTGATCACCACCGTTCCGGTGATGTTCCTCGCGCAGCAGGGTGTGCCCGATCTGAAGCTCGTGCTCCTCACCTGTGTCGGCGGCTACCTCTCGGCGGGCGGCGCCAACGCCCTGAACATGTACATCGACCGTGACATCGACGCGCTCATGGAGCGCACCGCACAGCGTCCACTGGTCACCGGCATGGTCAGCCCACGCGAGTGCCTCGCCTTCGGCATCACGCTCGCGATCGTCTCCACGCTGCTGTTCGGATTCGCCGTCAACTGGCTGTCCGCCTGGCTGTCGCTCGGAGCGCTCCTCTTCTACGTCGTCGTCTACACGATGATCCTCAAACGCCGTACCTCGCAGAACATCGTGTGGGGCGGTATCGCCGGCTGCCTTCCGGTGCTCATCGGCTGGTCGTCCGTCACGAACTCCATGTCGTGGGCGCCGATCATCCTCTTCCTCGTCATGTTCTTCTGGACGCCGCCGCACTACTGGCCGCTCTCCATGAAGGTCAAGGCGGACTACGCGCGCGTGGGCGTGCCGATGCTGCCCGTCATCGCCTCCAACAAGGTCGTCGCCCGGCAGATCGTCCTCTACAGCTGGGCCATGGTCGCCGTCTCCCTGCTCCTGACGCCGCTCGGTTACACGGGCTGGTTCTACACGGTCGTCGCCCTCGTGACCGGCGGCTTCTGGCTCTGGGAGGCCCACGGGCTGCAGACCCGGGCCAAGGACGGCGCCGTGGGCGCCAAGCTGAAGGAGATGCGGCTCTTCCACTGGTCCATCACTTACGTGTCGCTGCTGTTCGTGGCTGTGGCCGTGGACCCGTTCCTTCGCTGACGCCAGGCTGAGGGGGGCGCCCCGAAGGGGGCGCGGGGAACTGCGCGAGCAACCACCAACGCACCCGCACGCGGCCACGCGCCCGAGAATGAACGGCGAGTGGCCAACCCCACGCACCACCCCCGTCGCCGATGGATCTACCCGTCGGTAGCATCCAGGTATGGCAGACACCCAGCAGGTTGACGAGGGCGCCGGCGCGAAGCAGGACGCCAAGGCCGAGCGCCGGGCGGCGAAGCTCGCCAAGCAGATCTCCTCCTTCGCGCAGGCCCATGGCGGCGCCGAGGGACAGATCGCGTACCTCGGCCAGAAGGGCGCCCGGATCGTCCTGGTCGGCGAGGACGGCGGCTGGGGCGACCTCGTGGCCCCCACCTTCGCCATCGCGGAACAGGCCGTGAAGAAGTCCGGCATCACCACCCACGAGGACTTCGACGGCGAGTTCGCCAACAAGGTCAAGACAGGCCCGTACGAGTGGACCCGAATGGCAGGAATCCAACTCGGCGGCCCAAGCAACACCTGACCCCGGCCCCTGCGCCCCAAAGGGGCGCGGGGAACTGCGCGCTCAGCCACGACGCACCGGCAGCGTAAGAACAACCGGCACCCACCCGAACCCACCCGCCAAACCCGCGGAGCGCTTCGCACGGAGTGTGGCCGCCCAACACCTGACACCCGGTTCACCCGTTAGGCCCTTTAATAAAGGCAGGGCCCATTCGCGGGGAGTCCGGATGATCGAAACGCCGTCGCTGGTGGATCAGTACTGCCACGGCGTGCTGCGGACGGAGCTGGGTCTCGGCACCTTCGAGGCCCACCTGGCCCGGGGCGAGGGCCCGCCCGCGGCAGGGACCACGTTCTTCGACACACAGACCGGTTTCGCCGTACGGCGCTGGTGTCCGCCCCTGCTCGGGCTCGAACCCCACTGTCCGCCCGCCCGCTACCTCGCCCGACGCCGGGAACTCGGCGTCCTGGAGGCGGGGCGCAGGCTGCTGCGGGGGAGCGGGATCACGACCTATCTGGTCGACACCGGTCTGCCGGGCGATCTGACGGGGCCCGGCGAGATGGCCTCCACGGGGGCCGCGCGCGCCCACGAGATCGTCCGTCTGGAGCCGCTCGCCGAGCAGGTCGCCGACACCTCGGGAACCGTCGAGTCGTTCCTCGCCAACCTCGCCGAGTCGGTGCACGGGGCGGCCGCGAACGCCGTGGCCTTCACCTCGGTGGCGGGCTTACGGCACGGGCTGGCGCTCGTGCCCGAACCGCCCGGGCCGGGCGAGGTGCGCGGCGCGGCGGGGCGGTGGCTGGCCGGGCGCCGGGTGGGCGGCGAACTGAGCGATCCGGTGCTGCTCAGGCATCTCCTGTGGATCGCGGTCGCCTCCGGTCTGCCGCTCCAACTGCACGCGGGGCTCGGCGAGCCAGGCCTGCGCATCGACCGCAACGACCCGGTCCTGCTCACCGACTTCGCCCGCGCGACGGCCGGCCTCGGCACGGACCTGGTCCTGCTGCACGGCTACCCCTACCACCGCCACGCGGCGCATCTCGCCGGGGTCTTCCCGCATGTGTACGCCGATCTGGGCGCCGCCCTCGTCCGTACCGGGGCCCGCGCGTCCGCCGTCCTCTCCGAGATCCTGGAGCTGGCCCCCTTCGGCAAGCTCCTCTTCTCCAGCGGCGCACATGGTCTGCCCGAACTTCATGTGGTCGGAGCACGTCTCTTCCGCGAGGCGCTCGCCAAGGTGCTCGGTACCTGGGTGGCCGAGGGCGCCTGGTCGCTGGCCGACGCGCAGCGGGTGGCGGGGCTGATCGCGGCGGGCAACGCGCGACGGGTGTACGGGGTGGAGTGAGACGGGTGTACGGGGTGGAGCGAGCTGTACAGACTGTGCGTATGACACGCAGCGACGCGACCGACCGGCTCCTGGACCGCTTCCGCACCGAACTGCGCGATCTGGCCCCCGTCGCCGTGTGGGCCCATGGCTCGCTCGGCGGGGGCGACTACCGGGAGGGCATCAGCGACCTGGATCTGATCGTGGTCCTGGACGGCCCGATCAAGGCGCGGACGCTCTGGAAGGTGGCCCGGCTGCACGCCCGCCTCCGTGCCGAACCGCTCGTAGCCAAGCTGCACTGCAGCTATCTGACGCGCGACACGGTCGACGGCGCGGAGCGGCGGCACCTCACGTGGGCGCATCAGCAACTCTTCAAACGGACGGTCACACCGGTGACCCGGCGCGAGCTGCACACCTTCGGCCTGGTCCTGGAGGGGGAGCCGCCCGGGACTCTGCTGCCGCCGGTGACGGACGACGAGCTGGCCGAGTTCGTCGTACGGGACCAGCGGGACTTCTGGCGCCGGCAGGTGGACCGGACCGACAACTGGACGCAGGACGTCTGGGTGGATCTGGGGCTCGTCACCTACGCCCGTGCCACGGTCACGCTGAAGGACGGGCGGCTGATCACCAAGCGGGAAGCCCTCGACCTGCTGCCCGGTCTCGGCGCGCCCGCCGAGCTGGTCGCGGACGTCAGGCGTCGGCGGTACGAGGAACCCGGGGCACCGGTACAGGAGTGGACGGACCGCAGAGCGGAGCTGACCCGCGGCTACCTCGGCCCGGCGATCGACCGCCTGGTGGCCACGTACGAATGACTTGCGCGTCCCTCACGCGCGCGTGAGCGACGACTGCGTCGACTGGGCGGGCAGGTCCGCCACGACCTCCGGCCGTTCCCGCAGTGCCAGCAGGACGCGGAGCGTGGCGATCCACACCAGGCAGGAGCCGAACATGTGGAGGCCGACCAGGACCTCCGGAAGGTCGGTGAAGTACTGGACGTACCCGATGCCGCCCTGGGCGAGGAGCACCAGGAAGAGGTCGCGGGTGCGGTGCAGGGGCCCCTTGGGCGCGTCGACGGCCCTCAGGACGAACCACAGGGCGAAGGTCAGCGTCACCACGATCCAGGCCAGTACGGCATGCAGCTTGGTGACGTTCTCCCAGTTCAGCGGGATGCGCTCGACCTCGCTGGAGTCGCCCGCGTGTGGGCCCGCGCCGGTGACGACCGTACCCACCGCGATCAGCAGGACGGTGGCGGCGACGAGGATCCACGCCATCTGCTGCACCGGCCTGCCGACCAGCGGGCGCGGGGCGTCGTCGCCCTCGCGGGTGCGCTGCCACATCACCGTGGCGACGGCGATCAGGGCGGTGGAGAGCAGGAAGTGGGCGGCGACCGTGTACGGGTTGAGGCCCACCAGGACGACCACGCCGCCGAGGACCGCGTTGCCCATGACGACCCAGAACTGCGCCCAGCCGAGCCGGGTGAGGCTGCGCCGGTGGGGCTTCTGCGAGCGCGCGGCGATGATCGCCCAGCCGACCGCGGCACACAGGACGTACGTCAGCATGCGATTGCCGAACTCGATGACGCCGTGCACGCCCATCGCGCTCGTGGTGGTGAGCGAGTCGTCGGTGCACTTGGGCCAGGTCGGGCAGCCGAGGCCCGAGCCGGTCAGCCGGACCGCGCCTCCGGTCACCACGATCAGTACCGCCATGACGAGCGCGGCGAGGGCGGCGCGCTGGACCGTCCTGGGCGACGGGGTCCAGCGTTCGGCGATGAAGGCGAGCGGGTTGCGCACGGCTTGGGCGGCATCGGCTCGGGTCACGTTCGGCACGGGCTCCATCGTAGGGGTCCGCTTGTGCACGCTTTCACGAGCCCCCTCCCCTCGTCGGCCGCCACCCATCGCCCGAGCCATCGCCCGCTCACTCCCAGCGGAAGAACTTCCCGGCGGCGGCGAGGCCCACGACCGCCCAAACGGCGAGGATCCCGAGGTTCCCCCAGGGCATCCCGGCCCCGTGCTGGAGCACGTCCCGCAGGCCCTCCGACAGCGCCGAGATCGGCAGCAGGCCCAGCAGGTCCTGGGCCGCGTCCGGGAACTTGTCCAGCGGGACGATGACCCCGCCGCCCACGAGCAGCAGCAGGAAGACCAGGTTCGCGGCGGCCAGCGTGGCCTCCGCCTTCAGCGTGCCCGCCATCAGCAGACCGAGGCCCGAGAAGGCCGCCGTACCCAGGAGCAGGAGCAGCAGCACGGGGAGCGGGTTGCCCTCCGGTGACCAGCCGAGCGCCAGGGCGATCACCGTCACGAGGAGCACCTGGAGGACCTCGGTGACCAGGACGGAGAGGGTCTTGGCCGTCATCAGCCCCCAGCGGGGCAGCGGCGAGGCGGCGAGCCGCTTCAGCACGCCGTACCGCCGCTCGAAGCCCGTGGCGATCGCCTGGCCCGTGAACGCCGTCGACATCACGGCGAGCGCGAGAATGCCGGGCGCGAGGAAGTCGACCGCCTTTCCCTCGCCCGTGTCGACGATGTCCACCGCGCTGAACAGCACCAGCAGCAGCGTCGGGATGATCACCGTCAGGAGCAGCTGCTCGCCGTTGCGCAGCAGCATCCTCGTCTCCAGCGCCGCCTGCGCCGCGATCATGCGGGGGAGCGGGGCGGCTCCCGGCCGCGGCGCGTACATGCCCGTGCCTTCACCTGGGCCCTCGCCGGTGGTCCGGGCGTCCGTTCCCGCGGTCATCCGCGCAGCTCCTTACCGGTGAGCTCCAAGAAGACGTCCTCCAGGGTGTGCCGCTCGACCGAGATCTTCTCCGGCATCACCCCGTGCTGGGCGCACCAGGTGGTGACGGTCGCGAGCAGCTGTGGGTCGACCTTGCCGCCCACGCGGTACGAGCCCGGCGTCAGCTCGGCCGCCGTGCAGTCCGCCGGGAGGGCCTTGAGGAGGGAGGCCACGTCGAGGCCGGGGCGGCCGGAGAAGCGCAGGGTGTTCTCGGCGCCGCCGCGGCACAGCTCCTCGGGGGTGCCCTTCGCCATGACCCGGCCCGCGTCGATGATCGCCACGTCGTCGGCCAGTTGCTCGGCCTCGTCCATGTAGTGCGTGGTGAGAACGACCGAGGCGCCGTCGGCGCGCAGATCGCGTACGAGGTCCCAGGTGGCCCGGCGGGCCTGCGGGTCGAGACCCGCGGTCGGCTCGTCCAGGAAGACCAGTTCGGGGCGGCCGACCACGGCCATGGCGAGCGCGAGGCGCTGCTGCTGGCCGCCGGAGAGCCGCCGGTACGTCGTGCGGCCGCAGCTGCCGAGGCCCAGGCGCTCCATGAGCGTGTCCACGTCCAGCGGGTGTGCGTGCAGCCTGGCCACGTGGCGGAGCATCTCGTCGGCGCGGGCACCGGAGTAGACACCGCCGGACTGGAGCATCACGCCGATGCGGGGGCGCAGCGCGGAGGCCTCGCGCACCGGGTCGAGGCCCAGCACCCGGACGGTCCCCGAGTCCGGCCTGCGGTACCCCTCGCAGGTCTCGACGGTGGTCGTCTTGCCGGCGCCGTTCGGCCCGAGGACGGCGGTGATGCCCGCCCGGGCCACCAGATCCAGGCCGTCCACCGCGGTTTTCCTGCCGTACCGCTTCACCAGGCCATCGACCTGGACGACGGTCTCACTACGCATGGGCGGCCTCACTTCGCATGAGTGCCAAGTCTAGGGACGGCCGAGCGGGGCACGGAGGGCGGGTCGAGTCACGAGCGGCGTGAGGCGGGCGCGTCATCGGTGACCCACTCCTCGCGCGAACGGTGTGTCTCCAGCCACCGCTCCGCGTACGCCACCGCGTCGGCCAAGGGGAACAGCCGGGTGTCCGCCGCGCCCACCGGACCCCGTACGACGGGACGGTCCCGTTCGAAGTCGGCGCCCAGTTCGTCGAACCGCTCCGAGCTGATCGAGACCTCCGTCACGACCTCCCAGCGGGATCCTTCGGGCGTACGGACCGGCCGTCCCACCTCGACACGCGGGGAGGGGATCCGGTATTCGGCGAGGTGGAAGCCGGTGCAGGAGTCGTAGCCCGCGCCGAGCAGCAGGACGCGGGCGTCCATGGCCTCCAGGCGGGCCAGCGGGCTGAGCTCGCCGAGGCGGCAGTCCGGGGCGTGGTCCTCGACGATCTTCGCCGCGCGCGGCCCGATCGCCGCGAACGAGGTCTGCGGGTGCGCGCTGCGCAGGGCGCCCGGCCAGGTGCGTACGGTCTCCGGGACCACGCCCACCCCTCGTGTGGGCGTAACGAGCGGGTCGTATCCCGGCATCGTGGCGCGGATGGTCTCCCACCACGTCTCGGGGACGGGCGGGCTGGTCCACAGGGCCGGGTCGGAGAGGCCGCCGGACTGGGTGGGGACCACGAGTGTGCCGTCCGGACCGAGCGCGTCGAGCAGTCCCTCGACGACGGCGACCGGGCCACCGTTGACCCATCCGAGGGAGCGGAGCGACGAGTGCGCGAGCACGATCTCGCCGGGGCGTACGCCGAGCGCGCGCAGGTCCGCCGCGAGGGTGGCGCGGGTGACGAGAGGGCCGGTCGGAGGGGGTGTCGGCATGGTTGGGGAGTCTCCCCGACAAGCCCGAGCCCTGCCACCGAATTGATCGATCAAAGATCATTCCCGCAGGTCAGATTAGGTTTACCTAAGTGATGCACCGCACCCCTCGTGGCGTGGACGCGGCTTGTCAGTCTCTGAGGAATTACGCAACAATGGCGTTGTGAAAAACGTTGGCGAGGCTCCGCAGGAGGAACTCGCGACCGGTGAGCGCTCCACGCGCAACCGCGTCGCGCGGTCCATCCTGGACCACGGCCCGTCGACCGTGACCGACCTCGCGGGACGGCTGGGTCTCACCCCGGCCGCCGTGCGACGGCACCTGGACGCGCTCGTCTCGGACGACGTGGTGGAGGCCCGCGAGCAGCGGGTCTACGGCGCTCGTACGCGCGGGCGGCCCGCCAAGGTGTTCGCCCTGACCGACTGCGGCCGGGACGCCTTCGACCAGTCCTACGACAAGCTCGCCGCCGACGCCCTGCGCTGGATCGCCGAGCGCGAGGGCGGGGACGAGGCCGTCGTGGCCTTCGCCCGCGCCCGGATGGCGGCCCAGGCCGAGACGTACCGCAAGGCCGTCGAGGCCGCCGCGCCCGAAAAGCGCGCCGAAGCCCTGGCCAAGGCCCTGAGCGCGGACGGGTACGCTGCTACGGCGCGCAGCGCACCGGTCGGCGAGCAGCTCTGCCAGCACCACTGCCCGGTCGCCCATGTCGCCGAACAGTTCCCGCAACTCTGCGAGGCGGAGACAGAGATCTTCTCCCAGCTGCTCGGCACGCATGTCCAGCGGCTGGCCACCATCGCCCACGGCGACGGTGTCTGCACCACATTCATCCCAAAGATTTCCAAGCACGATTTTCACGGCCATGACGCATCTGCAAGTACCGCCGGGAGGAACCCCGCATGACACTCCCCATTGAGGAGACTGCCCACCCCGAGCTCGAGGGTCTGGGTACGTACGAATACGGCTGGGCCGACTCCGACGTGGCCGGTGCCTCTGCCAAGCGCGGCATCAACGAGGACGTCGTCCGGGACATCTCCGCGAAGAAGAACGAGCCGGAGTGGATGACCAAGCTCCGCCTCAAGGGCCTGCGCCTCTTCGAGAAGAAGCCCATGCCGAACTGGGGCTCGGACCTGTCGGGCATCGACTTCGACAACATCAAGTACTTCGTGCGCTCCACGGAGAAGCAGGCGGAGTCCTGGGAGGACCTGCCCGAGGACATCAAGAACACGTACGACAAGCTCGGCATCCCCGAGGCGGAGAAGCAGCGCCTCGTCGCCGGTGTCGCGGCACAGTACGAGTCCGAGGTCGTCTACCACCAGATCCGTGAGGACCTGGAAGAGCAGGGCGTCATCTTCCTGGACACCGACACCGCGCTGAAGGAGCACCCGGAGCTCTTCAAGGAGTACTTCGGCACGGTCATCCCGGTCGGCGACAACAAGTTCGCGTCGCTGAACACCGCGGTGTGGTCCGGCGGCTCCTTCATCTACGTGCCGAAGGGCGTGCACGTCGAGATCCCGCTCCAGGCCTACTTCCGTATCAACACGGAGAACATGGGCCAGTTCGAGCGGACGCTGATCATCGTCGACGAGGACGCCTACGTCCACTACGTCGAGGGCTGCACGGCGCCGATCTACAAGAGCGACTCTCTGCACAGCGCGGTCGTCGAGATCATCGTGAAGAAGGGCGCCCGCTGCCGCTACACGACCATCCAGAACTGGTCGAACAACGTCTACAACCTGGTCACCAAGCGCGCCGTGGCCTACGAGGGCGCGACCATGGAGTGGGTCGACGGCAACATCGGCTCCAAGGTCACCATGAAGTACCCGGCCGTCTACCTGATGGGCGAGCACGCCAAGGGCGAGACCCTGTCCATCGCCTTCGCGGGCGAGGGCCAGCACCAGGACGCCGGCTCCAAGATGGTCCACATGGCGCCGAACACCTCCTCCAACATCGTGTCGAAGTCCGTGGCACGCGGTGGCGGCCGTACGTCCTACCGCGGTCTCGTCGAGATCGGCGAGGGCGCACACGGCTCCAAGTCGAACGTGCTCTGCGACGCGCTGCTGGTCGACACCATCTCCCGCTCCGACACGTACCCGTACGTGGACGTCCGCGAGGACGACGTGTCCATGGGCCACGAGGCCACCGTCTCCAAGGTCAGTGACGACCAGCTCTTCTACCTGATGAGCCGCGGCATGACCGAGTTCGAGGCGATGGCGATGATCGTGCGCGGCTTCGTCGAGCCCATCGCGAAGGAGCTGCCCATGGAGTACGCCCTTGAGCTCAACCGGCTGATCGAGCTGCAGATGGAGGGCGCGGTCGGCTGACGCACCCTTGCGTCCAGGCAGCAGGCGGCGCGTCTTGAGGGACGAGCCGAGGATCGTAATAGAAAGCGAGCACTACGACAGCCATGGCTGAGGCTCAGAACTCCACGGTGGGGTCCTCCACCACCGCCGGATCGATCGCGGTGGCCGCCGAGTCGACCGTCGCCACGCGCATGAGCGCGCCCCCGTCCTTCGACGTGGCGGACTTCCCGGTCCCCCACGGCCGCGAGGAGGAGTGGCGGTTCACCCCGCTGGAGCGCCTGCGCGGGCTGCACGACGGCACCGCGGTCGCGACCGGCGTCGGCGTGAAGGTCGCCATCGACGCGCCCGAGGGCGTCAGGGTAGAGACCGTCGGCCGTGACGACGCCCGGCTCGGCAGGGCGGGCACCCCGGTGGACCGCGTCGCCGCCCAGGCGTACTCGGCCTTCGAGCAGGCCGGTGTGATCACCGTCCCCAAGGAGACGGTCCTCACCGAGCCGATCCGCATCGCCGTGCACGGCGAGGGCGGCGTCGCCTACGGCCACCAGGTCGTGGAGCTCGAAGCCTTCGCCGAGGCCGTCGTCGTCATCGACCACACCGGTGACGCCGTGCTCGCCGCCAACGTCGACTACGTCCTCGGTGACGGCGCCAGGCTGACCGTCGTCTCCGTCCAGGACTGGGACGACAAGGCGGTCCACGTCGGCCAGCACAACGCGCTGATCGGCCGGGACGCCACCTTCAAGTCCTTCGTGGTCACCTTCGGCGGCGACCTCGTACGCCTCCACCCGCGGGTCGCCTACGCGGGCACCGGCGGCGAGGCCGAGCTGTTCGGCCTGTACTTCACGGACGCCGGCCAGCACCAGGAGCACCGCCTCCTGGTCGACCACAACGCCCCGCACTGCAAGTCGAACGTGGCCTACAAGGGCGCGCTCCAGGGCGACGGCGCCCACGCGGTGTGGATCGGCGACGTCCTCATCGAGGCCACGGCCGAGGGCACGGACACGTACGAGATGAACCGGAACCTGGTTCTGACCGACGGCGCCCGTGTCGACTCCGTGCCGAACCTGGAGATCGAGACCGGCGAGATCGTCGGCGCCGGACACGCCTCGGCGACCGGCCGCTTCGACGACGAGCAGCTCTTCTACCTGATGGCCCGCGGCATCCCGGCCGACGAGGCCCGCCGTCTGGTGGTCCGCGGCTTCTTCGCCGAACTGGTCCAGCAGATCCGGGTCGCCGACATCCAGGAGCGCCTTCTCGCCAGGATCGACGAGGAGCTGGAGGCGTCCGTCTGATGACTGCCTCGTCGACGTTCGTACGCGCCTGTGGGCTGGGCGAGCTGGAGGACGACACCCCCAAGAGGGTGGAGCTCGACGGCACGCCGGTCTCGGTCGTGAAGACCGAGGGGGAGGTGTTCGCGATCAACGACATCTGCTCGCACGCGAACGTCTCGCTCTCCGAGGGCGAGGTGGAGGACTGTCAGATCGAGTGCTGGCTGCACGGCTCCGCGTTCGACCTCCGCACCGGCAAACCGTCCGGCCTGCCCGCGACGCGCCCCGTCCCCGTATACCCCGTAAAGATCGAAGGGGACGACGTGCTCGTCTCCCTCACCCAGGAGTCCTGAGGAACCCATGGCAACGCTTGAAATCCACGACCTGCACGTCACCGTCGAGGCCGACAACGCCACGAAGGAGATCCTCAAGGGCGTCGACCTCACCGTGAAGCAGGGCGAGACGCACGCCATCATGGGCCCGAACGGCTCCGGCAAGTCGACGCTCGCCTACTCGCTCGCGGGCCACCCCAAGTACACGATCACCGGCGGCACCGTCACCCTCGACGGCGAGGACGTCCTGGAGATGTCCGTCGACGAGCGCGCCCGCGCCGGCCTGTTCCTCGCGATGCAGTACCCGGTCGAGGTCCCCGGCGTCTCGGTCTCCAACTTCCTCCGTACGTCCGCCACCGCGATCCGCGGCGAGGCCCCCAAGCTGCGCACCTGGGTGAAGGAGGTCAAGGAGGCCATGGAGCGCCTCAACATGGACCCGGCCTTCGCCGAGCGCAACGTGAACGAGGGCTTCTCCGGCGGCGAGAAGAAGCGCCACGAGATCCTTCAGCTGGAGCTCCTCAAGCCGAAGATCGCGATCCTCGACGAGACCGACTCCGGCCTGGACGTCGACGCCCTGCGCGTCGTCTCCGAGGGCGTCAACCGGGTCCGCGAGTCCGGCGAGGTCGGCACCCTGCTGATCACGCACTACACGCGCATCCTGCGCTACATCAAGCCCGACCACGTGCACGTGTTCGCGAACGGCCGCATCGCCGAGTCCGGCGGCGCGGAGCTCGCCGACCAGCTCGAGGCCGAGGGCTACGACAAGTACGTGAAGGGTGGCGCATCCGCGTGACATTGCTGCCGGGCCTCCTCGACACAGAGGCGATCCGCAAGGACTTCCCCATCCTGGACCGCACGGTCCACGACGGTCAGAAGCTCGTGTACCTGGACAACGCGGCGACCTCGCAGAAGCCGCGCCAGGTACTGGACGCCCTGAACGAGTACTACGAGCGCTACAACGCCAACGTCCACCGCGGTGTGCATGTGCTCGCGGAGGAGGCCACGGCGCTGTACGAGGGCTCGCGCGACAAGGTCGCCGCGTTCATCAACGCGCCGAGCCGCGACGAGGTGATCTTCACGAAGAACGCCTCCGAGTCGCTCAACCTCGTGGCCAACATGCTCGGCTGGGCCGACGAGCCCTACCGCGTGGACCACGAGACCGAGATCGTCATCACGGAGATGGAGCACCACTCCAACATCGTGCCGTGGCAGCTGCTGGCGCAGCGCACGGGCGCGAAGCTGAAGTGGTTCGGCCTCACCGACGACGGCCGGCTCGACCTGTCCAACATCGACGAGATCATCACCGAGAAGACGAAGATCGTCTCCTTCGTGCTGGTGTCGAACATCCTGGGCACGGTCAACCCGGTCGAGGCGATAGTGCGCCGCGCCCAGGAGGTCGGCGCGCTGGTCTGCATCGACGCCTCGCAGGCCGCCCCGCACATGCCGATGGACGTACAGGCGCTGCAGGCCGACTTCGTGGCCTTCACCGGCCACAAGATGTGCGGCCCGACCGGCATCGGCGTCCTCTGGGGCCGTCAGGAGCTCCTTGAGGACCTGCCTCCGTTCCTCGGCGGCGGCGAGATGATCGAGACCGTGTCGATGCACTCGTCGACGTACGCTCCCGCCCCGCACAAGTTCGAGGCGGGCACCCCGCCGATCGCGCAGGCGGTCGGTCTGGGTGCGGCGATCGACTATCTCTCCGCGATCGGCATGGACAAGATCCTCGCCCATGAGCACGCGCTCACCGAGTACGCGGTGAAGAGGCTCGGCGAGGTGCCGGACCTGCGGATCATCGGCCCGACGACGGCCGAGGACCGTGGCGCCGCGATCTCGTTCACGCTGGGCGACATCCACCCGCACGACGTGGGCCAGGTTCTCGACGAGCAGGGCATCGCGGTGCGCGTGGGTCACCACTGCGCACGGCCCGTCTGCCTGCGGTACGGAATTCCTGCGACCACACGAGCGTCGTTCTATCTGTACTCCACGCCGACCGAGATCGACGCTCTGGTCGACGGCCTGGAGCACGTACGGAACTTCTTCGGCTGAGGAGCTGGCTGAGTCGTGAGGCTTGATTCGATGTACCAGGAAGTCATCCTGGACCACTACAAGCACCCCCACGGGCGCGGTCTTCGAGATGGCGACGCCGAGGTGCACCACGTCAACCCGACGTGCGGCGACGAGATCACGCTGCGCGTGAAGTACGACGGCACGAAGATCAGCGACGTCTCGTACGAGGGCCAGGGCTGCTCCATCAGCCAGGCCTCGGCCTCCGTGCTGAACGAGCTGCTCGTCGGCAAGGACCTGGCCGCGGCGCAGAAGATCCAGGAGACCTTCCTGGAGCTGATGCAGTCCAAGGGCCGTATCGAGCCGGACGACGCGATGGAGGAGATCCTCGAGGACGCGGTCGCGTTCGCCGGGGTCTCCAAGTACCCGGCCCGCGTGAAGTGCGCGTTGCTGAGCTGGATGGCCTGGAAGGACGCGACGGCCCAGGCCCTGGGCGAGGCCGACGCCGAAAGGAAGACCGCATGAGCGAGACCATCGAGATGAAACCGGCCTCCGAGGAAGAAGTCCGCGAGGCCCTGTACGACGTCGTCGACCCCGAACTGGGCATCGACGTCGTCAACCTCGGGCTGATCTACGGCATCCACATCGACGACGCGAACATCGCGACGATCGACATGACCCTGACGTCGGCGGCCTGTCCGCTCACCGACGTCATCGAGGACCAGGCCAAGTCCGCCACGGACGGCCTCGTGAACGAGCTCCGCATCAACTGGGTGTGGATGCCGCCGTGGGGCCCCGACAAGATCACGGACGACGGCCGTGACCAGCTGCGGGCGCTGGGCTTCAACGTCTGATTCCGAGTCGTACGCGTGCGGCCCCCGGCATGATGCCGGGGGCCGCGTTCGTCTGTCGTCCGGGGCGGAGCCGGGGTCGGGCCGGCCCCGGCTGCCGGGGCGTGGCTCAGCCCAGGCCCTTCACGAGCCTGAACGCCGAGTCCGCCCGGTAGAGGTCGTTGTCCTCGCGCCAGTCCAGTTGGATCTGGAAGTTGCGGTGGCGCAGGAAGCGGCCGCGGTTGTTGTACGACTCCAGCATGACGGCGCCGGAGTAGGACGACGGGCGGGGGCAGAAGGTGGCGTCCTGCTTGAAGTACTCGGAGCCGTCGTGGCGGTCGGCGCGGAGACGGAACTGGGAGTGGCGCAGATAGCGGTTGTCGCCCAGCGAGAAGGAGACGCAGCTGGAGTCGGCGATGCCGGGGACGAGCTTGAAGGTGGCCTCTTCCCTGCTCCGGGACGAGTCGTTCCCGTGCCGGGACGAGTCGCGGGAACCCACCCGGTCGAGTTGCACCGAGTCGTGGGCGACGCGCCAGTAGCGGTCGGGGTAGTTGACCGCCTGGATGGACTTCTTCGAGGACTTGGGCTTGGACGCGGGAGGTTTGGCGGAGGCGGACTTGGACGGCCGCGGGCTCGAGTCCGGCTTCGTGCCGCCCTGCTGCTGGGTCTCGGGCGAGGCGGAACCGTCCGCGACGGCCTTGGAGGAATCGGGGGCGGCGAGGCCGCTCTTCCCGCTGGGCGCCGTGGCGGGGGGCGGGCTGGGTATGAGCGGCTCGTTCGCCGAGGAGGTGCTGTTCTTCGTCTTCTCCTTCGCCGAGGTGTCCGGGTCGTCGGCGAGCACGACGACGGCTGTGAAGGTGGAGGCGAGAACCGCCACGAGGAGTGCTCCCGCAAGCCAGAGCCTGCGGGTTCCGGGTACGCGGGACTCGTCCAGGGTTTCGCCGGTCTCCCACACCTTCGAGGGGCGGGCGGACGGGTCGGGAGCGGACCCGGGATTTCTTTCAGGCATGCGAGGTTCCCCCAGCGTCGCCCGAGGCGGACGCGGATCGGTCATGTGGGTCGTGGCACAAGAGGAGGCGTGGGCCGCGGACACGCGTGACGGCTGTGGCCGGGGGATCCGCGTGCGCGACGAGGGGAACATTAGTAGAACTTGTGGTCGCCGCGTAACGTTTCTGAGAGCGGTTTCCGCCGGGAACGCCGGTGGTTCGGCGGCCAGTTGACGGTGATCGTCGGGTCCGGGAGGCAGGGAAGAGGCAGTTCAAGACATAAGGATTCGAGATCAGAGGCCCCGAGAGGGACGATCCCGGCGCCCGGGACGGGGAGTCCGGGCGCCGGGCCGCCGGCTCTCCGGGCGGAGGCGGAGGTTCCTTTCAGGGGTCAACCCGTTATGAAAGAGATCGCCTATCGCGTCGCGAAGGCCGACAGGAGGGTGGCGATCCGTTCGCGGGTTCCCCCGTTCTGGACCGGGGCCGCCGTGAGTACGTCCAGGTGCTGGTAGCCGGGCAGGACCACGGGGTTCTTGTCCGCGGGGATGTGGTCCGCGAGGATGCCGTCGCCCGCGACGAAGGTGATCGTGGGGTTCGCGGTCAGACCGCCGGGGTGCGCCATGTTCCGGGCGATCCGCGCGTCGTCGACCAGGGAGAGGTCGGTGACCAGCTTCGTCGGGAAGTAGTCCTCGGTGAAGTCCAGCGGCTGTTCGGAGAGGCTGCGGGCCAGCTCCCCGATGTCCGAGACCTCCTTGGCGGCCGTCGTGAACGGCGTGCCGTCGGCCGAGCGGTGCACCGGGTCGTCCGGCGCGCCGATCCGGTCGAAGTTCCGCCAGGTGTAGAGCGGGCCGGCCGGCTGGTCCGGGATCGCCTTCAGCTCCGTACCGAACAGGGCCGGTGAGCCCTGGACGTCGTTCGAGACCGGGAAGTTCTTGTCCACCAGGCGGCCGCCGTCGAAGAGGCCCACGCTGGTCTGGATGAAGGACAGCGGGGCCGAGTTGTCGTCCATGAAGGCGCCCAGGACCGCCGCGTTGGTGAGCCGGAAGTCGCGGATCGTGGGTTTGCCCGACAGGAAGACGGCCGCGTCCTTGGAGAACATCGTGCGGGACGTCGTCTCGATGTTGGCGTTCGACGGGAGGTCGTCCTGGAGCGTGGACCGGGCGTCGGGTGCGGTGCGCGCGGCGAGGCCGCTGATCGCGAGGACGTTCATGATCTCGGGGTTGATCACCGCGGGGAGCGCGAGGAAGCGGGGCAGGACACCGCTGCGCAGACCGGCCTGTACGACGGTGTAGCCGAGGCCCGTCTCCGGGACCGTTCCCTTGGGCAGCAGGCCGCCGTTGAGGGTGCCCGAACTGCCGTTCAGGTCATCGAGGTTGGTGGCGATGGTCGTGTCCAGGGCGAAGTAGCCCGCGCACTGGTTGAAGCCCGCGTCCGCCGTCGTCGCGGGGTTGCCGTCGAAGTCCCAGGTGGCGAAGACACCGGTGAGGACACCGCCGAGGGAGTGCCCGCCGCACATCACCTTCTCCTTGCGCAGCTTCTGGTCGGGCAGCTCGGCGGACAGTAGGTCGTACTGGTCACGGACCGTGCGCTCCAGGCCGACCTCGGCGAGCCAGCCCGTCTGATCGCTCGTCAGGAACCCGTCGAAGGAGCGTCCGTCGACCTTCTCGCCCTCGTAGTAGTAGCCAACGGCCTTTGCGGTGCTGCCCGTTGAGATCCCGGCGTTGTCCTCAAGGCAGTTGGAGCGCCGGTCCAGGGCCCAGAACTCGATGTGCTCGCCCTTCTCGGCCGCCGCCCTCACCGTGTTGCGGGCCACGCTGTCGAAGGCGCCCGCGCCCTCCAGGATGCCGGGCTGGGCGACCAGGATCCGGTCCGCGTCGGCGGACTTCGACGGTCCCTGGGAGGAGCGGTAGCGCAGATACGACAGCCGGTCGCAGCGCTCCGGGTGGCTGCCGGCCGAGGCGGGCAGCGGGATCCGTACGGAGACCACGGTCTCGGTGATGCCTGGGACCGGGGAGGCCGAGGCCACCGGGGTCTCGGTGCGCGCGGCCTCCGCGCCGGCCGGTGCTCCGTCCGCCGAGGACGTCACGCTGAGCGCGGCCGCGCCGAGCGCTCCGGCGGTCAGGGCGCGCAGCCACCGGCCGCGGGGGCGGGGGATTCCTGTGCTCATGGTCTCTCCATCGGGACGACGGCGGGTGCGGGCTGCCGAACAGTAACCAGCGGTAACTCCCGTGTGCCATAAGGAAAATGAGCGAACGAGCACGGTCCGCCGCGCACATTCGCACAGTGGTCCGGTGGCGACCCCCGGGGCCCGGAGGGAGACTGCGGCGTATGGCTGTCTCCTGGTATCAAGTCGTCGTCGAGGCCCGCGATCTGCCGGCACTGGCGCGTTTCTGGTGTCAGGTCCTCGACTGGCGCGTGCTGTTCGAGGCCGAGGACGAGATCGTCATCGGGGCCGGCCCGAGCGCCCTGCCCGGCATCTGCTTCGTACCGGTCGGCGAGCGCAAGACGGTCAAGAACCGGCTGCACATCGACCTCGCGCCCGACGACCGGGACGCCGAGGTCGACCGGCTCCTCGCGCTCGGGGCCCGGCGCGTGGACGTCGGTCAGGGTGAGGACGTCACCTGGGTCGTCCTCGCCGATCCCGAGGGCAACGAGTTCTGTGTGCTGCGGCCGAAGAAGACGCTTCTCGACTGAGGTCGGCCCGACTGGGTGCGGCGGAGTTGTGTACAGATGTACGTATCGATGTGTACACTCGTACACATGGGATACGCGTTGCTAGCCGGGGCCATCGCCGCAGAGGTCGCCGCCACCACCGCCATGAAGTACAGCGAGGGCTTCAGCAAGCTGTGGCCCTCGCTGGTGACCGCGATCGGATACCTCGTCGCGTTCGTGCTGCTCGCGCAGACGCTGAAGACCGTCGCGGTCGGCACGGCCTACGCGATCTGGGCGGGGATCGGCACGGCGGCCGTCGCCGCGATCGGGATGATGTTCCTGGGCGAGGGCATGAACACCGCCAAGTTCGCCGGGATCGTGCTGATCATCGGCGGGGTCGTGGTGCTGAACCTGGGCGGGGCGCACTGATGCGGCTCTGTCCGGCGGGGGCCGGCTCGCGCCGTCCGACGGGAGCCCGCTGATGGTCCGGCGCTACGACCCCGAGAGACGGCAGCGGATCATCGACGCGGCGATCCGTGTCGTCGCCGACAAGGGCATCGGCGGGCTCAGCCACCGCTCGGTCGCCGCCGAGGCCGATGTGCCGCTGGGCTCGACGACGTACCACTTCAAGACCCTCGACGAGCTCATGGTCGCCGCGCTGCGCCAGACGAACGAGGGCTTCGCGAAGGTCGTCGCCTCGCGGGGCGCGCTGGAGGACACCGGGGTCGATCTGGCCGGTGAACTCGCCGGTCTCCTCGCCGAGTGGCTGGGGGGCGACCGCGCGAGCGTGGAGCTGGAGTACGAGCTCTATCTCGCCGCCCTGCGCCGCCCCGTGCTGCGGCCCGTCGCCGCCGAGTGGTGCCAGGACCTCGCCGAGCGGATCGGCTGCCGCACGGACTCCGCCACCGCCCGGGCCCTCGTCGCGGTGATGGACGGGATCTGTCTGCAGGTGCTGGTGACGGGGGCCGAGTACGACGAGGAGTACACGCGCGAGGTGCTGGCGCGGGTGATCCCCTGAAACCTCCCGTCCGTCGAGCGTGAACCTTTCGCGGCCCTGCGGGGAACAGGGGTGAAAGGCTCGGCACGACGAACCAGGGGGAGGACTTGTGACCGGACCACCGGCACCTGAGGCCGGGGTGCACGACGACGCGGAGGTCGTCGCCCAGTCGCTGGAGGAACCGGAGCTGTTCGCCCGGCTCTACGACCGGCACGCGCCCGACATCCACCGGTATGTGACCCGGCGCCTCGGGGACGGCGCCGCCGACGACATCACGGCGGACACCTTCCTCACGGCGTTCCGCATCCGCGGCCGCTACGACCTGACGCGCCCGAACGCGCGCCCCTGGCTGTACGGCATCGCGGGCAACCTCATCGGCAGGCAGCGCCGCGCCGAGGTGCGGGCGCTCAAGGCGCTGGCCCGCACCGGGCACGACCCCGTCGCCGCCTCCTGGGTCGAGGAGACCGACAGCCGGGTCGCCGCACAGGCACCGCTCGCCGGAGCCCTCGCCGCACTGCCCGCGGGGGACCGGCACGTACTGCTGCTCATCGCCTGGGCCGACCTCACCTACCAGGAGGTCGCGGAGGCACTGGACATCCCGGTCGGGACGGTCCGCTCACGGCTCAACAGGGCCCGGCGCAAGGTGCGTACGGCGCTGGGCGCGGACCCCGCGTTCCTGCCCGACACCCCGGAGGTGGTCTGACGTGGACGAGATGACGGCGGTTCGCGAACTGCGGGCCGAGACACCCCTGCCCCCGCGCGGACGGCTCGTCCCGGGGCGTGAGGCGCTGCTGGCGGAGGCGGCGCGAGGTCGCCGGAGCCGGGGACCGCGCGCCGACTGGCGGCTCGCCGCGGTGGGGGCCGCCGCCGCGATCACACTGGCGGCGGTGCTCGGCACCCAGGTCCTGGGCGGCGAGGGGAGCGAGACACTGCCCGGGGCCCGGTCGACGTACTTCCTGGAACTGGGCAGTGCGAAGGACCTGTTGAACGACGCCGCCGACGTGGTCGCGGCCGGTCCCTCGGTCACCGCCCGCGACGGCCAGTGGATCTACCTCAAGACCGGCGAGGTGAACCTCACGGACGAATCGCGGCCGGGGACGAGCGAGACCTGGATGAAGTACGCCGACCCGTCCATGGAGGACGGGAAGGCGGGCGACGACCACTCGCCGAGGGAGGAGTACGCGTTCCTCAGGGCCCTGCCCGACGATCCGGAGAAGGTACGGGCGAAGGCACGCGCGTTCTTCTACGCCACCGACAAGACCGAGACCCGTACCGAACACGAGTACCGGGCCCTCACCGCGGTCCTCAGCCGGGCGTACGCGTACGAGGCCAAGGATCTCGCCAAGGTCTACCGGGCCCTGGCCACGATCCCCGGCGTACGGGCCGCGCAGGTCCAGGACGCGGCGGGACGCGACGCCGTCGCGGTCTACCTCAGGAACGAGGACCCGACGGCGAACCGGGACGAACTCCTCCTGGACCCGGGCACCTACCTCTACAGCGGTCACCGGTGGGTGGCCCGGAGCGCCGGCGGCGAGTGGGAGAAGGGGGACGCCGTCATCAGCGGGGTGCGACTGGCCGTGGCGGTGGTCGACAAGAAGGACCAGCGGCCCTGACCCGGACCTCCCTGATCCCTCCGGCGCGACCCCGCCGGACAGGCCTCGGTGCGCCCGGCACCTGAGACGCCGGGCGCACTGGTTGGCACCCGTGGGCCCCGGCCGGTTAGGTTTCCCTCATGACCGACACGACTGCTACTCGCACCACCGGCGCCGTCGCCGCCGGGCTTGCCACGCTCGCCGCCGACGGAACTGTCCTCGACACCTGGTTCCCGGCCCCCGAACTGGCCGCCGAGCCCGGCCCCTCCGGCTCCGAGCGGCTGTCCGCCGAGCGCGCGGCGGAACTGCTCGGCGAGGGCGCCGTGAAGGCGATCGGCCCGGACGCCCGGCGTGGCGTCGAAGTGGTCGCGGTCCGCACGGTCATCGCCTCGCTCGACGAGAAGCCGGTCGACGCGCACGACGCGTACCTGCGCCTGCATCTCCTCTCGCACCGCCTCGTGCGGCCGCACGGGCAGAGCCTCGACGGCCTGTTCGCGCACCTCGCCAACGTCGCCTGGACCTCGCTCGGCCCGGTCGCCGTGGACGACGTGGAGAAGGTCCGGCTGAACGCCCGCGCCGAGGGCCTCCACCTCGCCGTGACGTCCATCGACAAGTTCCCGCGCATGACGGACTACGTGGCGCCGAAGGGCGTCCGCATCGCCGACGCCGACCGGGTCCGCCTCGGCGCGCACCTCGCCGAGGGCACCACGGTCATGCACGAGGGCTTCGTGAACTTCAACGCCGGCACGCTCGGCACGTCCATGGTCGAGGGCCGCATCTCCGCCGGCGTCGTGGTCGGCGACGGCTCGGACATCGGCGGCGGCGCGTCCACCATGGGCACGCTGTCCGGCGGCGGCAACGTCCGCATCACGATCGGCGAGCGGTGCCTGATCGGGGCGGAGGCGGGTGTCGGGATCGCCCTCGGTGACGAGTGCGTCGTCGAGGCCGGGCTGTACGTCACCGCCGGCACGCGGGTCACGATGCCGGACGGGCAGATCGTGAAGGCCCGTGAGCTGTCCGGTGCGTCCAACATTCTGTTCCGGCGGAACTCGGTCACCGGGACGGTGGAGGCGCGGCCGAACAACGCGGTGTGGGGTGGCCTCAACGAGGTCCTCCACAGTCACAACTGAGTCCCGCGGTTGTTCTGTGAACCTGGTGCCCTCCCACTTGCTGTGGGAGGGCACCAGGTTCTTTGGGGTCGGATGTCGGGCACGGGCCCGGTGGGGGCTTGTCACGCAGTTCCCCGCGCCCCTGGGGTGGGTGGGTGTTCGGCGCGGATCGTTACGTGCGGGTGGGTGGGGGTTGAGCGCGCAGTTCCCACCGGGCCCGCACGTCATATCCGGGCCGTAAGAATTTCTCGTGCCGTCAGGCATAGCGGGGGCCCGCCCGGATCGTCGATACGGGTGGGAGCGGGGAGAGCCCGCTGGGGAAGAGAAGGTGACGATGGATGCCCAAGGGCACGAACGGTTCCGGGAGTTCGTGGAGAACCGCTCATCGGCGCTGCTGAAGACCGCCGTGCTGCTCAGCGGAGGCGACCGCCACGCGGCCGAGGACCTGCTGCAGAACGCGCTGGTCAAGGCGGCCGGACGATGGCAGCGCATCGACGAGCCGGAGGCGTACGTACGGCAGATCCTGTACCGCCAGCAGGTGAGCCGATGGCGGCTGAAGTGGCGCAGAAGGGAACTGACGGTCGCCGAACCGCCCGAGGGGACGGGCGGCACGGCCGCGGCGGCCGCGGCGGACGCCGCCTCCGCGGCCGACCTGCGGATCGTGATGCGCGGAGCGCTGGCGCGGCTGACCGCCCGGCAGCGGACCGTACTCGTACTGCGTTACTTCGAGGACCTGCCGGAGGCCGACGTGGCCCGGATCCTCGGCTGCTCGGTGGGGACCGTGCGGTCCACCACCCACCGCTCGCTCGCCAAGCTGCGGGCCCTCGCGCCGGAACTCGCCGCGTTGGGCCCGGCCGACGCCGAGCAGCAGCCGTCCCGTGACTACTCGCCCGTGGAGGTGCGTCCGTGAACGTCGACGAACTGGTGCGTGACACCCTCCGTGAGACGGCCGTGGACAGCGTGTCCGTGCCTGCCGGCTTCGCAGACCGGGTGCTCGCCGTCCGGCGACGGCGCCGGTCCCGGAGGATCGCGGGCACCGCGGTCGTCACCGCCGCCGTGCTCGCCGCCGCGGTGGCCGTCCCGCTGCTGGACGGCGGTGGGGACGACGTCCGGCCCGCGAGTGAGATGAACAAGAGCGACATCATCGGGCACCCCGACCAGTCGCCGCCGCGCGACCTGATCGCGGCCGGGGACACCGTGCTCGCCGCGTTCTCCGTCTCCGCGAGCGTCAAGCAGGACAACGGGGACATCATCCGCACCCCCACCTACGGACTGCTGAACCAGAAGACCGGCAAGTACGAGAAGACCAGGAAGTGGGCTTTCCTGGACGTCGCGCCCGGTTCGCGCACCGCCGCCGTGCTGGAGCAGGAACTGCCCGCCAAGCGCATCGGGCTGCTCGACCTGATCACCGGCAAGGTGGACCGCTGGATCCCGGTGGACCACGGAGTCGGCGGCGTCGCCTTCTCGCCCGACGGCAAGAGGCTCGTCGCGACCACATACGCGAAGAACCCCGACCGCTACCTGGCGGACCGCCCGATCAGTGTCAACGGCAAGAACGAGCCCGGCCCCGTGCCCAGCAGGACCGGCTTCAGCATCGTGGACGTGGCCTCCGGCGAGTCCGACTGGCACGAGGTACCGCTGCCGAAGGACGAGTTCGGCTTCCCGAACACGAACACGCGCGAGGACTTCGACTGGAGCCACGACGGGTCGCTGGTCTACTCCTCCTCGATGACGGACGCCTATGGCCAGTACTACGACCTGGACGGGGGCGAGGTCCCCGCGCCGGACGAGAAGCGCATCACCCACGTCGAGGCGGGCATTTCGCCCGACGGGAAGCTGGCCGGCGGGGACTTCGCCGGCAATGGCACGGACATCGCCGTCGCGGTCAACGACGCGAGGACCGGGAAGCGTGTCGCCAAGCTGCCGGCCCAGCAGCTCCTCGCCTGGGCCGACAACAAGCGGCTCATCGCCTGGGGCTGCGACCCCAAGAAGTGCAGCGGCAAGGGGGAGTTCCGCAACCAGTTGCTGCTGGTGACCGTCGGCACCAACAAGGTCGTACCGCTGAGCGACTTCCGTAAGGCGAGTGACGACTACCCCGGCCGGTGGAGCCCGATCTTCAGCACGCGCTAGCTCGCGCCCACCATGCCGGAGTGCGCCGTCAGCTCCGCGTACGCCGCCCGCAGCCCGTCGACCGCATCCCGGTCGGCGGGCCGCAGCGGTGCCCGGACCGGGCCGGAGGGCAGACCGAGGGCGCCGAGCAGGGCCTTCGCCGTCACCGAGCCGGGCAGGCCCGAGCCCATCATCAACTCCGTGAGCGGGATGGTGAGTTGCTGCAGCCGGACCGCCTCGTCCGGGTCACCGCCGTCGAACGCGTCCAGGATCGACCGGAAGTGACGCGGAGTCACATTCGCCACCGTGCTGATGTATCCGGCACCGCCGATCGCGTACATCGCGAGCACGTACTCGTCGCAGCCCGTGTAGTACGCCAACTCCGTGGCGGCCAGCACCTTCTGGGTGCCGAGCAGGTCGTACGCGCAGTCCTTCACCGCCACGATCCGCGGATGCCCGGCCAGTCGCAGCATCGTCTCCGGCTCGATGCGTGTCCCCGTGCGGCCCGGGATGTCGTACAGCACGAGCGGCAGGCCGGAAGCGTCCGCGATCGCGCGGAAGTGTGCCTCGACGGCGTCCTGCGGGGGCCTGCTGTAGTACGGCGTGACCACCAACAGGCCGTCCGCGCCCGCCTTTTCGGCCTCCAGGGCGAGTTCGGTGGTGTGGCGGGTGTCGGCTGTCCCGATGCCCGCGACGATCGCGGCCCGGTCCCCGACCGCTTCCGCCACCGCCCGCACGAGCGCCGACTTCTCGGCGTCCGTCGTGGTCGGCGACTCCCCGGTCGTCCCGGACAGCACCAGCCCGTCGCAGCCCTCGGAGACCAGCCGGTCGGCCAGCCGCTGCGCACCGTCCAGGTCCAGCAGCCCCTCGTCGGTGAAGGGGGTGATCATCGCGCAGAGGGCACGGCCGAAGGGCGGGATGCGTCGTGAGGTCATGGAGGTAGTCTCGGCACACCCATCCTGAAGCTCCACTTAATTCTTCTACCAGGTATTGGTAAGTAGTCCTTATCTTTTGCGGCATTCGAGGTGGCAGGGGCGCTCTAGGAACTCGCCCCCGTTTCGGTCACCATGGCGGGGACGGTAGAAGGTCGTCTGTCACGGGAGGCGTCATGAAGCTGGGCAAAGCACTGGCCACCGGAGTCGCGGAGGAGCGGCCGCGCCTGGAAGAGAACGAACTCCGACTCCCCGAGGGGATCGAGGAGATCGAGGAGATCGAGGAGTCGGAGTCCGCGGTCGAAGAGGTTCCGGTCGCGCGATGAGGATGCGGCTCCCCGAGGAACGTCCGGCGGAGCCGCCGACCGGATTCAAGATCGCCCACCCGATGCTGTCCCAGGACGGCACCCGGGCCGGGTTCACCGGTGTGTCGCTGGGCGGCGCGCTGCCGTACGGAGTGCTGGACGAGGCGCACTGCGTCTACGGTCTGCGGCACCGGGCACCGCACCGCCGCTGCGACTGCGGTTTCCACTGCGTGCACGAGCGCACGGCGGCCGAGGCCATGCTGTGCACCGCCGAGCACCGCAGCGCCGTACTCCTCGAAGTGACGGTCCTCGGCGCCTACATCCGCTTCGAGCTGGGTTTCCGGTACGCGCGACAGCGGGTGCGTACCGCCACGGTCGGCCCCTGCGCGTGCGGCGCCGTCGCCGTGGCGCTGGTCGACGCGGGCTGGGGCAGGCCCGGCTGGCGGGGCTTCGCCGCCTCCTGCGCCGGATGTGTGCGCGGCCGTACGGCGGTGTCGCTCGCGACCTTCGCCCGGCTGGGCGGGGAAGGGCTGCGGGTACGGGCCGGGGGCGGTGCCGTACCGGGCGCCGGCGACGGCCTGCCCGCGGGCCTCGGGGTCTCCGAGCTGGTCGCCGAGGCGGCGCTGCTGCAGGCCCGGCTCGACTGGTTCCAGAGCCAGCTGGCGCGGCTCGGAGAGCGCGGCGCCGGACAGGGGTGACGGCGGCCCAGCAGGGTACCCGGGCGTCCCGGACGAAAGGAGGCGGGACGCCGTGACCGGAACCATGGACAGGCGGCCGGGCGAGCAGCACTCGGTCGGTGAACTCGTCGGACAGGCCACCGAACAGCTCTCCGAGCTCGTACGACAGGAAGTGCGGCTCGCAAAGGAGGAGTTGGCGCAGAAGGGCCGACGCGTGGGACGCGGTGGCGGGCTGCTGGGCGCGGCCGGTGCCGTCGCCTACGTGGGGCTGATGGCCCTGGCCGCGACCGGTGCGGCGGCGCTCACCCTCGTGCTGCCCGTATGGGCGGCGGCGCTCATCGTCACGGCCGTGCTCTTCCTGGTCGCGGGCGTGCTGGCGAGGACCGGCCGGGCCCAGCTCGGGCGCGCCGCCCCGCCGATGCCCGAGGAGGCGCTCGACAGCGTCCGGGCCGACGTCGACGAGATCAAGGAAAGGGCGCACCGATGAAGGACACGAACGATCCCGCGGAGCCCGGCAAGGCGGCCGGCAAGGCGGCCGGCGGCGCGAAGGGCCCGGACGAGCTGCGACGGCAGATCCAGGAGACCCGGGGACAACTCGGCGACACCGTCGAGGAGTTGGCCGCGAAGGCCGATATGAAGGCCCGCGCGCGGGCCCGGGGCGCCGAGCTGAAGGGCAAGGCGTCCGAGGCCGGTCACGCCGTGCAGGACAAGGCGGCGCAGGCAGGCCATGTCGTACAGGACAAGGCCACCGAGGCCGGGCACGTCGTACAGGGCAAGGCTGTTGAGGCCGGGCACGTGATGCAGGACAAGGCCGTCCAGGCCGGTCACGTGGTGCAGAGCAGGGCCACGCAGGCCGGACACGCCGTCCAGGACAACGTGCCCCGGCCGGTGCGCACGGCCGTGACCAACGCTGTCCAGGCCGGAAAGCGTCATCCCGGGCCCGTACTGATCGCCGGGGCCGGAGCGGTGGTCGCGGTGGGCCTCCTGAGGCGACGCCACAACGGACACCACTGATACACGCACTGATACACACACCGGTACAGACACCGATACACACCTCCGGCTCCGGTCACTGACCGGTGCCGTACGGCGAGCGGCGGGGCCGATCCATTCGGTCCCGCCGCTCGTCGTGCATCAGTGGCAGCCCGGCGGGGGCGGACCCCGTCCGTGGCGCCCGTGCTTGACCTGAAGTTCGGTTGAGGTCCGAGGGTGGGCCGTGGACACCGATCAGCGATCACTGGAGTTCGTGATGACCCGTCGTACCGATGCGCACCCCACGATGACCCGCCCCGAGGTGGGAGCGCCCTTCTTCAGCACCTGGCGGGTGGGGACGCCCGAGCGGCAGAAGGAGACGGTCGAGGCGATCGCCGCCACCTGGGAGCGCAGGGCGTGGCCGGCCGAGGGGCTGCTCGGCTACCACGTCTACACCGGGGAGGACGGCACGACCCTGCTGCACCACTCGCAGTGGCGGAGCGAGCAGGACTACGAGGCCTTCGTGAAGGTCCACCGGCAGGAGCGCGTGGACGAGGTCGATGTGGCCGTGCCCGGGATCGAACGCGTGGGGCTCGGCCGCTACCGGCGCTACCGCAGCGGCGCCCAGGAGGCGGAGCCCCGGATTCCGGGGTGCGTCGTGATCGTCGAGATCGAGTTCGAGGGACCGGACCCCGACCGCCAACGCGCCTGGGTGGACGCCGTGTTCGAGGCCCTGGAGAGCGAGCCGAACCTCAGTCCCGGCGGGATCTCCGCCCACTTCCACCTGAGCACCGACGGCACGAAGGTCCTCAACTACGCCGAGTGGGAGACCACGCAGGCCGACATCGACGCGCCGGCCGCACCGGGTGGCGGCGTCGGATCCCGTACGCCCGAGTGGGAGCGCGTACAGACGTACCCCGGTCTGAAGCGGTCCACGGTCCACCGCTACACCCACGCCCTCGGGCTCGTCCCCGAGTGATCGGGCGACCATCGAAACCGACAACAGGAATCGTCTGGACAAAAAAAGTTTTCGGTGAGACGGTGGAGTCATGTTGGACGTGACCGTGATCGAGGACCCGGCGGCAGCCGCCGCCTCGCTGGACCCCATAAGGGCTCAGCTCCTGGCCGAGCTGGCGGCCGGACCCGCGTCGGCCGCCATGCTGGCCGGCAAGGTCGGGCTGCCGAGGCAGAAGGTGAACTACCACCTGAAGGCGCTGGAGCGGCACGGCCTGGTCGAGCTCGCGGGCGAGCGCCGCAAGGGGAACGTCACCGAGCGGCTGATGAGGGCGACGGCAGCGTCGTACGTCATCTCGCCGCTCGCCCTCGCCGCCGTGCAGCCCGACCCGGACCGCTTCAGGGACCAGCTCTCGGCGCGGTGGCTGCTCGCGCTCGGCGCCCGGCTGGTGCGGGACGTCGGCACGCTCATCACGGGCGCCACGAAGGCCCGCAAGCGGCTCGCCACGTACGCGCTGGACGGTGAGGTGCGCTTCGCCTCCGCCGCCGACCGGGCCGCGTTCATCCAGGAGCTGACGGCCGGTGTCGGCGCCCTGATCCGCAAGTACGACTCCCCAGACGCCGAGGGGGGCCGCGACCACCGGATAGTCGTGGCCGTCCACCCCACGGTCAGACCCGAGACGTCCGGTGCGGCCGGCACATCTGGCGCATCCGGCTCATCCGATGCGTCCGGCGCATCCGGTACGTCCGAGGGTCCCAAGGCTTCCGAGGCGCCCCCAGCGGTGCCCGAACTCACCGACTGACACGCCTAGTTGACGCGCAGGAGCACACCATGTCCAAGGAATTCGAGATCGCCCGCGAGTTCGAGGTCGACGCCACACCCGACGAGGTGTGGGACGCCGTGACCAGCGGTACCGGCGGCTGGCTGTGGCCGATGGAACCCCCCGAGCCGCGTGAGGGCGGCCGGGGCCCCTGGGGATCCACCGTCACCGCCTGGGACCCGCCGCACAAGTACACCAACCGGCTTGAAGGCGTCGACGAGAACTCCGCGCAGACCCTCAACCAGCTCGACTACACCGTCGAGCCGCGCGACGGCGGCCGGCGCGCCTGGGTGCGGTACGTGCACAGCGGGATCTTCGTCGACGACTGGGACAACCAGTACGACGGGGCGAACAGGCACACCGACTTCTACCTCCACACCCTGCGCGAGTACCTGACGAGGTTCGCGGCCCGGCCTGCGGCCTTCGCCACGTTCGACGGGCCCGACGCGTCCAAGGCGCCCGACGCCTTCGCCGCCGTGGGCCGGGCACTCGGCCTCGCGGACGACACCGCCGAGGGAGCGCGCGTACGGGCCCAGGGTCCCGACGGCCAGGTCCTGGACGCCGTCGTCGACTACCGCAACCCGTACTTCATCGGACTGCGCACCGACGACGCCCTCATCCGCTTCTTCGGCCGCAACCACTGGGGCGCGCCCGTCGGCATGAGCGTCCACGACTTCGCCCCGGGCGCCGACGCCAAGGGGAACGAGGCGGCCTGGCAGGGCTGGCTGAACCAGGCTTTCGGAGCCTGACGTTCTACAGAGACACCGGTGAGCCCGGCCCCCCTGACGTGGGGCCGGGCTCACCGGCGTGTTCCCGTAGCGACTCGACTACGGGCTTCCCGTAGCGACTACGGGCGGAACCGCAGCACCTGCGGGTCGTGGTCGCTGATCTGGTCCGAGAACTCCGAGTTGATGTGCACGCTGTCGTACGTGAAGTCGCAGTCCTTGCGGATCGACGGGCTGATCAGGATCTGGTCCAGGACCTGGCTGTTGCCCTGGTAGTCATAGCTGTAACGCTCGCTCTTCGGAAGGGACTTGACGGCCGACCACAGGGCGCCGTCGTCCTCCAGGAGCTTCGTCGTCGTCGAGAACTCGAAGTCGTTGATGTCGCCGAGCGTCACGACGTCCGCGTTCTTCTGCTTCGCGAGGATGTCCTTGACGAAGGAGTTCATCACGGTCGCCTGGAGGTGGCGCTGCGTCTCCGAGCTGCGCGCCGGCGGCTGGAACTGCGAGTGCAGCGACTGGTCGCCGCCCTTCGACGCGAAGTGGTTCGCGATCACGAAGACCGACTTGCCGCGGAAGGTGAACTCGCCCGCGAGCGGCTTGCGGCTGTTCGTCCAGGCGGCGTTCGCCGGGTCGATACGGCCCGGCGAGACCGTGAGCTGCGCCTTGCCGTGCACCTTCGTGACGCCGACGGCCGTCGTGGCGTCGCCGCCCGCACGGTCCACGAACGACACGCGCTCCGGGTTGTAGAGGAACGCCTGACGGATGTTGCCGCCCGGCTCGCCGCCGTCCGCGAGGTTCACCGGGTCGATGGAGCGCCACTCGTACGCCGGGCCGCCCGCCGCGACGATCGCGTCGATCAGCTTCTGCAGCGTCTGGTCGGCGGCGACCGTACCGTCGTTCTTCGCGCCGTTGTTGTCCTGGATCTCCTCCAGGGACAGGATGTCGGGCGACTGGAGGTGGTCCACGATCGCGGCCGCGTGGGCGGCGAACGTGGCGTCCGTCGGGTCGAGGTTCTCGACGTTGTACGTCGCCACCGCCAGCTCGGAACGCGACTGCTTGCGCGTCGTCTCGCGCTCCAGGCCGCCGGCCTCCACCGTGCCCAGGGTGCGGGCGGTCAGCGTGTAGCCACCGAACTGGGTGTAGTCGAGCGGGCCCTCGGTGGTGCCCTTGAGCGTGTCACCGACGTTCGCCGTCGGGAACGGCTCGGTGGCGGTCGGGATCAGCGACTGGATCTGCAGCCGGCCGGTGTTCTGCGAGGAGTACGCGCCGTAGACGGTGCCGCCGCGGCGGTTCGGGTTCTCGTGCGGCTTGACCGTCACCCAGAGCTCGGAGAACGGGTCGGTCGCGGTGACCACACGGGACGAGCCGATCGCGACGTTCATACCCTCCAGGGACTCGTAGAAGTCGAGGGCGTACTTCTTCGGCCGCAGGGTCAGGGCGTTGACCGAGCCGCTCGCCGCCGCGTCGCCCTCGGGCGTGTACGTGTCCGGGACGGAACGGCTGTCGATGACGGTGGCCTTGGGCAGCGCGTTGCCGCTCGACACCACCGTCACCGTCGGCCGGGTGATCTCCGTGACCGACTGGTTGCCGGACGAGGCGCCGCCCGGCACGAACTCCGTGACCGTGCCCGAGACGGTGACCGAGTCGCCGACGGCGACCTTCGGCGTGGAGCTGGTGAAGACGAAGATGCCCTCACTGGTGGCCGGGTCGTCGTCCGCGGACGGACCCTGGATCCAGAAGCCGCGGGACGAACCGTAGGTTCTCGTGCCCGTGACGATGCCGGCCACGTCCGTGACCTGCTGGCCCGCGAGCGGGGACGTACGGGTGGAGCCCTGGATGTCATGGACGGCCACGGCATCCGCGTGGGCGGGCGAGGTGACGACCACCGCGGACACCGTGGAACAGACGGCGGCGACGGTGAGCGCGGCTATGCGTGCGGAAGACTTGCTCGGCAACGGGATCCCTCCGGGGACGTGCGTGGGCGCCGGGACGAGGGTGGCGCGGTGAACGGACGTGGGTGGAGCGGTGGAACGGGTACGTGGGTGGGGCTGTGGACCACGTACGTGGGTGGAGCGGTGGAGCGAAGTCGAACGAAGGCAAGAGTGGAGCCGTAACCGGTGGGGCGGTCCGTGACGCGCGTAGAAGGCGCGATGCACTGCTACTCGCGAGTTTCTACGCGCGTCAATCTCGTGTCTGGCCACGGCACTTGTCAAGGTTTCCCGAGTTAACACTTCTGACAGGTTCATGAACCGGGCGGCATGGGTCCAAATCCGTCTAGGCTGAGGTCGCGTGTCCGGGGCGGCCGGCAGGCGTTTTCCCGGGCGGCCCGCGGGCCTCGTGTACGTCCGAGATGTACGCCCGAACGTTCGTCCTAGGAGAACCAGCCGATGTCAGACAGTTCCCCCCTGCCGCCGGTGCGTCTGCACTCCGAAGCGGAGCTTGCGCGGGACGCCCTCGCCACTCCGCTTCTCTCGCGTGCCGTGCGGCTCGCCCGCTGGGCCGGTCCGGACACCCGGGTCGGAGCCGGCGGCGAACTCGTCGAGGAGCAGCTGCCGGCCGCCGCCGCGGAGCTGGGCCTCGACGGCGGGGACGCCGCTGCCTACGCGAGCGAGGCCTGGCGGGTCGCCGTCGACACCGGGCTCGTCGAGGTCGTGGACGAGGAGGAGGGCACCGTCACCGCGGGAGCCGACCTGGGGCTCGTCCTCTCCGGGGCGCCGCAGGACGTACTGGGACTGTGGCTCGCCGCCCTTGAGACGGTGCTCGCCGATGCCGGCGTGCCCGACCTCGACGACCTCGTGGAGGCCATGGGCGAGGGCGGCGAGATCGACTTCTCCGAGCTGGACTGGGATCCGGAGGCCGAGGCGGAGTTCCTCGACGGGGTCCTCGGCAACCTCTACCTGCTGACCTCCAGCGAGGACGGGCCCGGCGACGGCCCGGTGCCGCTGCCCGCGCTCGCCGCGTCGATGATCGTGCCGGACGACATGGGGGAGCCCACCAACGATGTCCTGGAGCAGGTCTCGGACGCGATGATGCGGCTCGACGACCAGTTCCGGCTCCTTGAGCCGATCGGGCTCGTCGACTTCCAGCCCGTTGACGAGGCCCTCATGGCCGACGCCGACGAGGAGCCCGCGGCGCCGGTCGACGACACGGACGTCTCGCGGTACGGGATGGTGCGGCTCACCCCGCTCGGGGTGTACGGGGTCCGGGCCCGGCTCCTCGAAGCAGGGTTCGCGGCGCCCGCGGTCGGCGACCTCGCGGACAAGGGGGCCGACGTGCTGCTCGACAGCACCTCCGGGTTTCCGCCGGCGGCCGCGCAGGCCGAGACCGAGCAGTGGCTCGACCGGCGTGAACCCCTCGCCGCGGCGCGGGAGTTGCTCGCGGCGGCGAAGGGTTCCGACGTCGGGGCGCCGCTGCGGCGGCTGCGCTGCCAGCAGGCGCTCTCCCTGGTCGGTACGGAGGCCTCGCCCGCGCTCCGTGAGGTGCTCGACGATGCCGAGCTGGGCGGGCTCGCGCGGGTCTGGCTCACCGAGCGGGGGGCCTCGGACGTGCCCGCGCCGTCCGAGGGGATGGTGTTCTGGCTGACCGTCGACACGATTGCCGCGCAGCTGGCCGCGGAGGGGAACTCCGCGGAGCTGCAGGCGCTTGTGGAGGGGCTTGCGGCGCAGCACGGGGGGTTCTTCGCGGCGGCGTGGCGGGTGGACCACCCCGCCACGCCCGATGTCCTGGAGGCGATGGGCCGGCTGCACCCCGACAAGAAGGTCGCCAAGGAGGCGCGGAAGGCTGCGTTCAAGGCTCGGTCGCAGCAAGGGGGGTAGGGGGGTTTCTTTCGCCCCCGCCGCCCCTACCCATTCCCGTCACTGCTCGGGGGCCAGCCCCTGAACCCCCGCTCCTCAAACGCCGGAGGGGCTGATTTTCAGCCCGTCCGGCGTTTGAGGACGAGCGCGTCAGCGCGATACGGGGGTTCGGGGGCGGAGCCCCTGAGTAAGTGACGGGAATGGGTAGGGGCGGCGGGGGCGAAAGAAGAAGCCCTCGTCGTCAGGGCTCTTCCTCGCCCATGGCGAGTACCCGGACCGGGATGCCGTCCAGCTCGTCCGGGACCACGTCCTCGGGGCGGAGCCGGTCGCGGGGGACCTTTCGGGTGACGAAGACGACGATGACGTCCTCGCCGGACTCCTCGTCGCGCCCGCTGCCGACACCGGTCACATTGGCCAGCGCCATCAGCCGTTCCTCATGGCGGTGGCTCGCCTGACGCGCGTCCACTTCGGCTCGCCTCCCATGGGTGGTCGTAGGTGTCCTTGGTAGGGAGATTATTCCGACCAACAGTTCGCATGCGAGGACTGATGGGCCGTACGGGGCGGCATTGCTCCGGACGGGCGGAAGAGGCCGGATCCGCCCGGATTCACGCAAGCGAGCCCTGGGAAGTCGGCCCGCGTTCAACCAGCGTTCAGTCACGGGCGGGACCGTGTGGCCGACAGTCGGGTCCGCCACCCTCCACGCGTCACCCTCCACACGTCACCCCCCCTCGCCACGGTCACACTCCACCGTCACAGGAGACAGCATGTCGCTCACCCGCAGGGACTTCGCCAGACGATCCGCGATCACCGGCGCCGGTGTCGCCCTGATCGGCAGCGTCGGCACACTCGCCACCGCGCCCGGCGCCCTCGCGTCCACGGACACCGAGACCACGGGCGATGCCGACGACGATGCCGACCTCTCCGACCGGCACGGCGGAGCCGTCGGTTACGGCCCGCTCCTGCCCGACCCCAAGGGCGTCCTCGCGCTGCCCGCCGGGTTCAAGTACCGGACCATCACGTACAGCGGGAAGACCAAGCTGGAGTCGGGCGAGTTCACCCCCTCCAACCACGACGGCACGGCCACCTTCGACGGCCCGCGCGGCACGACCCTCCTCGTCAACAACCACGAGCTGAAGGGCCCGCGCGCCAACTGGAAGTACCCGGTTCCGCTGACCGAGGGACTCGTCTACGACCCGGCCGCGTCCGGCGGCTGCACGGTCGTCGAGGTGCGCCCGGGCGGCGCGGTCGCCGAGTGGGTCGGCATCGCGGGCACCTCCACCAACTGCGCGGGCGGCAGCACCCCCTGGGGCACCTGGCTCACCTGCGAGGAGAACTCCGACCGGGCCGGCGTCAACGGCATGACCAGGGACCACGGCTACGTCTTCGAGGTCGACCCCTCCGACCGTCGCGCCAACCGCAACCCCAGGCCCTTGAAGTTCTTCGGCCGCTACGACCACGAGGCCGTCGTCATCGACCCCAAGCGCGGCCACGCCTACCTCACCGAGGACGCGTCCGGCCCCAACGGCCTCTTCTACCGCTGGACCCCGCCGAAGGGCTTCCACTACGGCCCCGGCAGGTTCCGTACCCTCGCCGACGACGCGGGCGTGCTCCAGGCACCCAAGTGCTACGACTCCGGCGGCCGCCCGGTCGACGACCTCTCCCGCGCCACGAAGATCGGCACGGTGTACGGCGTCGACTGGGTCGACGTCCCCGACCGCGACGCGAAGATCGTCGACGTGCGCAAGCAGTTCGGCCCCGGCGAGGTCACCCGCGCCCGTAAGCTCGAAGGCATGTGGTGGGGCGACGGCGGCGCGTACATCGTCTCCTCGTACGCCCGTGAGGAGAGCCCCGTCCAGCACGACGGCCAGGTCTGGTTCTACGACCCCAAGCGCCGCACGCTGACCCTCAAGGTCCTCCTCGGCGTCAACCCCGACCCGACTGACTCGTCGGCGGATGGCGCCTTCGACGGTCCCGACAACATCACCGTCTCCCCGTACGGCGGACTCGTCATCGCCGAGGACGGCGAGGGCGTCTCGCACCTCTTCGGCGCCACCGACAGCGGCCGTACGTACCCCATCGCCCGCAATGACCTCAACATCGGCACCGAGGAGGAGCCGGAGTTCAGCGAGTTCACCGGCGTCACCTTCTCGCCCGACGGAAAGACGCTGTACGCCAACATCCAGGAGCCGGGCATCATGCTGGCGATCACCGGTCCCTGGCGGCGTCAGAAGCGCGGCTGAGTTCCGGTTCGTACGCAGCGCCCTCGGAGGTGGAGTAAAGCTGTTGCCTCCCGTGTTGTTGCTCTTGTTGCGACGCGGGAGGAGACCGGAGTCGATGAGCCTTCGCCAGTACGAGTACGCCCTGGCCGTTGCCGAGGAGGGCTCGGTGACGGCCGCGGCGGAGCTGTTGCACGTCGCTCAGCCGTCGGTGTCCCAGCAGATCCGCGGCCTGGAGCGGGAACTCGGCGTGCAGCTGTTCGCCCGCACGCCGACCGGACTGGTCCCCACGGTGGTCGGCCGCGCGTTCCTGCGGGAGGCGGAGGTCGCGGTCAGCGCGTCACGGCGGGCGAGGGCGACGGCACGGGCCGGTGCCGACGAGCTGGTGGGCGAGCTGGTCGTGGCGGCGCAGATGGGCTTCGGCACGCGGCAGCTGCCGGGCGCCTTGGGCACGCTGCGTCGCCGCTTCCCGAGGCTTGAGGTCACCGTCTTCGAAGAGCCCAGCTCCGCCGAGCTGGAGCGGCTGTGCCGCCGTGGCGCGGTGAACCTCGCCCTGATGGCGGCGTGCGAGCGGAGCCCCTCCGACGCCCACCACCTCGGCGACGAGAACTTCGTCGTGGTGCTGGGCGCCGGGCACCGGCTGCTCGCCGGGGACCGGGTCGAGCTGCGCGAGCTGGAGGGGGAGCCGTGGGTGAGGTTCGACCGTGACAGCGCGCT
The DNA here is from genome assembly GCF_044456225.1 of Streptomyces sp. NPDC050988. Taxonomy (NCBI): domain Bacteria; kingdom Bacillati; phylum Actinomycetota; class Actinomycetes; order Kitasatosporales; family Streptomycetaceae; genus Streptomyces; species Streptomyces sp. NPDC050988. The sequence goes on along the minus strand of NZ_JBITFQ010000050.1, from coordinate 7,333 downwards.
CGACGGCGTGCTGCTGAACATACTGCGGGACAACGATCTGGCCCCGGCCACCGTCGCCCGTGTCTCCCAGACGGCGACGGCCGTGCGCTGGGCCGCCCAGGGGCTGGGGGTGACGCTCGTCCCGGCCTCCGCGGTGCCCCACGGTCACGAGCACCTCGTCCGCCCGGTGTTCCCGGTCGTGTCCCAGCCCGTCATCGCCGTGCTCCGGCACGGCGCGGGCCCGGCTGAGACGGCCCTGCTCGAACTCCTGCGCAACGAGACCTGGTCCGAGTCCGCTTCTGCTTCCTTCTCAGCGGTGTTCTGACGGGCGAGCAGTAGTTCCGTTGGCGTCAGCCCCTGGGGAATTCGCCGCCGTCCACTACGAGATTGCTCCCGGTCACCCAGCTCGCCCGGTCGGACGCGAGGAACAGCACCGCGTCGGCGATGTCGTCGGGCCGGCCGTCGCGCCCCAGCGGCACGGTGGTGTCGTTCTGGCCCTGCGTCGGGTCCAGGCGCGCCCACTGCTCCCGCGTCAGTTCGCCGCCGGGGGTGGCGGTCCTGCCGGGAGTCACGGTGTTGACCCGGATCCCGGCCGGGGCCAGCTCCAGGGCCAGGCCCCGGCTGTAGTTCTCCAGCGCCGCCTTCGCCGCCGTGTAGTGCAGGAACGGGGGTGGTGTGGCGGGCACCGCGGCCGAGGAGACGTGCACGACCACGCCCGAACGCCGTTCCCGCATCCCCGGTACCAGCAGCGAGTCCAGCCGCACCGAGGCCAGGTAGTTCAGGTCCAGCTGGTCCTGCCACTCCTCGTCGGGGATGTCGGAAGTGCTCGCGTACGGTTGCGCCCCACCCGCGTTGTGGACCAGGACGTCCACCCCGCCGAGCACCTCCCGCGCAGCCGCGGCGAGCGCCTCCGCGCCGGCCCGTGTCCGAACGTCGGCCGCCACGAAGGCGGCCCCCTCCGGCACCGTGCTCGCCGCCGACCTGGCGGTCGTGAGCACCTCGGCGCCCGCGTCCAGGAGTTGGCGCACGATGGCCGCTCCTATTCCGCGAGAGCCACCTGTGACCAGGGCCCGCTTTCCCTTGAGTTCCTGCGTTCCTGATTCGGTTTCGGTTGTGGTCATGCCGCCTGCTCTTTCAGCTGTGCGGGTACGTCGTGGTGCGTACCTCGTCGAGTCGGTTCACCGTACGTTCGCGAAAGAACGAGGGGCAAAGACCAAAAGTCAGCAGGTGGTATAGGGAGTTCCTATGGCAGCCCGGACGTCCCGGACTCCTCCGGTACGTCCGTACGGAAATAATCGTTCGCCCGGCCCTCGGTGCGCGTCCTACAGTGATGAACGTCCAGGTGCGAAGGCAGGACCTACTTCCACTGATAATGGGGCGGCCACGGGTTCGAGTCCCGTCACCGGTACAACGCGCCGGTGTAGCTCAGGGGTTAGAGCACCTACGTCGGTTCCGCCGGCCTTGAACTCTGGACACCACAACTTCATGCACCTCCCGGTGCGATGGTGGCGGCTACTTCTCTTCCAAAGAATCCAGGCCGCCGCCGACTTGATCTCGGGAGGCGCAGCAAATGGTGTGTGCCCGGTGCGAAGGCAGCGGTTACTTCAGGGATCAGAGGGTTGCGGGTTCAAATCCCGTCATCGGCTTCGGGCCGATGTAGCTCAATCCGGTAGAGCATCCGATTAAGTCCGTCGCCGACTTCTGTTCTCGGGCACGCTCCATTTGCTGCGCCTCCCTCCGAAACACCACTGAATTCGGGGGGAATTCATCATGGCGCGATTCAACACCAGGGCGGCCAAGGCCCAGGGCACTTCGCGGGTCACCTCGACCGGGCGCGTACTGCGCACCTACGAGGGCGGCCGCGGCCGTGAGCGCGACGCGCGTTCCGAGCTGTTCCTGCTGGCGATCGCCAACCTCGTCTCGCAGAACACCTTCTACGAGACCGGCGACGCCCGGGACGACCGGTTCGCCGCGCTCGTCCGTGAGCTGGCCGTCAGCGACCCGTCGTGGACGGCGAGCATGCTGGCCTGGCTGCGCGGCGAGGGCAACATGCGGACCGCGTCCATCGTCGGCGCCGCCGAGTACGTCAAGGCGCGCCTCGACGCGGGCGCCACCGACGGCCCGGCGAACCGGCAGGTCGTCGCCTCCGTGCTGCGGCGCCCGGACGAGCCCGGCGAACTGCTCGCGTACTGGACCGCGCTGTACGGCCGCAACATCCCCAAGCCCGTGAAGCGCGGCATCGCCGACGCCGTACGCCGGCTCTACAGCGGCAAGTCGCTGCTGAAGTACGACACGGCGTCCAAGGGCTACCGCTTCGGCGACATCCTCAACCTCGTGCACGCGGCACCGGACCCGGACAAGCCGTGGCAGGGCGACCTGTTCCAGTACGCGCTTGACCGTCGGCACAACCCGGACACCGCGGTCGTGCCCAAGTCGCTGCCCGTCCTGGCGGCCCACCGTGACCTGATGGCACTGCGGCCCGCCAAGCGGCGCAAGGTGGTGACCGGTGCGCACGGCGCGCGGCGTCTCGCCGACGCGGGCATCACCTGGGAGGCGCTGGCCGGGTGGCTGCAGGGGCCCATGGACAAGGCGGCCTGGGAGGCCGTGATTCCGTCCATGGGTGCGATGGCGCTGGTTCGGAACCTGCGTAACTTCGACGAGGCGGGTGTCAGTGACGAGGTGGCGGCTCAGGTTGCCGCGAAGATCAGTGACCCGGCCGAGGTCGCGCGTTCTCGGCAGTTCCCGTTCCGGTATCTCGCCGCGTACCAGCACGCGCCTTCGCTGCGCTGGTCCTACCCGCTGGAGCAGGCGCTCGGCCACTCGCTGGCCAATGTGCCGGCGCTGGGTGGCAGGACGCTCGTGCTCGTCGACCGGTCCGGGTCGATGTTCTACTCGCGGCTGTCCGACCGCTCGGAGCTCAACCGGGCCGACGCGGCGGCGATCTTCGGTACGGCGCTCGCGCTGCGGGCGGCGGACGCCGATCTTGTCGAGTTCGGGACCGGAAGTAACCGGGTGAAGTTTCGTCGGGGCGAGTCGGTGCTGAAGGTGCTGGGGCGGTTCGGTGACCTCGGTGGCACCGATACGACCGAGGCCGTGCGGAAGCACTACAAGAAGCATGATCGTGTTCTGATCGTCACCGACGAGCAGGCCACGTACAGCCACTACGGCGACCCGACCGAGCAGGTTCCGGCGCATGTGCCGGTCTACACCTGGAACCTCGCGGGGTACCGGGCCGGCCACGGGCCGTCCGGGGCGGGGAACCGGCATGTCTTCGGTGGTCTGTCGGATGCGGCTTTTCGGATGGTTCCGCTGCTTGAGGGGGCCCGGGACGCGGACTGGCCCTGGGCCGTCTGAGGGGAGTGTGAGTGTGTGGTCCGCGCTTTGGTGCGGGCCACATGCTTGTGCGGTCCCGATTTGATATCTAACATTTCAGTTGTGGATGCCATTCGACCCGTGCGTCGGACCCTGCTCAGGGACCAGGCGTACGAAGCGATCAAGGACGCCATCGTGGCCGGGGAGATCGAACCCGGAGCGGCGGTGCGGGATGGTGAGCTGGCTGAACGGCTTGGGTTGTCTCGGGCCCCTGTGCGGGAGGCATTCTCCCGGCTCGTCGACGAAGGGCTGCTGGAGAGCAAGCCGCAGAGTTATACGCGGGTGACCGCGGTGGTGGCTGGGGAAGTGCGGGACGCGGCTGCCGTGGTGGGGGCCATGCATGAGCTGGTCGTGCGGGTTGCCGTGCCTCGGTTGCGGGGGGCTGACGTCAACGCGATGCGTTCTGCCAATGCGCGGTTCGCTCATGCGGTGCGTGGTGGGGATGTCGACGCTGCCCTTCGTGCCGATGACGAGCTGCACGATGTGCTGGTGAGGGTGAGTGGCAACGGGGCTGCTGCGGCCACCATTTCGCGTTATACGCCGTTGATCCGGCGGCTGGAGCGGCGGCGGTTCGGTGAGGGCGGCAACTGCCGTTCGGCCGGGCTGCATGAACAGCTCATCGAGGCGTGTGCGGACGGTGACGTGGACGAGGCCGTTCGGGTCACCGCGGAGATCTGGCGGGGGCTCGAAGGCCTCGCCGATGGTGAATGAATCCAGGAGGCCTGGCCCATGTCCCTTTCCTCGTACGAGCGTTACCCCTTGTTGTTCGGGCCTTCGCCCGTTCATCCGCTGGAGCGGTTGACCGAGCATCTTGGCGGGGCCTCGCTGTGGGCCAAGCGGGAGGATTGCAACTCCGGGGTTGCTTATGGGGGGAACAAGACTCGCAAGCTGGAGTATCTCGTTGCTGACGCGCTTGCTACCGGGTGCGACACGCTTGTTTCGATCGGGGGCGTGCAGTCCAATCACACTCGGCAGGTTGCCGCGGTCGCCGCGAAGGTCGGGCTCAAGTGTGTGCTGGTGCAGGAGAGTTGGGTGGAGTGGCCCGACTCCGTGTACGACAAGGTCGGCAACATTCTGATCAGCCGGCTTGCGGGGGCCGATGTGCGGCTCGTGAAGGCCGGGTTCGGGATCGGGTTCAAGGAGAGCTGGGAGCTGGCTCTGCGTGAGGTTGAGGAGGGGGGTGGGAAGCCTTACGCCATTCCTGCCGGGGCCTCCGATCATCCTCTCGGTGGGCTCGGGTTTGCCGGGTGGGCTTATGAAGTCGCTGAGCAGGAAAGGGAGTTGGGGGTTTTCTTCGACACCGTGGTGGTTTGCTCGGTGACCGGGTCCACACAGGCGGGGATGGTTGCCGGGTTCCGTGCGCTGGAGGAAGCGGGTGGGCGCGTGCGGCGGGTGCTTGGCGTGGATGCGTCGGCGGATCCTGTTCGGACTCGGGAGCAGGTGGCGCGGATCGCTCATCGCACCGGGCAACTCATCGGTGTCGAGGCCGAGTTGACCGAGGACGATGTCGAGTTGGACGGGCGATATCACGCGGGTGTCTATGGGATTCCCGATGAGGCCACTTTGGACGCGATGCGGCTTGCTGCTCGGACCGAGGGGATGGTGACGGATCCTGTGTATGAGGGGAAGTCGATGGCCGGGATGGTTGATCTGGTGGGGCGGGGGGAGATCGGGCGGGGCTCTACTGTGCTGTACGCCCATCTTGGCGGGCAGCCTGCGTTGAATGCCTACAGCGCTTTGTTCTGAGGGCGCGGGTGGGGTGTCCGTTCGCGCCTGGGTTGTGGGTGGGGCGGGGCCGTGCCCGTATGTCACGTTCGCGACTGCTGGGCGTACTGCCCTGAGTTTCATGGTGGGCGTTTCCAGCGGGAGCTGTACGTCGCGAACGTTGACATACCGGCACGGCCCCGCCCCGCGTGCGTTGGCGGCTGCGGGGAGTACGCGCAGAACTCGCTGCCCGACGATCTGCTCGACGCCGGACGGATCGACGGCGCCGGTTTCTTCCGGCTCTACTGGCAGGTTGCGATGCCGTTGTTCCGGCCCGCGCTGGCGTTCCTCGGCATCTTCACCTTCATCAGCATCTGGAACGACTACATCTGGCCGCTGGTCGTCATGATCGACCCCGACAGGGTCACCCTTCAGGTCGCCCTGGCGAACCTCAACGTTCTCTACAACACCGACTACTCCCTGGTGATGGCCGGTGCGTTGATGAGTGTCGTTCCGTTGTTCCTTATCGGGGCGCGGCACTTTCTCAGGGATCTTGCGGCGGGGGCCACGAAGATGTGACGTGGGATCCACGTCCTCACGAACGTCATCACGAACGCGCGGGGCGCCCCCGGGATGGGGGGCGCCCCGCCGCACGTTCGTGGTGAGGTGTGTTGGTGGGCTACAGCGCCTGGGCCGACGGCTTCACCATGCCGCGGACCGTGCGGGACTTGACGAAGTTGCCGAGGGCCGTCATCTCCCACTCGCCGGAGAACTGCTTGATGAGCTTGGCCATCATCACGCCGGTCTGGGGCTCCGCGGTCGTGAGGTCGAAGCGGACCAGCTCCTCGCCCGTGGAGGCGTCGAGGAGGCGGCAGTAGGCCTTGGCGACCTCGGTGAACTTCTGGCCGGAGAAGGAGTTCACCGTGAAGACGAGGCCGGTGACCTCCTGGGGGAGTCGGCCCAGGTCCACGACGATCACCTCGTCGTCACCGCCGCCCTCGCCCGTGAGGTTGTCGCCGGAGTGCTTGATCGCGCCGTTCACGATCGAGAGCTTGCCGAAGTAGCAGCTGTCGATGTGGTTGCGCTGGGGGCCGTAGGCGATCACGGAGGCGTCGAGGTCGATGTCCTTGCCTCGGTACGCCGGCTCCCAGCCCAGGCCCATCTTCACCTGGGAGAGGAACGGGCGGCCGCCCTTGACCAGGGACACGGTCTGGTTCTTCTGGAGGCTTACGCGGCCCTTGTCGAGGTTGATCTTCCCGGCGCCCGGGGCGGGTGCCGGGGGCGCTGCCGGGGGTGCGGGCGGCGCCGCCGGGGTGCTGATCGGCGGGGCCGGGGGTGCCACCGGGGTCTGGAGCGTGGGGGCCGGCGGGGCGACCGGGGGTGCTGCCTGGGCCGGGGCGGCCGGCTCCTCCACCGTCACGCCGAAGTCCGTGGCGATGCCCGCCAGGCCGTTCGAGTAACCCTGGCCGACCGCTCGGGCCTTCCATGCGCCGTTGCGCAGGTAGACCTCGACGATCACCAGGGCCGTCTCCGAGCCGAGCTGGGGCGGGGTGAAGGACGCCAGTACGGAGTTGTCGTCCGCGTTGCGGATCGTCGCCGTCGGTTCGATGCCCTGGAACGTCTGGCCCGCGGCGTCCGGGCTCGCGGTGACGACGATCTTCTCGATGCCCGGGGGCACGGCCGTCGTGTCGACCGTGATCGAGTCGGGGCTGGTGCCGCCGCCGGAGCGGTACGTCACGCCCTGGCCGGCCGGCTGGTTGTAGAAGATGAAGTCGTCGTCGGAGCGCACCTTGCCGTCGGCGGTGAGCAGCAGGCCCGATACGTCGAGCCGCACCGGGGCGGCGACGTCCACCGTCACGCGGGTGACGGGGAGAGGGATGTTCGAGCCGGGGGTCATAGCTGTCATGCCCCGTGAACGACCGGGCCCGCTTTACCGTTCCCTTACCTGACCGCCAATTGGGTCAGTGCGGGTTTGTGCTGGTCAGGGGTGCTCGGTGGCGGGCAGCGGTGGTCAGTGGCGGTTTCTGGGGTGGTTGCGGGCCGTTCGTTCGTTGCCGCGCTTGTAGTTGCCGGTCCAGCGGGCCATGACCAGTTGGGGGTCGCCGGATTCCACCTCCGTGAGGAACTGGGTGGCTCTGGGGCCGCGGAGGGTTGTGGCGGGGCGGGTTCCGTGTGTGATCGTCACGGTGCCGTCCGGGTGGTGGGCGTAGGCGAAGCCGTTTGGGCGGGGCATGGGGGGATGGTAGGTGGGTGGGGTGCCGCCGTCCCAAGGGTTTTC
>NZ_JBITFQ010000049.1:46933-58917 GCF_044456225.1 Streptomyces sp. NPDC050988 | reverse complement strand
CTACGAGCGCAAAGCCGAGCACTTCCTGGCCTTCACGAGCATCGCCTGCACCCTCATTTGCTACCGCAGACTCGCCAAATGAGATGACGTCTAAGAAGGGCATCTCGACACCGTGTACGGCGCCGTGGCCCCCTTCCGTCGGTGCCCAGCCGAACTCGTACAGGAAGGCGGCCCCGCCGACGTCGAGGACCTGTCGTCCGATCGCGTGCGCCGGCTCGATGAAGACCTTGCGGGACATTTCCGCGACGGATTCCTCGGGTGCCGGGGACGGGGCGCTGACGGCGAACGCCCTGCCCTCGTCGGAGGTGTATCCGATGAGGAGGTCCGGCATGGGCTCGGACTGGAAGGTGCGCCGGTTCGTGTCGGGGTCCGCGAGTGGAGCCATCAGCGCGGGCCGGAACGGCACCGTCCCGCTCTTCGTCGACATGTCCGCATTCCACTGTGCCGTCCGGGCTTGCGTGTCGAGGATCCGCTGCACCGGGAGTGTCGTCAGATCGCCACGGGCTGCCTCGGCGAATAAGGGGCCGGCCGCGACTGCCTCGTCGTGGGTGGGGAGCGTCGCGAGAGTCGGTGCGCTCTGTGCGATCACCCGTCGGATCAGTCGTCGACTGCGTGGGACCGACAGGAGCGTGATGGCCGAGCTCGCGCCGGCGGACTGGCCGAAGACGGTGATGTTCGCCGGATCGCCGCCGAACGCGGCGATGTTGTCGTGCACCCATTCCAGCGCGAGGACCTGGTCGTACAGACCGAGATTGCCGTTGCTGACCCCTTCGTGGACCAGGTACCCCAGGGCACCCAGCCGGTAGTTGATGGACACGACGACGACATCGCCGTCGGCGGCGAGCCGCCCACCGTCGTACATGGGGAGTGTGCCGCCACCAGTCAGGTAACCGCCGCCGTGCACCCACACCATCACCGGTCGGCTCCCGGTGAGAGCCGGTGTCGTGATCGCCAGGTAGAGGCAGTCCTCGGACTGCGGCGGCTCGTTCCACTGCGGGCCGTAGACCGGTTCCAGGCGGGACGGCAGCTGCGGGCAGATCGGGCCCGGCCGGGTGGCGTCGACGGTGTCGGCGTGCCGGTCGGCCCGGACCGGCTGGGCGAACCGTTCGGCCGTTCCGTAGCGGATCCCGGGGAACCGCAGCACCTGGTCCGTTCCACGGATGCCGGTGACGGGCCCGGACTCCGGGCGGGCGAGAACGGATCCGGTGTCGGTGATCATCGTTTGGCTCCTTGTTGTTGAGGGCGGTTCAGTCGCGCAGGGCACGTGGTCCAGAGCAGTAAGGGCATAGGACTCCTCGGCGACTCGTCTCAAAGGCCGCGCGGGCCAGGTGCCGGCCGCGCACGCCGGTGATCCGGCCACCGCTTGCGTACATCGCCGCTCACCGGCTGGTGTCGATGTCTCCGGCGGCCACGTGCGGCGTCTCCGAGCGGAGGCAGGGCCATCCCGGCATCGGCGCGGTCATGCGATGGCGGCGCTCCGGCGACCGGCCAGCAGCAGGACGGCCGGTCCCATCACCGGCAGGGCCACGAGCACGAGGAACACCGTGGACAGGCTCGTCACTCCTCCGAGGCCGCCGACCAGGGCGGCGCCGACGCTCGCACCGATGAGGAACACCAACGTGGCGGCTCCGATGGCGACGCCGCGATCGGCTGCGGTCACGGCCTCGTTGACGGCCGACATCATGGCGGGCTGTCCCAGCCCGAACCCCACCGTGATGAGCCCCACGCCCAGCGCGAGCAACGCCGGGGAGTCCGTGGCGGCGCCGGCCGCGGCGACGAGCAGGGCCAGGGCCGCTATGGAGCACGCGACGGCGATGGCGCGCCGTGCGCCCAGCCGGGCGAGCGCCCTTCGGCAGAACCACGGCGCCACCAGCCCGACGGCTGCCGCGGGGAGCATCAGCAGACCGGTGGCCAACGGTGTCCAGCCCCAGCCCGCGGCCACGCCGGGCACCCCGACGAGCAATGCGAACCAGCTGGCCGGGATGGCGGCGGCCGCGAACGAGCTGCGCAGCACCACCGGGTTGGTCACGACGGAGCGGGGCAGGAATCCGTGTGGCCGCGCCCGCACCCGGGCGACGACGGCCGGTGCGCCCGCGGCGAGGAGCACCGCGCCGACGATCCCGGTGATCAGGCCCGACGACGGCGACTGGAGCAGCAGTACGAGTCCGGACGCGGCCATCGCGATGAGCACGGCGCCGGTGCGGTCGATGCGTTCGCGGGACCCGCCGGACGGCGCGATCCGGGCCAGGTATGGGAGGGCGAGCAGCCCCAGTGCGGGCAGCGTCATGGCCATCCGCCACCCGCCTACGTCCTCCAACGCGCCGCCCATGAGGGGACCCAGCGCGCTGAACGCGGCCCCCACCCCAGCCACCCGGCCGAGCGCCGCGCCGCGCTGCGGGCCGTCCCACATCGCCGACACCAGTGCGATGGCCAGCACCGCGATGCTCGCCCCGCCGAAGCCCTGCACGACCCGGGCGACGATCAGGACCGGGAAGGTCGGGGCCAGTGCGGAGCCGACCGCGCCGACCGCCATCACGATCACCCCGACGACCAGCGGCACCCGCAGTCCGTACGCGTCGGCCAGCCGTCCGTGCAGCGGGGTCGCGACGGCGAGCACCACCGTGTAGACGCTGATCGTCCAGGCCGCGCTGCTCGCGCCGATGCCGGGGTCACCTGCCAGCCGGGGCAGGCTCACCGTGACCGCGGACGTGCCGGTCGTGGCGAGTCCGTAGAGGATTCCGAGGAGAGCGGCGATCCACCCGGGGGAGCGCACGCTCCGGGGCGTGTCCGTGTGGATACTCACGACCTCCCCCATTCGTCGCCGGGGCTGAGCGGGTCGAAGACTTCGCCGATGCGGGCGCGCAGCCGGCGGGTGTCGCGGGGCAGCTTCCAGCCGAGCACGCCGGTGATCCGGCCATCGCTCGCGTACACGGCGGCGAACCGGCCGGCGCGGATGTCGCCCGCGGCCAACGACGGCACGGCGCCCGCCGGGAAGTCGCCGTACGCCTGGATCCTCACGTCGTACTGGTCGGTCCAGAAGTACGGGATCGGCGCGTACGGTTCGCCCTTGCCGAGCAAGGTGCGGGCGGCGGCCGTGCCCTGCTCGGTGGCGTTCATCCGGTGCTCGACCCGAGTCCGCCCGCCGTGCACGGGGTGCGTCCACGACGCGACATCTCCGGCGGCGGCGACGTTCGGCGCGGCCCGGCACAGCGAGTCGCAGTCGACGCCGTGGGTCAGCGACAGCCCGCTGCCCACGAGCCAGTCGGTGTTGGGTACGGACCCGATGGCGACGAGCACGGTGTCGGCCGGCAGTACGGTGCCGTCGGCGAGTTCCACACCGTCGACACGAGAGGTGCCGGACAGCCCGGTCACCCCGACGCCCAGCCGCATCCGCACGCCGTGGTCGGCGTGCAGCCGTGCGACCAGGCCACCGAGCCACGGTCCGAACTGCCGGTTCATGGGCGTCGGCAGCGGATCTACGACGGTGACGTCCGCGCCCGTACCCGAAGCCACGGCGGCCACCTCGCAGCCCATGAAGCCGGCCCCGACGATCACCACCGACCGGGCCGACGCGAGATCCGCCTTAAACGCCATCGTGTCCGGCAGGGTCCGCAGCGTGTGCACGCCGGCCAGTTCCTGCCCGAACGGCAGCCGCCGGGGCGTGACCCCGGTGGCGATGACCAGCTTGTCGTAGGCCAGATCGTCCCCGGGGGACAGCGTGAGTCGTCGGCTCTCGACATCCAGACCTGTGGCCCGCACTCCCAGCATCCATTCGACGCCTTCCACGGCGCACGGCAGGGCGATCTTCGAGGGTTCCCATGCGCCGGACAGGATCTGCTTGGACAGCGGCGGCCGGTCATACGGCAGCGAATCCTCGTCGCCGATGACCGTGAGCGGCCCGTCGTAGCCCTCGCGACGGAGCGTCTGCGCCGCGGTGAGTCCCGCGGCCGACGCGCCGACAACGGCTATCACGACTCGTCCAGTGTGATCAGTGCGATGGACAGTGCCGGGCACACCCGGGCCGCCCGGCGCACGTCGTCGTGCAGCTCGACCGGGGGAACTCGTTGCGCAGCACGACGATGCCGTCCTCGTCGCGCTGGTCGAACACGTCGGGGGCCATCAGCACGCACTGCCCGGAGCCGACGCACCTGTCCTGATCGACAGCAGCCTTCATGGCGGGAAATCCTTACCAGGTGACGGGAAGCGAGTGGACGCCGTACACGAAGTTGTCGTGCTTGAACGGGACGTCCTCGAAGGGGATCGCCAGTTCCAGCGTCGGGATCCGGCGGTACAACGTGCTGTAGACGACCTGCAGCTCCACGCGGGCCAGAGGCTGGCCGAGGCACTGGTGCACGCCGTAGCCGAAGGCGATGTGGTGCCGGGCCCGGCGGTGGATGTCCAGCCGGTCCGGCTCCGGGAACTGACCCTCGTCGCGGTTGCCGGCCTCGTTGACCAGGATGATGCCCTCGCCCGCGCGAACCAGCCGGCCGGCGACCTCGATGTCCTCGGTGGCCACGCGCCGCCGTCCGCCGGTCGTGATGTTGAGGTACCGCAGCAGTTCCTCAACCGCGTCGGCGATCAGATCCGGGTCGTCGGTGTCGCGGATCTCGGCCAGCTGCGCGGGGTTGCGCAGCAGCGCGAGGGTGCCCAGGGCGATCATGTTGGCGGTGGTCTCGTGGCCCGCGCTGAGCATCAGCACCGCCATGGCGGCGATCTCGTCGCGGGTCAGCGCGGCGGTGGCGAGCTGGTCGGTGACCAGTCGGCCGATCATGTCGTCGGCCGGCTGCTTCTCCTTGGCCGCCACCAGGTCCAACAGATACGCCTTGAGCTCGTCGCCGGCCTTGAGCGCTTCGTCCGTCGTCGTGCTGCGGGCGACCAGCTTGGTGCTGCGGGACTGGAAGAAGTCGTGGGCGGAGTACGGCACTCCGAGCAGTTCGCAGATCACCAGCGACGGCAACGGCAGCGCGAAGGCGGTCACCAGGTCGACGGGCTTGGAATCGGAGAGCGTGTCGTCGATCAGGTCGTCGATCAGGCCGTCCACGATCTGCTGGATGCGTGGCCGCATCGCCTCCATCCGCTTGATCGTGAAGTTGCGGGTGAGCATCTTGCGCTGCTGGTCGTGCTCCGGGTCGTCCGTGCTGATGAACGTCTTGGACTTCTCGCGCTGGACCAGGATCGCCTCGGTCTGGGCGGGATAGCCGGGCTTGCCGCTGTCGGCGCTGAACCGCTGGTCGGCCAGTACCGCGCGCTGCACGTCGTAGTCGGTGACCAGCCACGGCGCGCTGCCGTCCCAGATTCTGACTCGGCTGATCGGCCCGACCTCACGCAGTCGCGGGGACGAGTAGAAGGGGCACTGGGCGGCCCGCGGCATGGGGAAGGCGGGTATCTCTTCTATCTCTTCGGGCATGACTACCCTCCGTGATTGAACGCTTGTTTAGTTATGGAGGGTAGCCTATGCCTCCTGGCGGTGCGCAACTGGTGCACCGGCGGCATGTGGTCGAGGCCGTCGGGCGACGAGTCGGACGACCGCGTCGACGGGCCTCGTCGGCGAATTCGCCGATGGCCCGGTCGCCCTGGGGCCGGTTACAGTGCCTCGTGGCCGAGACATCGCAGCGCGCACGCAACCCGCGAGGGCAAGGGGGCCGGCTCCGCCTGGAAATCCTGGAGGGGGCCGCGCGCCTGCTGTCCGAGCTGGGCGGTGAGGAAGGGCTGACGATCCGCGGCGTCGCACGCGCCGCGAGCATCTCGCCGGCCGCCATCTACCAGCACTTCACCGACAAGTCCGCGCTGGTCAAAGGGCTGATCGAGTACGACTACGAGCAGATCTCGCAGGCCATGGCCAAGGCTGATGAGTCGTGCGAGCAGGGCGCCGTGCTGGAGCGGGTGCGGGCCCAGGTGCGGACGTACTGCCAGTTCGTCGTGGACAACCCCGGTCACTACCGCCTGCTGATCAACCATCAGCCGCTGACGGCGCCCCGAACCGGGCCGATGGTCGACCTCGTGACCAAGGTGGCCACGGCGTTCGAGCGCTGCGAGCAGGCCGGTGTGCGGCTGCGGATGCCGCCCCGGCGAGCCGCGGTCCTGGTCTTCACGGCCGCCCATGGCCGGGTCGCGCTCTGGCACGCCTCCGGAGACTTCGGGGCGGTCGAGGCCCTCGTCGACTTCGTCGACGAGGTGGTCTGGCTCGTCACCCAATGACCTTGATCACATGCCGCCGGTGCGCAAGCTGTGCACGCCGGCGGGTGGCGTGCTCTACCCTCCATGACTAAACGAACGTTTAGTCACCTGGGTAAGGAGTTCTCGCCATGCAATACCTCCGATTGGGCAAGAGCGGGCTGTCGATCTCCAAGGTCGTGCTGGGCTGCATGAGCTTCGGCGACCCGGCCGGCGGCACCCATCAGTGGTCCTTCGGCGTCGACGAGTCCCGTCCGTACTTCAAGCAGGCCATCGAGTCCGGCATCACCACGTTCGACACCGCCAACATGTACAGCCACGGCGCCAGCGAGGAGATCACCGGCCAGCTGCTGCGCGAGTTCGCCAAGCGGGACGAGGTGGTCATCGCGACCAAGGTGAACGCCACGATGGGCCCCGGCCCCAAGGGCGGTGGCCTGTCCCGGGCGGCGATCCTCACCCAGGTGGACGAGAGTTTGCGCAGGCTGGACACCGAGTACATCGACTTGTACCAGATCCACCGGCTCGACCCGAACGTGCAGCCCGAGGAGATCATGGAGGCGCTGCACGACGTGGTGAAGGCCGGCAAGGCCCGCTACATCGGCGCGTCCTCGATGTGGACCTGGCAGTTCGCCAAGCTCCAGCACGCCGCGGACCTGCACGGCTGGACCCGGTTCGTGTCCATGCAGGACCAGTACAACCTGCTTCAGCGCGAGGAGGAGCGGGAGATGCTGCCGTACTGCCTGGACCAGGGGATCGGCGTGCTGCCGTGGAGCCCGCTGGCGCGCGGCAGGCTGACTCGCGACCCGGACGAGCAGACCACGCGCAACAACACCGACGGCGCCGAGGAGATCCTCTACGGCCGGACCGCCGAGGCCGATCGGGGAATCATCGACGCGGTCGCCTCCATCGCCACAGAGCGCGGCGTCAGCCGCGCCCAGGTGGCACTGGCCTGGGTGATGCACAAGCCGGCGGTCACCGCGCCGATCGTCGGCACCACCAAGCCGCACCACCTCACCGACGCCGTCGCCGCCGCCGAACTCAAGCTCAGCGCCGACGAATTGACCCGGCTGGAGCAGCACTACACCACGCGCCCCGCGTCTGGCTTCTGACCGGCGCTCGCTCGATCAGGCCCGCTCGATCACGCCCGCTCGGAACAGGACGGTCACCCGGCCACGGTTCCGAGCGGGTCCGCCCCGCCGCGCACCGATACCGGCAGGACGGCAGCCCGGACGAGCGCCGCGATCTCGGCCGTCGACACAGAACGCACCGGCAACAACGCACCGACAATGCGGCTGATGGCGTACCAAGGCAGCCACTCCGCTACGGCTGGAGGACCGAGATCTCCAGCTCAGGATCGAATCCGGAGTCCGCGGCAACCCTGCGGGCGAACTCGCGAACACCCGCCAACTGGCGTTCGCCGAAGGAGAAGTCCAGAGCTTCGGTGTAGTAGCGGCGCAACGCCTGCTCGTCGAACGCCTCCCACCGGGCGGCCTGCTCGCACACCTTGTCGACTTCGGCCATCGAGAGGTCCCGGGACTCCAAGAAGGCCCGGTGCACCTCGCGCACGATGCGAGGGTTCTGCTCCAAGTAGTCCTTGCGGGCGGCCCAGGCCGCGAAAACGAACGGCAGACCGGTCCACGCCTTCCACATCTCGCCCAGGTCGTACACGAGCAGTCCCAGATCCTCGGCCTGGTGGAGGTAGGCGCGCAGCGCGGCGTCACCGATGACGACCGCGGCGTCCGCCTCCTGCATCATTACCGGCAGGTCCGGCGGGCAGGTGAAGTACTGGGGGCGGACCCCTTCCCGTTCCTCCAGCAGCAGTCGAGCCAGGCGTACCGACGAGCGCGAGGTGGAACCCAGGGCGACCCGGCGCCCGTCCAACTCGCGCAGTGGGACCTGGCTGACGATCAGACAGGAGGTCACCGCACCATCGCTGCCCACCGCGATGTCTGGGAGCAGTACCAAGTCGTCGGCATGCTTGAGGTACTCCATGCAGGCGATCGGACCGATGTCCAAGGTCCCGTCGACCAGCAGACTGCTCAGCCGGTCCGGCGTGTCCTTGGTCAACTCCATGTCGAGCAAGGTGCCGGTGCGGGCCAGTCCCCAGTAAATCGGCAGACAGTTGAGGAACTGGATGTGCCCGACCCGGGGACGCTTCCCCGGTTCATGCGGGACGCGAGCTACGTGTGACGTATCCACGTCCACAGGCTAGTACTCCAGGGTCTGCCCGGTGCCAGGGGTACCCGGTCAGAGATCATGCGAGCCAAGGGCGGTTGTGGGGCGGCGGCGGAACGCGACTGAGCCAGAGCGTCTGCTTGCAGATGGGAGAACTAGACGCGCGAGTCCAGACGCAATTCGTGGACCGCATGCTTTCGCGTTGTCGCCGACCAATACTCAGAGCCAGTCTCTCCGTTTGAAGATGACGTACAAACTGGTGCATACAACCGCCATCAAGACGATGGCGAAGGGATATCCGAGCTGCCAGTGCAACTCCGGCATCCGGTCGAAGTTCATCCCGTAGATCGTCCCGACCAGCGTCGGGGCGAAGAGGATGGCCGCCCATGACGAGATCTTCTTGATCTCCTCGTTCTGCTCGAAGCCCGCCTCGGCCAGGGCCCGCATTTCCGCGTTCTGCTGTTGGGTGACCAGGGTCGCGTTCACGGTGAGGATGTCGGTGAGGGCCTGGCGGAAGCCGTCGACGCGTTCGCTGGTGTGGGTGACGTGGTCGGCGACGTCGCGGAGGTAGCGCTGGAGTTCCTCGTCGGTGCCGTACTTGGCGAAGCCGGCCATCAGGCCGTGCAGCATGCCGACCAGGGGGCGGGTGGCGCGCTGGAACTCGACCATCTCGCGGGAGAGTTCGTAGATACGGCGGGACACCCAGGGGTCGCCGCCGAAGACCTCGGTCTCGATCTCGTCGATGTCGTTCTGGACACCGGAGACGACCGGGGCGTAACCGTCCACGACAGCGTCGAGGATCGCGTACAGGACCGCCTCGGGGCCGAGCTTCAGCAGCTCCGGCGTCTCCTCCATGCGGCGGCGTACGGCCGAGAGGTCGGGGGCGGCGCCGTGCCGGACCGTGATCAGGAAGTCCGGGCCGACGAAGACGTGCAGCTCGCCGAAGTCGACCTCCTCCGACGCGTCGAGGTACCGGGCGGCGCGCAGCACGACGAAGAGCGTCTCGCCGTAACGCTCTAGCTTCGGCCGCTGATGGGCCTCCATCGCGTCCTCGACCGCGAGCGGGTGGAGGTCGAACTCGGCCGCCAGAGAAAGGATTTCCTCCTCCGTCGGACGGGCCAGGCCGATCCACGCCATGCCGTCCGGCTGCTCCCGCAGCTCACGGAACGTGTCCGCGAGGGTGGCGGGGTTCGCGACACGCGTCCCGTCGCGGTAGAGCGCCGCCTGTACGACGCTGCCCTCCTCCGCAGGAGCCGGCTCGGCCGGGGTCGGACGCGGCGCCGGGGGATCCGCCGGCGGCGGCGTCGCCTCGGGCACGGCGCGCCGCCACACCGGCTTCCGGCCGCCCTCCGAGGGTGGCACCGGGCGGCGGGCTCGGCGGTCTGACATCGCGGCAGCCTCCCTGTTGATGCCGATGGGTCGCATCTGTCGAACATGTCGAACGTCCGTCTTGGCGATCACCGAGCAGGATATACGGGTCAAATGGCGTGAGCGGGTGTGTGGGGTAGGGGATCGACAAGGGTTGCGGACCGAACTTGTCCGCAAGCCTCGATAGCGTGCGGAGCATGATGAAGACGACCTCGACCGCCCCCGTGCTGAGCGCCCGTGAGCTGAACCGCGCGACCCTCGACCGGCAGCTGCTCCTGCGCCGGGCCACCATGGCCGCGACGGACGCCGTCGAGCACCTCGTCGGCCTCCAGGCGCAGAACGTGAAGCCCCCGTACCACGCCCTCGCCGCCCGCCTGGAGGGATTCGCGCCCGAGGAACTCTCGGCCGCCATGGAGACGCGCGAGGTCGTACGCATCGTGACCATGCGCTCCACCATCCACACCCACACCGCCGACGACTGCCTCACCCTGCGGCCTCTCGTGCAGGCCGCGCGCGAGCGGGAGCTGTACGGCTTCCGCCACGGACTCGTCGGCGTCGACCTCGACCGGCTCACGGCGATCAGCCGGGAACTCGTCGAGACCGAGCCGCGCACCCTGAAGCAGCTGCGCGAGGCACTCCTCGTCGAATGGCCGGACGCCGACCCGCTGGCCCTCGCCATCGCGGCCCGCTGCCGACTGCCCCTCGTCCAGGTCACCCCGCGTGGCCTGTGGGGCCGCAGCGGACAGGTCGCGCTCACCACCGCCGAGCACTGGCTCGGCCGACCCGCGGAGCCCGCGCCCGCCCCCGACGCCACCGTCCTGCGCTATCTCGCCGCCTTCGGCCCCGCCTCCGTCAAGGACATGCAGACCTGGGCCGGTCTCACCCGGCTGCGCGAGGTCTTCGAACGGCTGCGGCCCCAACTGGTCACCTTCCGCGACGAGCACGGCGTCGAGCTCTTCGACCTGCCGGACGCGCCCCGCCCGGACGCGGACACACCGGCCCCGCCGCGGCTGCTGCCCGAGTTCGACAACCTGCTCCTCTCGCACTCCGACCGTTCCCGGGTGGTGCCCGCCGACTACAAGGGCCGTTCCTGGCAGGGCAACCAGGCCTACTGCACGCTTCTCGTCGATGGATTCCTGGAGGGTATTTGGCGGCTGGAGGAGTCCCCCGAGGAGGCCGTGATCACCATCGAACCCTTCGGCACGTTCAGCAAGCGGCAGCGGGAGGAAGTGGTCGAGGAAGCGACGCGGATGCTGTCGGTGCTGAGCACGGCGTCCTCGTACGACATCCGGTTCGGGACCGTCGTACGGGGCTGACCGCGGAGACGGGACGGGCGCGAGCGATCCGGAGACAGGACGGGCGCGGGGAAGGCGCGCTCGGTGGTCCGTCAGTCCGTGCGGCCCGTTGTCGCGACCGTGAACCCGAGGCCGACCATCGTGAGGCCGCCCGCGCCGCCGATCATCGACAGCCGGCGGTCCGAGCGGGCGAACCAGCTGCGGGCCGTGGCCGCGGTCAGACCCCACAAGGTGTCCGTGACCAGGCCGATGGTTATCGGGATCAGGCCCAACACAAGCATCTGCAGGGGCACTTGACCGGCCGAGTGGTCGACGAACTGGGGGAGCACCGCGGCGAAGAAGACGATGCCCTTCGGGTTGGTGACGCCCACGAGGGCGCCGTCCAGGACCGTCCGCAGATCGCCGCGGGCGGGCGCGTCCGCCCGCTCCGTGATGTCCGAGGCCCGCATCTCCTTGCGGTGCCGGAACGCCTGGACACCGAGGAAGACCAGATAGGCGGCCCCCGCCAGCTTCACCACCAGGTAGACGGTGACCGATCGCTCCACTATCGAGCCGACGCCCACGGCGACCGCCACGACCAGCAGATACGAGCCGAAGACGTTCCCCAGCGCCGTCGCCACCGCCGTGCGCCGGCCGTGGGCCAGTGCCCTGCCGATCACGAACAGCACGCTCGGCCCCGGGATCATGACCACCAGCAGCGACATCGCCGCGAAGGCCAGGAACCGATCCGTCGACACCATGCCCGTCCCCCCTCACGCATTACCCAGCACCCATGACCCGCACCTGAATCCATTGAAACAGGCGCCACCGACAACGCACCCCGATCCGGTGCGGGCACATGGAAAGGGGGGGGGGGGGGGGGGGGGGGGGGGGGGGGGGGCCCCCCCCCCGCCCCCCCCCGGGGCGGGGGGGGGGGGGGGCGGGGGGGGGGGGGGGGGGGGCGGGTGTGGGGGGGGGGGGGGGGGGGCTGGG
>NZ_JBITFQ010000049.1:0-46924 GCF_044456225.1 Streptomyces sp. NPDC050988 | reverse complement strand
CGCCGCCGCACGATGAACTCGACGTACGAGCCGCCTCGACCCGCCCCCCCCTCGGGGTTGCGGTCCACCTATTTGGGGGGGGGGGGGGGCGGCGGGGCCCCCCCCCCCCCCCCCCTGGCTCAACCTGAGTCGTGCTCAGGAGGTACTCGGGGAGTAGTACTAGGAGTTGACCTGCGTCGTCACCAGGCTGGAGAAGGTGGTCAGGCGGGTGTAGACGCCGGGGTACTCGGCGTCCGCGCAGCCGTAGCCCCACGAGGTGATGCCGGCGAGCTTGCCGCCGATGATCAGCGGGCCGCCGCTGTCGCCCTGGCAGGTGTCCACGCCGCCGGAGGTGTAGCCGGCGCAGACCATGTCGGAGGAGATGTACGACGAGCCGTACGCCGAGGAGCAGGTGGCGTTCGAGACGGTCGGGACCGTGGCGGTGCGCAGCTGGTTGGAGGAGGAGCCGCCCGAGCTGGTGGTGCCCCAGCCGAGGATGCGGGCGGTGGTGCCGGCCGCGTACACGCTGGTCTCGGAGGAGGAGACGTAGCTGATGGGCGTGTACGGCATGGAGGTCGACAGGGTCAGGACGGCGACGTCGTCACCCTGCTCGGCGTCCACGTAGCTCGGGTTGATCCATATCTTGCTGACCCGGCTGACCGTGCCGTTGGTGCCATTGCGGTAGGTGCGGCCGCCGACGACTCTGACGCTGCTCGTGGTCTCGCCGACCATACAGTGGGCGGCGGTGACGACCTTGGTCGCCGAGACCAGGGTGCCGCCGCAGAACTGGCTCTGCGAGGAGTCGGTGATCTGCATGACGTACGGGTACGCGGCTGCCGTGGTGGTCGAGCCACCGACGATGGGCTGGGGAGCGGCGCTCGCGGTGGTGGCTCCGAGCAGACAGGTCGTCGCGGCGGCGGCGACCGCCGCGGTGACGGCGGCGGCCTTCTTGGCAAGGGTGAGCCCGAACATGGTTCTCCTCAGGAGTGCCGGTGGGGGGTGCACTGTGGGGGTGGAGCGACAGCCTGCGGGGCGGGTCCCACGCTAGAAGCGGACCTGCCCTCTCCCCAATGAGGGAACTCCCTGCGGGAGTTGACGAGGGAAAACCCTCGGTCGTGCCCCTGCCTGCCCCTGCGGGCCGCGGGACAGGGCAGTTGGCGGGGCGCGGGTACGCCGCCGAAGCGCGACGATGCCCCGCCAGCCGCCAGCCGCCAGCCGCCAGCCGCCAGCCGCCAGCCGCCAGCCGCCAGCCGCCAGCCGCCAGCCCGCTCGGCGTCCGGCGCACTGGGGCCCGGCGAGCACCACTGGACTTCCGTCCACCGGCGAGCATCTCCCGGTTTCCGCCGCCCGGCGGGCATCTGCCGACTTCAGCCGTCCGGCGACGGTCGCCGCCCGGGCAAGTACCTGCGGGCGACGTCTGTCGCCCGGCGGGCACCGTTGACCAGACAGGGGCCACCCGCACACCGCGTGCGCCGCGGCCCACAAGCACCCTGTACCTTGCGGGCACGGCGTCACGGGATCGCTCGCACCCGAGGTCACCGAGTCCCAGCGGCACGCCCGCACCCCTCCGGTGCCGCGTCCTAGAGGTACCCCGCACCCGGCGGGCGCCGCGTCCCAGAGGCCGCCTGCACCTCGCGGGTACGGCGTCCCAGGGTCCGCCCGCACCTGGCGGGCACCGCGTCCCAAGGACAGTCCGCACCCCGCGGGCACCGCGTCCCAGAGGCACGCCGCACCTTGCGGGCACGGCGTCCAAGGGCCCCCGCGCCCCGCGGGCACCGCGTCCGCGTCCCAGGTACCCGCCCACACCCGGCGGGCACGCGTCCCAGCGACGCCCGCGCCCGGGCGGCCACCACGCCCCGGCAACCACCCAAGCTCGGCTCAGCCCACCGGCCTCAATCCCGACGGCCGACCCAACCCCCGCCCACGAACCCCGAGTTCAGTTCCCCCGCCGCTGCCCCGCAGCCAACCGCACGATGTCGACTCGCGATCGGATACCCAGCTTCCGGTACACCCGGGTGAGTGTCGCCTCGACCGTCTTCACGCTGATGAACAGGCGCGCGGCGATCTCGCGGTTCGTGGCGCCCTCCAGGACGAGCCCCGCGACCTGGCGTTCCGTGGAGGCCAGTCGGTCGAGGTGTGGCAGGAGGGACTCGGGGGCCATGGCCGAGGGGGCAGCGGGAGCCGGGGCGGTCACCGAAGCCGTCTCCAACTGCCGTAGCCAGGGCACCGCCTTGCAGCGTCGGAACAGCCGTGCCGCCTCGTCGTACGAGCCGCGACCCGACTGCTCGGCCCGCAGCCTGGCCAGTGCGAGGGCCGCCCGGGCCTCCTCCAGCCCGTACCCGAGTTGCGCCAGACGGTCCTGTGCGGAAGTCAACTGCTGTGCCGCCGCCTCGTATTGACCCGCCGTCGCCTTCACCAGGGCCTCGGCACGGTCCAGTACGGCGAGGACGCTTGCCCGCCGGAGCCGTACCGCGTGTTCGCGTGTGGCGGTGATGACGTCCTGTGCCTCCGCCGGTTCGCCGACCAGGACGAGGGCCTCGGCGAGGTCGCCGTGCCAACGGCCGCGCGCGGGGTCGGAGATGCCGAGCCCTTGCTCCAACTCCCTTGCCCTGCGCAGCGACTGGACCGTTCCGGCGGCGTCCCCGGCCACTAGCCGGGCATGCCCGAGCGCGCCCAGCGCACGGGAGAGGTAGATCAGGTCGCCGTCGTCCTCGGCGCGGCGCACCGCGTCGCCGGCCAGTACGAGCGCCCGGTGCACATCCCCGCCCGCGGCCTCGGCGAGCGAGGTGAACATGTTGCCCGCGGCCTCGCCCATACCGGTGTCCCGGGCCAGCCGCAGGCTCTCGTGGGCCAGGTCCAGGGCGCGGGCGCAGTGTCCGGAGCGCAGTTCGGTCTCGGCGAGTCCGCGCAGGAAGTGCACCTCGCTCTCGACCATGCCGCGCCGCCGCACCTCGCCGAGGAGCCGGGTGATCGTCGTACGGGCGTCGGTGAGCTGGTCGCTCATGATCTGCCAGCGGAACCGGGTGGCACCCGCGCCGTTGTGGTCGCAGGCCACCCGGAGGTCCTGCGGTTCCGCGAGGGCCTTCTCCAGGGTCTCCGGGGCCGCGGGGTGACCCATCAGGGTCTCCATCTGGGCCTGGAAGGACAGGGCCATCAGCTCGGTGCTCCGGTCGCCGGCGGTGGCGGCGAGCCGGGCAGCCTGCGCGGCCTCCTCGCGGCCCTTGGCCATCTCGCCCTCCACGAGCAGTCCCCGCCACGCCAGTTGGTAGTGGACCAGGGCGAGCAGCCGCGGATCCTCGCCCGCGTCCGCGAGGGCCTGCGGGAACACGGCCTCCACGTCGGCCATCGCCTGCCCCGCCGAGTCGATCACCACCATCCAGGCCCGTACCCGGACCGCCGGGTCCGTCGCCCGGTCCAGGACGTCGCGGGCCACCTCGCGGGCGAGGTCGATCTCGCCCGAGGTCAGTGCGTCCTCGGCGGACCTCAGCCGCCGTTCGTCCGCGCCGGGCAGGCTGTCGGGCGGGGTGTGCCGGGCGGCGAGCAGCCCGAGCTGGGCCGCGACCGAGGGTGCGCCGCGGTCCCGGGCCAGCGCGGCCGCCTCGGAGAGCCGCGCGGCGACCTGCTCGTCGGTGCCGGTGGTGGCCAGCGCGAGATGGCGGGCCCGCTCGATCGGGTCGGAGGCCACCGTGGACAGCGCGGCGTGGGCGGCCCGCCGCTCCTGGGGCGTCGCCTGCGCGTACAGCGCGGCCGAGACGAGCGGGTGCGCGAAGCGGACCGCGCCCTCCTGCCCGTCCGGGCCCTGGGCGTCCGGAGTGTGGGCCGTCACCAGACCGAGCGAGGCCGCGAGCGCGATCTCCGACTCCGCGTTCCTACGGCCCGCGGACCCCAGCAGCGTCTGTGTGGGGCGGGCTCCCGCGCTCGCGACCAGCAGCGTCTGCCGGGCCTCGGCGGACAGCAGTTCCAGGCGGCTGAGGACGAGGGCGCGCAGCGAGGTCGGCACCGGCAGCGGCTCGCCGGGGCGGGGCGGCGTCGGGCTCTCGGCCAGGGCGCGCGCGAGCTCCAGCGCGAACAGCGGGTTGCCGCCGCTGGTGTGGTGGATGTCCCGCAGCGTCGAGCGGCCCAGACCGGTGTAACCGCGCGCGACCAGCAGCTCGGACACCTGCGGCCGGGACAGCGGGGTCAGCCGCAGGGCCAGCGCCTCCGGTGGATACGCGCGTAGATACGGGTCGTGTTCTTGCTCCTTCGGTTCCGTGCCGGTACGCACCGCGCCGAGCATCCGCACCGGCATCCCGCCGAGGCGGCGGGCCGCGAAACCGAGCAGCTCCGCGCTGGGCGCGTCCAGCCACTGCAGGTCGTCGGCCACGAGGAGGACGGGACCTTTGGCCGCCAGCGCGCGCAGCACCGACAGCACCGCGAGCCGCAGCGCGAGACCGTCCTGGTGCAGGGACGATTCGGCACGGCCGGTGAGCGCGGCTTCGAGCGCGGCCTGCTGCGGGGCTGGCAGCGCGTCCGCGACCTCGTCGGCGACCAGACCGAGCAGATCGACCAGGGCGAGGAACGGGAGATGGGATTCGGACTCCGTCGCGGAGCAACGCAACACAGTCCGGGTCGATTCGGCGTATTCCGCTGTCATTGCCCGCAGGACGGTCGACTTTCCTATTCCGGGCGGACCGTGCAAGAGGAGACTGCCCCCTCGGGAGAGCTGCGCACGTGCTCGTACGAGCACCTCGTCCCGCCCGACGACCTGCTCGGAACGGGGTCTGACAGGCTCCTCGAAATCCCGTCGCACGCGCACCGCTCCCCTCAGTCGTGTTCGGCTCAATATTAAGCAAAGAGCCCTTGAATTTCGGAGGGTTGCGCCGTGAGGGAAATAACAGAGATCCGGTATACGGGATTTCAGCGTGCCCGTGCATGTATAGAGCGCCGGGGGAGGTATGGACCTTCGGGGTGGCGGGCAAGGGCGCATCTCAGGGCAGCAGCCCCGCCCGCCGCGCCGCCACCACCGCCTCCAGCCGGGTGTGCGCGCCCAGTTTGCGCATCGCCGAGCGCAGATAGGCCTTCACCGTCTCCGGACGCAGCCCGAGCCGGTCCCCGGCGGCCGCGTTGGTCGTACCGACCGACACACAGGCAAGAACGTCCAGCTCACGCGGGGTGAGCCGGACCCGCCGGGCCGTCGGCACCGGGCCCGGCGAGGCGGTGAGCGTGGCGCAGACCGCCAGGAGTTCCGCCCGAAGCGCCGGATCCACGACGCGCGGGGCCAGCGCGCGCAGCGCCCCGTGCGCCTCCCGGACCCGCTCCCACGCCGCGCCCTCGGTGACGTCCGGCGTCACCTCGGGCTCGCGCGCTGCCGCCAGCAGACCCTGTGCCTCGTCCCGTACGACCAGTGACTGCTCCACGTCGCGTGCCGCCTCCACGGCCGCGGTCAGCGTCCGGTCGCCGAGGGGCTGGGCCGTGCGCAGGGCGCCGTACAGGACACCGCGCACCCGGCGGCGTACGACGACCGGCACCGCGAGGATGGCCCGCAGGCCCTCCGCGGCGACCGGGGCGTCGTACTCGTGGCTGATCTGCCGCGATGACGAGTAGTCCAGGACGGCGCACGGCCGGGCGAGGGCGACCGCCTTGCCGCCGAGGCCGTTGCCCGACGACACCGCGAGCGCGCTGAGCGCCGCCGTCGCCGTACCGTTCAGCTCGCTGATCCGCACCTGATGGCGGCCCGGCTCGACCAGGCCGCCGAAGGCCACGGGCAGCCCCGTCGTCCGGCGCAGCCGCATCAGCGCACCGCGCAGCTCCACCGCTTCGGTCGCGCCAGTTGCCACGTGCTCGTCCCTTCACCGCAGCGCACCCCCCGTTCGGGGGTAGTGAGACCCGCATCACGGATTACACGATGTGAGTGAGCCGCCCGGCAATGGTCCGGGGCCGAGGAGGACAGATGACTACGCCGCCGACGACGCCGACGGAGAGCTTCCGCAGCGCGCGGGACTTCCTGCTGGAGCACCGCGAGGACTACGCCACGGCCTACGAGGGCTTCGTCTGGCCCCGCCCCGAGCACTTCAACTGGGCCCTCGACTGGTTCGACCACATCGCCCACGGCAACGCCAGGACCGCGCTGCACATCGTCGAGGAGGACGGCCGCGAGACCAAGCTGTCCTTCGGGGAACTGTCCGTGCGCTCGGACCAGGTCGCGGACTGGCTGCGCGAGCTGGGCGTACGCGCCGGGGACCGCATCCTCGTCATGCTCGGCAACCAGGCCGAGCTGTGGGTGACCGCGCTCGCCGCGATGAAACTGCGCGCCGTGGTCATCCCGGCCACCCCGCTGCTCGGCCCCGCCGACCTGCGCGACCGCGTCGAACGCGGCCGGGTCCGGCACGTCATCGTGCGCGCCGAGGACACCGGCAAGTTCGACGAGGTGCCCGGTGACTACACACGCGTCGTGGTCGGCGGCGAACACCAGGGCTGGCAGTCGTACGAGGACGTGTACGACCGCGAGTCCGGCCTCTTCCTGCCCGACGGACCGACCCGGGCCGACGACCCGCTGATGCTCTACTTCACCTCGGGCACCACCGCCCGCCCCAAGCTCGTCGAGCACACGCACACGTCGTACCCGATCGGCCACCTGGCGACCATGTACTGGATCGGCCTCAAGCCCGGTGACGTGCACCTGAACATCTCCTCACCCGGCTGGGCCAAGCACGCCTGGTCGAACCTCTTCGCGCCCTGGAACGCCGAGGCGACCGTCTTCCTCCACAACTACACGCGCTTCGACGCGCCCCGCCTGATGGCCGAGATGGACCGCGCGGGAGTGACGACGTTCTGCGCCCCGCCCACCGTCTGGCGCATGCTCATCCAGGCCGACCTGACCCAGCTTCGTACGCCCCCGCGCGAGGCCGTGGCCGCGGGCGAGCCGCTGAATCCCGAGGTCATCGAGCAGGTGCGGCGCGCCTGGGGCGTCACCATCAGGGACGGCTTCGGGCAGACCGAGACGGCCGTGCAGGTGTCCAACAGCCCAGGCCAGCCGCTCAAGACGGGTTCCATGGGACGGCCGAGCCCCGGCTTCGAGGTCGAACTCCTCGACCCGGTCACGGGCGCGCCCGGCGCCACGGAGGGCGAGATCGCGCTCGACCTGTCCGCCCGGCCCGTGGGCCTGATGACCGGCTACCACGGCGACCCCGACCGTACCGCCGAGGCGATGGCGGACGGCTACTACCGCACCGGCGACATCGGCTCGCGCGACCCCGAGGGCTACATCACGTACGTGGGCCGCAGCGACGACGTCTTCAAGGCAAGCGACTACAAGATCAGCCCCTTCGAGCTGGAGAGCGCGCTCCTGGAGCACGAGGCCGTCGTCGAGGCGGCCGTCGTGCCCGCCCCGGACGAGCTGCGGCTCGCGGTCCCGAAGGCGTACGTCGTACTGGCGGAGGGCTGGGAGCCGGGACCCGACACCGCGAAGGTCCTCTTCGAACACTCGCGCACGGCCCTCGCCCCGTACAAGCGCATCCGCCGCCTGGAGTTCGGCGATCTGCCCAAGACGGTGTCCGGCAAGATCCGCCGGATCGAGCTGCGCGAGGCGACGGCGGCGGGGTCGGACGCCGAGTACCGCGAGGAGGACTTCCGGTGAGTGAGGTGAGTGAGGTGACTGGGGCGAGTGGGGCGAGTGGGGCGACTGAGGTGAGTGAGCCGGGCGAGGCGGGCGAGACGCGTGAATTGTCGTACGCGCACGGGGTGAGCGGGACTTCACTGCTCGGCGACACCATCGGCGCCAACCTGGACCGGGCCGTCGCGGCCTGGCCGGACCGCGAGGCGCTCGTCGACGTACCGTCCGGGCGGCGCTGGACGTACGCCCAATTCGCCGCGGACGTCGACGGGTTGGCCCGCGCGCTGCTCGCCGGCGGAGTCGGCAAGGGGGAACGGGTGGGCATCTGGGCGGTCAACTGCCCGGAGTGGATGCTCGTCCAGTACGCCACCGCCCGCATCGGCGCGGTCATGGTGAACATCAACCCGGCCTACCGCACCCACGAGGTCGAGTACGTCCTCAAGCAGGCGGGCATCTCGGTGCTGTTCGCCTCGCTCAGTCACAAGACGAGCGACTACCGGGCCATGGTCGAGCAAGTGCGGGGCAAGTGCCCGCAGTTGAGGGAGACCGTCTACATCGGCGACCCGAGCTGGGACGCGCTGGTCGCCCGGGGCACACCCGGCCTGGAAGAGGAGTTCCGGACGCGCCGGAGCGAGCTGTCCTGCGACGACCCGATCAACATCCAGTACACCTCGGGCACCACCGGCTTCCCCAAGGGCGCGACCCTCTCCCACCACAACATCCTCAACAACGGCTATTTCGTCGGAGAGTTGATCGCCTACACCGAGCAGGACCGGATCTGTGTCCCTGTGCCCTTCTACCACTGCTTCGGCATGGTCATGGGCAACCTCGC
This sequence comes from Streptomyces sp. NPDC050988, assembly GCF_044456225.1. Classification (NCBI taxonomy): domain Bacteria; kingdom Bacillati; phylum Actinomycetota; class Actinomycetes; order Kitasatosporales; family Streptomycetaceae; genus Streptomyces; species Streptomyces sp. NPDC050988. The sequence goes on along the minus strand of NZ_JBITFQ010000049.1, from coordinate 38,522 downwards.
CGCGACCTCGCACGGCGCGTGCATCGTGATCCCGGCTCCATCCTTCGACCCGACGGAGACCCTGCGCGCGGTCCAGGACGAGCGCTGTACGTCCCTCTACGGCGTACCGACCATGTTCATCGCGGAGTTGAACCTCCCCGACTTCGCGACGTACGACCTGTCCGCCCTGCGGACCGGCATCATGGCGGGCTCGCCCTGCCCGGTCGAGGTGATGAAAAGGGTGGTCTCCGAGATGCACATGGCGGAGGTCTCCATCTGTTACGGCATGACCGAGACCTCGCCCGTGTCCCTCCAGACCCGCCGCGACGACGACCTGGAGCACCGCACCGGCACGGTCGGACGCGTCCTGCCGCACATCGAGGTCAAGGTCGTCGATCCGGCGACCGGCACGACCCTGCCGCGCGGCTCGGCGGGCGAGCTGTGCACCCGCGGCTACAGCGTGATGCTCGGCTACTGGGACGAGCCCGAGAAGACCGCCGAGTCCGTCGACGCCGGGCGGTGGATGCACACCGGGGACCTGGCCGTGATGCTCGACGACGGGTACGTGCAGATCGTCGGCCGGATCAAGGACATGATCATCCGGGGTGGCGAGAACATCTACCCGCGCGAGATCGAGGAGTTCCTGTACGCGCATCCGAAGATCGCCGACGTGCAGGTGGTGGGTGTGCCGCACGAACGGTACGGGGAGGAGGTGCTCGCCTGTGTCATTCCGCGGGATGCCGGTGATCCGCCGACGCTGGAGGAGGTGCGGGCGTTCTGTGAGGGGCGGTTGGCGCACTACAAGGTGCCGAGTCGGGTGCGGGTCATGGAGGCTTTTCCGATGACGGTGTCCGGGAAGGTGCGGAAGGTCGAGCTGCGGGAGGGGGGTGCTGGGGGTGCTTGATGGCTGCGGGCCGGTGGGGGCTTGTCGCGCCCACGCGGCGGAGCCGCAAATGTCACAGCCCCGCGCCCCTTGTGAGGCGCCCCTTACAGGGCGCCTCTGTACATGCACACCCGGGGCCAGCGGTCCAGGCCGTGTTCGGACTCTGTTGCTCGGATCTTGCGTAGGCCCGGGGTGAGTTCGGGGTCGGTCAGGGGGCGGAAGCCGATGCGCTCGTAGTAGGGCGCGTTCCAGGGGACCTCCGTGAAGGTGGTCAGCGTGAGACCGGTCAGGCCCTGGTCGCGTGCGCGGTCGGCGGCGTACGCGATCAGGGTCCGGCCCACGCCCCGGTGCGCGGCGTCCGGGTGGACGGAGACCTGCTCGATGTGGAAGGCGCCGTCCACCGGCTCGCCGATCAGATACGCGACGGGACGGGCGGTGTCGCCGTCCCCCTCGGCCCCGTCGCTCTCCGCCTCGGCGACCCAGGCGTGGCCCGCCTCCCTGAAGCGCTCCAGCAGTTCCAGCGCGGGCGGCTCGTCGTCGGCGATCTCCGTCATGCCCAGGGTGCGGAAGGGCTCGCCCGCGGCCCGCTCGATGTCCTGGAGCAGCGGGAGGTCGGCGGGGGTTGCCGGTCTGATGCGCATGTCGTCAAGTATGCGGTCGTTTCCGGGAGTTGGGCTGCTCAGTCTCCCGTGGCTATCAGGTCGTCGGCGAGGCTGTTCACCGGCTGTGGGGTGCCGGTGAGGTCCAGTACGAACAGGGGGATGCCGAGGGAGTCGGCACAGACGCGGGCGTCCTCCTCGTAGCCCGCCAGCGAGAAGTAGACGCAGCCCGCCGACTCCGTCATCGCCGTCAGCCACAGGCACTCCACGTCCCGCAGGGAGGCCGGTCGTACGGTCGGGTCGACCTGGGCCACGATCCCGCGGGCCGCCAGACCGATCCCCGAAGGCGGCCGCTGGTCGGCCCGCCGGATGTCGCGGTACCCGAGCCAGCGCAGATACAGCGCGGCGGCGGTCACGGCGTCCCGGGCCGTGCGGATGACCACCGGCTGGAACGCGGGGCGGGGGGCCGGGGCGGTACGGGGGAGGGGGATGGCGGCGGCGGGGAGACGGTTGGCCCGGTCGGTCCGCGGGGTCCGGGGCGGCCGGCCGGAGTGGTCGCGTGAGCCCTCGTACGAGCCCTCGTGCGAGCCTTCGTATGAGCCCTCGTGCGAGCTCTCGTGGGAGCCGCCCTCGGTGCTCTCACCGGTGGTCTCACCGGTGCTTTCGCCGGTGTCCGCGCCCGAGGAGTGCGCCGCGTCGGCGCCCGAGGTTCCCGCGTCGCCGTCGGCCCCCGGCTCCGTCACCGGTATCCGTAACAGCGCGCCGCAGGGGCACCCCAGCTCCGGGCGGGGCCAGTGGTCCGCCCGCCCGCAGCCCTCGCAGCGGATCGTCAGCCAGCCCTCGTCCCAGGTGTGGTGCGTGACGGGCTCCGGGGGCGTGCTCCGGTCGAGGACGGGTGCGACAGGCGCGCCGCACACGCACGGGTACGACGGCGCCGCATAGACATGCTCGCGCCGACAGGCCGGACACCTCACCGGCACGCTCTCGGACATGACCCTCTCCAGAACACCGCGACACCACAACGCCACATCGGGACAGCGCCTCCATCGTCCTCCGGAACCCCTTCCTCCGGCAGCGAAACGATCCGACGTCCCGGGATTCCCCCGCCTGTCGACCGACGGACGGCCGGTCGACGGCCGCCCGCCGGCTGCCCTCCGGCCGCCCTCCGACCCTTGACGCCTTCTGGCCGTCCACTTACATTGCTTCCAGATAGTAGAAGTTAGTTTCCGTAATACGGAATTTGAAGCTCTCCGCGGGGCGCGACGGGAGCCCGAATCCGACGGCCGAAGCAGGAGTACGCAATGGCTCGTATGACCGCTGCCCGCGCGGCAGTTGAGATCCTCAAGCGTGAGGGCGTCACCAGCGCGTTCGGTGTCCCGGGCGCGGCGATCAACCCCTTCTACGCGGCGCTGAAGGCCTCCGGCGGAATCAGTCACACCCTCGCCCGCCATGTCGAGGGCGCCTCGCACATGGCGGAGGGCTACACCCGCACCGCACCCGGCAACATCGGCGTCTGCATCGGTACGTCAGGGCCCGCGGGTACCGACATGATCACCGGTCTGTACTCCGCGACCGGCGACTCCATCCCGATCCTGTGCATCACGGGCCAGGCTCCGACCGCCGTGATCCACAAGGAGGACTTCCAGGCCGTCGACATCGCCTCGATCGCCAAGCCGGTCGCCAAGATGGCGGTCACCGTGCTGGAGGCCGCGCAGGTCCCGGGCGTCTTCCAGCAGGCCTTCCATCTGATGCGGTCCGCCCGTCCGGGCCCGGTCCTCATCGACCTTCCCGTCGACGTCCAGCTGACGGAGATCGAGTTCGACCCGGAGACGTACGAGCCGCTGCCGGTCTACAAGCCGTCCGCGACCCGTGCCCAGGTCGAGAAGGCGATCACGCTCCTGAACGAGTCGGAGCGGCCGCTGATCGTCGCCGGCGGCGGCATCATCAATGCCGACGCCTGCGAACTCCTCGTGGAATTCGCCGAGTTGACCGGCACACCGGTCGTCCCCACCCTCATGGGCTGGGGCATCCTGCCCGACGACCACGAGCTGAACGCCGGCATGGTCGGCCTGCAGACCTCGCACCGCTACGGCAACGCGACCTTCCTGGAGTCCGACTTCGTCCTCGGTATCGGCAACCGCTGGGCCAACCGCCACACCGGCAGGCTGGACGTCTACACGGCGGGCCGGAAGTTCGTGCACGTCGACATCGAGCCCACCCAGATCGGCAAGATCTTCGCCCCGGACTACGGCATCGCCTCCGACGCGAAGGCCGCGCTCGAACTGTTCGTCGAGGTGGCACGGGAGTTGAAGGCCGAGGGCAGGCTGCCCGACCGCTCGGCGTGGGCCCAGGCCGCGCAGGAGCGTAAGGCCACCCTCCAGCGCCGTACGCACTTCGACGACATCCCCATCAAGCCGCAGCGCGTCTATGAGGAGATGAACAAGGCCTTCGGCCCCGAGACCCGGTATGTCTCCACCATCGGACTCTCGCAGATCGCCGGCGCCCAGATGCTGCACGTCTATCGGCCGCGGCACTGGATCAACTGCGGTCAGGCGGGCCCCCTCGGCTGGACCGTCCCGGCCGCGCTGGGTGTCGCCAAGGCCGACCCGGAGGCGCAGGTGGTCGCGCTCTCCGGCGACTACGACTTCCAGTTCATGATCGAGGAGCTGGCCGTCGGGGCCCAGCACCGGATCCCGTACGTCCATGTGCTGGTGAACAACTCCTATCTGGGCCTGATCCGTCAGGCGCAGCGGGCGTTCGACATCGACTTCCAGGTCAACCTGGAGTTCGAGAACCTCAACTCGCCCGAGCTGGGCGTCTACGGTGTCGACCATGTCAAGGTCGTCGAGGGCCTCGGCTGCAAGGCCATCCGGGTCACCGACCCGAGCGAGCTGGGCGCCGCCCTCGAACAGGCGAAGAAGCTCGCGGTCGAGTTCCGGGTCCCGGTCGTCGTCGAGGCGATCCTGGAGCGCGTCACCAACATCTCGATGTCCACGACCAACGACATCAGCAACGTCGTGGAGTTCGAGGAGATCGCGACCGAGCCGGGCCACGCGCCCACGTCCATCAGGACCCTGAAGGTCTGACAAGAAGGTCTGACAAGACCTGGGAGAGAGCAGCTCAAGGGGCAGAACCGAGGCCCCCGTCCTGAGGATCCAGGACGGGGGCCCCTCGGCGTGTTCAGTTCGAGCGGCCCCCGCCGCCACCCGAACGGAGTCCGCCGCCCCCGTGCTTCCCCCCGTCTCCGGACGCCCCCGACGCCCGAAGTACCGTGCCGGACCGGCCGGACCGGGAAACGCCCCGGAGCAGCGCCAACGCGAACGGCTCCCGCCGATGCGTCGTCATCAGGCTGCTCATGCGTCTCACCTCCGTCTCCGGCCAAGCCCACTGTTCCCCGTTCGGGGCCCGCCGCCCCCGTGCCGGCGGGCCCCATGTGCTGAGAATGTGCCCTGAAGCACAGTGAGTTGAAGCCCCCGGAGGCATGTTCAGAGGTTGATTTGAGGGTTCCGTAGCCCATGTACGCACACGGACGTACGTGCTACGTCACTCGGCCGCGTGGTGCTCCGACAGGCCCGGCCAGTCGTCGGGGCCGCCGCCCTGCCAGTCGATGATGTCGCTCTCCTCCACCTCGATCTCGTCCAGGTCGGCGAGGCGCAGGATCTCGACGACGTCGTCGAGGTGGTAGGCGATGCCGAGGGTCTCGCTGCCCGCGGTGACCCGGCGCGAGCCGTCCAGCGCCGGAGGGTGCACGACGATGCTGGGAAGGTCCATGCATCCAGGCTGCTGCGCGGCCGGGGAATCCGCACCCCGAAGGGGCCGGGCATTTCCGCGGACGGCGAAGAGCGCCGGGTACGGGACCGTCCGTACCCGGCGCTCTTCGCCGTCTCGATCAAGAGTGTCGATCAAGGTGTCGTCCGAGGACCGCGGCGGTCGTGACGGGCCGGGACCGTCCTTCCCTCTGGTCGAGAAGGGGGCTCCGGGACCTTCACCACCGCACTGGCTCACGTGCCGCCGCGGTCCTCGGCCGGCCCGCTCCGCCCGTCGACAACCCCTCATCCGGGTCCACGGGCTTCGCGGGCGACGCGCCTGGGGTCCGACCTCCCGTCGGACCCGGGGCGCAGCTTGGGAGTTGAGCTTGGGAGTTGAGAGGGTCAGTCCTCGCGCAGGGCGAGGACCGCCTCCTCCACGCGCCTGCCGTACTCGGGGTCGGCGGCGTGGAAGTGGGCGAGGTTCTTCTCGATCACGTCGTCGCGGGAGACCTGGGAGAGGCCGCCGGCGATGTTGGCGACCAGCCGGGACCTCTCCTCCTCCGACATCAGGCGGTACAGCTCGCCCGCCTGGAAGAAGTGGTCGTCCTTGGTGTGCAGCGGGGTCTCGTACGTGCCGGTGTGGCCGTTCACCGCGAGCGGCGCCGACAGGGGGCGGCCGGTCTCCGTCGGGCCGCCGTACGAGTTCGGCTCGTAGTTCCTCGCCGCGCGGCCCTGGGAGTTGGCGGCCATCAGGCCGTCCCGGCCGTAATTGCTCGCCACCGTCGCCCTGGGGGCGTTGACCGCCAGCAGGGTGTGGTTGACGCCCAGCCGGTAGCGGTGTGCGTCCGCGTACGCGAACAGGCGGCCCTGGAGCATCTTGTCCGGCGAGGGACCGATGCCGGGAACGAAGTTGTTCGGGGAGAACGCGGCCTGCTCGACCTCCGCGAACACGTTGTCCGGGTTGCGGTCCAGGACCAGCCGGCCCACCCGCTGGAGCGGGTAGTCCTCGTGCGGCCAGACCTTCGTCAGATCGAACGGGTTGAAGCGGTAACCGTCCGCCTCGGCCGCCGGCATGACCTGGACGTACAGCGTCCACGACGGGCGCACCCCGCGCTCGATGGCCTGGAGCAGGTCCGTCTGGTGCGAGTTCGGGTCCTTGCCCGCGATCTCGGCCGCCTGCTCGGAGGACAGGGAGCGGATGCCCTGGTTCGTCTTGAAGTGGTACTTGACGAAGAAGGCCTCGCCCTCGGCGTTCGTCCACTGGTAGGTGTGCGAGCCGTAGCCGTTCATGTGGCGGTACGAGGCCGGGATGCCTCGGTCGCCCATCAGCCAGGTGATCTGGTGCGTGGCCTCGGGGGCGTGCGCCCAGAAGTCCCAGACGTTGTCCGGCTCCTGACGGCCCGTGAAGGGATCCCGCTTCTGCGAGTGGATGAAGTCGGGGAACTTGATGGGGTCCTTGATGAAGAACACCGGGGTGTTGTTCCCGACGAGGTCGTAATTCCCCTGCTCCGTATAGAACTTGACCGCGAAGCCGCGCGGGTCGCGCACCGCGTCCGCGCCGCCCAGGTTGTCCGCGACCGTCGAGAAGCGCAGGAAGACCTCGGTGCGCCTGCCGACCGTGCTCAGGAAGTCCGCGTGCGTGAAGCCGGTGACGTCGTCGGTCACCTCGAAGTGGCCGTACGCGCCCGAGCCGCGCGCGTGCACCACACGCTCCGGGATGCGCTCGCGGTTGAACCGGGCGAGCTTCTCGAGCAGGTGCTGGTCCTGGAGGAGGAGCGGGCCGCCGACGCCGGCGGAGGCGGAGTTCTGGTTGTCGGCGACCGGGGCGCCGGACTCTGTCGTGAGCACGCGCTTCGACATCGTGACCTTCCGTACGAGGGGCAGCGGAATTCTTCGGAAGTTGTTTTCCGCTTTGTGGAGCCTAGGTTTGGGGCGATCCGGACGTCAACAGTTTGTTGAAGTTCGCCGCTGGGGGATCCGCTGCGGGATTCCTGTGGGGATGGAGGGGCGGGTGATGGGTTCCGGGCGGCGCCACCGCTTGGGCGCGACAGGACAGGTGTCAGCGGCGGCGCCGCCCGGAGGTCTTTGTGGGGCCGGAGGACCGTCAGATCTGCGCGCCGGAGAGGCGCTCGACCGCGCGCAGCAGCGCGGAGTGGTCCAGGCCGCCGTCGCCCTGGGTCCGCAGCGAGGCGACGAGCTGGGCGACCACGGCGCCGACGGGCAGTGCGGCACCGACGTTGCGGGCGGCGTCCGTGACGATGCCCATGTCCTTGTGGTGCAGGTCGATACGGAAGCCCGGCTTGAAGTCGCGGTTCAGGAAGTTGTCCTTCTTGCGCGTCAGCACGGTCGAGCCGGCGAGGCCGCCGTTCAGGACGTCGAGGGCCGCCCTCAGGTCGACGCCCGACTTCTCCAGGAAGACCACGGCCTCGGCGCACGCCTGGATGTTCACGGCGACGATCAGCTGGTTCGCGGCCTTCACGGTCTGCCCGGAGCCGTGCGGACCGCACAGCACGATCGTTCTGCCCAGCGCCTCGAAGATCGGCTCGGCCTGGTCGAAGTCGGCCTGCTCGCCGCCGACCATGATGGACAGCACGGCCTCGACCGCCCCGGCCTCACCGCCGGACACCGGCGCGTCCAGGACCCGTATGCCCTTGTCCTGCGCGGCCTTGGCCAGGTCCACGGAGGTCTGCGGGGTGATGGATGACATGTCGATCAGGAGCGCGCCGGACCTCGTGTTCTCCAGGATGCCGTCGGGCCCGTACGCGATGGCCTCGACCTGCGGGGAGGCGGGCACCATCGTGATCACCACGTCGGCGTCCCGCACGGCCTCGGTGATCGAGCCGGCCGCGGTGCCGCCCGCGGCGGTCAGCCGGTCCAGCTTGTCCTGCTCCAGGGTGAACCCGGTGACGTCGTAACCGGCCTTGATGAGGTTCTCGGACATGGGGGAGCCCATGATGCCGAGCCCGATCCAGGCGATCGACGGGCGAGTCGGGCGGGCGGAGTCTGTGAGGTTGCTGCTCATGAGGGTGCGTCTCCAAAAGCTCTGGTACGTCGATGGGTTGGCGCTCAACGCGCCGCGCGGGCCCCGGCGGGCAGCCACTCGAAGGCCTCGGCGCTGGGGCGGTCGCCCGGCTTGTACTCCAGGCCTACCCAGCCCTCGTACCCCTGCTTGCGGAGCCGGCCGAGCAACTCCTCCAGGGGGAGCGAGCCGGTGCCCGGGGCGCCGCGGCCCGGGTTGTCGGCGATCTGGACGTGGCCGGTCCTCGCCGCGTACCGGTCGATCACCGACGGCAGGTCCTCGCCGTTCATGGACAGGTGGTAGAGGTCCATCAGGAACTTGGCGTTGCCGAGCCCGGTCGCCTCGTTGACCCTGTCGACGACGGCGATCCCGGCCGGGGCGGTCACCAGCGGATAGAGCGGCGACTCCGGCTTGTTGAGGGTCTCGATCAGCAGGACCGCGCCGATGCGGTCGGCCGCGCGGGCCGCCAACACCAGGTTCTCCAGGGCGAGTTCGTCCTGCTCGGCCGGGTCCACGCCCTCGACGCGGTTGCCGTACAGCGCGTTGAGCGCCTTGCAGCCCAGCGACCGCGCGAACTCCGCGGCCACATCGATGTTCGCGCGGAACCGCTCGGACTCCTCGCCGGGGACCGACAGCGCGCCCCGGTCCGGGCCCGGCAGCTGCCCGGCGTAGAAGTTCAGCCCCGTGAGCTGTACGCCCGCGTCCTCGACCGCCTTCTTCAGGGCGTCGAGCTCGGCGCGCTCGGGGGTGGGGGAGTCGACCCAGGGCCACCACAGCTCGACCGCGGTGAAGCCCGCCGCGGCGGCGGCCGCGGGGCGCTCCAGTAGCGGGAGCTCCGTGAAGAGGATCGACAGGTTGACGTTGAAGCGCTGCTCAGCGGCTGCATCCATCGAGAAACCGGGCATGTGGGTCGGCGCTCCCTTCCGTGTCGAGTAGTTCCGTATTGCGGAAGTTAGTTTCTGCTTGATGGAAAGGCTGCCTGTGTCGGGGAACCTTGTCAAGAGGGGTCGCCCGGAAAAGCCGCCGGGGCGCGGGAGGCCCCGGGCGGATTCGGCCGGGTGGCACCGGCGCCGTTCGATCGGGTGTTCCTCACGGGTGGCGTGCGGGTCGGCTAGGGTCGCTTGCGCGTCCGACAGTCCCCGCATCACCTAGGCCGGGGGAACGAGCAGGTCGGAGCCGATGCCATGGGGGCACAGTGCGATTGAGAGTGGAGTTCACGACCGAGCCCTTCGATCTCGACGAGGCACCGCGGCACGCGCTGGTCGCCCGCGAGGTCATCGAGGCGGCCGAGCTGGACGCCGTGGACGTCGGACCGTTCGGCAACACCGCGGAGGGCGGCGCGGACTCCGTGCTCGGTGCGGTCGACGCGCTGCTGCGCCAGGCCCTGGAGGCCGGCGCCACCCGCGTCTCGCTCCAGGTCAACGTGATCGGGGAGGGGGGCGAGTGACCGGCATCGGGGACGACCCCTTCGTCACGGCCGTCAAGCCGCTGGTCGACGCCATGGGCGGCGAGATGCTCCCGCCCGGCCAGGCGGGACCCGATGACGTCGTCCTCTCCTGGGAGGGCGCCGACGTCGTCGCCGTACGTCTGCCGCAGCTCGCCGACTCGCTGGACCACATCCTGGCCGCCCTGGAGCGCAAGCGCGGCAAGCCCCTGGCCGAGCTGGACCGCAAGGCCAAGCAGGAGGTCGTACGGATACTCGAGGCGCGCGGCGCCTTCTCCGTGCGGCACGGCGTGGAGACCGTCGCGGGCGCGCTCGGCGTCAGCCGGTTCACGGTCTACAACTACTTGAACCGCGAGAAGGACGCCTGAGCGGGGGTGGGTGCCTGGTCGCCGCCGACCGGCACCTGGCCTGCCGCCGACCGGCGCCCGGCCTGCGGCCTGCGGCCTGCTGGCGCGTGGCCTACCGCCCACCGAAGCCTGACCTACCGCTGGCCGGCGTCCAACCCGCCGCTGACCGGCGCTCGGACCCGCCACCAGTCGACGACAGGTCACCGTCAAGCCTCTGACCAGGCATGACGCGGCGCCCGGTGACCCGCTCGCGGGCGCCCGCGAGCCGCCGCCGTCCGGCATGCGGGCGGCGGTTTCCGCTTCCCGGTATTTGTTACCCGGATTTTTCAACAAAGTGTTGACGTGATGTTTCCGAGGGCGTTAGCTAATCCGCAGCCCGTCCAGCACAAGGCCACGGAGGCTTCCCGTGACTTCGAGTACGACATCCGGCGGCCTCGCCCGTTTCAACGCACTGGAGGAGCACGCCGCCTACGCCGCCCTCCACGAGGTCTGCGCCTCGGCGGCCTGGGCGAACCGGCTGCTCGCCCGCCGCCCCTACACCACCACCGACGAACTCTTCGCGGAGAGCGACGCCGCCACGGCCGGCCTGCTCGACGCTGACCTCGACGAGGCGATGGCGGGCCACCCGCCGATCGGACGCCCGAAGCCCGGAGACCCGACCTCCTCGCGCGAACAGCGCGGCATGGCCGGCGCCTCCGAGGAACTGAAGGCGGAGATGCTCGAACTGAACCTGGCCTACCAGGAGAAGTTCGGCCATGTCTTCCTGATCTGCGCGACCGGCCGCACCGGCGAGCAGATGCGCGACGCGGTCAGGGAACGGATCGGCAACGCACCCGGGAAGGAGCGCGAGATCGTGCGCATCGAACTGGGAAAGATCAACCGCATCCGGCTCGCCCGACTCGTCGAAGAGGACGCACCCGTATGAGCACCGAGACCACCGCTTCCGTGTCCACGCACATCCTGGACACCAGCGTCGGCCGCCCCGCCGAGGGTGTCGCCGTCAGCCTCGCGGCCCGCAGCGGCCGTGATGCGGACTGGCAGGCACTCGGCGGCTCTGCGGCCGACGCGGACGGCCGGTGCAAGGACCTGCCGGCGCTGCCGGAGGGCACCACACACGTACGGCTCGACTTCGCGGTCGAGGCGTATTTCCTGAAGTCTGAGAAGAAGCAAGCCGATGCGCAGCAGGACGCCCCCGCGAACCGGGACAGCGGCAGCGTAGGAGCGTTCTTCCCGGAGGTGGCGATCACGTTCGCCGTCGTGCCGGGCGAGCACTTCCACGTACCGCTGCTGCTCAACCCGTTCGGCTACTCCGTTTACCGAGGGAGCTAGCTATGCCGACCATCCTGGGACAGAACCAGTACGGCAAGGCCGAGAACCGAGTCGTAAAGATCACGCGGGACGGCGCCACCCACCACATCAAGGACCTGAACGTCTCCGTCGCGCTCTCCGGCGACATGGACGAGGTCCACCTCTCCGGCTCGAACGCCAACGTGCTGCCGACGGACACCACCAAGAACACGGTGTACGCCTTCGCCAAGGAGCACGGCATCGAGTCCGCCGAACAGTTCGGCATCCACCTCGCCCGGCACTTCGTGACGAGCCAGGAGCCGATCAGGACGGCGCGCATCCGCATCGAGGAGTACGCCTGGGAGCGGATCGCGACCTCGGACGCCAACTCCAGGTTCATCGGCGCCGACGAGGTCAAGCACTCCTTCGTCCGCCAGGGCCAGGAGACCCGCGTCACGCAGATCACCTACGACGGTGAGTCCTGGGAGGTCGTCTCGGGGCTCAAGGATCTCGTCGTGATGAACTCGACCAACTCCGAGTTCTGGGGCTACGTCAAGGACAAGTACACGACGCTCCCCGAGGCGTACGACCGCATCCTGGCCACCCAGGTCTCCGCCCGCTGGCGCTTCAACTGGACCGACGACGAGCAGAAGGCGCCCAACTGGGAGAAGTCCTACGAGCAGGTGAAGAAGCACCTGCTCCAGGCCTTCGCCGAGACGTACTCCCTGTCGCTCCAGCAGACCCTGTACCAGATGGGTTCGCGGATCATCGAGAACCGCGGCGAGATCGACGAGGTCCGCTTCTCGCTGCCGAACAAGCACCATTTCCTGGTCGACTTGGAGCCGTTCGGCCTCAAGAACGACAATGAGGTGTACTTCGCTGCCGACCGGCCGTACGGCCTGATCGAGGCCACGATCCTGCGGGACGGCTGCGAGCCGAAGATCCCGGTGGACCTCACCAACCTCTGAACCACACTCTGACGCCCCCCATTTCGGCACCCGCGGCCCGCCCGCCCGGCCGGGCCGCGGCACTCAAACCTCCCAGGGTCCTGCCGTGCCCACTCCAACTCAGCGATTCCTCAGCGAAGAAGGACGAACCATGGCAGCAGACCCGCGCATCGTCATCGAGAACTGTGCGATCGCGACCGTGGACGCCGACGACACCGAGTACGCGTCCGGTCATCTGGTCCTGGCGGGCAACCGCATCGAGTCGCTCGGCACGGGCAGGGCCCCTCAGGGCCTGGAGAACGTCGTACGCCGTATCGACGCGACTGGCCACCTCGTGACCCCGGGCCTGGTCAACACGCACCACCACTTCTACCAGTGGATCACCCGCGGCCTCGCCACGGACCACAACCTCTTCAACTGGCTCGTCGCCCTGTACCCGACCTGGGCGCGCATCGACGAGCGCATGACGTACGCGGCCGCCCAGGGCTCGCTCGGCATGATGGCCCGCGGCGGAGTCACCACCGCCATGGACCACCACTACGTCTTCCCGCGGGGCTCCGGCGACCTGTCCGGCTCGATCATCCGGGCCGCACGCGAGATGGGCGTCCGCTTCACCCTCGCCCGCGGCTCCATGGACCGCAGCGAGAAGGACGGCGGCCTGCCCCCGGACTTCGCCGTCGAGACCCTCGAAGGGGCCCTCGCCGCCACCGAGGCGACGGTCGACGAGCACCACGACGCGTCCTTCGGCGCGATGACACAGGTGGCCGTGGCCCCTTGCTCACCTTTCTCGGTGTCGACCGAACTCCTCAGGCAGGGCGCGGAGTTGGCGCGCCGCAAGGGCGTCCGCCTGCACACCCACGGCTCGGAGACGGTCGAGGAGGAGCAGTTCTGCAAGGAGCTGTTCGGGATGGGCCCGACCGACTACTTCGAGTCGACCGGCTGGCTCGGCGAGGACGTGTGGATGGCGCACTGCGTCCACATGAACGACTCCGACATCGCCGCCTTCGCCCGTACGAGGACCGGTGTGGCCCACTGCCCGTCCTCCAACGCCCGTCTGGCGGCCGGGATCGCGCGCGTCCCCGACATGCTGGCCGCCGGCGTCCCCGTCGGACTCGGCGTCGACGGCACCGCGTCGAACGAGTCGGGCGAACTCCACACCGAACTGCGCAACGCCCTGCTCATCAACCGCCTCGGCGCCCATCGCGAGGCCGCGCTGAACGCCCGGCAGGCGCTGCGGCTCGGCACGTACGGCGGAGCCCAAGTCCTGGGCAGGGCAGGGGAGATCGGCTCTCTCGAGGCCGGCAAGCTCGCCGACCTCGTGCTGTGGAACCTGGACACCCTGGCCCACGCGTCGATCGCCGACCCGGTCACCGCCCTCGTCTTCGGCGCCGCGGCGCCGGTCACCGCCTCCTTCGTCAACGGCGAGCAGATCGTCGAGAACGGCCGACTGCTGCACGTCGACGAGGACGCCATCGCCCGTTCCACGCGGACCGAGGCCCAGCGCCTCGCGCGGATCGCCGCGCAGGCCTGACACCTCCAAACGCCTCCTGACACCTTCCGACACCTGAAGATCTCCGGCTGAGGGGGACGGCCCTCGGCCGGTGGCCGTGGACCCCAGCGGGGCCCACGGCGACCGTCTCCGGGGCACGCGCATGGACGTGCGCGCGCCCCGGAACGGTCTCCCCGCCACGTCCTCCCCGTGACGGACATCGTCCCGGTCCCCGCACGACCGCGCCCCACCTCCCTGACACCCGCGTCAACGCCGACGTGTACCCGACCGGAGGAGCCGCCGTGGCCGCCCAGCCCACGTCCAGCAGTACGGACGCAGATCCAACTCGCCCGCAGAAACACCCAGTTGACGAGAGACTCCCCGCCCTGAAGATGGCGACCAGCGGTCTGCAGCACGTGGCCGCCATGTACGCGGGAGTCGTCGCCCCGCCCCTGATCGTCGGCGCGGCCGTGGGCCTGAGCCCGACCGAACTGACCTTCCTCACCGGTGCCTGCCTGTTCACCGCGGGCCTCGCCACCTTCCTCCAGACCCTCGGGATCTGGAAGATCGGCGCCCGGCTGCCCTTCGTCAACGGCGTGACCTTCGCCGGGGTCGCCCCGATGATCGCCGTCGTCAACTCCACCGACGACAAGAGCGACGCGCTGCCGGTCATCTTCGGCGCGGTCATCGTCGCCGGCGTACTCGGCTTCCTCGCCGCCCCGTTCTTCAGCAAGGCGGTCCGCTTCTTCCCGCCCGTCGTCACCGGCACGGTCATCACGCTCATCGGCATCTCCCTGATGCCGGTCGCCTTCGGCTGGGCGCAGGGCCCCAACCCGGCGGCGGACGACTACGGTTCCACCACCAACCTGGGCCTGGCGGGCGCGACCCTCGTCGTCGTCCTGCTCCTGCGCCGCTTCACCCGCGGCTTCGTCAAACAGATCGCCGTACTGCTCGGCCTGGTCGTCGGCACGCTCTTCGCCATCCCCTTCGGCGCCACCGACTTCGGCCCGGTGGCCGACGCGGCCGTCGTCGGCTTCCCCACGCCGTTCCACTTCGGCGCCCCGCAGTTCCAGCTCGCCGCGATCCTCTCGATGTGCGTGGTGATGGTGGTCTCGATGACCGAATCGACCGCGGACATGCTGGCGTTGGGCGAGATCGTCGAGCGCCCCGCCGACGAGCGGACCATCGCGGCGGGTCTGCGCGCCGACACCCTCGGCTCCGCCCTCAGCCCGCTCTTCAACGGCTTCATGTGCAGCGCCTTCGCCCAGAACATCGGCCTGGTCGCCATGACGAGGATCCGCAGCCGGTACGTCGTCGCCACGGGCGGCGGTTTCCTCGTCCTGATGGGCCTGTGCCCGATGGCCGCCTCGCTCATCGCCGTCGTACCCCGCCCCGTGCTCGGCGGCGCGGGCGTGGTGCTGTTCGGCTCGGTCGCCGCCAGCGGCATCCAGACCCTCGTCAAGGCGGGCCTGGAGAAGGACAACAACGTCCTGATCGTGGCGGTCTCGCTGGCCGTCGGCATCATTCCGATCACGGCGCCGGAGTTCTACCACGCGTTCCCGGAGACCGCGAAGATCATCCTGGACTCGGGGATCTCGACGGGGTGCGTGGCGGCCGTCGCCCTGAACCTCGTCTTCAACCACCTCGGCGGGGGACGCGCGGCCGACGACGAGGTGACGTCACCGATGGATCCACAGCCGGCCTCGGTCCACTGACCCGCCCGTACGGGACCTCCACCTGCGGGACTTCCCGTACGGACGGGCAGGGCGCGGCACGTCACGCGTGCCGCGCCCTCGGGTGTTCAGCCAGGTGTTCAGCCGATGTGGTAGCTGTCCCCGTAGACCTGCCAGTCCAGGGGCGGATCCAGGTTCAGGTTCCGGTTCCTGAGGAAGACGCGCTGGGCGGTGTCCACCCGGCTGGTGTCCTCGTGGGCCTCCTCCTGCTTCATCGCCCACACCCGGGCGTCGAGGAAGGCGTTGAGGTACGTCACCTCGTCGCCGCCCTGGGCCGGGGGCCTGGCCTGTTCGAGCGCCCGCCCGCGGATGCTGCTGAAACTCGTGCTGTCGCCGCCGTCGCCGTGCATCACGATGGCGTCGTAGTACGCGAACTGGCCGAGCGTGCCGATGCCATCGGCCTTGCCCCGACCGACCGCGGGGTTGAAGTAGACGCGGTCACGCTCGTCGTTCTGGGCCTGCCGGAACGCCTCGTCCTGGGCGGCCCGGCGCCAGGCGTCCGGGTATCCGGGGTCGAGGCCCTCGTGGGAGTCGGTGCCGTTGACGCGACGCAGGGCCGGCAGATACCCGGCCAGTTCGTTGCCCGGCCTGCGCTGCGCGTACAGCTCGACGAGGTCGAGCATGTCGCCCGTACCGGAGCAGAAGCCGATGATCCCGGCGGTGTAGCCGCGGCCGTCGCCGATGTCCTCGATGTACTGGTACTGCGCCTTCCAGTCCAGCGAGGAGTTCTCCGCGCTGGAGACCAGTTGCATGGCGATCTCCTTCTTCGCCGGGTCGTCGAGGCCGGCCGGCGCGGCGCTCGCGGACCTGGTCGCGATGACGGGACCTGCCACCAGGGATGCTCCGATCAGCGCGAGAATCGTTCGTCGCGAGGAGCGTATGTGGGGGGTGTGCACGGGACCTCCAGTGGGGTGGGAGTCGTTCGTCCGTACTGTTAGGAAGGTTTCCTACCAGAAATTTGGAGTGACGTATACCCGTCAAGGAGGTGCGTGTTGTGGAGGAGTCGAGGCCGTACGGCGGGGCCGGGTGGCGGCGCGCGACCGGCTAGCGGGTCGTGACCAGCACTTCTCGTACGCGGACGGCGGCTTCGTACGTGTCACCGGTGGGCCGGGTGGCGAGTTGCCCCGGCCGGCGTGTCCAGCGTTCCTCCAGGGCGAACCAGTCGACGGCCTTCGGCTCCCGGTCGTCCGCCATCGCGGCCCGCAGCTCGGTGAAGTACGTCGCCCACCGCAGCCGGTAGAGCCCGCCGACCAGACCCGCCCACTCACGGTTGGCGTAGTCGCGCAGCCCGGCGTCCGCGCCCTGCCGGGTGCCCCACACCGTCAGCAGCGACAGATTGTCGTACGCCAGCCGGTCCCGCTCCGCCGCGTCCGCGCCCCAGGCCCGCGCGTCGGCGACCCAACGCCCCAGCAGATGCCGGGAGTCGGTGGCCAGCAGGGTCTCCAGCACGTCCATCAGGGCGAGCCAGTCCCCGGTGATCCGGTCGAAGCAGGGCGCGTCCCCGGCCTCGTACGCCTTCCTGATGCGGGGGAGGAGGACGCGGCTGCGGTTGGAGACGGCCTGGCGGGCCACGTCCAGGAGGTCGCGGCGGTACGCGGAGGAGTTCCGGAGGTTCGCGCGCACCCGGAGCAGTTCGCCGAGCGCGGGCTCGAACTCATCGGCGCCGTACCGGAGTTGCTTGGGTGACCACTTGGCGGCCGACTTCGCCGTGAGTGAGGGGCGGGCGCCGAACAGCCCGTCGGCGCCCTCGCTCCACGAGTCGGCGCGTGTCGTGCCGTACGCGGTGCGGCGGAGGATGTCCCAGGCGGCCTCGGCGTGCGGATCACGGGCGCCGTAGCGGGAGAGGGCCCAGTCCCTGAACCAGACGTTGAGGTCCAACTCGCCGTCTTCCCAGGCGAGTTCGGAGAAGAGGTCGAAGGCGGCGGGGTTGTTGTCGGCCGCCTCGGGCAGCAGGGCGACACCGCATAGGGTGCTGCCCGGCTTGGTGCGCCACTTGTTGAACAGGGCTGCCCAGTCGGGGGTGTTGGCGCCCAGGGTCGTATGGCCGCCGAAGTTCCAGATCGAGCCGAAGGCGTACGGGGTGTCGCCCCAGTCGGCCTCGCGGTCCTTCACCTTCGGGAAGCGGTCGGAGAGGCCGTCGATGACGAGCATGTGGGACTTGTCGACGGCGTCGACGATGGCCCGCGGCGGGTTGCGCTGCCAGCCGAGGATGACCCAGGTCGCGTCCGGATGCGCGGTGAGCAGCGCCTTCTCGACGCCCTTCGCCGCGTCGGCGACCGGGACGTCACCCGGGTCGCCGCCCTCGTGCAGCAGGTCCATCTTGTAGAGCGTCGAAGCGCCGCCGAACACCTCGTCCTGAGCCTGGTAGAAAGCCGCCGCGACGCGCGCGAAGTGCGCGGTGCGCGGGTCCAGCCAGTTGGGGCGCCGCAGTCCCATCCAGGTGCCCTGGGGGACGGTGCGGGCGCCTTCGTTCCTTTCCGTGAAGCCCGGCGGGACGGTGCCGAAGTAGCCCGGGAACACGGGCGTCATGCCCAACTCCCGTACCCGGTCGGCGATTCGCCGCCCGAGCGCGGCGCGGCCGTCGAGGAGCTGCCGCGACACGGGATCGGGGAAGGCGGCGAGATTCTGCATCAGCCACCACGGCTGATGGGCGGGCCCCGCGATCCACTGCCGCACTTCCTCGTCCGTGTACCCGAACCCGCGGAACACCCGGTGGTAGACCGCGTCCGCGCCCGTGCACACCAGCACCTCGTTGTAGCCGTGCAACGCCAGCACGTCCAGCTCGCGCTCCCAGTACGTCCAGTCGTTGTACGCGCCCGTGTAGCCGTCGTTCGTGTCGTTGAGGGCGAATCGGTGCGGGACGTTGGCCGTCCTGGTCACCGGATCGGCCGGGCCGGGCAGGTCCGACGGGAGGTCGAGCTGCTCGCCCGCCCAGCTGATGTTGGCGTGGGCGACGTGCTTCAAGTACCAGCGGAGGCCGGTGAGTTGGGTGGCCGCGTTGTTGCCGGTGATGGTGATGCGGCCGGTGACGCCGGACACGCCGAATGTGTCGGTTCCGGTTCTGGTGCCGGTCCCGGTGCCAGTCGTCTCGAATCGCAGCTGCCGCCAGTGGTGGGGGAGGAGCCGCCGGGCCGCCCTCGTTGCTGCCGCCGCCTCCGTCACGGGTGCCTCCTTGGCCGGGGTGCCGTCCGAGTGCGCGGGTGCGTGAGAACAAGCGACGGTACCGGCTGCGGCGGCGAAGACGGTGAGGAACGCGCGACGGGCTAGCGGCATGGGTGGGTCTCCGGGGTCGCGGTGGTGGGGGTGGGGGTGCCGTGGGAGGGATACCCCCGGTGGGTGGCCTGGGCACGGTGGCTGGGCCACATGGGGGAGAACCGGCGGTGAACTGGCCGAGGGCTTTCTTCGCCCCCGCCGCCCTTTCCCATTCCCGTCCCCTTGTTCTGGACGGTGTCTGCGGTGGTGCTTGCTGTGCGCGGTGCGGATCGCTCGTCCTCGTGGACGTCGTGGACGTGGATCACGTGCAGCCGCTCGCCCTCGGGGGCGAGGACACGGACGGCAACGTTCAACCTCTCTGCCATGGCAGCCACTTGGCCAAGACCGGGGAGGACTTCAGGGCGGGAACTGGACGAGTTCCCGCCCGTGCTCCCGTCACCCTTGGCCGTCGAGTTCCTTTTGTTGACGGGCCCGTTCCTGCTCATGCTTACGGGCCCGTTCCTGCTCACGCTGTCGCTGCCACTCTCGCAAGAGTTCCTTGCGGTGAGCGGAGGACTGCGGCCACACAGAGCGGACGAAACGGGGAACACCGAATACAACGATTCCTAGAACCGCGACGCTCAAGACTGCCCACCAAGGGGCCGTGTCCGGCAGGGAAAACATGATCTGAACCTTCCGACCTTGCATGGTCGGCGAGCCACTCAGGCAGCTAGTACGGCGCTCCCCAGCGCGCTGCTGTGATGCCCGCCCCGGTGAATGGTCACGGGAAGGCGGGGTTCGGCCCCCGAGGCGTGATCTGTGGTGACGTGTCGATCGGCGAGGGCTTCCAAACTGTCTTGGCATCTGAATCAGTACGACTTATTGAACGAGATAGCAGTAGCAGCACAGTGCTCATCAGATAGCGCAACAGGCACAAAATTAGGTCTGTCAAAGCTGAGAGAAACTCGCGTACCGCAGCGCGCTTTTCGGACCGTGTGGCAGCGTTCCGTAGACGCTCGCCAGCAGCGAGAAGCCCGTTCCGGAACTCGTCTCGAACGTAGGTCTGTGCGTCCAGCCAACTGTAGCTGTGCACAAAATTGTGCGACTTGCCGGACCCCATCGCCATGTGGAGCACGCAATCAGTGTCGCCAACCTCTACGGCTCTGGCCAACTCGGTTGCCTGCGCGTATGAGCCCGTCATGAAGAGTCGCAAATCCCGCTCCATAGGCGGAAGTTCGTTGCTCACGGTCACCTCCCTTCCGACGCCATGGGCGCGAGTCCAGCGCTGTGCTGCAACGCCCCCTCCCTGCTTGGAGGTTCCCCCATGCCGGGCAAGCCCCTGTGCTCGGCACCCCGCTGCCCCGAGCGGCATCATCGGGTCGTGAGCCACACGGCAAGCCTGCTTCCTCTGGCAGTGGTGAGCGCTGTCGTCGCCAAACCCTGTCCGGCTGCTGCCCTTGCGACAGTCACAGGCGAGAGCTTCGCGCCACCACCAAAGCGGCGATCGACAGTGTCCCGATGACGGCAACAAAGAGCGTTGCAACAAGGGCCAGTTGGACTCGCTCGGTGGCGTTACCCATCCGCAAGTAAGCGTCACCACAACCGAGTTCAAAATCACTGGCGGAGGTGGAGGCAGCGCCGCTGCCACTCGTGTTCCTAGTCATGGACGCAGGACACCGTGTCTCGGGCAATCCGTCAAATCGCCAGATATCGAGGTACTCGAATGACTGAAAAGACAGGGGATGTCCGAGCCTTCGCCTGCCCCCTCTGCCCTCGCTGGAGGTGATCCCCCATGCCCCTGAAGCCCCGCCCCCCGGTGCTCTGTCCCCGCCTGCCCCGAGCGTCATCATCAGGACGTAAGCCACGCCGCGAGCCCGCTACCCGTGGCAGTGGCGAGGGCTGCCACCAGCCATCCGGGGACGCGTTGAATCGTCAAGTGCAGCCCGCCGCAGCGGAGTTCGACGGCTGGCTGAGGGGGCTTCTTCGCTGTCATGCACTGACGATGAGCTACACCCCTGGCTGTGAGCAATCGGTTCAGTAGACGTGTCCGCATCAACTGAAAATTATCGGCATCAAGCATTTGCCCATGGCCAGAGTGACGCGACAGGACAGGCTCTGAACAGCAGGACGCGCGTCTCCGCGATCCGCTGATGCCGAACAATCCAGCGCTGATGCCGAACTCATGCGGACAGGGTGAGCTGTCCGCATCAACAGAAGAGAACGTGCAGCGCGAGACGCCAGAGACAAGCCCGTAGGGGCGACGGTGGCCGAACATCCACCGCCGCTATCTGTACGCGCATCCCTGGTGCGTGCTGTGCACTCCGGCGGCAACGGTGGCCGACCCCTCCCCTGAGTCTCGCCGCACGCTGCTGGCTCGTGGCGTGTCCGGTCCGGATGCGTGGCACAGGCTGAGGCCGGTGTGCACGTCGCAACGCCGTCGTCACGGAGGAGGTGCGGCAGGTGCTGGGCCGGCCGCCGCGGAGGTACCGGGAGTGGGTGGTCGACCACGGGGCGGCGTTCGGCGAGAGCTGAGACGCGGGCGGGAGCGCGGCTGCCGGGGAACGCTCCCCACAGCCGCACACTCCCGCACATGAGCCCTGCCCCTGCCCCTGCCCCTGTCCGCTGTTCCTGCGGCAGCCGCCTCAGCCGGACACCTCCACGCGTGCCCCGGCCTCGGAATCGCCCTCGGAGTCGGAATCGGAACCGGCTCCCGAATCGGCCTCGACCTTCACCGGTTCCGAGGACGACTCGCGCCCCGGCCGCAGCACCCCCGCCGCGAGCGCCAGCCCCGCCAGCGCGATCCCCGTGCCGACCGCGAACGCCAGCCGGTACCCGTCCGCGGTGGCTGCGGCGAGCGTGGCGCCGCCGTTCACGAGGCCGTCCGTGTGGCTCGCCGCGAGGGTCGTGAGGGCGGCTAGGCCCAGGGAACCGCCCACCACCTGAGTGGTGCTGAAGAGGCCGGACGCCAGGCCCGCGTCCTCCTCCAGGGCGCCGGACATCGCGAGCCCGGTCACCGCGGGCATCGCCGCCGCGAACCCGGCGGAGAGCAGCAGCATCGCGGGCAGCACGTCGACGACGTACGAACCGTCGGTCGGCACCCGGGCCAGAAGCGCCATCCCGGCCGTGATGAGTACGAGCCCGGCGAGCAGCACGCGGTACGGGCCGAAGCGGCCGATCGTCCGCGCGGACAGGCCCAGCATCAGCACCCCGATCAGGACGGGCGCGGGCAGGAACGCCGTACCGGTCATCAACTCGCCGAAGCCCAGCACGCGTTGGAGGTAGAGCGCGCCGATGTACTGGAAGCCGTACATCGTCGCGATCATCAGGATCTGCACCCCGTTCGCGCCGGTGAGCAGGCGTGAGCGGAACAGCCGCAGACGGAGGAGCGGACGGGCGGCCCTCGACTGCCGCAGGGCGAAGGCGGCGAAGAGGGTGATGGATACGGCCCCCAGCGCGAGTGTGGAGCCCAGCTCGCGTTCGCCGGCGCCCACGATCGCGTACACCGTGAGCATCAGCGCGCCGGTGACCAGCGCGGCCCCGGGGTAGTCGGCGCCCTTGCCGAGCCCGGCGCCGCGGTCGGGGGCGAGGATGCGGAGGGCGGCGATCCAGGCGGCGATCCCGATCGGCAGGTTGATCAGGAAGATCCAGTGCCAGTTGAGCGCCTGGGTGAGAGCCCCGCCGAGGAACGTGCCGAGCGCGCCGCCCGCCGCGCCGACCGCGCTGAACACGGCGATCGCCCTGGCCTGTTCGCGCGGCTCGGGGAAGAGCGCGACCAGCATGCCGAGCACCACGGCCGAGGTCATCGCCCCGCCGACGCCCTGCAGCGCCCGCGCCGCGATCAGCATGCCCTGACTGGTGGCGACCCCGCACAGCACGGACGCCACGGTGAACACGACGAGACCCGCCACGAACATCCGCTTCCGGCCGACCAGATCACCGAGCCTCCCCACGAGCAGCAGCAGCCCACCGAACGGGATCAGGTAGGCGTTCACGACCCAGGCGAGTCCCGGCGCCGAGAAGCCGAGGTCGCTCTGGATCGCGGGCATCGCGACGGTCACGATGCTGCCGTCCAGGATCGTCATCAGCGTGCCCGCGCAGAGCACGACGAGGGACGCCCAACGGGAGTACGTTCGCTGTGCCGGACTCTGCTCCGGGTGCGGCGCGGTTCGCTGTGTGGGTGACCCGTTCCGGGACGACATGGCCTTGGCCCTCCGTATCGCTGCTGGTTGTTCCATAGGTGCACGACTTGTAACGGAGGACATCGTGGGTGACTATGGAGACCGGCGTAAGGAGGCACTTCAATGTCCCAGGGGAACACCGGTGTTACGTCGCAGGTCGTGCACGCGGAGGGCTGCCCGGTCCGGGAGGTTCTTGACAGGGTCGCGGGCAAATGGAGCGTGATGATCATCGTGGCCGCCGCTCACGGCCCGATCCGTTTCACCGAGCTGGAGCGCAGCATCGAGGGCATCAGCCGCCGCATGCTCACGCTGACCCTGCGCAATCTGGAGCGCGACGGACTCGTCACGCGCACCGTCCACCCGACGGTCCCGCCGAAGGTGGAGTACGAACTCACGCCGGTGGCCCGTGAGTTGCACGCCAGCCTGCTCGGGCTGACCGACTGGGCGGAGCGGCATCGTGTGACGATCGCCGAGTCGCGTGCGGCGTATGACGCCCTGCATCGGCCGGAGCTGGGTGCTCCGCTGTGAGTGGGTCGGGTGTGTGGTGTGGTGTTGCGTGACGTCTGCGGGTGCGTCGTGGCTTGTCGCGCAGTTCCCCGCGCCCCTTGGGGGGCGCGGGCCCCGTTGCTCAGAGGCCGAACCGTCCGGGATCCGAGGCCAGTGCGCGGAAGTAGTCCCTTGGGTCCGCCACCAGCTTTCGCTGCTTGAGGTCCATCAGGCCGCCGACCCCGGTGATCTCGGCGGCGACGGTGCCGTCGGACTTGCGGATCGTCTGCTCGACCCGGAACGTCTTGCCCTCGCCCCAGATGAAGTCGCAGGTCACCTCCACCTCGTCGCCGGCCCGCAGCTCCCGTCGGTAGCGGACGGTCATCTCCAGCGACACCGGGCCCACGCCCTTGGCCGCCAGACCGGCCTGGGTGATCCCGGCGGCTTGCAGTAACGACCAGCGGGCGTGCTCCGCGTAGTTCACGTACACGGCCTGGTTCACATGCCCCTGGACGTCGGTCTCGTACCCGCGCACGGTCACAGGGACGGAAAACGGTTCGGCCATGACTTCTCCCTCAACTCCTTCAACAGCTTCAACGGCAGTCAGGATGGGCGCAAGCGTACTGAGCGGTTGCTCAAGGGCGTCAACCGCTGAATGTCGTATGGATGTCGTAGGGCATTCGGGTGCTGTCACGTCCGTCGGGGCGAGGCAAGCAGATACCGCACGCCGGTACGCGGCTCCGTGTGCTCGCCCACCTGCCAGCCTGCCTGCTCCAGCGACGCCGCGCACTCCCGCAGGGCTTCGGCGTCAGGACCGCGCACGGCGACGGCCTCCGGCTGGGGTGTCGCGCGCACCCGGTACCCCTCGGTGTCCGCGTCCGCCGGCCGGTGCCCCGCCGCCTCCAGTGCGAGCGCGGCGGCCTGCACCAGATGCGTACGCTCCCAGGCGCACGGCCGGTCCACGACCCCGTGCGGATTGGTCATGCGGCGCAGTTCGAGCAGCCCCTGCCAGGCGCTGTGCACCTCACGTATGCGCGACGGACCGGCGTCGACGCCCTCCTTGCCGCCGACCCGGGCGGCGAACACCCCGGAGGACTCCCGGGCAGGCTCCTGAGTGGGCTCGGCGGCTTCCGGAGCGCTCGCCGCCGGGGTGGCCGTCTCCTCGCGGACCCGATGCCCGGCGGGTGTGAGGAAGTGATCGTGCGGCGGACGTGGATGCCGGAAGGCGAGCCCTCGCCTCACCAGCGCCGCGAGCTGGCTCTCCGTACCTCTGAGCCGTCCGGTCACGGGATCGGCCGCGTCGATGACGCGCCGCTGCGCGGCGGTCGGCGGTCGTGTCATGGCGCTCCTTCCCGGTCCGTCGACGAGGAGGCCCGCGCGAAGATCCAGGCGATCAGCGGGCCCATTCGAAGACTACGACCCGGCTCTGACACCGACCTGCCGCCCGCCCGTGAAGCGCCCCCGACCGCCCGGACTGCTTCCTACTGCCGGTAGCCGCTCAGGAACCGGCCGATCCGGCTGATCGCCGCGTCCAGGTCGTCGGCGTGCGGGAGGGTGAGGATGCGGAAGTGGTCGGGGGTCGGCCAGTTGAAGCCGGTGCCCTGGACGACCTGGATCTTCTCCCGGAGCAGCAGGTCCAGGACGAACTTCTCGTCGTCGTGGATCTTGTGGACCTTGGGGTCGAGGCGCGGGAACGCGTACAGCGAGCCCTTCGGCTTCACGCAGGACACGCCGGGGATCTCGTTGAGCTTCTCCCAGGCCACGGTGCGCTGTTCGTGCAGACGCCCACCCGGAGCGGTCAGTTCGTGGATGGACTGCCGGCCGCCGAGCGCGGCCTGGATGGCGTACTGCGCGGGCGCGTTGGCGCAGAGCCGCATGGAGGCCAGCATGGTGAGCCCCTCCAGGTAGTTCTTCGCGTGCTGGCGCGGGCCCGTGACCACCAGCCAGCCCGAGCGGAAGCCGGCCACCCGGTACGTCTTCGACAGGCCGCAGAACGTCAGCACGACCAGGTCGGGGGCGAGCGCGGCGACCGAGTGGTGCACGGCGTCGTCGTACAGGATCTGGTCGTAGATCTCGTCGGCGAAGACCATCAGGCCGTGCCGGCGGGCGAGGTCGAGGATGCCCTCGATGATCTCCTTCGGGTAGACCGCGCCGGTGGGGTTGTTCGGGTTGATGATGACCACGGCCTTGGTGCGGTCGGTGATCTTCGACGCCATGTCGTCAAGGTCCGGGTACCAGTCGGCCTGTTCGTCGCAGAGGTAGTGGACCGCCTTGCCGCCCGCGAGGGTGGTGACGGCCGTCCAGAGGGGGAAGTCGGGGGCGGGGATGAGGATTTCGTCGCCGTCCTCGACCAGTGCCTGTACGGCCATCGAGATCAGCTCGGAGATGCCGTTGCCGAGGAAGACGTCGTCGACGCCGACCTCCAGGCCCAGCGTCTGGTAGCGCCCCGCCACGGCCCGGCGGGCGGAGAGGATGCCGCGCGAGTCCGTGTACCCGTGCGCCTGGGGCAGCATCCGGATCATGTCCTGGAGGATCTCCTCCGGCGCCTCGAAGCCGAAGAGCGCGGGGTTGCCGGTGTTCAGGCGCAGCACGCTGTGGCCTGCCTTCTCCAGCGCGTCGGCGTGCTCGATCACCGGGCCCCGGATCTCGTAGCAGACCTCGCTGAGCTTGTTCGACTGCCGGAACTCCATGCGCGCTCGCCCCTCCGGTTTCGTGTGTTGCTTGGTTTTACCAAGTTCGAGCTTGGAAAGTCCAACAAGTTGTCTAGACTGCGTCGCATGTCACCTCGCCGAAGCTACGACCAGTACTGTTCCGCTGCCCGGGCCCTTGATGCCCTCGGTGACCGCTGGACCCTCCTGATCGTCCGCGAGCTGCTGGCCGGTCCCCGCCGCTACACCGACCTGCACGCGGATCTGCCCGGCGTGAGCACGGACGTCCTCGCCTCCCGGCTCAAGGACATGGAGCGGGACGGCCTGGCGACCCGGCGACGGCTGCCACCGCCGGGTGCGGCGAACGTCTACGAACTCACCGGCCGTGGGCGCGAGTTGCTGCCCGTCCTCCAGGCGCTCGGCGAGTGGGGCGCACCCCTGCTGGCAGAACGGCGCCCCACGGACGCGGTGCGCGCCCACTGGTTCGCGCTGCCGCTGCTGCGCTCCCTGGAGGGACTTGGCGACGGCGTCGTCCAAGTCCGGCTCGACGAAGGGGAGTTCTACGTCCGACTCGGCGCGCCGGACGGCCCGGTCTACGGAGAGGGCCCGGCCCCCGAGGAACCCGACGCCGGCCTCTCCCTCGACGCCGAGGCATGCACGGCACTCGCGAGAGGCGACCTCGCCCTCCTCGACGCGGTCCGGGACGGCCGCATCACGGTGAGGGGCGAAAGCCCCCTGGCCAAGACACTCCGGGAGGCGTGACCCCGTACGCCGGGTCACCAAAAGCCCTTCCGCGCCATGGAGTTGGCGCGGCAGGGCTTTTACGGCAAGGGCCTGAGCGGGACCGGTTTCAAACCGGCTGCGGCACAGCGCCCCTTCAGGGGCGCGGGGAACTGCGCGACCAGCCCCCACCGCCCCGCAGACAACAACCGTCCATCGAACGGAGCGCTACGGGGCCGGCCGCACAGACCGCCCCCGCGTCAACGAGTACCCACCGACCCCCGCAAGCGCCGCCAGCACACCACCCACCCCGGTCCACACCCAACGGTCGGACCACCAGCCGGAGGCCCACCCGTCATCGGGCTCGATGCTGGACAGCACGGCGACCGAGGTCTCGGACTCCTCGTCGCTGTCGCCGCCCTCGGCCGCCACGGCGACCCCGGGAACGAGCGGCTCGGCCAACGAGCCGTCCACCGCGGCGGCCCCGCCGACGTCCTTCGAGTCGACCTGGACCTCGGCGCTCACGGGAAGCCCGAGGTCGGCCGCCTTGAGGCCGACGGTGGTCAGCCGGACGTAGTACGTGCCCGGCAACGGGTCGTCGGCCCACGGCTCGGACCAGGCACGGACCGTACGCAGTGTGCAGGACAGCTCCACGGAGGCCGCGTCCTGGGCAGCAGTCCGCGTCTGCGCCCCGTACTGGCACGCCTGGCGGCGCCGCAGACCGTCGTACACGTCGACCTGCCAGGTCGCGGAGGCGTGCGCGTCGGGCAGCTTCACCGTCGCCTTCACGGTGGGCCGTTGCCCGGCGTCGGCGGGGAACGACCAGTACAGGTAGTCACCCATGGACGCGCTCGCGGTCGCCCGCTGCCCCTGGTCGACCTCGGCCGCCGTACGGAACGAGGTACCGGCCGAGGTGGGCCCGGCCCCGTCGTCCGACGGGCTCGCGGAGGGGGAGGAGTCCGCGACCGCAGGAGACGCGGCGGCCCCCAGCACCAGCAGACCCGCACCCACCGCACGGACGACACGGCCTGCCAGCCCGACACCGCCTGTGCGGACGTCACTCAGAACACGGAGACTGCTCAATTCACGGAGACTGCTCAATACACGAGTGGTACGCATCAGTTGGTCCTCCAGACCGCGACCCGCCAGCGTGAGACCCAGCCCCACAGCACACCCGCGAGGAAGCCGGTGAGCACCAGGGCGCCGAGCAGCCACCAGCCGCGACCGAGGCCGAAGGAGGCCACGTCGCTCGACGTGTCGGGAGCGTCGACGACGTCCACTGTCAGTTCGAGCGGCAGTCCGGGCGTGGTCTTGACGCCGGAGGCCGCCGAGAAGGAGTTGGCGACCTGCAGACACACGGCCTCGGCCGCGGGCTTGCTGTCGGAATCGTCGTCGTCCTCGCTCTCCGACTTCGGGTAGCGCAGACCGGCGGACATCACGTCGGTCCGGCCCGAGCCGGTCGACTCGCCGCGCACGATCTCGCGCCCGCTCGCGGTCACCGCCCGCAGCGACACCCCGTAGTCGCGGTTGACCTGACGGTCGGCCGCCACGCTCACCGACGCGCGCAGTTCGAAGCCCGCCGGGACGTCCACGCGGTACCAGCGGTGCTGCCCGAACTCCTCACGGTCGGTGTAGAGCCCGGACTTGAGCGTGGGTGCCTGTGCGCACGCGTCCGCGCCGTCCACGGCGACCGGCGTGACCACTGGATCGGCAGCCCGGTCCACCAACTGGTTGACCTTGTCGGTGAGTTCGTCGGTGTGCTCGATCGAGGTGTACGTTCCGCCGGTCGCCTCCGCGATACAGCTCAGCTGCTGCCGCAGTTTGGTGTTCGGCACCAGACCGAGTGTGTCGATGGTGAGGCCGATCCCCTTGGCGGCGATCTCCCGGGCCACCTCGCACGGGTCCAGCGGGGCGCAGGTGTCCTCGCCGTCGCTGATGAGGACGATACGGCGGGATCCCTCGCCGCCCTCCAGGTCGTCGGCAGCCTTGAGGAGCGCCGGGCCGATCGGGGTCCAGCCGGTGGGTGCGAGGGTCGCGACGGCGGTCTTCGCCTCGGTGCGGTCCAACGGCCCTACGGGGTACAGCTGTTCGGTGTCCTTGCAGCCCGTCTTGCGGTCGTCGCCGGGGTAGTTGGCGCCGAGTGTCCGTATGCCGAGCTGGACCTCTTCGGGTGTCGCGTCGAGGACCTCGTTGAAGGCCTGCTTCGCGGCGGCCATCCGCGTCTGTCCGTCGATGTCCCGCGCGCGCATCGAACCGCTCACGTCGAGGACGAGGTCGACCTTGGGCGCCGCGTCACCCGTGGGTTCGCCGGCGACGGCTCCGGCCGGGAGGGCGATCCCGGCCGTCAGGGCGGCGAGCAGGGCGCAGGCGCCCACCGCCAGCCGTTGTCTTGTGATCATCGCCGGATCCTATTGATCAATGGCGTCACGCAACAAAACGGGGGCGGGGCGAGGGCCGGGGCGGTCGAGTCAGGGGCCGGGGAGCGGGTTCGGCAGCCGCGCCCAGATGTCTCCCGGCCGCTCGGGTGACAGCCGCATCGTCGTCAACGCCTTGGCCGGCAGCGGCTCTTCGAGCAGTGCCGCGAGATCCGGGGTGCGCGGCAGATCCCGTACGGCCGAGGACAGTGCCTCTCCCAGCGCGGTCGCCGAACCCGCCGTCGCCGCCAGCGCGCCCGCGACGAGCGAACCGAACAGCTTGCTGCGCAGGACCGGTTCGTCGTCCGTGACGATACGGCCCGTCAGGTCCGGGGCCGGAATGCCGTGGCGGGCCAGCCGTGTCGGGCTGATCCGGATGTCGGCCAGATCGCGGTAGACGAGCCGCAGCGGGGCGCCCGCGGGCGAGAGCACCACCAGCAGGTTCTGGCCGTGCGCTTCCAGGGCCACGCCCAGGTCGAGCAGACGCAGCCCGACGGCGAGCGCGAGCCGGCTGAACTCGGCCAGCCAGGCCGGTGACCGGGGCAGCACGGTCGAGGGGAGCGCGGCGACCGGGACGACCCGCTCGCCCGCCCCCGCGTACACGTCCGGGGACTCGCGCAACACCGCTGCCAGATCAGGGGTGTTGGCGGTGACCGCGCCGAGCGTCCGGGTGATGTGCAGCATCCCGTCCAGCCGCCCGGCCATCGCCTCCATGAACGCCGACACGGCCGCCGCCGACTCGATCGAGTACACCGAGATGTCCCGCACGGAGGAGGTCAGCCGCGCGCTGAGCGCGGTCTTGACGTGCGGTCCGTCCGGGAGGGCCAGGGTCCGCAGGGACATCAGGGGATGCGCGGTCAGACTCTCCCCGGCGACGCCCTCCCCGACCGCCCGTTCGTCCTTCAGCACATGCCGCGCCTGCCACGGGTGTACGGGGATCAGCACGCGCCCCGCCTCCCGGTACGGCCACTCCCCGCCCACCAGGCAGGCGCCCTCCGGCACGGCCACCAGCCCCAGCTCGACGTCCGCCCGGTGCTCCGGTGCGTACGCCAGCTGCTCGGCCACCGAAAAGCCGGGCCGGGAACGGCAGTTGGGATGGAACGGATGCCCGTCCACGACCCGCTGCTCCCACCCCCAGGACGTGAAAGGAGAGCTCATCGCGGGCTGGTTGGCGCGCGAGAGGGCCAACGAGGCGACGCTGTGGCCGAGTTCGACGGCGAAGGCGTGCCCGTGCGGCAGCCCGAGTGCCGTCATGAGCGTGGCCGGGTGGCGGTACGCCGTCCCGTCCAGTTCGACCTCCCTGACGGTGGCGGCTTGCGCGTACGCGTCCGAGACCGGGCCGTGCAAACGACGCCCGTCGGCCAGCCGCAGCACCAGCCCCTCGTGCCCCGCCGCCTCCCGGCGCGTGACCCACGGCAGCGGCTCATGGACGAGCCCGCGCCACAGCCGGGTCAGCACGGCCGCGCGGGCACCGGGGAGTTCGACCGCGTACGGGGACAGCAGAGCGGGGCGTGCCGTGCGCAGCTCGGCGGCGAGAACGGCCTCGGTCCCGACTGGGGTGCGGGGAGGGTGCACAGAGGGCTCCTAGGGTGTGGGGCCGGCGTCGCGGCCGGGTACAACGCCGGACATACTGAGCGCCAGGGCACCGTACGCAACGAACGGATCGCGTGGACCTCATGCACCCCATGCCACCCATGCACCCCATGAACACCGGGGACGGCATCGGCGAAGCAGCCGATGCGCACGCGGCGGCGCCGCTGCTCAATTGTCTGCTGCGGGAACTCGGCGAGCCGGCACCGGGCCCCGGGCAGTCCGGCGACCGGTGCGTGTACCGGCTGCCGGCCGGGGGACGGCTCCTGAGGGTGCGCGGCGGACGCCGCCCCGCCGAGCCGGAGGTGTACGCGGCCGGTGCCTGGCAGCGCCTGAGCCACGCGGAACTGGTCAAACTCACCGCCGAGGTCCTCCGCGGACACACCGGCCTGTCCAACCCCGAGCTGCCCATCGAGATGATCGACAGCCGGGACGCGGTGGCGGCGATCCTGACCGCCAGGGAGGGAACGACCCCGCCCGACGACCTGTACCGGCGTTCCGAACAGTCCCTGATCACCGGACATCCCTACCATCCCGCCCCCAAGGCCCGCGGCGGAGGCCCGGTCACCGGCTGGATTCCGTACGCCCCCGAGGCGTACACCCGCTTCCCGGTGGTGCTCCTGGGGCTGAGGGAGGACGTGTGCCTGGAGGAAGGTGACACGGGCGCGCTCGACGAGCTGGGCGAGGCGCCGCCCGGCTATCGCCTCCTGCCCGTCCACCCCTGGCAGCTCGACCTCGTCGGCGCCCGCCCGGAGATCCGCGGGGCCTTCGCGGACGGCCGCCTCGTACGGCTGGGCCCCTCCGCGTGGACGGCCTGGCCGACGGCGGCGATCCGCACGCTGTACGTCCCCGACACCGACCTCTTCCTGAAGTTCAGCCTCGACGTCCGCATCACCAACGACATCCGCCGCCTCTGGCGCCACGACCTCCTCCGGCTGCGCCGCACGAACTTGGCGGTGACCTCGGCGTTCGCGGCCACGGACACCCCCGCGGCCTGGCTGAGCGACCGCGGCTACCGCACCGCCGACTTCGCCTTCGAGGAACTCGCCGTCCTCGTACGGGATGGGCTGCGCACCCATGTGATCCCTGGCGCGACCCCGGTCCTGGCGGCCGCGCTGACGGAGGGGACGCCTGGCACAGAGGGCTCGCAGGGCATCGAGGCCTTTGAGGGCAGCCCCCTCGAAGGCCTCGCCGACCCGGCGGCCTGGTGGTCGGCGTATCTGCGTCAAGTCGTCCCGCCCGCCCTGGAGTTGTTCGCCCGGCACGGGGTCGTACTCGAAGCGCATCTGCAGAACACGGTGGTCGCCGTGGACAGTGACGGGATGCCGGTGCAGGCGCTGTTCCGCGACGCGGAGGGCGTGAAACTGCTGCCCGAGGTGACGCGCGCGGCCGGGTGGGAGCGGCTGGTGTACTGCCTGGTCGTCAACAACCTCCTGGAGATCGCGGAGGCGTTGGGGGAGCGGTACCCGGGCCTGGAACTCTGGGACGCCGTGCGACGCGAGCTGTCGCGGTGCGGCGCGGAGCTGCCCGAGGCGGCCGAACTGCTCCGGGCCCCGACCCTGCCCGGCAAGACAAACCTGCTGCTGCGCTGGACCGGCGCGGACGGCGCCGACGCACGCTATCTGCCGGTCCCGAACCCCTTGAGGACGCCGGGCGAGGCGGACAACGGGAAATAGACGCCTCAGTCAGTCCTTTTCGTCTTCCGCTCGGTCTTCCGCCTTGAGGTGCGTGGCGAAGAAGCCGTCGATGCGCCGCCAGGCGTCGACGGCGGACTCCGGATGCGGCCTGATTCCGGCGACACGCATCAGCGGACGCAGTGCGCGTGGCCCCACCTCGGCGTCGTTGAGGAACGAATGCCCGGCCTCCGGGTACTCCTTGACGTCGTGGACGATGCCGAGCCGGTCGAGGGACGCCTCCAGCCTGCGGGCCGCGCCCGGCAGCGTACGGTCGCGGGCCCCGTAACTCGCGACGACCGGGCAGGAATTGGCGAGCGCCCCGTCGAGTTCCTTCGGCAGACGGCCGTAGTTGACGGAGGCGGCGTCGAACTCGCCGTCGTGCACGGAGAGGAGGGCGAAGGAACCGCCCATGCAGAAGCCGATGACGCCGATCCGCCCGGTGCAGTCGGGATCCTGGGCGAGGCGGGTGCGGGCCGCCTCGATGTCGCGGAAGGCACGGCCGTGGCCGGACAGGGCGGCCCGGAAGGTCGGCACCAAGCAGCGGACGGCACCTCCGTCGGTGAACAGGTCCGGCATGACGACGAGGTACCCGGCTCTCGCCAGCCGCTCCGCCTGACGGTGCATCACATCATTGACGCCCAGCGCCTCATGGACCACGACCACACCGGGCCAGGGGCCCGCCCCCACGGGCCGGGTGAGATGGCCGGTGAGCCGACAGGAGCCACCTCGGGCGACGCTCAGCGCGGTGAGATCGACGGCGGTGGTGGTCGTGCCGGGCATGCGGTCCTCCGGGGGAGCGGCGACGGGGACGGCCGAGGTGACGGCGACGGCGGTACGGCCGAGGTGAAGAAGGCTAGGGCGCGATGAAGGGCTGTACGCGCTTGCGGTAGTCCTTTGGCCGAACCTCGTTGTAGTGCTTGTCCTTGTCCTCGCCGTCCGAGGTGAAGATGTACATCGGGCACTCGTCGGACTTGGCCTCACCCGTGTGCTCGGACAACTCCTCGCCCGTGCGCGCCTCGACGACCTTCAGGCGGTACGAGGTGTTGTACGTGCTGACGGTGAACGGTTTGCCGTCGTCGCTCTCCATGTCGCACTTCCTGCCGGTCGGGCTCGCCTTGGTGCGCTCGACGCAGACGACCAGCTCGGCGTCGGCCGGCTTGTCCGAGTAGCCGAGGATCCAGCCCTTGGGAAAGTCGCCGGCCGGCGGCTCGGACTGCGACCAGCCGTCGCCGGGGCTGTTCATGAGGACCGCCGGGTGCACGGTCTTCTTCGTACGGTCGTAGGCAGGCATCCCCGAGTAGCCGAGCCCGTCCGTGCACACCCGCTCCAGATCCAGTGCGGTCGCCGGTACCTCCGGTGCGTCCGCCGCCGAACTCGTCGACGGCGACCCGCCGTTGGCGCCTCCCGCGCTGCCTCCCGCGCCGTCGCCCGTGCCTCCGGCCGTGCTTCCGGTGAGCGAGGAGCACCCGCACAGGGCCACGCCCAGAAGCCCGGCGGCGATCCATACGCGGGTACGCGGTGTCGGCGGCCTTGACGACGTTGAAGACATGTGGCGACCCCCATCGAAGAATGAACAGCAGGCAGGGCATGTCCCCCGGGCCATGCCCTGCTCCCCCCTGCCCTGCTGGAGGAGAGCCTGCCGCCCGCCCGCGGTCGCGGACATCGGGGAAGGACCCCCATGTAGTTGTGCGGCCCCTGTGACTCGTGGGTACTACGCTGTACGGACTCGAAGGAGCTTTCGACGGGAGCCGGTGGGGGGCATCCCGGAAGAGGGCGCAGGGGGGCCTGAGTGTCGTCGTTGTCGTCATCGGTACTGGTCGGCAGAGAACCGGAGCGGGATCTTCTGACCGCGGCCGTCCGATCGGCGGGCGAGGGGCGGGGCTCCTCGGTGTTCGTGCTGGGCGAACCGGGTATCGGCAAGTCGCGCCTCGTCGAGGAGGCCACGGACACCGCCGTACGCACCGGGTTACGGGTGCTGCGCGGACGGGCCGCGTCCGCCGGGCGCGCGGTGCCGCTGCGCCCGCTGGCGGAAGCCGTGTTCTCCGGACTGCGCGGCGAAGGGGCGCCCGCCGACGGGGACCTGGGCCCGTACGAGCCGCTGCTGTCGCGACTGTGCGGGCTGGCGCCGCAGGACGGTGCGCCCCTGGTGGGATACGCCGAGGCGGTGCTGCGACTCCTGGGGACCCTCGGACGCACCGGCGGCTGTGTCCTGGTGCTGGAGGACCTGCATGACGCGGACGCCGACACGCTCACCATCGTCGACTACCTCACGGACAACCTTCCCGGCCGGCGGGCCGTCCTGTTGGCCACCCTGCGCGGTGGGCCCGGACCGGCCCTCGACCTCGCCGAGGCCGCCGCGTCCCGCCGTACGGCCCGCACCCTGCGCCTCGCCCGCCTCGGCCCCGCCCACACCGCCGAGCTGGCAGCCCGCTGTCTGGGCCACGACGACGCGGGCCACGTACCGGCAGAGGTACTTGACCGCCTGCACGCCGTCTCCGAAGGTGTCCCCTTCGTCGTGGAGGAACTGCTGACCGCCATGGTCGACAGCGGCGACCTCGTGCGGCGGCGGGGCGACGGCTGGACGGTGACCGGCACGCTGAACGCCCACGTGCCCGCGACGGTCGCCGCCGCCGTCCTTCAGCGCGTGGACCACCTGGAACCGCCCGGTGTCGCGCTTCTGGAAGCGGCGGCCGTACTGGGCAGGCGCTTTCCCGTGGACATAGCCGCCCGCGTCGCCGGGCTCGACCGGGCGACGGCTCTGCGCCAGCTTCGCCATGCGGCACGCGCCCAGCTGGTCACCGACGGCGCCACCGCGGAGGAGCCCGGCTGGCACACGTTCCGCCACGCCCTGACCGCCGACGCCATCACCCACCGGCTGCTCCCCGTGGAGCGGGCGGCGCTCTGTCTCGCCGCGGCCGACGCGATCGAGTCCGCCGACGCCGTCGGATGCGTTGACGCCACAGGGTCCGACGACGCGGCAGGGCCGGAGCCCCGGGACGCTGGCCGCCCCGCCCGGCGGGCCGGGGAGCCTCGACGGGCCGGGGAGCCGCACGGTCTGATCGGCGGTGACTCCGGTGACGACCTGTACCGCCTGGCCGCGGAGCTGTGCGTGGCCGGCGGGCAGCGGGCACGGGCGGCCGTGCTGCTCACCCGGGCCGGCCGACAGGCGGTCCTGCGGGGCGCTCTGCTGACCGCGGTGGAACTCCTCGACAGGGGACTGGAGTTGACCTCCGGCGCCGCGGACGCCCCGCCCGAGGCGGTGGCCGGACTGCTGGAGGAGCTGATGGGGACACTCGTCCTCACCGGCGACGTCCAGCGCGTGCCGGAACTCGGCGACCGGCTGGACGGTGTCCTGACCGTGTGGGGCGCGCCGCCGGCCCGCCGCGCCGCGGGTTTCCTGGCCCGGGCCAGAGCCGCCGCCACCGCGCAGCAGTGGGAGGAGGGCCTGACCGCCGTGCGGCGGGCACGGGAACTGCTCGGAGCCGAGCCCGACCCCGCGTCCCGCGCCGCCCTGGACGCGGTCGCCGCGCACCTGGTGCTCAACTCGCAGCGCCCGGACCGGCTGGAGAGCGCCAGGGCCCTGGCCGAAGGGGCCGTGGCGACCGCCGAGGCGGTCGGACTGCCGGAGGTCAGCTGCAAGGCGCTGAACATGCTCGGGTACTGCCTGCGGCCCCAGGATCTGACCGAGGCGGAGAAGGCGTTCGAGCGCCTGGTGGCCACGGCCGAGACCCATGCGCTGCCGGTCTGGCGGCTGCGCGGCCTGCTGGAACTCGGCGTGCTCGACCGGATCCGCACCACCGGAACCGATCGGCTGCTGGCCGTGCGGAAGGCGGCCGAGGAGACCGGCGCCGTGCTCATGACGGCCTGGGCCGACATGCATCTGGCCCAGGCCCACTTGCTGCGCGACGAGCACGACAGCGCCCTGGAGTCCGCCCGGCGGCTCCGGACGACGGCCCACCGGCTGCGGCTGCGCGAGGTCCAGCTGATCGGCGTCGGAGTGGACGCCATCATCGCCGCCTCACGCGGGGACCGGCAGAAACTCCAGGCCGCGCTGCACGTCATGGAGAGCGCACTGGCCGGACGGAGCGCCGGAGCACTCTGGGGCTACGCCGACACCTCCGTGTGGGGCTGGGCCCAGGGCATCTGCTCCCTGCTGCGGGAGGAACCCGACCGCGCGATGGCCGAGTTCACCGAGGCGGACCAGGCGATGCGCGCATTGCCCAGCACGCGCGGGGTCACCGGTTTCCTGGGCCCCTACCTGCTCCTGCGGACCGTAGGGGGCGCGGCCGGCTGGGCGGAGCTGGACGGGGCCGTCGCGGACCGGCTCACCCAGGTCCACTGGGACCGGCCGTTCGCGGGATGGTCCCGGGCCGTGCTGCTGGGCCGCGAGGGCCGGGCCGCCGAGGCCGCCAAGGCGGCCGAGGAAGCACTGGCCGGTACCGAGACCATCCCCCTGGCCCGCCACCTGTGTCTGCGCCTGGGCGCTTCCGCGGCGCTCGCCGACGGCTGGGGACAGCCTGTCGAGTGGCTGCGCGCCGCCGAGCAGTTCTTCCACGACCGGGGCACGACACGGGTGTCGGCGGCCTGCCGTGCCGTACTGCGGGAAGCGGGCTCCCCCGTGGCCCGCCGCCGCGAGGGCCACGACACGATTCCACCGGAGCTGCGACGGGCGGGGGTGACCGCCCGGGAGTACGAGGTGCTGCTCCTGCTCGGCCGGGGGCTCGGCAACCAGGAGATCGCCGAGCAGCTCTTCCTCTCGCCACGCACCGTCGAGAAGCACCTCGCGAGCCTCCGGAACCGTACCGATCGGAGCGGCCGGGCCGCCCTGATCACCCTGGCACGCCGGTACGCGGACGGGCGGTGACGCCGGCCGTCTCGACCGGCCGCCGGCACGAGCCGGTCGACGAGCGCGCGGCACCGCGGGTCGCGGAGTGGCTCGGGAGCGCCTGGCGCGAGCGGTGGAACCGGTGCTCGCGGCAGGCGCTCCCGAGTGACGAGACGGCAGCGGCTACGGATCCAGCGGCTACGGATCCAGTGACTGTGGAATCAGCGCCGCGGAATCAGCGGATGCGGGTGGTCAGGCCTCGCAGGCGCTCTTCGTGTCGCTCGTGTCGGCGGTGCAGGTGTCGGTGTTGGCGCCCCCGTTGAGGGAGTCGTTGCCGAACACGCCGTCGACGGCGTCGAGGGTGTCGTTGCCCGCTCCGCCGCTGTGGGTGTCGTTGCCGGGACCGCCGACCAAGGTGTCGTTGCCCGTGCCGCCCGCCAGGAGGTCGTTGCCCGCGAAGCCGGACAGGATGTCGCCCGCCGTGCCCCCGGTGAGCGTGTCGCCGAACTGGCTGCCGTAGACGATCTCGACGTCGGTGAGAACGTTGTCACCCTCCCCGCCGATGCCGTCGTCGGCGACGTTGTCGATGTCGACGACCACGCCGGAGCCGCTCTCCAGGTAGCTGACGACGTCGTTGGTTCCGCCCCCACCGCTGATCCGGTCGGCACCGGTGCCGCCGATGAGGAGGTCGAAGGTGGCGCTGCCGTTCAGGGTGTCGTTGCCCGGGCCGCCGTTGAGGCTGTTGCTGCCGGGGCTGGGGCCGCCGTTGATGACGTCGTGGCCCGACTCGCCCTTCAGCTCACTGCGGACGTTGCCGGTCTTGGTGATTCTGTCGTTGCCGTCTCCGGCGTTGACCACGACCGTGTCGGAGTTGACGGCCACCGGGCAGGCCACCGTGCCGTTGACCAGGAGGGTGCAGTTGAGACCGGCGGTCAGGGTGTCGGAGGTGTCCTGGATGATGACGTAGATCCCGGACAGACTGACCGTGATGTTGTTCGCGCGGCCCTGCGCCGCGTTCACGACGATGTTGGTCCCGCTCTTGAACACACCGGTGGCCGCGCTAGCCGGCCCTCCGGTCATGGTCACCGCGGAACCGGCCATCGCCGCGACCACCATGACCCGGAGTAACGCTTTTCTGCCCATGGGATCCCTCTCGGTTGTGTGAATCGACCTGCTCACAGTGCCCGCGGGACCCGGGAGGCACATGGGGGAACGCCCCCCACTTAGGGGTCCTTGCAGAAAGATCGTGTTGTGGCACGGTGGAGAGGTATGTGATCCCGTCTTCTGTGGGGTGTGACCATGGCGCGGCGGAAGCCG
>NZ_JBITFQ010000048.1:0-67924 GCF_044456225.1 Streptomyces sp. NPDC050988 | reverse complement strand
CGTGGGTGCCACCCGCGCCCACCGGGGATGGTGGGGGGGGGTGGGGGGGGGCCGGCCCCGTCACCCTCCGGGCCGCGGGGGGCGGGGGGGGCCCCCCCCCCCCCCCCCCCGGCCCCGGACACCAGGTTCAAACCCCGCGGGCTACGACCGCGGCTTCTCGCGCATCTCGTACGTCGCGATGACGTCGTCGATCTTGATGTCGTTGAAGTTTCCGAGGTTGATACCGCCCTCGAAGCCTTCGCGGATCTCGGTGACGTCGTCCTTGAAGCGGCGCAGGCCGGAGATGGTGAGGCTCTCCGCGATGACCTTGCCATCGCGCAGCAACCGCGCCTTGGTGTTGCGCTTGACCTCGCCGGAGCGGACCAGCACACCGGCGATGTTGCCCAGCTTGGACGAGCGGAAGACCTCGCGGATCTCCGCCGTACCGAGCTCGACCTCTTCGTACTCCGGCTTGAGCATGCCCTTGAGGGCTGCCTCGATCTCCTCGATGGCCTGGTAGATCACCGAGTAGTAGCGGACGTCGACGCCCTCGCGCTCCGCCATCTGCGCCGCGCGGCCCGCGGCGCGGACGTTGAAGCCGATGACGATCGCGTCGGAGCCGGTCGCCAGGTCGATGTCCGACTCGGTGACCGCACCCACGCCGCGGTGCAGGACGCGGATGTCGACCTCTTCGCCGACGTCGAGCTGGAGCAGCGAGGACTCGAGAGCCTCCACCGAACCGGACGCGTCGCCCTTGATGATGAGGTTGAGTTCCTGCACCAGACCGGCCTTGAGCGCCTCGTCCAGGTTCTCCAGGGAGAACCGGACTCCGCGCCGGGCGAAGTTGGCGTTGCGCTCACGCGCCGCGCGCTTCTCGGCGATCTGACGCGCCGTACGGTCCTCGTCGACGACCAGGAAGTTGTCGCCGGCACCCGGGACGTTGGTGAGACCCAGGACCAGGACGGGGGTCGACGGACCCGCTTCCTCGACGTTGTTGCCGTTGTCGTCGAGCATCGCCCGGACACGGCCGTACGCGTCGCCGACCACCATCGTGTCGCCGATGCGCAGCGTGCCGCGCTGGACCAGGACCGTCGAGACGGCACCGCGGCCACGGTCGAGGTGGGACTCGATCGCGATACCCTGCGCG
This sequence comes from Streptomyces sp. NPDC050988, assembly GCF_044456225.1. Taxonomy (NCBI): domain Bacteria; kingdom Bacillati; phylum Actinomycetota; class Actinomycetes; order Kitasatosporales; family Streptomycetaceae; genus Streptomyces; species Streptomyces sp. NPDC050988. The sequence continues at coordinate 66,798 of NZ_JBITFQ010000048.1, read as the reverse complement.
TCCTGCTCCGGGTTGGCCCGCAGGTCGAGCGAGGCGTCCGCGGTGAGGACCACGGCCTCCAGCAGGCTCTCGATGTTGAGGCCCTGCTTGGCGGAGATGTCGACGAACATCGTGTCGCCGCCGTACTCCTCGGCCACCAGACCGAACTCGGTGAGCTGACCGCGCACCTTGGTCGGGTCGGCACCCTCGACGTCGATCTTGTTGACCGCGACCACGATCGGCACCTCGGCCGCCTTGGCGTGGTTCAGCGCCTCGATCGTCTGGGGCATCACACCGTCGTTGGCGGCCACCACGAGGATCGCGATGTCGGTCGACTTGGCACCACGGGCACGCATGGCGGTGAACGCCTCGTGACCCGGGGTGTCGATGAAGGTGATGCGACGCTCTTCGCCGTTGACCTCGGTCGCGACCTGGTAGGCACCGATGTGCTGGGTGATGCCACCGGCCTCGCCCGCGACGACGTTCGTCTTGCGGATGGTGTCGAGGAGGCGGGTCTTACCGTGGTCGACGTGACCCATGACGGTCACGACCGGCGGACGCGCGACGAGGAACTCCTCGCCACCCTCGTCCTCGCCGAACTCGATGTCGAAGGACTCGAGCAGCTCGCGGTCCTCCTCCTCGGGGCTGACGATCTCGAGGACGAAGTTCATCTCGTCCGCGAGGAGCTTCAGCGTCTCGTCGGAGACGGACTGCGTGGCAGTGACCATCTCGCCGAGGTTCATCATCACGCCGACGAGCGACGCCGGGTTGGCGTTGATCTTCTCGGCGAAGTCGGTGAGGGACGCACCGCGCGACAGACGGACGGACTGTCCGTTGCCACGAGGCAGCATCACACCGCCGACCGACGGGGCCTGCATGGCCTCGTACTCCTGGCGCCTCTGCCGCTTCGACTTGCGGCCACGACGCGCGGGACCACCGGGACGGCCGAAGGCGCCCTGCGTGCCACCACGGCCACCCGGACCACCGGGACGGCCACCGAAGCCGGGACGACCGCCGCCGCCACCGCCGGGACCACCCGGACGACCGGCGAAACCGCCGCCACCGCCACCGGGACCACCGGGACGACCGGCGAAACCGCCACCGCCGCCACCGGGACCGCCCGGACGACCTGCGAAGCCGCCGCCACCGGGACGACCGCCGCCACCGCCACCGCCGGGACGACCGCCACCGCCGGGACCGCGGCCACCGGGGCCACCGCCGCCGGGACGCGGGCTACCCGCAGCGGGACGCTGCGGCATCATGCCGGGGTTCGGACGGTTGCCGCCGGGGCCGCCACCGGGACGCGGAGCGCCACCGGGACCACCCTGCGGACGAGGCATGCCGCCCGGGCTCGGACGGTTGCCGCCGGGGCCGCCACCGGGACGCGGAGCGCCGCCGGGACCACCCTGCGGACGGGGACCACGGTCCTGGCCCGCGCCCTGGGGACGCGAGCCGCCCGGGGCGCCTGCGCCGGCACCGGGGCCACCGGGACGCGGGGCGCCGCCCGGACGGGGCGCCTGCGGGCGCGCCATACCGGTGGAGCCACCAGAGGTGAACGGGTTGTTGCCCGGACGGGGACCGGCGGGACGACCACCGGGACGCGTGCCCTGGCCGCCGGGACGCGGGGCGCCCTGACGGTCGCCACGGTCACCGCGCTCGCCGCGGCCCTGACCGGGACCACCCTGACCGCCCTGTGCGGGACCGGCCGGACGGACACCGGGCTTCGGGGCGCCGGGACGCGCACCGCTCGGACGGGGACCCGCGGCCGGGGCCTGGGAGGCCGCCGGAGCGGCGGGAGCCGCCGGGGGTGCCGTGAACTCGGGCGCGGCCGGAGCCGGGGACGCCGGAGCGGGCTTCGGCGCCGGGGGCTTGGGGCCCGGAGTCGGACGCGGACCCGCGGCCGGAACCGCCGGGGACGCGGGCGTCTCCGCAGCGGCCGGCTTCGGGGCCGGCGGGCGCGGCGCTGCCGGACCCGGACGGGCGGCCTGAGCCGGAGAAGGCGCGCCGGGCCTGGCGGGCGCGGCCTTGCGCGGGGCGGGCTTGCCGCCGCCGTTGCCCTGCTGCAGGGCGTCGGTCAGTTTGCGTACTACGGGCGCCTCGATCGTCGAGGACGCCGAACGGACAAATTCACCGAGTTCTTGGAGCTTGGCCATGACGACCTTGCTCTCCACCCCGAACTCCTTGGCGAGTTCGTATACCCGGACCTTAGCCACTTCGCTCCTTTTAGGTCCGGGTTGCGTCCGGACCGTCGCTACTTCATGGGCGTACTCATCGCGTGCTCATCGAGTGCTCATCGCAATCTCGACCTACTTCCAACTCGCGGGGTACCAGGGCCGCACGGGGTTCCGTGCGACACGTTTTACGGTGTTGCCTGCTCAGCAACTGTCTGTCTGCTCGACGTACAGGCGCAACGCCTTTGTTTCGAGCGGACCCGGGGCACGCAGCGCCCTCGTGAACGCCCGGCGGCGGACCGCCAGGTCGAGACAGACGAGGACGGGGTGTACATACGCACCCCGGCCGGGCAGCGTACCGCGAGGATCGGGGACGCATTCGCCCTCGGCCGCCACGGTGCGCAGCAGATCGATCTTGGCCGCTCGCTCCCGGCACCCCACACAGGTGCGCTCAGGGCATGCGCGGGCATGCGTCCGGCCAGACACTCTTAAGTCTACCTCCCCGCACCGACCTCACCCCTTTGGGGCAAGAACCGAACGGTTGTTGTCGTAATCCAAGCGTCACACGGCGTGATCTATTCCCGATCTTGCCGTTGACGCCCCGGACCTGGGCCTGTTTCGGCCCCGGCCCGCGTCGAACCCGTCAGGGATCTCCTTCGGACCCGTCCCCGGCCCCGGCTCAGTCCTGCCTCTCGGCGGGCTGCTCGGTGTCCGGACGGATGTCGATGCGCCAGCCGGTCAGGCGGGCGGCGAGCCGGGCGTTCTGCCCTTCCTTGCCGATCGCCAGGGACAGCTGGTAGTCGGGGACCGTCACGCGCGCGGAGCGGGCCGCGAGGTCGACGACCTCGACCTTGGAGACCCTGGCCGGGGACAGCGCGTTCGCCACCATCTCCGCCGGGTCGTCCGACCAGTCGACGATGTCGATCTTCTCGCCGTTCAGCTCGGCCATGACGTTGCGCACACGGCCGCCCATGGGGCCGATGCAGGCGCCCTTGGCGTTCAGACCGGACCGGGTGGACCGGACGGCGATCTTCGTGCGGTGTCCGGCCTCGCGGGCGATCGCGGCGATCTCGACGGAACCGTCGGCGATCTCCGGCACCTCCAGGGCGAAGAGCTTCTTCACCAGGTTCGGGTGCGTGCGGGAGAGGGTCACGGAGGGACCGCGTACGCCCTTCGCCACCCGCACGACGTACGAGCGCAGGCGCAGGCCGTGCGTGTAGGTCTCACCGGGGACCTGCTCCTGCACCGGCAGGATGGCCTCCAGCTTGCCGATGTCGACGAGCACGTTCTTCGGGTCGCGGCCCTGCTGGACGACACCGGTGACGATGTCGCCGTCGCGGCCCGCGTACTCGCCGAGCGTCGCGTCGTCCTCCGCGTCCCGCAGGCGCTGCAGGATGACCTGCTTGGCGGTGGTGGCGGCGATCCGGCCGAAGTCGGACGGGGTGTCGTCGAACTCGCGCGCCTCCTGCCCCTCCTCCAGGTCCTCGGGGTCCTCCTTCGCCCACACGGTCACATGGCCGGTCTCCCGGTCGAGCTTGACGCGCGCGTGGCGGCGGCTTCCCTCGGTGCGGTGGTAGGCGATGAGGAGGGCCGCCTCGATCGCCTCGACCAGCAGGTCGAAGGAGATCTCCTTCTCCCGTACCAAGCCCCGCAGGGCACTCATGTCGATGTCCACGGCTACGCCTCCTCCTCTTCCTTCATGTCTGCGTCGTTCTCGTTGGTCTTGCGGTTGAACTCGACCTGGACGCGTGCCTTGCCGATGTCCTCGAAGACGAGCCGGCGGGCGGTGGCCTTGCGTCCCTTGACGCCGGGCACCTCCAGGTCGATCCCGTTCTCGTCCACCGTCAGGATCCGGGCGACCAGTTCGTCGCCGCTCGTCAGCTGGAATCTCACCAGGCGGTCCGTGGCGCGTACGTAGTGACGGTGTTCCTTGAGCTCACGCTCGGCACCGGGGGTTCCCACTTCTAGGGTGTACTCGCCCTGGCCCATCGCGTCGGTCTCGTCGAGCTTCGCCGAGAGCGCGCGGCTCACATCGGCGATCGCGTCCAGGTCGGCTCCCTCGTCGGAGTCGACGACGACGCGCAGCACACGCTTGCGGCCGACCGAGTCCACTTCGATCTCCTCGAGATCGAGTCCCTGGGAGCTGACGAGCGGTTCCAGGAGCTCTCGAAGCCTCTCGCTCTGGGTGGTGCTCATCCGGGTGACTCCTCGGCCGCGTGTGCTGTTGTGGGTAGGTCGCGTGTCAGGTCAAAGGGTATCCGGTCCCAAGGGGTGTTGCCGTCCACCGTGGCCCGCCCGACGGCGGGACGGCGCCGCTGGTGGGTGCGGGGGCACTACCCGGGTACCGTGATCACGGGCCTGCCGCCCTTCCGTTCGTACGAGCCCTCCGAGGACGTCTGCCGTGCCGTTCACCCTGCCGTCGCGCATCCCCTCGGGGCCGCGCCGAAGGAGCCTGCTCGCCGGGGCCGCCGGTGTCGGCGCCGCGCTGCTCACGGGCTGTTCCTCCTCCGACTCCTCCGAGACCACCAAGGGGAGCCCGTCCGCCGCCGAGCGGGCACGCGCGCGTGCGGCCCTCGACAGCGAGCGGCTCGCGGAGCGGTACGGGGCCGTGCTCGCCGTGCATCCCACGCTGGCCGAGCGCCTGTCACCGCTGCGGGCGGAGGTCGTACGGCACGCGGAGGCGTTCGGCGGAGGCAAGAAGGCCTCCGAGAGTGCGTCGGCGAGTGCTTCCGCCGATCCGTCCGACGCGCCTTCCCCCGGCCCGTCCGCCGAGGTGCCGGCCGTGGAGAAGGACGCCCTCGCCGAACTCGCCGCTGCCGAGCGGACGCTGGCGGACCGGCGTACGAAGGCGCTCCTCGACGTGCCGGGAGAGTTGGCGCGGCTGCTGGCGTCGGTAGCGGCGGCCGGTGCGGTGCACGCGTTTCTGCTGACGGAGGACGAGAAGAAGTGAGCGGTTCCGGAATGGCCGAAAAAGCCGAGTCGAAGGCCAAGGCCCCGGCGCAGCTGACGGCCGTGCAGGCCGCGCTCGCGGCCGAGCACGCCGCCGTGTACGGCTACGGGGTCGTGGGCGGGAAGATCGGCGAGGACCGGCGGAGCGAGGCTCGGGCGGCGTACGACGCGCACCGGGCCCGGCGGGACGAGCTGTCGCGTACGGTGCGCGACCTGCGCGGGAAGCCCAAGCCGGCGGCGGCCGCGTACGCGCTGCCGTTCCCTGTGACGGACGCGGAGTCGGCCGTGCGGCTCGCCGCCGAGCTGGAGGACCGGGTGGCCGGGGTGTACTCCGACCTGGTCCGTGCCGCGGAGGGCGACCGGCGCCGGTCGGCCGCCGAGGCGCTGCGGGACGCGGCGGTGCGGGCGGTGCGCTGGCGCGGCGAGAGCGTACCCTTCCCTGGTCTCGCCGAGCGGTCCGCCCGGTCCACCGCGTCGGCGGCTCCGCCGTCGTAACGCGTACAGGAAGGAAACGACTCGCGCATGGCTTTCGAACCGCCGCGGCGTCTCGTCAAGGCGCTCGGCGAGGCGACACCGAGCGGTGACGACTGGCTGGAGAAGCTGCCCGAGGCGGCTCAGCAGGCCGTCGCGCTACGCGAGTTGACCGTGGAGCGCGTTCAGGTGCCCGGCGGGCGCAGCAGTCTGGTGGTCCTGGTACGGCTGCCGGACGGCACCCCCGCCGTCCTGAAACTCGCGCCCGGCCGGGCCCGTCCGGAGAGCGAGCGGGCCGCCCTCGCGCACTGGGACGGCCTCGGTGCGGTACGGCTCCTGGAGCCGGCCGGTGCTGAGGGCGTACTGCTTCTTGAGCGGCTGCATCCCGATGTGTCGGTGCGTTCGCTGGCCGAGGCCAAGTCGATGCTGGAGGCGGCCGGGGCGCTGCGCCGCCTGTGGGTCGAGCCACCGGTCGGCCCGGTCTTCGAGACGGTGGCCGAGCGGACCGGGCGGCAGGCCGAGGCGATGCGGGCGGGCGCCGACGCGGAGGCGGCACCACTGGTCGACGCGGCCCTGGCGGTACGCGACGAACTGCTGGCCTCCCCGCCCGAGGCCCGTCTCCTGCACGGCACTTTCCGGCAGAGCAAGGTGCTGGCCGGCGAACGCAGCCCCTGGCTGGCCGTGGGGCCCGACCCCGTCGTCGGCGAGTGCGCCTTCGACCTGGCCCGGCTGGTCCGTGACCGGGTCGAGGACGTGATCGCCTCCCCCTCGGGCTCCGCCATCACCCGCCGCCGGGTGAAGCGCCTCGCGGAGTCCCTGGACCTGGACCAGGAGCGGCTGCGCGGCTGGACCCTGTTCCGGGCCGTGGAGTCGGGCGTACGGGCTCGGCGGGTTGGCCGGTCCCAGGACGCGGAGCTGTTGCTGGAGTTCGCGAGCTGGTTGTAGGGGGCGGGGATTCGGCATGAGTGGCGTCGGTGGCGTCGGTGGCGTGGGTGACGTGGGTGACGTGGGTGGCGTGGGTGGCGTGGGTGCCTTCATGCCGCCGCGAGTTTGAGTGCCAGGACCGGGCAGTCCGCCGCCGCTCTGCGGGCGCGTTTCAACGTGCGGGCGGGGACGGGGCGCGCGTCGACGAGCGGGTACCCCCACTCGTCGAGGGTGACGTGTTCGGGGAGGAGTTCGGCGCAGAGGCCGTGGGCCCGGCAGGACGTCCAGTCGATGTCGAGGTGCTGGGGCAGCTGGTCCATGTCTGTCAGCTCCTGTGGTCGGGGACGGGCAGCAGGGGCGTGCGGTCGGTCGCGGTGCACAAGCCCCGGGCGTGGGCCTCGAGTTCGGCGGCGAAGGTGGTCAGGGCGCTGCGGACCAGGCGGACCGTGCCGTCGGGGTGGTGGCAGGCGCCACGGCCCTCGACGAGTCCGGCCCAGCGGGCGACGTCGTCGCGGGCGGTGCCCTGGGGGCCGGGGGCGGCCAGCGTGCGGAAGGCGGCGGCGATGCGCGGTAGGCCGTTGAGGCAGGGGCCGCACTGGCCGGCCGATTCGAGGGCCAGATAGCGCAGGACGCGGGCCGTTTCGGCGGGGCCGCAGCGGTCGGCGGGGAGGGCGGCGAGGACGCCCGCGCCCAAGGTGGCGGTGGACAGGCCGAGTTGGGCCGCCTCCCCGGTCGGGAGCCAGGTGCCATGGTAGCCGCCCAGCAGGATCGCGCCGGTGCCCTCCAGCGGGAGCAGCCGGTGCAGGGGCGTGCCGAAAGGGGCCTCCACGACCTGCGGCTCGCGGCCTGGCACATGGACCGTGCACAGGGCGCTGCCCGGCTCCGACGAGGTCCCGGCCGAGCGGAACCAGTCCGCTCCGTAGCGGGCGATCAGCGCGAGGTGGGCGAGCGTCTCGACGTTCTGGACGAGGGTGGGCGCCCGGCGTACGCCCTGTTCACGCACCGGAGGGTCCTGGTGGCGGGGCAGGGCCGCGTCGCCGGAGAGGTACTGGGCGAGGGCGGAGGACTCGCCCGACAGGAAGCGCCTGGACACGCGTACGACGCGTACGGGGAAGGAGTCGTCGCGTTCGGCCACGGCCGCTTCGAGGCGGCTCGCCCCGTCCTCCACGGCGAGGTACGCCTCGCCCGCTCCGGTCGCCCGGGCCGCCAACCGCAGCCCGTCCAGGACCAGATGGGGCGAGCGGCTCAGCAGGGTCTTGTCCTTGTCGCTCGCCGGTTCGCCCTCGGAGCCGTTCGCGACGACGACCGGGGCCCGGCCGGTGCGGCGGGCCGCGTCGATGACCGACACGAACTTGCGGTACGTGGGAAAGGCGGCGCCTCCCCGGCCGGTGAGGCCGGACTCCGCGAGGGTGTGCAGGAGGGCCACCGGGTCGGCGGAGGTGAGGGGGCCGTAGCGGCTCTCGTGCGTGGCGCGGTCGGCCGGGGCGGCGCCGGGGGCCAGGAGGCGTGGGGACATGAGGATGTCCGTGAACGTGCTGCTGGTCATGGTCGCGCCCCTTCGGCGGTGAGGAGGGTGGCGGGGGTGCGGCGGTTGGCCCGCGCGGCCTGGGTGACGCGGATCGTGAAGGCGGTGAGTACGGCTGCCACGCAGGTGACGGTCAGCCAGAGCATCCAGTCGGTGCCTGTGTCCGTGCCGATTCCTATGCCGTGGATCAGGGCCACCGGCCAGGAGGCGTAGGCCAGCCAGTGGACGGCTCGCCAGGTGCGGTGGCCGAGCCTCTCGCGGAAGAGACTGGTGACCAGGACTGCGAGCATCAGGTCCAGGGCGACCGTGCCGAGACCCAGCCAGAGGGGCTGGTAGTCGGAGGCGAACGGGATCAGGACGTCGAGGGTGCTGATGTCGACGTAGCCGTCGATGACCGCTGTGGCTATGTGGATGGCCAGGAAGGCCGTGGCGGAGAGGGAGATCGTGCGGTGCAGGGAGACCGTGCCGAAGCGGGGGAGGCCTGGGAGGCGGGTCCTCAGGCGTACCGCCACGCCCAGGAGCACCACGACAGTGAAGAGCACCAGGCAGACGGCTCCGGTGGCTCGGTTCGCGTACCAGAGGATGGAGGCGTCGGTCATCGGGCCGCCTCCGTGGTGTCCGCCGCCGGAGACTCCTCGCCCCCGCCGCCCCTTCCCGTCCCAACCCTGGGGGCTGCGCCCCCAGACCCCCCTTTGTCCTCAAACGCCGGACGGGCTGAAATGCCAACCCTGGCCGCGACGTCTTCAGCCCCTCCGGCGTTTGAGGAGCGGGGGTTCGGGGGCGGAGCCCCTGAGTCAGGGACGGGAATGGGTAGGGGCGGCGGGGGCGAGAAATCGTTCCTTGGCCAGCCCGGTGTCGTCACCACCGTGCCGTCCCTCGCCACCAGTCTCGCCGGGAGCCCCAGGCCCGACAGCCACCGTTCCGCGCCCGTGCCCTTCACCAGGGCCGCCGTACTGGCCGCGTTCGCGTCGGCGCAGGTCGTGGCGGCGACCGAGACCGTCCGCCAGGGGGAATCCGTCGGAAGGCCGGTGTTCGGGTCGAGGATGTGGTGGAGGGTGTGCGGGCCCGAGCGCCAGGCGCGGGCGGTCGTGCCGGAGGTGGCGAGCCCGCCGCCGCGCAGGCCGACCGTCGCGTACGGGCCCTGCGGAGGCGTCCCGTCGACCGGACCCGTGACGTCCTGGACGCGGATCCGCCAGCCACCCGCCGGGGGTTCGCCGGCGACCGCCGTGTCGCCGCCGAGGCTCACAAGCACTCCGCAGCCCGCCGCCCGCGCGAGTGTCGCCGCGGCCCTGTCCGCCGCCCAGGCCTTGGCCGTGGCACCGAGATCGAGGCGGACCCCGGCCGGGACGGTGACCGTACCGGTCGCGCGGTCCAGGCGTATCAGGCGCCAGCCCGGGACGGGGCGCACTGTCAGCTTCACCGGTCGTCCGTCCTCCTGGACCAGCCGGAAGTCGCGGTCGTAGCCGATGGCGTTCATCGCCGAACCGACCGTCGGGTCGACGGCTCCGTCCGTCGCCGCAGCGGCGCGCAACGCGACCGCCAGCGCCTCCGCGAGCAGCGGGCTGACCCGGACCGGGCGCCCTCCGGCACTGTCGAGCGCGACCAGCTCGGAGTCCTCGCGGAATCTGCTGCACGCCGCGTCGACCTCGGCCAGATGCCGGGCGAGCAGCAGGTTGCAGGAGTCCAGCAGCGCCGGGTCCGTCGTGACGAGGCGGACGCTCGTACCGAGGGCACGCCAGTTCGCCGCGGCCGTAGGACGCACGGACGTGTCGGCGGCGGTCATCAGGACGCCCCCGAGGTGGAGTCGGCGGTCCCACTGTCGTCGGCGGAGGTCAGGTCGTCGGACGAGCCCTGCAGCGACGAGGACGAGTCGCTCGTACTGTCCGAGGCCGAGGAATCCGACGACGAGGACGAAGAGGAAGAGTCTTCCGACTGTGACGTCGTCGATGACGATGACGACGAGTCCGTGGTTCCGCTCGCCGTCGTCGTCGCGGCCGACTCCATCGTGCCGATGAGGGCGAAGACGCCCGCCGCGGCCGCCAGTGTCACCGCCGCTGCCGCGGCAGCCGTACGCCGTGCGCCTCTGCGGACCGCCGCGGCGGCCCCCCGTTCGCTGCCAGACATGACTGCTCCCCTCCCGAATGACGCTGTGTCACGTCCTACGGTCGGGGAGCAGCCTGAGAGAAAACTGTGCGGCGCCCAGACGCCGGGCAAGAAGTCTCTGAGAGGCTTCTTAACCGTTGAGCGCGGGGTCAGTTGCTCAGGCGGGCGATCGCCTCGTCCACCGTCAGCTCCTCGCGCTCGCCGGTGCGGCGGTCCTTCAGTTCCAGGACGCCCTCGGCGGAGCGGCGGCCGGCCACCAGGATCTTCGGTACGCCGATGAGCTCGGCGTCCGTGAACTTCACGCCCGGCGAGACACCCGCCCGGTCGTCCACGAGCACGCGGACGCCCGCCGCGCCCAGCTTCTCCGAGACGTCGAGGGCCAGTTCGGTCTGCAGTGCCTTGCCCGCGGCGACGACATGGACGTCGGCCGGCGCGATCTCGGCGGGCCAGACGAGACCCTGCTCGTCCGCGTGCTGCTCGGCGAGCGCCGCCACGGCACGCGAGACACCGATGCCGTACGAGCCCATGGTCACGCGGACCGGCTTGCCCTGCTGGCCGAGCACGTCGAGCTGGAGGGCGTCGGCGTACTTGCGGCCGAGCTGGAAGATGTGGCCGATCTCGATGGCGCGGTCCAGCGTGAGGCCGGTGCCGCAGGCGGGGCAGGGGTCGCCTTCCTGCACCACGACCGCGTCCACGTACTCGTCGACCTCGAAGTCACGGCCCGCGACGACGTTCTTCGCGTGCACGCCCTCCTTGTTGGCGCCGGTGATCCAGGCGGTGCCGGGGGCGACGCGGGGGTCGGCGAGGTAGCGGACCTTCTCCAGGCCCTGCGGGCCGACGTATCCGCGTACGAGGTCGTCGCGGCCGGTGAAGTCCTCGGCCGTGACGAGTTCGACGGCGGCGGGGGCGAAGTGCGCCTCGACCTTGTCCATGTCGACCTCTCGGTCGCCGGGCACGCCGATGGCCACGATCTCGCCGTCCACCTTGACCAGCAGGTTCTTCAGGGTGGCGGAGGCGGGGACGTCCAGGTACGCGGCGAGCGTCTCGATGGTCGGGGTCTCGGGGGTCGGGATCTCCTCGAGAGCGGGGACGGCCGACCCGTCCACCGGCTTCAGCGCGTACGTGATCGCCTCGGTGTTGGCCGCGTAGTCGCAGTTGGGGCAGTCGGCGAAGGTGTCCTCGCCGGCGGCGGCCGGGGCGAGGAACTCCTCGGACTTGGAGCCGCCCATGGCGCCCGCGGTGGCCGCGCAGATGCGGTAGTCCAGGCCGAGACGCGTGAAGATCTTCTGGTACGCCTCGCGGTGCAGGGCGTACGACTTGGCCAGACCCTCGTCCTCGGTGTCGAAGGAGTACGAGTCCTTCATCAGGAACTCACGGCCGCGCAGGATGCCGGCGCGCGGGCGGGCCTCGTCGCGGTACTTGTTCTGGATCTGGTAGAGGATCACCGGCAGGTCCTTGTAGGACGAGCACTGGTCCTTGACCAGGAGGGTGAAGATCTCCTCGTGGGTCGGGCCGAGGAGGTAGTCGCCGCCCTTGCGGTCGTTCAGGCGGAACAGCTCGGGGCCGTACTCCTCCCAGCGGCCGGTCGCCTCGTAGGGCTCCTTCGGCAGCAGGGCGGGCAGCGCGACCTCCTGGGCGCCGATGGCGTCCATCTCCTCGCGGACGACCCGCTCCACGTTGTTCAGGACCTTCTTGCCCAGCGGCAGCCAGGACCAGAGGCCGGCGGCGGTACGGCGTACGTAACCGGCGCGCACCAGCAGCTTGTGGCTGAGCACCTCGGCGTCCGCCGGGTCGTCACGCAGTGTCTTGACCATCAAACGGGACATGCGTTGGACCTGGGCCATGGTTCTCGACTCCTGCTGCGTAAGGGTGATGGCTAGGAGGTTAGCCGGGGGGCCGCCGTCGCCGGAAATCCGTTTACGGAGCCGGAGGGATCCGTCGGCGGAGCCGGAAGGATCGATCGGCGGTGCCGTAGGGGTCGGTCGGCGGCGCGGGGAGGACGGTTCAGCGGCGTCGGAGGGGCAGCGGGGCGCCCATCACCGCGTACGGCTTCGGTGCGCTGGGGAACAGGACCTGTCTGGCGAGGTCCTCGTACCCGAGCGAGCGGTACAGGCCGCGGGCCGGGCTCTCCGTGTCGATGGCGGAGAGGATCGAGCGGGGCTGGGCGGCGCTGTCCGTGATGGTGGTGATCAGGGCGCGGCCGACGCCCTGGTTCTGGAAGCCCGGGTGGACGTGCAGTTCGGTGATCACGAAGGAGTCGTCCAGCCACCCGTCGGATCCCTGGCTGCGCAGATAGGGCTCGACGACGGTGGACCACCAGTGCGTCCTGTCGTTGGGCATGCCGTAGACGAATCCGACGAGGCGGCCGTCGGCGGTGGTCGCGCCGAGCGCGCGGGCGCCGGGGTAGCTGATGTGCCGCAGCACGATCTGTCGTCGTACGGCGATCTCGTCCGAGCCGAGTCCGAACGCCAGGGCCTGGACGGCCAGCGCCTCGTCGATCCTGGCGGCCAGGTCCAGGGGGCCGATGACGATGTCGTCGGGCGTGACGGGGCCCTGACCGGGGAAGCGGAGCATGCCCGGGAGACTACCCGGGCAATTCGTTGGAGGGGGCTGCGAGTCGGGTGGTCCTGTTGGGTGCAGGCCGGATGTGGCTGGTCGCGCAGTTCCCCGCGCCCCTAGTGGGGCGCCCCTTGTGAGGCGTGGCCTCACTCAGAACAAGATGCTCATGAACGCGCCGACCTCTTGGAAGCCCACTCTGCGGTAGGTGGCTCGGGCGGCTGTGTTGTAGTCGTTGACGTAGAGGCTGACGATCGGGGCGACGTCCGCGAGGGCGTAGCGGAGGACCGCTGCCATGCCGGGGGCCGCGAGGCCCTGGCCCCGGTATTCGGGGGCCACCCAGACGCCCTGGATCTGGCAGGCCTGGTTGGTGGCCGCGCCGATCTCCGCCTTGAAGACGACCCGGCCGTTGTGGTCGAGGCGGGCGAACGAGCGGCCGGAGCCGACCAGTTCGGCGACCCGGGCCTGGTAGAGGAGTCCGCCGTCGCCCGCGAGCGGGGAGACGCCGACCTCCTCGGTGAACATCGCCACGCACGCCGGCATGATCGTCTCCATCTCGTCCTTGCGGATGCGACGGACGTACGGATCCGGGGCCATGTCGGTGGGGAGCCGGTCGGTGACCATCAGGGGCTGATGCGGGCGGACCTCACGGGCCGGGCCCCAGTTCGGTTCCAGGAGGCGCCAGAGCTGGGAGGTGGCATCGGACGGGCCGACGATGGAGGAGCAGCGGCGGCCTGCCCTGCGGGCGCGGTCCGCGAAGGCGCGTACGGCTCGGGGGGTGGCGCAGATCGGGACCAGGTTGGCGCCCGCGTAGCAGAGGGACGTCAGCATGCCGTCCTCGTACCAGCCCCACATCTCGCCGCCGAGGCGCCAGGGGTCGAGGCCGGCGACCTGTACGCGGGAGGTCACGAAGGCGTTCGCCACCGGCTCGCGGTCGAGGACGGCGAGCGCGGCGTCCAGGTCGCTCGGTTCGAGGACCCTGGTGGTCGTCTGCGTCAACACGTGCGGGGCCTTCACCATCAGGTCTGCTGATCTCCGCACTGTACCTGGCGAATTTGTGCCACGCCGCCCGATGGGTCGGGGCCGGGTTTCCTCGCCCCCGCCGCCCCTTCCCGTCCCGTCCCTGGGGGCTCCGCCCCCAGACCCCCGCTGTCGGCCTGAACGGCCTCGTCCTCAAACGCCGGACGGGCTGAAAATCAGCCCCTCCGGCGTTTGAGGAGCGGGGGTTCGGGGGCTGGCCCCCGAGTAGTGACGGGAATGGGTAGGGGCGGCGGGGGCGAAAAACGTCGTCAGCCCGCCACGGACACCGAAGGCTCGCCGGAGGGGATTCCGTCCGCCTCCATCTGTTCGGCGATCTTCAGCGCCTCCTCGATCAGCGTCTCGACGATCTTCGACTCGGGGACAGTCTTGATGACCTCGCCCTTGACGAAGATCTGGCCCTTGCCGTTGCCGGAGGCGACGCCGAGGTCGGCCTCGCGGGCCTCGCCGGGGCCGTTGACGACGCAGCCCATGACGGCGACGCGGAGGGGGACCTCCATGCCCTCGAGACCGGCGGTGACCTCCTCGGCCAGCTTGTAGACGTCGACCTGGGCACGCCCGCAGGACGGGCAGGAGACGATCTCAAGACGGCGCTGCTTGAGGTTCAGCGACTCCAGGATCTGCATGCCGACCTTGATCTCCTCGACCGGCGGGGCCGAGAGGGAGACGCGGATCGTGTCGCCGATGCCCTCGGCGAGCAGCGCACCGAAGGCGACCGCGGACTTGATGGTGCCCTGGAAGGCGGGGCCCGCCTCGGTCACGCCGAGGTGCAGCGGGTAGTCGCAGGCGGCGGCCAGCTGACGGTACGCGTTGACCATGACCACCGGGTCGTTGTGCTTGACCGAGATCTTGATGTCCCGGAAGTCGTGCTCCTCGAAGAGCGAGGCTTCCCAGAGCGCCGACTCAACGAGCGCCTCGGGCGTCGCCTTGCCGTACTTCTGGAGCAGCCGCTTGTCGAGCGAACCGGCGTTGACCCCGATCCGGATCGGGGTGCCGGTGTCCTTGGCGGCCCGCGCGATCTCCTTGACCTGGTCGTCGAACTGCTTGATGTTGCCGGGGTTCACGCGGACCGCGGCACAGCCCGCCTTGATCGCGGCGAACACGTACTTCGGCTGGAAATGGATGTCGGCGATGACCGGGAGCTGCGACTTGCGGGCGATGGTCGCGAGCGCGTCCGCGTCGTCCTGCGTGGGGCACGCGACGCGCACGATCTGGCAGCCGGACGCGGTCAGTTCGGCGATCTGCTGGAGCGTGGCGCCGATGTCCGACGTACGCGTCGTCGTCATCGACTGCACCGAGACGGGTGCGTCTCCGCCCACCGCCACGGTTCCGACCTGGATCTGCCGGCTCTTCCGGCGCTCGGCGAGCTTGGTCGGAACGGACGGCATGCCGAGTGAAATCGCAGTCATCTGCTGTGCAACCCCAAGGTAAGGATCGGTCGGTCCCGAAAGCTGACGGGCTCCAGTCATCGAGATTACGGCACCCCCGCAGACGGGAGCACATCCGCTGCGCAGGTCCACCCAATGGAGGGCGGCCGGACACAAATCATGTCCGGCCGCCACAAACTCCGTATGACTAGGAGATTCTCACCGGGTTAACCACGTCCGCGATCAGTACCAGGATCGTGAAGCAGATGAAGATCCCGGCCACCACGTACGCGACGGGCATGAGCTTCGCCACGTCGAACGGACCCGGGTCCGGCCGCCGCAGCACCTTCGCCAGGTTGCGGCGCAGGGACTCCCACAGGGCGCCCGCGATGTGCCCGCCGTCGAGCGGCAGCAGCGGGAGCATGTTGAACAGGAACAGGGAGAGGTTGAAGCCCGCGACGAGGAACAGCATCATCGCGATCTGGTTCTCCGGCGGGATGTCGAGGGTGAAGACCTCGCCGCCTACCCGGGCCGCGCCTACCACGCCCATCGGGGAGTCCGCCTCGCGCTCACCGTCGCCGAAGGCCGCGTCCCACAGGGCGGGGACCTTGGACGGCAGGGCGAGGAGCGACTCGACGCCGTTCTGCATCATGTCGCCCATGCGGTCCACGGACTGCCCGAACGACTGCTGGACGATGCCGGAGGCGGGCGTGAAGCCGAGGAAGCCGGCGTACACGTACTTGCCCTCGACGTAGCCGCCGTCGCCGTCGGTCTGGCTGACCTGGTTGCGGATCAGGTGGGCGGTCAGGTCGAGCTGCTTGCCGTCGCGCTCGACGGTGAGGGTGACGTCCTTGCCGGGGTTGGCGCGGATGTCGGCCTGGAGGGTGGACCAGTCGGTGATCTTCTCGCCGTTGAAGGCGAGGATCTTGTCACCGCCCTGGAGCCCGGCGGCCTTGGCGGGCGCGGCCGTGTCGCTCTTCTGGCACTCCGACCGGTTCTCGCTCTGCTCGATGACACAGTCCGAGACCTTGCCGACCGTGGTCGTCTGGGTCTGGATGCCGAACGTCATCATCACGCCGAGGAAGATCGCGACGGCCAGGATCAGGTTCATGAAGGGGCCAGCGAACATCACGATGACGCGCTTCCACGGCTTGCGCGTGTAGAAGAGGCGTTTCTCGTCGCCCGGCTGGAGCTCCTCGAAGGACTGGGCCCTGGCGTCCTCGATCATGCCGCGCCACGGCGAGGTGGAGCGGGCCTCGATACGGCCGTCGGGGCCGGGCGGGAACATCCCGATCATGCGGATGTAGCCGCCGAGCGGAATCGCCTTGACCCCGTACTCGGTCTCGCCCTTCTTGCGCGACCAGATGGTCGGGCCGAAGCCGACCATGTACTGCGGCACACGGATGCCGAACAGCTTGGCCGTGGAGAGATGCCCCAGCTCGTGCCAGGCGATCGAGATGAGCAGGCCGACCGCGAAGACGACTATGCCGAGGATCATCATCAGGGTCGTCATGCACGAGCCTCCGCCGTTGTCGTGGCTGTCGCTGTCGCTGTGGATCGGGCTGTCAGTTCACGGGCCCGGGCGCGTGCCCAGGTCTCCGCATCGAGGACGTCCGGGACGGTGAGCGAGGTTCCCGTACGGGGCGTGCCGTGCTCGGCGACGACCTTGGTGACGGTCTCCATGATCCCGAGATACGGCAGGGAGCCGTTCAGGAACGCGTCCACGCACTCCTCGTTGGCCGCATTGAACACCGCCGGGGCCGTGCCCGCGAGCTGCCCGACATGCCGGGCGAGCCCCACCGACGGAAACGCGTCGGTGTCGAGCGGGAAGAACTCCCAGCTCGACGCCTTCGTCCAGTCGAAGGCGGGCGCGGCGTCGGGGACGCGCTCGGGCCAGCCGAGGCCGATGGCGATGGGCCCGCGCATGTCGGGGGGCGTCGCCTGGGCCATTGTCGATCCGTCCGTGAACTCCACCATCGAGTGGACATACGACTGCGGGTGCACGACCACCTCAATCCGTTCGAAGGGAATGTCGTAGAGGAGGTGCGCCTCGATGACTTCAAGCCCCTTGTTGACCAGGGTCGCGGAGTTGATCGTGATGACGGGGCCCATGGCCCAGGTGGGGTGCGCGAGGGCGTCCTCGGGGGTGACGTCGGCCAGCTCGGCCTTCGTACGTCCTCTGAAGGGGCCGCCGGACGCGGTGACGACGAGCTTGCGTACGTCGGACCTGGTGCCGGAGGCGAGCGCCTGGAAGAGGGCGGCGTGTTCGGAGTCGACCGGGATGATCTGCCCCGGCTTGGCCAGCGCCTTGACCAGCGGACCGCCGACGATGAGCGACTCCTTGTTGGCGAGCGCGAGAGTGCGGCCCGCCTCCAGGGCGGCGAGGGTGGGGGCGAGGCCGATCGAGCCGGTGATGCCGTTCAGGACGGTGTGGCAGTCGGAGGCGGCGAGGTGGGTGGCGGCGTCCGCTCCCACGAGGATCTCGGGGAGGGGCTCCCCCGCTCCGTACTGTGCGGACAGGGCCTCGCGCAGCGCCGGTACGACGTCCTCGCGCGCGACGGCGACCGTCCGGACGCGGAGCCGGTGCGCCTGCTCGGCGAGCAGTCCGACCCTCCCGCCGGCGGCGGAGAGCCCGGTGACCCGGAACCTGTCGGGATTGCGCAGCACAAGATCGATGGCCTGGGTCCCGATCGACCCGGTGGATCCGAGGATCACCACATCCCGGACTCCGTCCACAGGATCGAAGACAAGATGCGGATCGGCGAGGGGGGCTGGACTGTCGCTCATCCCCCCATTGTTGCCGCAACGCCTCCACAACAGGACAGGGGAGTGCCACCTGTGCCCCTTTAGAGGGCCGTGGGCCCCGTAAGGGGCGCGGGGAACTGCGCGATCAGCCCAACTCCACCCGCACCCGCCACCAAACCGCAGGGCACCTACCTCTTGCGCTTCCGACGGCTCCTGGACCTGACGGCACGCCTCTGCTGGGGCTTCGCATCAGCCACGCCCTCCGCCGGAGGCGACGGAACCGCATCGGCCGGCTCGAAGTCCCCTTCGACAACCCCCTCCGCCGTGTCCAGCGTCGGCGCGCTGAAATGCAGCCCATCCTTACGAGGACCGGACTCCAGCCCCTCCTGGCCACCCGTGGCCTTCCCGGACGCGTCCAGATTGAACACGTACCCGACCGACTCCTCCTTGATCGCCTCGGTCATCGCGGCGAACATGTCGTACCCCTCGCGCTCGTACTCGACGATCGGCTCCCGTCCGAGCGTCCACCGCAGCCCGATGCCGTCGCGGAGGTAGTCCATCTCGTACAGGTGCTCGCGCCATTTGCGGTCGAGGACCGACAGCACGACGAGCCGCTCCAGGTCGCGCAGCGCGTCCTCACCGAGCTGCGCCTCGCGCTCCTCGTAGCGGGCGTGAATGTCGTCGGTGACGGCCTCGACGAGTTCGTCGGCGGTCAGCTCGGCGCGCTGGCCGGCCGCGTCCTCCAGGTCCTCGATGGTGATCCCGACCGGGTAGAGCTGCCGGAAGGCGCCCCACAGCCGTTCCAGGTTCCACTCCTCGGGGAAGCCCTCGGCGGTCTCCTCGGTGATGTACGCGCGGATGGTGTCGTCCATGAAGTGGACGATCTGTTCGCGCAGGTTCTCGCCGTCGAGGACGCGGCGGCGCTCGGCGTAGATGAGGGTGCGCTGCCGGTTGAGCACCTCGTCGAACTTCAGGACGTCCTTGCGGGACTCGAAGTGCTGCTGCTCCAGCTGGGACTGGGCGGAGGCGATGGCCCGCGTGACCATCTTGTTCTCGATGGGGACGTCGTCGGGAACGTTCGCCATCGACATCACGCGCTCCACGACCTGGGCCCGGAACAGCCGCATCAGGTCGTCGCCGAGGGAGAGGTAGAAGCGGGAGGCGCCGGGGTCGCCCTGGCGGCCGGAGCGGCCTCGCAGCTGGTTGTCGATGCGGCGGGACTCGTGGCGCTCGGTGCCGAGGACGTAGAGGCCGCCGAGGTCCTTGACCTCGTCGTGCTCGGCCGCGACCGACTCCTTGATCCGGTCGAGGGCCGCCCGGTGTTCGTCGGGGTTCTCCTCGGGGGTGAGGCCGCGCCGGTCGAGCTCGGCGAGGGCCATCGCCTCGGGGTTGCCGCCGAGCATGATGTCGGTGCCGCGCCCCGCCATGTTGGTGGCCACGGTGACCGCGCCCTTGCGGCCGGCCTGCGCCACGATCTGTGCCTCGCGCTCGTGGTTCTTCGCGTTGAGGACCTCGTGGCGGATACCCCGCTTCTTCAGCCGGGCGGCGAGCGTCTCGGACTTCTCGACGGACGTGGTGCCGACGAGGATCGGCTGGCCCTTCTCGTGCTTCTCGGCGATGTCGTCGAGGATCGCGGTGTACTTGGCCTCCACGGTCCGGTAGATCTGGTCGGGGTCGTCCGCGCGGGCGTTGGGCTGGTTGGTGGGGATCGGCACCACGTGGAGCTTGTAGATCTGGTGGAACTCGGCGGCCTCCGTCATGGCGGTGCCGGTCATCCCGCCGAGCTTCTCGTAGAGCCGGAAGAAGTTCTGGAGGGTGATGGTGGCGAGGGTCTGGTTCTCGTCCTTGACCGTCACCGCCTCCTTGGCCTCGATGGCCTGGTGCAGGCCCTCGTTGTAGCGGCGGCCGGCGAGGATGCGGCCGGTGTGCTCGTCGACGATGAGGACCTCGCCGTTCACGACGACGTAGTCCTTGTCCTTCTTGAAGTGCTCCTTGGCCTTGAGCGCGTTGTTCAGGTGCCCGATGAGGGGCGTGTGGTCGGACTCGTAGAGACTCTCGATGCCGAGCTGGTCCTGGAGGAACTCCACTCCGCTGTCCAGGATCGCGACCGTGCGCTTCTTGGGGTCGTACTCGTAGTCGTGGGTGGCCCGCAGTTCGGCGAGGCGCTCCTTGTCCTGCGGCGAGGTGAAGTTCTCGTCCTGGACGGCGACGCCCCGCATCCGCGTGACCATCCTGGAGAAGGCCTCGTACCAGTGCGTGGGTTGGTCGGCGGGGCCGGAGATGATCAGTGGGGTGCGGGCCTCGTCGATGAGGATCGAGTCGGCCTCGTCGACGATCGCGAAGTGGTGGCCGCGCTGCACGAGTTCGTCCTTCGACCAGGCCATGTTGTCGCGCAGATAGTCGAAGCCGAACTCGGTGTTGGTGCCGTAGGTGATGTCGCAGGCGTACTGCGTGCGCCGCTCGGCCGGGGTCGACTGGGACTTGATGACGCCCACGGTCAGGCCCAGGAAGCGGTAGGCGCGGCCCATCCATTCGGCGTCGCGCTGGGCGAGGTAGTCGTTGACCGTGACGAGGTGGACTCCCTTGCCGGTCAGGGCGTTCAGGTAGACGGGCAGGGTGGCGACCAGGGTCTTGCCCTCGCCGGTCTGCATCTCGGCGATGTTGCCGAGGTGGAGGGCCGCGCCGCCCATGATCTGTACGTCGAAGTGGCGCATGCCGAGTGTGCGGCGGGCGGCCTCGCGCATGGCGGCGAAGGCCTCCGGCAGCAGGTCGTCGAGGCTTTCACCGGCCTCGTACCGCTCCTGGAACTCCGGTGTGAGCGCCTGGAGTTCCTCGTCGGTGAGCTGCTCGAAGTCCTCCTCCAGGGAGCCCACCTGTTCCGCGATGCGCTGGAGTTTGCGCAGGATTCTTCCCTCGCCGGCCCGCATGATCCGGCCGGTGATGTTGTCGAGACCGAGAGCCGGCACTGGAATTACCCCCATTGAATCGCGTCCGCCAGCATCTGTATGCGGCGATTGGCGCGCTGCAGAATGTGGACGCCTTGTTGGTTCGCTTTGATCACCTCGCGCAGTACGGGGTCTTTCGCATACCCCACCGCACCGCGGAAGAGCTGCTGGATCACGGGCCTTTCGCCCGGCCGCCCCGCGTCGAGCAGGGCGTCGACGTCCCGGAGGTCGATTCTCCGGACGGGCAGTGGATCGAATGAGGCCACGGACGGCCGTGGTTCCTCGTCGACCAGTGCCAGCGCGCAGTCGTTCAGCAGGACCGCGAGCGCGTCCCGATGTGCCTCGAAGGTCTCCGGCGCGCTCTGGCGAAGCTTGTCCGCCAGTGGCAGAACCTCATTGCGCACCGTCCGTAACGCCCGTACGAGTTCTGTGTCGTTCAGCTGCTCTCGCGCTTGCCCGCGTGCCCGTGTCAGCTGGACAGAAAATCCCTGACTGTATTCTTCCCCCACACCGTGGCGCATATTTTGTCCCCGTTCGCCATTCTGTTCATTGTTGACGCACACCTTCTGTGCGGCAAGCGGCAGAATGACGACGGGGACGGCAGTGCATTCCTGGGGAAAAGGTCAACGGATGGGGCGGTGGACGTTCTCCCTTTCGGACGGTCCGGGTGTCGCGTCGGCGATCCAGGGGCCTTCGCCGGACGGGTCGACGACTCCCTCCTCCAGCCAGGTGTAGGCGCCGCCGAGGACCCCCTTGACGACCTTGCGGTCGAGGTCGTCGGTGTTGGACCACAGGCGGCCGAAGAGTTCCTCGACGCGGACCCGGGACTGGCTGCAGAAGGCGTCGGCGAGCTGGTACGCCTCGCGGCCGTGGTCCCCGGTGGTGCGCAGGAGTTCGGCGCGGACGCAGGCGGCGCTCATCGCGAAGAGTTCGGCGCCGATGTCGACGATCCGGCCGAGGAAGCCCTGCTTGGTCTCCATCCGGCCCTGCCAGCGGGACATGGCGTAGAAGGTGGACCTGGCGAGCTTGCGGGCCGACCGCTCCACGTACCGCAGATGGCCGGAGAGGTCGACGTGGCCCGCCGGGTTGAAGTCCCCGTACGAGCGCGGGAGTTGACCGGGTCCCGCGACCAGCTTCGGGAGCCACTTGGCGTAGAAGACTCCGGCGTTGGCGCCCGCCTTCGCCTTGTCCGAGAGGGACTTGTCCGGGTCGATGAGGTCACCGGCCACGGACAGGTGGGCGTCGACCGCCTCGCGGGCGATCAGCAGGTGCATGATCTCGGTCGAGCCCTCGAAGATGCGGTTGATGCGCAGGTCACGCAGCACCTGCTCGGCGGGGACGGCCCGTTCGCCGCGGGCGGCCAGCGAGTCGGCGGTCTCGAAGCCGCGCCCGCCGCGGATCTGGACCAGCTCGTCGGCCATCAGCCAGGCCATCTCGGAGCCGTAGAGCTTGGCGAGGGCGGCCTCGATGCGGATGTCGTTGCGGTTCTCGTCGGCCATCTGGGACGACAGGTCGAGGACGGCCTCCAGGGCGAAGGTCGTCGCCGCGATGAAGGAGATCTTCGCGCCCACGGCCTCGTGGAAGGCCACCGGCTTGCCCCACTGCTCGCGCACGGACGACCACTCGCGGGCGATCTTCAGACACCACTTGCCCGCACCGACGCACATGGCGGGCAGCGACAGCCGTCCGGTGTTGAGCGTGGTCAGGGCGATCTTGAGGCCCGCGCCCTCCGGTCCGATCCGGTTCGCGGCGGGCACCCGCACCTGGTGGAGGCGGGTGACACCGTTCTCCAGGCCGCGCAGCCCCATGAAGGCGTTGCGGTTCTCGACGGTGACGCCCTCCGAGGCGGTCTCCACGACGAACGCCGTGATGCCGCCCTTGTGGCCCTCGGACTTCGGCACCCGCGCCATCACGACCAGCAGATCCGCGACGACGCCGTTGGTGGTCCAGAGCTTCACCCCGTCGAGGACGTAGTCGTCGCCGTCCGGCACCGCGCTGGTGGCGAGGCGCGCCGGGTCGGAGCCCACGTCCGGCTCGGTGAGCAGGAAGGCGGAGATGTCGGTACGGGCGCAGCGCGGCAGGAAGATGTCCCGCTGCTCCTGCGTGCCGAAGAGCTTCAGCGGCTGCGGTACGCCGATGGACTGGTGCGCGGAGAGCAGCGCGCCGAGCGCCGGGTTCGCCGAGCCGACCAGGGCGAGCGCCTTGTTGTAGTACACCTGCGTCAGACCGAGACCGCCGTACTTGGTGTCGATCTTCATGCCCAGGGCGCCGAGCTCCTTGAGCCCGTTGATCGTCTCGTCCGGGATCCGCGCCTCCCGCTCGATGAGGGCCGAGTCGACCTTCGTCTCGCAGAAGTCGCGCAACTTGGTGAGGAACTCCTCGCCGCGCTGCACGTCCTCGTCGGGCGGCATCGGGTGCGGATGGATCAGATCGAGCCGGAAGCGACCGAGGAACAGCTCCTTGGCGAAGCTGGGCTTGCGCCAGTCCTGCTCCCGCGCCGCCTCGGCGACCTGCCGGGCTTCACGTTCGGTGACAGCGGGCTGGTGGGGTGTTGCGGACAAGAGGCTCACCTCGCCGCGAATAGGGATCTTGGTCCGGTACGGTTACCGACCGGTTCTACTCGATCGTATGTACCCGATTCCGCCCACCCCCACCACCCCTCGCGCGCCGTTCGGCCCAACCCGACGCACACAAGAGGGAAACCACCTACTCAGAGCCGCAGGGCGGAAAAACGGCAGCGACCCCTCCCACCCGGGGCCCGGGAGGATAGTGGGGGCGAAGCCTCCCACTAAGGGGCGCGGGGAACTGCGCGACAAGCCCCCACCCACCCGCACCCGCCACCCCACCGCACCCCCCACCCCCAAAGGCGCCCCAAAAAACCGACGGAGTCGAAGCGCTTCGACAACCTATGGACACCCACCCGCCGTCAAGCTACTGTCGAGCCACCCTCACTCGCCCCTCATCCGCAACGCGCACTGTCGAAGCGCTTCACACAACGCTTGGAGAGCTGGATGGTCACCCTCGCCGAGGTCGCCCAGCACGCCGGAGTCTCGGCGAGCACGGTGAGCTATGTCCTCAGCGGCAAGCGGTCCATCTCCGCGGGTACCCGCGAGCGGGTCGAGCAGAGCATCCAGCAGCTCGGCTACCACCCCAACGCGGGAGCCCGCGCACTGGCAAGCAGCCGGTCCAACATCATCGCGCTGATGATCCCGCTCCGTACGGACATGTACGTACCCGTGATGATGGAGATCGCCATCGCCGTGGCGACCTCGGCCCGCACCCACGGGTACGACGTGCTGCTGCTGACCGGTGAGGAGGGCCCCGACGCCGTGCGCCGGGTCACCGGCAGCGGGCTCGCCGACGCGATGATCCTGATGGACGTCGAGCTCGACGACGAGCGGCTGCCGCTGCTGCGGGGCACGGACCAGCCGTCCGTCCTCATCGGTCTGCCCGCCGACACCAGCGGCCTGACCTGCGTCGATCTCGACTTCGGCGCCACGGGAGCGCTGTGCGCCGAGCATCTCGCGATGCTCGGTCACCGTGACATCGCTGTCATCGGCGAGGCGCCCGCGGTCTACGAACGGCACACGGGCTTCGCCGAGCGCACGCTCGACGGACTCCGGTCCCGGTCAAGGGAGTTGGGCCTGCGCGTGCTGCACCGCCCGTGCGAGGGCGGCTACGACGCGATGTCGCTGACCCTGTCCCGGGTCTTCGACGAGCGCCCGGGCACCACGGGCTTCGTCGTGCAGAACGAGTCCGCGGTCGAGCCGCTGCTCGCGCTGCTGCGCCAGCAGGGCCGGGCGGTACCCGAGGACGTGTCGGTGATCGCGATCTGCCCGGACCAGGTCGCCACCCAGGCCTCGGTACGGCTGACCTCGGTCGCCATCCCCGCACAGGAGATGGGCCGGCACGCCGTGGAGCATCTGATCGCCAAGCTCGAAGGGCACGGCAAGGACGAAGTCGTGCTCATCGCACCCGAGTTGACGGTACGGGCCAGCACGGGCCCGGCCGCTTCCTGAACCAACCGCACCAACCACCCCACGTCTCATGGGCGTTGAGGCATTCCAACCTGTCCCGGTCCGCCGGAGCCGCGTCACCGGGTCCTGTCGCCACTCCTTCCTCCAGGAGCACCCCAAGTGAATCAGCCTGCCGAAAACCAGCCCGGACAGCCCGGACAGCAGGGTCCGTCCGACAACCCAGGACAGCCCGGACAGGGGTCCGCCAGCCTCGCCCAGTCCTCCCCCACCGTCGGCACGTTCCGCGAACGCGACGGTGCCCTGGAGTGGAGCGGCCGCCAGGAGACCGTACGCGTCGAGCCGTGGGGCCCCGACGCGGTCCGGGTCCGGGCCAGGCTCGGCGGGCCGGTCCTGGAGGGGCTGCCGGGCGCGCTGCTCGACGAGGCGCCCGCGACGGAGGCCTCCGTCAAGATCGAGGACGGGCACGGGCAGTTGACCGTCGGCGCGCTGACCGTCGAGGTCGACGCCGAGGGCCTCGTCCGCTTCCTCCGCACGGACGACTCCGCGGAACTCCTCACCGAGGAGCGCGCCCACTTCTGGTGGCCGGGACCGCGCCTCTACACCCCGGTCGGCAACGGCCACCACCGCCTGGAGCAGCGCTTCGCCGCGTACGAGGGCGAGAAGCTGTACGGCCTGGGCCAGCACCAGCACGGTCTGCTGGACCAGAAGGGCGCGGTCCTCGACCTGGTCCAGCGCAACGCCGAGGTGACCATCCCGGTGCTCACCTCCAGTCGCGGCTACACCCTGCTGTGGAACAGCCCGGCCATCGGCCGCGTCGAGCTCGCGGGCAACGGCACACGCTGGGTGGCGGACTCGGCCCGGCAGATCGACTACTGGATCACCGCAGGGCAGCCGGCCGACGCGCAGCGCCGCTACAGCGCGGTGACCGGCCGTACGCCGATGCTGCCCGAGTGGGCCGCCGGCTTCTGGCAGTGCAAGCTGCGCTACCGCACCCAGGACGAACTCCTCGGCGTGGCAAGGGAGTACAAGCGCCGAGGACTGCCCATCGACGCGATCGTCTGCGACTTCTTCCACTGGACGCACCTCGGCGAGTGGAAGTTCGACCCGGCGGAGTGGCCCGACCCGGCGGCGATGCAGCGGGAACTGGAGGAACTCGGCATCAAGCTGGTCGTGTCCGTCTGGCCGTCCGTCTCCCCGCTCTCCGAGAACCATCAACTCATGGAACAGCGCGGCTACTTCATCGGCACGCAGTACGGCCCGATGGCGCACGCCGACTGGCCGGACAAGGAGGTCGCCTCCACGGTCCAGGTCGCCTTCTACGACGCGACGAACCCCGAGGCGCGCGACTTCATGTGGTCGAGGATCAAGGAGAACTACCTTGATCCGTACGGGATCACGGCCTTCTGGCTCGACGCCTGCGAGCCGGAGCTGAAGCCGGGCTTCCAGGAGAACCTGCGCTATTGGGCGGGCCCGGGCCTCGAAGTCGGCAACATGTACCCGAGCGAGAACGCCCGCACCTTCTACGAGGGCATGACCGCGGCCGGCGAGACCGAGATCGTCACCCTCAACCGCTCGGCGTGGGCGGGCAGTCAGCGCTACGGCGCCGCCTTGTGGTCCGGTGACATCGGCACGGACTTCGCGACCCTGCGACGCCAGATCGCGGCGGGCCTCAACACATCGCTGTCCGGCATCCCCTGGTGGAACACCGACATCGGCGGCTTCCACGGCGGCGACCCGGACGACCCGGCGTACCGCGAGGTGATGATCCGCTGGTTCCAGTTCGGCGCGCTCTCCCCGCTGATGCGGCTGCACGGCTTCCGGGACCCGGGCATGCCGCTCGGCCCGGACATGACCGGCGGCCCGAACGAGGTCTGGTCGTACGGCGAGGAGGCCGGCACGATCATGGAGAAGTACCTCCGGCTGCGTGAGCGCCTCAAGCCGTACGTCCTCGATGTGATGCGGGCCGCGCACGAGGAGGGGCTACCGGTGATGCGACCGCTGTTCCTGGAGTTCCCGGACGACCAGGCGACCTGGTCGGTGGCCGACTCCTATCTCTTCGGCCCGGATCTGCTGGTCGCACCCGTCCTGACGGCGGGGGCGAGCGTGCGGACGGCCTATCTCCCGGCCGGGGCACGGTGGACGGACGCCTGGACGGGAACCTCGTACGAGGGCGGTACGAACGTCACGGTGGACGCCCCGCTGGACCGGATACCGCTCTTCCTGCGGGACGGGGCGGCTCTCCCGATCGACGGGTAACGGCCTTTCCCGTCAGGGGCGTTGAGGAGAAGCCTCAAGAGAGCTGAGGCGCGATCTCAAGGAAGTTGCGGCGCGACCTCGGCCGCCAGCAGATCCAGGTGGCCGAGGTCGGAGAGGTCGCGCAGGCGTACGTACACGCGGGAGGCCCCGAGGTCGGCGTACTGGCCGAGGACGTCGACGATCTTCCCCGGGGGGCCGTACAGCGGCTCCTCCGGGGGCAGGCGGGACGGCTCGTGCAGAAGGGCGAGGCGGGTGTCGATCTCGGATTCGGTGCGGCCGGAGGCGATGCCGAGGCACACCGAGAGGATCAGGGGAGGTCCGCCGACCGCCTCCCTGGCGGCCCGCGCGCCCGCGAACAGGTCGGCGCTCTGCTCGGGTGAGGTGAAGGGCAGGTTGAACTCGTCGGCGTACCGGGCGGCCAGCCTCGGTGTGCGGCGGGGGCCGCGGCCGCCCACGATGATCGGCACCCCCGGCCGCTGGACGGGCTTCGGCAGGGCGGGCGAGTCGGTCAGGCGGTAGTGGCGGCCCTCGTACGAGAAGCGTTCGCCGGGCGGAGTGGCCCACAGGCGGATCGACCATCCGGAGGAAGCGGCCGCGGTACTGGCGAAGAAGCACCCGCCCGTGACGAGAAGGCCGCTGCCGCGGAGATCGAGCTGGTCGGCGAGGCCGTACAGCCCAAGAAGGCCGGGGCGCCGATCGGCACGATGGACCGGGAGCGGGTGGCCGGGGCGATCAAGGCTCTGGTGGACGCCGGGGCGGTCAAGTCCGGTCTGACGCCCGAGCAGTTGGTCTCCTTCGACCTGGTGCCGAAGTCCTGAAGTGCTCAGGCGGGTGATGGAGTTCGGCTGGCCCCTGCTGGGGCTGGCCGCCGCGATCGGTGCCTGGGCACTCGCCGTGGTCGTGTTCGACGTACCGGAGATCGTCCTGCCGTCACCGGCGGACGTGCTGGACGCCTTTCTCCGCGTGCCCGGCTATCTGCTGGGCGAGGCGGTCACCACGCTCGTCGTCATCGTGCTGGGCTTCGCGCTGGCCGTGGCGGCGGGGCTGCTGATCGGGGTCGCGATCGCGGCGTCGCGGATCGTGGAGCTGATGTTCTCGCCGCTCCTGGTGGCGTTCAACGCGGTGCCCAAGGTGGCGCTGGCACCGCTGCTGGTGGTGTGGATGGGGTTCGGGCAGCAGCCGAAGGTCGTCATGGCGCTGCTCGTCTGCTTCTTCCCCGTCGTGCTGTCGGTCGCGGGCGGGCTCACCTCGACACCGGTCGAACTCGTCGAGCTGGCACGGTCGTTGCGCGCCTCGCGCACCCAGACGTTCCTCCGGTTCCGCTTCCCGAGTGCGCTGCCGCATATCTTCGTGGGGCTGAAGGTCGCCATGCCGCTGTCGGCCGTCGGCCGTCGGCGCGGTCATCGGTGAGTTCAGTGCCGGCGACGAGGGGCTCGGCTTCGTCGTCGTACAGTCCGGGGCGAACTCCGACACCGCGCCGGCGTTCGCCGCGATCGCCCTGCTCGCCCTGCTCGCCCTGCTCGGCCTGCTCGGCCTGCTGAGCGTGGCGGCGCTGTTCTACGCGCTCGTGCTCGCGGAGCGGACGCTGCTGCCCGGGCCGGCCCCGCGTGGGGGACGGCGCCGACCCGGGCGTACGGTCACCTGCCGGTGACGGTGGCGATACCGATGGCGGCGGGGCTCAACTGCTGGAGACGGTCAGGTTGTTGGTGGCGAAGTCCAGGCCGCCGGACGACGAGGTGATCTCGAAGCCGAACTGCACGTCTCCGATGGTCTCGTTGCCCATCCAGCCCTTGGTGTCCTTGATCCACTTGAGGATCGGCAGGACGTTGACGGTCCCGGAGTTCGAGTCCGAGGTGCGCAGGAACGAGAAGACCTCGTTGGCGCCGTTGTTGCCCTTGTAGACGGTCCAGGTGTGGCCGCCGAGGGTGACATTGCCCTGGGAGGTGCCGAGCGGCCCGACAGCTCCGTTGTAGTTGACCCAGAGCATGATCTCGTAGTCGTAGTCCGTGTCCCAGATGTCGTACGAGGTGTTGTACGCGCCCGAGGACGGGACGGTGACGTTGTAGCTGCTGCTGAGCGAACCGAGCGAGGTGATCGTCTTGTTGACCACCTTCTTGGAGTTCGGGTACGACTTGATGCCGCCGGTGTTGGGGTGGTTGGCCCAGACACCCCAGTTGGTACCGGAGTTGGCCCAGATGCACTGGCTGCCGGCGCCGGAGCCCCAGATGTTGTTGTAGAGCGTGTAGCCGTTGAGGCTGGTGTTGCCCCACTGGTCGCAGGAGTTCCAGACGGCCGCCGAGGCGGGCGCGGAGGCGAGGCCGATGGTGGCGCCGAGCGCGAGCGCGGGGGCCAGGAGTGCCTTGGTGATCCGGGTCAGCGTGCGTGTTGCCATGGTGTCCCTTCCATGGGTGGGGGGGTGTGTGGGGGTTCGATCTGCTGTGGATCGACTGCGGATCTACTGCGGCCCCAGGGTGAGGACGCAGT
The DNA here is from genome assembly GCF_044456225.1 of Streptomyces sp. NPDC050988. Lineage (NCBI taxonomy): Bacteria > Bacillati > Actinomycetota > Actinomycetes > Kitasatosporales > Streptomycetaceae > Streptomyces > Streptomyces sp. NPDC050988. The sequence goes on along the minus strand of NZ_JBITFQ010000048.1, from coordinate 37,308 downwards.
CTTCTCCGGCTCGCAGGTGGAGCGGTCGCGCTCCGGAGGAAGTCCTGAGGTCGACGCGGTGGGTGCGGGTGGGCCGTACCACCGCGCGGGCTCCCGCCGGGCTCCAGCTGATGTCGACCTCGGCGCCGAACCTGGTTCGTACGCCCCGGAGTTCGCCCTCCGGGAAGGCGGCGGGCAGGGCGGGCAGGAGGACCAGCCGGTCGGGGGTCGACTGGATCAGCGTTTCGACGATCACCGCGGGGAGGGTGTGGGCGGCGTCCGCGTTGTAGACGTCGCGGCCGGGGTAGTGCGCGCTCATGAGGGAGGCGTGGAAGAAGTCGCCCTCCAGCACCTGGCCGAGCGCGTGCGCGACCCGCTCGCCGTCGTGCAGCCGGGCCGCGACCAGCGCGTGGTGCAGATGGCCGTGCGCGGAGTCGTTCTCGGCGCCCCTCAGTTCGAGGGCCCGGTGCGCGGCGGCCGCGAGATCAGGGGTGTCGTACGGGTTGATCTCGTCGAGCGGCCACACGCCGTACAGATGGCTGAGGTGCCGGTGGTCGTACGTGTCGTCGAGGCCGGGCCACGCCCACTCGGCGAGCGCTCCGTCGTCGTTGACGCGGTGCGGGGGCAGCCGCTCGGCGAGCGCCCGCCAGCGGTCGGCGTCCGGTCCCGGGTGGTACGCGGCGGCCGTGAGCAGGGCGTGCCGGGCCGCCGAGAGGTCCATGGCGGCGTTGATCGCGCCCCAGCTCGCGTTCGCCGGGCGGTTCTCGGGCGAGTAGGAGGGGACGACGACGAGTCGGCCGTGTTCGTCGGTCCGGGTGAGGAAGTCCTCGTAGAACAGGGCGAGTTCGGCGAGAGCCGACTTCAGCCGGGGGTCGTGCTCGCCGCGTGTCTCGTCGTGGTCGACGAGCGGTTTGAGCAGCCAGTCGGCGCCCGCCGTCCACAGGTGCAGGGGGTATTCGCGGCTGAAGTGGTACGTGTGCCCGGACTCGCCGTCCGTGTGCGGTGGGGCGACGATGCCTCGCGTGCCGAAGACGGCCCGGGCGTTGTCCCGCCAGTGCGGCAACTGGCCGTGGATCAGGGCCGCGTGGGCCTCGACGGCCTCGGGCAGCGCGCCCGCGACGGCCGACGCGGTCTGCAGGTTGAGGTTGGCGTCCGTGGTGAACGCCCCGGACCACGCCGTGTCCCAGTCGCCCGTCCACAGCCCGGTGAGCCTCGGCGGCAGCATCCCGGCGGCGGACAGCAGGTGGTATCGGCCGGCCGCGAAGAGCCGTTCGAGCAGTGCGGGGCTCTTGGGCCGCTTGAGCAACTCCGAGCCGGGCAGGGCGCGTTCGGTGTCGTCGGCGTCGAGGGTGAGGGAGACGCGGTGGTACGCGGTGCGGTGGAGGTCCAGGTGACGCTCAAGGAGGCTGCCGTACTGCTCCTCGCCGACACCGTCCGGCAGCAGTTCACGCAGCGCCTGTGCCGCCGCCACCGTGTCCAGCTCCCCGGTGTGCCGCCGCACCCGGGTCAGCAGCAGGACCGACTCGGCCCCGGTCACGCGGATGCCGGGTGGGGTCAGGGTCGTACGCCCGCCGGTGACGACCGCCAGCGTCACTCCGGTGTACGCGCGGTCGCTGCCGGGATAGCGGGCGCTCAGGGTGAGCACGGCGCCCTCGGGCGTGAGGATCACCCCGTCGCTGACCTTCAGCCCCTCGGGGGCGCCGGGGAGCCCGTGGTCCAGCGCGATGTCCGCGGTGAGGCCGGGCGAGGTCACGTGCTGGACGATCACGTCGTCCGCGCGTGAGACGAAGACGCGGCTGCGCCAGCCCGTGCAGGCCGCCTCGGCGACGCCCGTGGTGAAGTCGACCGAGCGGCGGTAGCCGCGCTCCCCGTCGGCGGGCCGGCGCAGCCGCACCTGGAAAGCGGGATGGAAGGGCTGCACCCACTGCAGCGGACGCCCGTCGGTGAACTCCTCGGCCGCGGTCAGGTCCCCGGCGAGTAACCGGTCCTGGAGCTGCGGCAGTTGGGCCGCCAGTTCCGGGGGCCCGGCGTCTTCGCCGCCGTTGGGGCGGACCAGGGTGTGGTGCGTGACGATCACACGGTCGTCGTTCGGATCACCGAACACCATGGCACCGTGACGGCCGTTGCCGCTGAGGAAGGCGTCCTCCCAGCGGCCGGCCGGACGCGGCTCCCAGGTGCCGTGCGGCGAGGGCGAGCGCGAGGGAGCGGGTGCGGGAGCACGTACGGGTGCGGGCGCGGATGCTGGCGCGGATGCGGGCGCGGGCGATGATTCGGCGCTCACGGCGAGAGCACCGCCGCTCCGAGGCGCGCCAACTCCACTGATCCCGTGACCTGTTGACCGGTGAGCAGGTCCCGATGCGACCCCGGCACCCGCACGGTGACCGCCTCGCGCCCGTGGTTGAGCACGAAGAGCAGGTCTCCCCGGCGGACGGCCTCGACTTGCGGAGGCAGCCCGTCGAGCACCGGCCGCACACCCGCGCCGGAGGCCACGCCTGCCAACAGCTCGCGCAGCGCGGCGGGTTCGGGCAGCGTGGAGACGTACCAGGCACGCTCCTTGCGCAACACCGCGGGCATGCCGTCTAGTTCGCCGCCCTTGTAGCGGGCCTCCACGACCGCGCCCGCCTCGGCCTCGATCTCCTCGACCTCGATCTCCTCGGACCACAACGTGCCCCGGAACCCGTCGCATTCGGCGGTCTCATCCGCGTCGAGCGGCCACCACTCGTGCAGGATGCGGATGCCGAACAGCTCTCGCAGCCGCTCGTCCATGCCGCCGGGCCGTACGCGGTCGTCCTCGTCGGCGACACCGGTGAGGAAGCCACTGACGAGGGTGCCGCCGCCCCGTACGTACGCGACGAGGTTGTCGATCGCCGCGTCGGTGAGCAGGTAGAGCTGCGGCACGACGACCAGCCGGTACGCGGACAGGTCGTGCTCCGGGTGCGCGAAGTCCGTGGTGATGTGGGCCTCCCACAGGGCGCGGTGCCAGGCGCGCACGACCTGCGGATGGTCGACCTCGGAGGAGAGACGGCCCTCCTGAGCGCCGGCCCACCAGGCGTTCCACTCGTGGAGGATCGCGACGTCCGACGCGGAGTGACTGCCCGTCACCTTTTCGCCGATGCGGGCGAGTTCGGCGCCGAGCTGCTTGACCTCCTGGTAGGTACGGCCCCGCTCCCCCGCGTGACTGACCATGCCGGAGTGGAACTTCTCCGCGCCCTGGCGGGACTGCCGCCACTGGAAGTAGCAGACGGCGTCGGCGCCGCGGGCGACGGCCTGGAGGGACCACAGGCGGTTGAGGCCGCGCGGTTTGGGGTGGTTGACGCCCCGCCAGTTCACGGGCCCCGCGGCCTGCTCCATCAGCATCCACGGGCCGCGGGCCTGGGAGCGGGTCATGTCCTGGATGAGCGCGCCGTTCTGGGCGCCGAAGGGGTCACGCGGGTCGGGATAGATGTCGACGGAGACGACGTCCTCCTCCCCCGCCCACTTCCAGGCATCCTGACCGACCCACATCGGCATGAAGTTGGTGGTCACCGGGAGGTGCGGGGAGTGCCGGCGGACGATGTCGCGCTCGGCGACGTAACACTCCAGGAGCATGTCGGAGGTGTAGCGCTTGAAGTCCAGCACCTGGGTGGGGTTCTTCATGTAGTGGGCGTGCCGCGGCGGCAGGACCTCCTCCCAGTCGCCGTAGCCCTGGCTCCAGAAGGCCGTTCCCCAGGCGGAGTTGAGGGCGTCGAGGGTGCCGTACCTGTCCCGGAGCCAGCGGCGGAAGGTGGCGGCGGCCTCGTCGCCCCAGTCGTAGGTGCAGTACTCGTTGTTGATGTGCCACATCGTGAGGGCGGGGTGGCTGCCGTAGCGGGCGGCCAGGTCCTCGGTGATGGCGGCGGCGTAGCGGCGGTAGGTGGAGCTGGAGTGCGAGAAGTGCTGGCGGCCGCCCCACCACTCGGTGCGACCGTCCTCGTCACGGGGCAGGGTGTCCGGGTGGAGGCGGCCCATCCAGGGCGGGGGCGAGGTCGTGGGCGTGGCCAGGACGACCCCGATGCCGTTCTCGTGCATCAGGTCCATCAGCCGGTCCAGCCAGCCGAACTCCCGCTCCCCCGGCCGCGGTTCGAGCTTCGCCCACGAGAACACGCCTAGCGTGACGGAGTTGACGCCGGCCGCCTTCATCAGGCGTACGTCCTCGTGCCAGGTCTCCTCGGGCCACTGCTCGGGGTTGTAGTCGCCACCGAAGAGGATGCGGCCACGGGTGGCGTCGCCGAGGCCGGGAGTGCCTGGCGTTGAGGTCGGAGGCGGGTTCGGGTTCGGGTTCGGGTCCGTGTTCCCGTTCGGGTGGCTCATCGGACGGGCTCCCCATACTGGATGCCGCGCCCGTTGGTCGCCAGGTACACCCGGCCGTACACGCGCGGGTCACCGACCACGACCTCGCCGGTCCAGCCCCATTGATGGGCGTCGTCGTTGATCCGCGTCCAGGTCTTCGCCTCGTCGTCGGAGCGGTGGACGGCGGTGATCGTGTCCGTCGAGCCGACCTGGTAGATCGCGGGGTAGCCGGCGCCGTCGGCGGCCTTGCCGAAGCCGAGGGTGTACGAGGCCCAGCAGCTGGTCACCTTCGAGAAGCTCGCTCCGCCGTCGGTGGACCGGTAGAGCCCGTTCCACTTGGCGGACAGCCACAGGTCACCGCTCCGCCCGGGTGCGGCGACGAGCTTGAACTGGGCGTCGCCAGAGGGCAGTCCGCCCGCACGGACCGTGAAGGAACGGCCACTGTCAGTGCTGGCGAGTAGCGTTCCTGTGTCGGTGTCGTATGCGTAGAAGAGCGTCGGGTCGGCCGGGTCGGCGACCGGCGTGGCGCCCTTCGGGAAGGAGGAGATCTCGGACCAGGTCGTGCCGTTGTCGGTGGACCGGTGGGCTGCGTGCTTCGTGCCGTCCCAGTGCACGAAGGACCACAGCAGCGCGCTGCCGTCGGCGTTGGTGGCGATCGGCCCCGGTGCGTCCTTGGCGAGGTCGGGCTGGGCCTCGAAGGGCGCCCAGGTCTGGCCTCCGTCGTTCGAGTAGGCGCCGTTGCCGTTGTCGCCCCAGCCCGCCCGGACCACGTACGACGGCCTGGCCGCGGCCTGCGCGAGTCCCGTCGCCGACCCGGACACGGGGTTCGTCGCCATGCCGCGTGCCGGCGACGCCGTGAGCCGCTCGTGGTACATGACGCCGATGTCCCGCGAGCCGCTGAGCAGGTGCGCCTCCCCGACCGGGGGCGACACCAGCTGCACCACGGACGCCTCCTCCAGACCCCGGATCTGCGGCGCCCAGCGCTTCAGATCACGGGTCCCGTAGAGGGTCGCGCCGGTCCCGTACACGATGTGCTTCGAGTCGTACGGGTCCACGGCGAGCGCCTGGATCCACCAGCCGAACTTCGGCTTGTCGTCGCCCCACTTGAGGTAAGGAGTCTCGGACACGTCGAAGACAGCAGCGTCCTTGAGGGACGTCCAGGTACGGCCGCCGTTCGTGGTGCGGTACACGGTGTCGACGTCGGCCCAGCGGTTGTTGGTGGAGACGACGAGGGTGCCCGGGCGGCGGGCGTCCACGGCGACTCCGCCGTAACCGAAGGTGTCGGCGGACCCGTCTTCCGTGGTCCCGCCCGGCTTCACGGGGGTCACCTCGGCCCATGTGCCGGTAGCGGTGCGCAGTTTGTGCACGCTGCCGTCCGACTGGCCGTTGGGTCCTGGCGCGTTGGCGTAGGTCACGTACAGCTCGCGGGTGTGCGTGTCGTACGCGGCACGGATCGGCACCTTGGCAGCGGTACCGGACGGCTGCCCGGGAACGGCTTCCCATGTCGTCCCGTCGGCCGTGCGGTACAGGTTCGCCGTGCCCGAGGTGCCGTCGCCGTCACCCCACCCGGCGTAGACGGCCCGCCCGACGGCGACGAGGAACATGACGCCCTGCCCGGAAGAGCTCGCCTTCGCCGGAAAGCCGCTCACCGCCGCCCAGGTGGCCCCACGGTCGGTGGACTTCAGCAACCCGTCGTGCCGCGTCCCCAGCCACAGCGTGTCGCTGTCCCGCGGATCGACCAGCAGCCGCTCCCCCGCACCCCGCCCGTCCTCGTTGGCCCCGAGCTTCACATCTAGATCGGTCCGGCTCCAGGTCGCACCCCGGTCCTCGGACCGCAGCACGGCACCGTTCCCGGCCCACGACTGCGCGTACGTGCCGAGAGCGAGGTAGACCCGCCCGGGATGCGCGGGGTCGACGGCGATCGCCTCCACACCGAGCAGGTTCCAGTCGTCCCACCCGAGGTGATCGGTGAGCGGGGTCCAACGGCCGGCGCGGTCGTCCCAGCGGTAGGCGCCGCCGATGTCGGTACGGGCGTAGGCGAGACCGCGTACGCCGGGGTGGAACAACACCCCGGTGACGAACCCGGTCCCGCCGACGACCACATTCCGCCACCGATAGCCGGGCCCGTCCGCCACCGGGGCAGCCACCGCGGGGCTGACGGACGCCCCGGAAACAGCAGTAGCGGCCACGGTGGCAGCGGTCCCGGCAAGGACGGCGCGTCTGCTCAGGCGGGGCGTGCGCATGACATACCTCGTTCTAGGAATGGGGGAACTTCGTAAGGGAGGAGCGGAACGGAGTTGTTTGGGGGCGCGGGGAACTGCGCGACCAGCCACAACCAACCCGCAGCCGAAAAACAACCCAGCAATTCCAAGCAAAGCAAAGCCAAGCCAAGCCAAGCCAAGCCAGAAGGGGGACGCCAGTCACCCCTTGACGGCGCCGGTCAGCATGCCCTTCTTGAAGTGCTTCTGGACGAAGGGTGAGAGGAACGCGACGGGCAGCAGGGCCAGCACCATGACCGCCATCTGGACGGCGAGCGCGGAGAGCTGGCCCGTCTTGATGGCCTGGCTCATACCGACCGGAGGCTCTTGCTTCTGGACGAGCTGGATCATGACGTTCTGCAGCGGCATCATTTCCTGGTCGCTCAGGTAGATCGACGCGTTGAACCAGGCGCTCCAGTAGCCGACGGCGTAGAACAGCGTGATCACCGCGATGACGGCACGGGAGAGCGGGAGCACGATCTGCCAGAGAATCCGCCAGTCCCCCGCCCCGTCGATCCGCGCGCTGTCGGTGAGCTCCGGCGAGATGCTCATGAAGAACGCCCGCAGGACCAGGATGTTGAAGACACTGATCGCGCTCGGCAGGATCAGCGCCAGGTACGTGTCCGTCAGCCCCAGGGACTGCACGAGCAGATACGTGGGGATGAGGCCGGCGCCGAAGAACATCGTCGCGAGCAGGATCATAAGGAACCAGCGGTGCCCGACGGACCCGATGCGGGAGAGCCCGTACGCGGAGAGGACGGACACCGTCATCGAGAACACCGTGCCGACGAGCGTGACGCCCAGGCTGACGAGGGTGGCGCGGGTGACCTGGCCGCCGCTCAGCAGCTCCTGGTAGGCGATGAAGGTGATGCCCTTGGGGATCACCACCAGGCCGCCGGCCTCACTGATGTCCTGCTTCGAGGACAGACTGGTGACGACGACGATCCACAGCGGGAACAGCACGGCGAAGCAGGCGATGGCCAGGACGAGGCCCTTGCTCGCGAGCCCGGCCTTGTTGGGCTCCTCCTCCCAGACGGGCCTCGGCGGTGCGGCCCAGCGTCCGGAAGCCTTCGGGCCGGGGGCCTTCGGCCGTTCCTCGGTGACAGCGCTCACTTCTTGTACACCCCCTGCTCACCCATGAGATGGGCGACCTTGTTCGCGGCGAGGACGAGGCCGAGACTGACCACACCCTTGATCAGGCCCGCCGCCGCCGCGTAACTGAAGTCCTGGTTGCGGACGCCGTTCCACCACACGAAGGTGTCCAGGACTTCCGCCGCGCCCGGCCCCACCGCGTCTCGCTGCAGCAGGATCTGTTCGAAGCCGACCGTGAGCGCGTCACCGACACGCAGCACCAGGAGCAGAGCGATCACCGGCCGCAGCGCGGGCAGCGTGACGTGCCACATACGGCGCCACCGGCCGGCCCCGTCCATGGCCGAGGCCTCGTACAGGTCGGGACTGACGGAGGCCAGCGCCGCGAGGAAGACGATGATTCCCCAGCCGGCGTCCTTCCAGACGCCCTCCGCCGTCACCAGGAACTTGAAGATCCCCGGGTCGGTCATGAGGTCGAAACCCTCGTAGCCGTGCTGGCGCAGGGTCTGCGCGATGATGCCGGCGCCGCCGAAGATCTGTTGGAAGACGGTGATGACCAGCACCCAGGAGAAGAAGTGCGGCAGGTAGAGGATCGCCTGCGACACCGCCCGCACCCGTGGCCTGATGACGCTGTTGATGAGCAGCGCCAGCACGATCGGGATCGGGAAGAAGAGCAGCAGTTGGAGGGAGAACAGGACGAAGGTGTTCTGGACGGCGTCCCAGAACGCCGAGTCCTCGAAGATCCGTGAGAACTGTTCGAAGCCGACCCAGGGGCTGTGGAAGATGGCGACGAAGCCGTTGTCGCTGATGTATGGGTCGTACTCCTGGAAGGCAACGACGTTGCCCAGGATCGGTATGTAGTTGAAGACCAGCACCAGCAGGACGGCCGGCAGGGTCATCAGGATCAGCGTGCGGTCCCGCTTGAGGCGGGTCCTGAGGGTGCCGCCGTTCGCGGCCTTCTTCAGGGCCTTCTTCTCGGCTCTGGAGACCCCGGAGGGCTTCGCGGGCTTGGCGGCCCTGGTAGATCTGCCCCCTCCGGCGGAGGGTTCGACGGCGTCGTCCGCCGTCGACGGCGCGGTGCGCGCGGCGGCGCCCGGAGTGGTGCTGTGTGCCACCTCGTCACCCCTGCGCGGATCCGCTGTCGTCCAGCAGCTTCTTGTACCAGTCCCGCAGCTTGTCGCCGCCCTGGCTCTTCCACTCCGACACCGCCTGCTGCATGTCGCTGACCTTCTTGCGGCCGCGGACGACGCTGTCCTCCAGGTCCTCGAAGTCGTTGGAGAGGCTGGTGTAGCGGGCCGGTTCGGTGACCTGGAGCCCGTAGAAGGAAGACTTCTTGGTGAAGGCGCCCATCCGCTGCTGCCACTCCACCTGCTCCTTCGCGATCTCCGCGAAGTCGGGGTGCGCGATGGTCGGGGCGGGGCTCGCCAGCATGACGAAGGCGTTCAGGACCTCCTGGTTACCCTTGTCGTTCTTGGTGGGAACGCCGTCCTTGACGGTGTAGTGCGTGCCCTCCACCCCGTAGTTGGTGAGCATGTACTCCTTGGTGCCGTACGGGGCCGCGGTGACGTTCGCGGCGGCCAGCACGTCGTGGATCACGGCCTTGGACGCCTTCTTGTTGATGAAGGCGAAGATGCCCGCGGGCGATGCGGCCCACAGCTGGGGGTCGCCCCCGTCATGGCCGAAGATGTCCATGCCGGCGATGCGGAAGTCCTTGTTCTGGGTGGCCTGTTCGGCCATCTTGCCCCACCAGTCCGTGATGTTCTGGTTGTACATCATGACCTGGCCGTCGGTGAAACGCTGCCCCGCGTTGCCCTGGTTCGCCGCCCTGGCGTCGGGGTGGACGACGCCCGCCGCGTACAGCTTGCGCGTCCACTCGAGCGATTCGAGGTACTCGTCGGTCTCGACCCGGTAGATCAGCTTGCCGTCGACGAGGTTCCAGCCGAGCGACTTCTCGCTTCCGGACAGCACGCCGAAGAAGTTGAAGGCGCTCCACTTCATGTCGTCGCAGGCCCACACCTTCGCCTTGGCGTTGGTGATCTCCTTGGCGAGGGCCAGGAACTCGTCGGCGGTGGTGGGGAGTTCGTACCCCTCCTTGTCGAAGACGTCCTTGCGGTAGAAGGGCACGATGCCCACGACGGTGGGGGCGGGCTGGGGCAGGCCGCGCAGCTTGCCGCCGAAGATGGAGTACTGCCAGGCGTCGGTCGGGATGGCCGCGAGGTTCGGGTACTCCTTGACCTTGTCGCCCGAAAGGTACGGGCCGAGGTCCGCCATCTTGCTGATGATGGCGCTGGGTATCTTGCCGCCCATGTTCCAGCTGGGGATCACCACGACGTCCGGCATGTCACTGGAGGCGAGAACCGCGCCCAGCTTCTCGTCGTACGTGTTGCCGTCCTGGTTCTGCCAGACGACGTTGGCGCCGATCGTCGTGTTCATCGTCGAGTAGTAGGGATTGCTGCCCTTCGGCGGCGTGCCCCAGAACGGCGACATGATCTTGATGGTGCTGCCCTTGCCGAGCTTCTGCGGCACCGAGGTCTTCAGGTCACCCAGGACCAGCTTGCTGGTGAAACCGAGGGCGGAGCCGTTCTTCGACGCGATGTCCGGCGTCACCACGTTCTGCGCCACGAAGGCGGGAAGGATCTTCTGCGCGTCCTTGCCCGAGGTCGTGCCGTCCTTGGAGCCGCCGCCGGACCCGCCGCAGGCGGCCAGCAGCGGCATCCCGCCGGCCACGGCGGCGGCAGCGACCGCCGTCGAGCCGAGGAAACTTCTCCGACTGGGAGCGGAAGTGGCGGAGTTCGGCGTCATTGCGTCAACCCTTCATGGCGCACAGCAGGACACCCGGCGGTGGGGCCGTCGGCTGCGGTGTCTGAGTGGAACTGGCTGAGCCGAAGCGGACCTCGGAGGTCTGCGCCCTCCGGGGGCGACATCTTCGACCATCGACGACAGTCGAAGCGCTTCGATGTTGCTGCGAGGTTAAGTGAACACCTGGGGGTACACAAGAGCCGATTCCAACATTCCTCGGAGGTATAAAGGTCTGAACCGGTCGCTTCCGGCCCTTGGGATGGCGGTGAGGATTCGGAGTTGTTGCGTCGGGGTGTCTTGACACCCACCCCGGAGTCGAATGAGCATCGAAGCGCTTCGAAAGCCCTTCACCGTTCTCCCGCACCTTCCACAGAGGGATCCTCGCGTGACCGCTCAAACGCCGCCTTTCCGCGACTCGCAGCTGCCGTTCGCGAAGCGCATCGACGATCTTCTGTCGCGGCTCACCCTGGAGGAACGGGTCGCGATGCTGCACCAGTTCGGGCCCGCGGTGGAGCGGCTCGGCGTCGCCGCGTTCCGCACCGGCCAGGAGGCACTGCACGGGGTCGCCTGGATGGGCCCGGCGACGGTGTTCCCCCAGGCCGTCGGCCTCGGCGCGACCTGGAACGACGAGCTCGTACGCCGGGTCGGCGAGGCGGTCTCCACCGAGACCCGCGCGATGCGCTCGCGCGACGACCGCGTCGGCCTCAACGTCTGGGCGCCCACGGTCAACCTCCTGCGCCACCCCTTGTGGGGCCGCAACGAGGAGGGCTACTCCGAGGACCCGAAGCTGACCTCGGCGATCGCCACCGCCTACACGCGGGGCCTGCGCGGCGACCACCCCGCGTACTGGCGGACGGCCCCGGTCCTCAAGCACTGGCTCGCGCACAACAACGAGACGGACCGGGCGACCGCGTCGAGCTCCGTCCGCCCGCGCGTGCTGCACGAGTACGACCTGCGCGCCTTCCGCGAGACGGTCGAGGCGGGCACGGTGGCCGGCGTGATGCCCGCGTACAACCTGGTCAACGGCCGCCCCAACCATGTGTCGCCGTATCTGCGCGAGCAGCTGCGCACCTGGACGGACCAGGATCTCCTGGTCTGCTCGGACGCGGGCGCGCCCTCGAACCTGGTCGACCACGAGCACTACTTCGACACCCACGAGGAGGCCACGGCCGCCTCCCTGATCGCCGGTGTCGACAGTTTCACGGACCACGGCACGGACAGCACGCAGATCGTCGAACGCCTCCAGGGAGCCCTGAACCAGGGCCTGTTGACCGAGTCCGACATCGACGCGGCGGTCCGCCGCCAGCTCGCGATCCGCTTCCGCCTCGGCGAGTTCGACCCGCGCCTGGACCCGTACGCCGACACCAAGGACTTCGACACACCCGCGCACCGGTCTCTCGCGCGGGAAGCCGCGGAACAGGCGATCGTCCTCCTCAAGAACGACGGCCTGCTCCCCCTCACCGACCTCCCCGGCCAGGACATCCGCATCGCGGTGGTGGGCCTCCTCGCCGACGAGTGCAAGCTCGACTGGTACAGCGGCACCCTCATCCACCGCTCCACCCCGCTCGAAGGCCTCTACGAGCGCTTCGGCGCCGACCACGTGGACTTCGCCGAGGGCGTGGACCGCGTACGCCTCAAGACCTCCGCGGGTACGTATCTGAGTGTGCCGCGGGCGGACGACGCGACCGACGAGGTCCGCGGCGCCGAGGGTGCGCTGGACCCGGCCCTCCTCGCGGGCCGCACGGACCTGCCCCCGCTCACCACCGACACCACGGGCACCGAATTCGCGCTGATCGACTGGGGCGGGGGCGTCCTCACCCTGCGCGCCCCCGACGGCCGCTATCTCTCGGTCGCCGACGACGGCTTCGTACGCGCCTCGGCCGACCAGCCCGGCGGCTGGGTCGTCCAGGAGACCTTCCGCCTGGAACCACATGCGTCCCACGGTTCCCACGAGAACGGTCACCTCCTGAAGCACGTCGGTACGGGTCGCTACGTCTCTGTCGCCGCCGACGGCGTGAAGGTTGCCGCCGAGAACCCGGAAATCCTCGAACTGGAGATCACGGAACGCGGCGAGGACACGGTGGCCCGCACGGCCGCCTCGGCCGACGTGGTCATCGTGGTCGCGGGCAACGACCCGCATATCAACGGCCGCGAGACGGAGGACCGCACGACCCTCGCCCTCCCCGCCCACCAGCAGCGTCTCCTGGAGGCGGCCCGCGCCGCGAACCCCCGCACGGCCCTGGTGATCACCTCCTCCTACCCGTACGCGACCGACCCGACGGACCTCCCCGCCGTCCTCTGGACGGCCCACGGCGGCCAGGCGGCCGGCACGGCCCTGGCCCGCGTCCTGGCGGGTGACGTCTCCCCGGCGGGCCGGCTCCCCCAGACCTGGTACGCCTCGGACGCGGACCTCCCCGACCTCCTCGACTACGACGTGATCGGCAGCCGCCAGACGTACCTGTACTTCGAGGGCACCCCGCTCTTCCCCTTCGGCCACGGCCTGTCGTACGCGTCCTTCGAGTACGGGGACCTCGTGACCCACGCGGGCGAGAACTCCGTGCACGTCACCTTCACGGTCACCAACACGGGCAGCACCCCGGCCGACGAGGTGGCCCAGCTCTACTCCCGCGCTGTGGCCCCCTCGGTCTCCCGCCCCCGCCGCGAACTGCTGGCCCACCGCCGGGTCCACGTGCTCCCCGGCGCCTCCACCGAGCTGACCTTCGAACTCCCGCTGTCCGCCTTCGAGTTCTGGGACGTGGTCCACGGCATCCGACGCCTGGAGCCGGGCCCGTACGAACTCCTCGTGGGCGCGTCCAGCGAGGATGTCCGGCTGCGCGGGACGATCGAGCTGGACGGCACGCCCACCACCCCGCGTCCGGTCCTCGAACACGGCCTGAACGCCGCCGACTTCGACGAACAGCGGGGTGCGGAGATCGTCGACCGTACGAAGCTGTCGGGCGACGCGGTCGCACCCGCGCACGGGAAAACCGCCGAACTGGTCTACCGCGGCTGCGACTTCGGCCCCGCGACCAGGTCCGTCACCGTCGAGGTGTCGGGCGAGGGCTCACTCGAACTGGCCCTGGACGGCGGCCCGGTGATCGCCCGCCTCGATGTCCCGGCCACGCCGGGCCCGTACGACTTCACCACCGTCGTCACCGAATTCGGCGCCACCGAGGTCCACGACCTGCACATCGGACTGCGCGGCCCGGTGCGGCTCGCGCACGTCGGCTTCTCCGGCTGAGGGTCCGGACCGGGCCGACGGCACAAGGAAGGGGCCCGGCACCGGAAGGCATCGGTGCCGGGCCCCTTCGTCCGGGGGCGGGTGGGTCACCCCTCGGGCTTGATGAGCCCACGCTCGTAGGCGCGGATCAGTCGCCGCGGTACGGCGGACTCACGTCCGTCGGCGAAGAACGGGACGAGATCGGCCGTCGCCGCCTTCCACTGTGATCTGCGGTGCCGGGTGTTGGAGCGGGACATCTTGCGCTTCGGAACTGCCATACCCGGAACCCTACATGAAAACGATTGTCACTAGCCATAGGGATTCGCACCATGAGGCCCGGGTCACAGGGCAGCCGACAGACGGCGACGGCCGGAGTCCCCGCACAGCGGACTCCGGCCGTCGCACTACGCCTCGTGTCTGATCTCAGAGAGCGAGTCCCGTGAGCACGAGCACGCGCTCGTACGTGTAGTCGTCCATGGCGAACTTCACGCCTTCACGCCCGACCCCGGACTGCTTCACACCGCCGTAGGGCATCTGGTCGGCACGGTAGGACGGCACGTCACCGACCACGACGCCGCCCACCTCCAGTGCGCGGTGGGCGCGGAAGGCGGTCTGCAGGTCGTGGGTGAACACGCCTGCCTGCAGCCCGTACTTGGACTCGTTGACGGCGGCGAAGGCGGCCGCCTCCCCCTCCACCTTCTGCACGGTGAGAACGGGCCCGAAGACCTCCTCGCAGGAGAGGGTCACATCGGCCGGCACATCGGCCAGCACGGTCGGCGCGTACGAGGCACCGTCGCGCTTGCCGCCCGCGAGCAGCGTGGCGCCGGCGTTCACGGCCTCGTCGACCCACGTCTCGACGCGCTTGGCGGCGTCCTCGCTCACCAGCGGCCCGACGTCGGTGGCGTCGTCGGCCGGATCACCGGTGACCTGCGCCTCGACGGCGGCCACCACGCGGGGCAGCAGCCGGTCGTACACGGAGGCGTCCGCGATCACCCGCTGGACGGAGATGCAGGACTGTCCGCCCTGGTAGTTGGAGAAGGTGGCGATCCGCGAGGCCGCCCGGTCGAGGTCCTCGTCGCTCGCCCAGTCGGCGAGGACGACGGCCGCGCCGTTGCCGCCCAGTTCGAGGGTGAGGTGCTTGCGCGGTACGGAGTCCATGATCGCGTAGCCGACCTTGTCGGACCCGGTGAACGAGATGACGGGCAGCCGCTCGTCCTGCACGAGGGCCGGCATCTTGTCGTTGGCGACGGGCAGCACGGACCAGGACCCGGCCGGCAGGTCCGTCTCGGCGAGCAGCTCGCCGATGAGCAGCCCGGAGAGGGGGGTCGCGGGAGCGGGCTTGAGGATGATCGGGGCGCCCGCGGCGATGGCGGGGGCGATCTTGTGGGCGCAGAGGTTCAGCGGGAAGTTGAACGGCGCGATGCCGAGGACGACGCCCTTCGGGAAGCGGCGGGTGAGGGCGAGGCGCCCCTGGCCGCCGAGGTCCGTGTCCAGCCGCTGGGCCTCGCCGCCGTTGAACCGACGGGCCTCCTCGGCCGCGAACCGGAACACGGACACGGCCCGGCCGACCTCGCCGCGGGCCCACTTGACCGGCTTGCCGTTCTCGGCGGATATGAGCCGGGCGATCTCCTCGGTCCGCTCCGCCAGGCGGCGGCTGACGTGGTCGAGGGCGGTGGCGCGTACGTGGGCGGGGGTGGCGGCGAACTCGTCCCGTACGGCGTGTGCGGCGGCGACTGCCTCTTCGACCTGGGCGTCGGTCGGTACGGAGACCTTGCCCACGGAGTGGCCGTCCCACGGGGAGGTGACGTCGAAGGTGGACTCGCCTGTGGCCTGGCGGCCGGCGAGCCAGAAGGCGTGGGTGTCGGTCATGTGCGAGTCCGGGCCCTTCCGCGATCGGGGGTGTTCTTGGTCTTTCCCGACCACGGTAGAGCCGCAGTGCCGTGGCGGCGTCTGTCCGAGTCGTAGCACTCCCCTGCCGGGGTGCGCCGCTTTGGCCTAGTCCCCGATTTTGTTCTCGCCCCCGCCGCCCCTACCCATTCCCGTCTCTCTGGGGCTCCGCCCCAGACCCCGTGGGGGTTTGTTGTCGGGTGCGGGTTCGGATGTGGCTGGTCGCGCAGTTCCCCGCGCCCCTGGGTATTTCAGCCTCTCCGGCGTTTGAGGAGCGGGGGTTCGGGGGCTGGCCCCCGAGTAAGTGACGGGAATGGGTAGGGGCGGCGGGGGCGAAAAAAGCCCCTACTCCGCCGAAGCCGTCGTCTTCAGCGCGAGCCACAGCTCCATCCGCACATCCGGATCGTCCAGAGACCGCCCGAGGATCTCCTCGACCCGCCGCATGCGGTACCGCAGCGTATGCCGATGCACGCCAAGATCCGCCGCGGCCGCGTCCCACTGCCCGTGCCGCGACAACCACGCCCGCAACGAGTCGACAAGATCCCCCCGCCCGGTGGCGTCATGCTCGTACAGGGGCCTCAAAAGCCCGTCCGCGAACGCCCGCACCGCGTCGTCCGCGAGCAACGGCACCACGGACCCCGCGGCCAGATCCTCGTGCTCGACGAGCACCCGCCCCCGCCGCCGGGCGACGGACAGGGCCTGCTCGGCCTGCTTGTAGGCGGCCCCCGCCGCGATGGGCCCGGCGGGAGCCGAGATGCCGACGACCAGCTCGTCCTCGTCGCCCGCCTGCTCGCCGCCGGACCGGGCGCCCCCGACGGCCTCGGCGTACTGGGCGCAGGCGGCAACGACCGCACCCCGGTCCGCGGCGAGCACCACGAGCCGCTCCCCGTCGGGCACCACGAGCACGGCCTCGCCGGACCGGGCGGCGGCGGACTCCACGACCTCGCCGAGCCCGCCCACGAGATCACCGTCGGCCTCGGCAAGGACGGCGGCGGCCTCGGCGCTGACCGTGGCCCCGCCACCATCCGCGTCCGCCTCCGCGTCCCCGGCCCTAGCCCGGGCCCGCCCGGCGGAAGCCGACGCGGCCTCGGCCAGGATCATCCGGTAGGGCGCGTCCAGCAGCCCCCCGTACAGGTCCCCGGCGACCCCGCGCGCGTGATCCGGCTGTCCGGCCAGCAGCATCCGCAGCACGGCGGCCCCGATCCGCTGTTCGGCGGCGTACAAGGAGCGGGACCGTTCCGTCGTCAGCGTCAGCAGGGCGATGGCCGAGTGCACGGCGTACCGCTCGGCCGTACCCAGCGCGGCCGCGGTCCCGACGGCGAGCGCGGCGCGGGCCCGCCGCCCCGTCCCGAGCGAGTGCAGCTCGACCCGGTCCTCGCCGCTCCCGTCCCCGCCGTCATCACTCCCACCGTCACCAGCGCCGCCGACGACGGAACTCGCGGGTGCGGCCCGCTCCCGCAGCCGCTCCACGTCACCGGTGATCCGGGCAGCCCGCCGCCCCGCCCACTCGGGCGCGGTGGCGACGACGGCGCCGGACGCGTCGTACAGGGCGGCCCATCCGTCCACCTGCGAGGCGAGCGCGGTCAGCAGTCCTTCGGGCCCGTCGCTCAGCGCCTGCTTGGTCAGCTCCCGCTGCGCCGCGAAGCCTGCCGTCACCGCCCGGTACTGATCGGCGGCGATGGCGGCGGACACGGCCTTGCTGATGGCGAGGAACGGTGTCCGGCGGGGCACCTCCAGCAGGGGCAGCCCCTCGCCCTCCGCCGCGTCGACGAGCGCCTTGGGCGTCTCCTCGTAGTGCACGCCGACGGCGAAGCCGAGCCCGGCCACCCCGGCCCCCACCAGGCGCTTCACATACCGCCGCATGGCCTCGGCGTCCTCCGCGTCCAGCTTGAGCGCGGTGATGAGGAGCAGTTCCCCGCCCTCCATGTACGGCACGGGGTCGGTGAGTTCGCTGGCGTGCACCCAGCGGACAGGGGTGTCCAGACGTTCCCCGCCCGCGCGCACGGTGAGCTTGAGCGCCGAGTGATGGACGAGCGAGGCGAGCGTGGGGGGCATGAGGCCTTCAGGTCTTCGAATCTTCACAGGTTCTTCGACGGTCGCGGACGATGTGATCTTTGCGATCTTTTGGCCGCAGCGTATGAACGACCTATGTCGATTCTGCCTCACCGTACGGTCGGCCCGTGACCATATGTCCGGACGTCCCGCTCGGCGCACCCGTCAATTGCCCCTCATCTCAGGAGCCCCCGGCTCCCGCACCCGCGTCCCGCGTCCGCCTCAGCTCCGCAGATCCACCAGCAGCGGGGGCGCGTGCTCCCCGCGCACGCTGGTGAGCGAGAGCACCGCGTGCCCCGGCGGCACCCCGTGCGCCAGCTCGGACGCGGACCACCGCTCACGCTCGACCTGTCGCACGGTCACGGCCCGGGCGGTGGGCGCGTTTCCGGTGATCACCCGCCGCAGCATGTGTACGGCCTTGCCGGCCGGTGTCTCGGCGATGATCTGCCGGTCGGTGACGTCCCGTGCCTCGGTCCACTCCTTGCCCCACACCTCGGCGAAGTCCTGCCCGTCCCACGGCGTGAGCCCGGACAGCGCCATCCGGCACCCGATCGCCCCGAGCAGCGGCGACCGCAGCGGCCGGGGTACGTCGTCGAGCGTGCGCAGCGTCATCACGACCCCGGCGTTGGCGGACCGCAGCCGCTGAACGCCCCGTACGGCCTCGGGTGTGATGACCCCCGTGGCGTCGTCGAGCACGAGACAGGCGAACAGCGACCGGTCCTCCCGTACGGCGACGCTCGCGGCGAACTGGGCGAGCACGAGCCGTGCGAGCATCCGGGAGGCGTCGGCGTGCCCGCGCTCGGGCAGGTCGATCCGCACCCGGACGGGGTGGTCGAGGGCGCGCAGGGAGAAGGGGCGGGACTGCCCGGACGTGTCGAAGAACCCGGCGAACGCGGGGCGGTCGAGCAGCGCCACGCGATCGGCGAGCACACTCCCCACATCCCCCGGGTGACCCAACTGCCGCTCCCGTGCGTCGAGTTCGCGGAGCAGCGACTCCTGGCCGCCCTCGGTGAGTGCCTTGCGCAGCGCGCCGAGCGGTCCGGGCGCGCCGTCGAGCAGCTGCCTCAGCTCGGGCACGGACGGGAAGCGGCCGTGCACCCCCCGGAACGGCCCGAGCAGCTGGGCCAGCACGGTCGTGGACCGCCTGCTGTCGGCCCCCGGATGCGGATCGGCGAGGTCCCCGACGAGCGCCTCGGCGAGCACGGCCGCCGCCTCGTCGGGGTCGGTGGTCCCGCCGTACAGATCGAGGTCGTACACGGACTCGGGATTGCCCACCCGCACCACGACGTCGTACGCGTCCACCGGCCCGAGCCCCGCCCCCGCGGCCCCGACGACGACCACGGCGGCCCGCCCCGCGAGCGCGTGCAGACACAGCGACTCGGCGAGCGGCCAGACGACACCGCCGGTCTTGCCGGACCCGGCGGGCCCGACGGCGAGCAGCGAGGTGCCCAGCAGGTCCGGCCCGAGCGCGAGGCCGGTTCCGCGGTAGGAGTACGGGTTCCGCGGGTCGTCGGCCGTCGTGCCGAGCCGTACCTGCCCGGTGACGAGATCGTGCTTCGCGAGCCTTCCGGGCAAGTCCCGCTCCCCGGAGGGGTGCAGACAGGCGGCGGCCCCGTCCTGCAGAACGGCACCGCTGAAGGTGGCGAGACTGTGCCGTCCGCTCCGCACGCCCTGCCAGGCCCGGGCGATCCGTGCCTGGTCGACGTCACGCATCCGTCCGGCCCTGGCCTCGGCGCCGAGCCGTTCGGCTGCGTCGGCGGCACCCGCGGCGCGCAGTTGGTTCCACTGGGCGGGGTCTTCCTCGGGCGCGGGCGGGCGCTCGCTCACGGGCGCGGCGCGGCGCCAGGCGGGCAGCCCGTAGCGCCGCCACACCTCGCTCCAGCGGCCGAGGCGCCCGACTCCGATCATGATGCCCATGGCGATCGCCACGTAGTAGGCGTAGACGACCACGACGGAACCGAAGCTGTGGGGCTCGGCCCAGGAGTCGGGGATCATCGCGTAGAGCGGCAGCAGCCACCATCCGCCGAGGTAGCCGTTCCACAGCAGCGACCAGATCAGCCATCCCACGAGGAACGCGATGAGCGCCCCGCCGATCAGCTGCCGGGCCGGAATCTGCTCGGGCTCCTCCTCCGGCCGCGGCAGGTGCCCGAACCGCCACACGCCCGGGGCGGCCTCGGGCCGCGGGGTCCGCAGCCAGGTGAGAAAGGTGGACCCGTCCGGCGCCGGTGGCATCCCGGGCGCCTGCGCGGGCCGTGGCGGCACCTGGGGCGGTCCGGCCGGCCGCGGCACACGATCGGCGTGCGTGCCCCGTGCGTCCTGCGTGCCGTCGCTGTCCATCGCCTCTGCCACCCCTGACCAGCCGCTCCGTACGTGGTTTGCGAGTCAATCTAACGCCCTCACAAGGGGAGTTCACCGCTTACCGGGCCGGGTACGCGGCGATACGGACACCCCGGCCCCTCGTCGCTCCCCGCCCACGCTATGTCCATGGCGGACAACCGAATCTCCCGACACCGCCCAGATGGAGCATGCCCACCCCTCATTCCCGGCTCTAGCCTGCGAAGAAGGAAGCCGGGCGCCATCGACGTCCTTCCCAAAGACCTTCCCCAAGCCGTTCGCAAGACCCCAGGGAGCCCCTCATGAGCACACTTCCGCAGGAGCGCCGCGTCGTCACCGCCATTCCCGGTCCGAAGTCGCAGGAACTGCAGGCCCGCCGTATCGCCGCGGTCGCGGCCGGAGTGGGGTCCGTGCTGCCCGTCTTCACCGCGCGCGCGAGCGGCGGGATCATCGAGGACGTCGACGGGAACCGGCTGATCGACTTCGGTTCCGGCATCGCCGTGACCTCCGTCGGCGCGTCCGCCGAGGCCGTCGTACGCCGGGCCTCCGCCCAGCTCCAGGACTTCACCCACACCTGTTTCATGGTCACGCCGTACGAGGGATACGTGGCCGTCGCCGAGGCGCTGGCCGAGCTGACGCCGGGCGACCACGCCAAGAAGAGCGCCCTCTTCAACTCCGGCGCCGAGGCCGTCGAGAACGCCGTCAAGATCGCGCGGGCGTACACCAAGCGGCAGGCCGTCGTCGTCTTCGACCACGGCTACCACGGGCGTACCAACCTCACGATGGCGCTGACCTCGAAGAACATGCCGTACAAGCACGGCTTCGGCCCGTTCGCGCCCGAGGTCTACCGGGTGCCGGTGGCGTACGGCTACCGCTGGCCGACCGGTGCGGAGAACGCAGGCCCGGAGGCCGCCGCGCAGGCCATCGACCAGATCAGCAAGCAGGTCGGGGCGGAGAACGTGGCCGCGATCATCATCGAGCCGCTGCTCGGCGAGGGCGGCTTCATCGAGCCCGCCAAGGGCTTCCTGCCGGCCCTCAGCCAGTTCGCCACCGACAACGGGATCGTCTTCGTCGCGGACGAGATCCAGTCCGGCTTCTGCCGTACGGGCCAGTGGTTCGCGTGCGAGGACGAGGGCGTCGTCCCGGACCTGATCACCACCGCCAAGGGCATCGCGGGCGGTCTGCCGCTCGCCGCCGTCACGGGCCGCGCCGAGATCATGGACGCCGCGCACGCGGGCGGCCTGGGCGGCACCTACGGCGGCAACCCGGTGGCCTGCGCGGGTGCGCTCGGCTCGATCGAGACGATGAAGGAGCTCGACCTCAACGCCAGGGCGAAGAACATCGAGGCCCTCATGAAGGCCCGGCTGGGTGCGATGGCCGAGAAGTTCGACATCATCGGCGACGTCCGCGGCCGCGGCGCGATGATCGCCATCGAGCTGGTCAAGGACCGTACGACGAAGGAGCCGAACGCGGAGGCGACCGCCGCGCTCGCCAAGGCGTGCCACCAGGAGGGCCTGCTGGTCCTGACCTGTGGCACCTACGGAAACGTGCTGCGCTTCCTGCCGCCGCTGGTCATCGGCGAGGGCCTGCTGAACGAGGGCCTCGACATCATCGAGCAGGCTTTTGCCCGCATCTGAGCGGAGTCTGTCTCATCAGTTCCGGTGTCGCGGCGACGAGGAGCGGGGCGTGTGAAGAACGTGTGCGAGGTGCATGGCGGGTCGCGAATCCACCTGTCGGAGGCCTCGGCCCTGACGTAGGTTCTACCCAGATGAGAGATACACCCGGCCACAGGGGACTGTGGACGGTACCGGGACGGGGCCTCCCCAGCTTCCGCCCTGGGCGTGCCTCGCGCACACAACCGGAGCCTCTGGTTTCGGATCTCCTCACCGATCGGACAGTCGCCCGCCCCAAACCCCCCGGGGCGTGCGACAACCCGATCTGATCGGTTCCACCGAAGGGCTTGCACCTACCCCCCCTGGTGCAAGCCTTTCGGCGTTTTTATGGGTGGGCGTTTTGCGGGGCTTGTGTTGTGGTGTGGCTGCGGGTTGGTTGTGGCTTGTCGCGCCCCGCGGCGGAGCCGCAAATGTCACAGCCCCGCGCCCCTGAAGGGGCGGCCCCGGTTACCCCCTGCCCAGCACCACTGTCACTCTGTGTGGCATGACCAGTGTTCCGGATCGGCGATCATCACCGCAGGCGCCTGACAGTCAGGATGGCGTGGGCCCCGCTCAGGGGCCGCCGGTCTGGGCTCTCGGGCCGCTCGTCCTTCTCCTCGCCCTCCTGACCTGGCAGGCCGCCGTCGACGGCCCCGTGCGGCGGGCGGACGAGCGGCTGGCCGGGGAGGTCAGGGGGAGTCGTCTGCCGAGGGGTGCCGCCGAGTTTCTCGCGGATCTCGGCAATCTCGCGGTGGCCGTTCCGGTGCTGCTCGCGGTCGTCGCGTATGTGTCCTGGCGGGCTCGGCGCACGGACCTGCCCCGCTGGTGGGTGCCGTCGCTCGCGGCCCTGACCGCCATGGTCGCCGTACCACTCCTGGTCGTTCCCCTCAAGGAAGCCGTCGGCCGCACCGGTCCGCCCGGTATGGCCGGTGACGGCTACTACCCCTCGGGCCACACGGCCACGGCCGCCGTCGCCTACGGCGCGGCCGTTCTCCTCCTGCTCCCCTGGCTCAACAGCCGCTACCGCCGCCGCGAACTGGTCATCGGCTGCGTGGTCCTGGTGACGGCGGTGAGCTTCGGCCTGGTCCGCCGCAGCTATCACTGGCCGCTGGATGTGGTGGGGAGCTGGTGTCTGTCGCTGGTGCTCCTTCAGCTGATGGCCCTGGCCGTCGCGCGATACGGTCGAGGGTCGGCGTAGGGCCGACGGGCGGGCAGTACGACAAGGGGGAGCACGATGGCGGACGAGCAGGAACGGGTGGCCGTCACCTTCGAGCGCCGCGACTACGCGCTCACCCCCTCACCGGGCGAGGTGATCCTCCCCGCGCACGGCCGCATGATCCACCACGACCCGGCCTGTCTCCATCTGACGGACTCCCACGAGCTGGGCCGTTTCCCCGACCCGGAACGGCTGTTGTGGCGCCGGCTGATCGACTCGGCCCCGTCCGACGACACCGCGGGGCGCGTGGAGTTCGCGCGGTCCATCGGTCTGCTGAACGGCTCGGGGCGTGCCCTCGTCAGCCCGTGCAGTTGCGTTCTGCGGCCCGTCTCGTCCACCCAGGCCGCGGCGTTGCGCCCCTGGCCCCTCGACGAGGCGCTCGCGGCGTTCGACCGTGACCGGTTCTCGGCGACGCTGCGCGGGATGGAGGCGGCGGCCGAGGACGTCCGCCGGGACTTCCCCTGGGAGGACTGGCCGACCCTGCCGCTGGAGCGCTACGCCCTTGGCCAGGGCGACAGCGCCGAGACGAAGCCGTACTGCTATCTGATGGAGTTCGGGACCAACGCGCTGGGCAGCATCGCCGGTGGCTCCTCGATGAAGCACCTCGTCTACGCACGCGGCCAGGACGGTTCCTGGTGGCACGACCCGCGCTACTCGGACGAGGAAGAGGCGTGGGATGCCGTGCGCGCCGGGATCGTCGCGGCCGTGACCGCCGCCCGCGAGGGCCGGATCGCCGACATCGACTCGATCGACGCCATCCGTTCGGGCCCCTCCCTCGTCTCCAAGACCCTCCGTGTGTACGCGCCGGAGGGCTCCGTCCCGGTCTACGGCACCGACCAGGTGCGGCACTTCCTCCAGCGGCTGACCGGGCAGCCCGCGTCCGGACTGGAGCGGTTCGCGCTGCGGGCCCGGCTCAAGGAGGTCGTCGACGCCGACGAGCGGTTCGCCGGGTGGCCGTACGACCTGGTGATGGAGTTCCTCTACTGGTGGGCCGACCCAAACCGGACGCGGCAGATCGTGAAGATCGCTCCTGGTCACGAGGGGAGGCTGTGGGAGGAGTGCCGTGCGGGCGGCTACATCACCGTGGGCTGGGACGACGTGCCGGACCTTCGCTCCTACGCCGACAAGGAGGAGTTCCTGGCCGCTTTCGCCGCCGCCTACACGGACGAGTACAACGGCCACAAACCCAAGATCTCCGCGAAGACCAATGAGGTCTGGAAGCTGCTGAGTCTGCGCCCCGGCGATCTGGTCGTCGCCAACAAGGGCACCAGCCAGATCCTCGGCGTCGGCCGGGTGACCGGCGACGGTTACGTGTGGCGGGAGGACCGCGCCGACCACCGGCACACGGTCGAGGTGGAGTGGGACGACACCCACGCGGGACGGCTGGAGGAGCCCGAGCGTTCCTGGGCCACCGTCACCGTGAAGGACGTACCCGCACAGCTGTGGGCGAGGATCCGGCGGGCCGGGCCCACGGCCGACGGCACCGAAGCCACCGCCGAGACGGAGAACACCGTGGCCGCCCAGCCGCTCGACGCCGAGCTGCGGCCGATCGCCGACGCACTCGGGCGGCGCGGTCAGGCCGTCCTGTTCGGGCCTCCTGGCACCGGCAAGACGTACACCGCCCTGCGCTTCGCCGCCCGCTGGCTGGGCGAGCTGTCGGACGGACTGCCGGGCGTGGATCCGTACGCCGAGCCGGGCACGCCCGCCTTCGGCCGGACGCTCGACGCGCTGACCGCGGCCGGGCGGCTGACGATGGTGACCTTCCACCCCAACTACGGGTACGAGGACTTCGTCGAGGGGTTCCGCCCGGTGAAGGGCGGCTCGGGCGGGCTCGTACTGGACCGGACCGACGGGGTGTTCAAACGGGTGTGCGCGGCGGCGGCCGCGGACCCGGGCCATCCGTACCTGGTCGTCGTCGACGAGCTGAACCGCGGCAACCTGCCAAGGATCTTCGGTGAGTTGATCACTCTCCTGGAGAAGGACAAGCGGGGCTACTCGGTGCTGCTGCCGCTCAGCCAGGAGCGGTTCAGCGTGCCCGACAACGTGTATCTGATCGGCACCATGAACACGGCCGACCGTTCGATCCGGATGCTCGACGCGGCGATCCGCCGCCGCTTCGTCTTCCTCGAACTCCTCCCCGATTCCTCTCCGTTGCAGGGCTGCCATGTGGAACAGCTGCACCTGGCGGACCTGCTCGACTCGCTCAACCAGCGCATCCGTACGCATCTCGACCGAGAGAAGCAGATCGGCCAGGCCTTCTTCCTGCCGAACGGCGCTCCGGTCGACTCGGCGGCCGCCCTCGCCTCGATCGTCCGGGGCGAGATCCTGCCGCTGCTCCAGGAGTACGCGTACGACGACTACTCGCTGCTCGCGGCCTTCCTCGGTGAGGCGCTGGTCGATCCCGAGACGCACACCCTGCGCGACCTCAGCGACGAAGGGCTGACGACCGCCCTCTACACCGAGCTGCAGCTCAAGGGCGGGGCGGCGGAGTAGGTCACGTGGTCACGCTGCGGGAGTACGAGACGCGTGTCGTGGAGGGGGTCCGGCTCAGCTCCGCCGACCGGGCGCTCTGTTCGGGCGAGCAGTTGGCGGGACGCCTCCAGGTGCGTGAACTCGCGGGCGGCCGACTGGAGTTGGCGGCGGGCCCGTGTGTCGGAGTCGTCCGCCTCGACGCCTGCGAGATCCGCGTCCTGCCCAAGTACCTGGGTGAGGAGCTGGACGTCCTGCGCATGCTGGAGTACGCGGCGGGCCGCGGACTGCCCGCCCTGGACGCGGCCCGCACGGTACGCGAGGGAGCTCCCCAACTCCGGGATCTGGTCGCCCTCCTGGCCACGGAGCACTGCGAGCGGCTGCTGGCGCGCGGGGTGCGGCGCGAATATGTGACGGTCGAGGACGAACTGCCGGCGGTCCGGGGCCGGCTGCTGGCCGACCGTCAGGTCCTGCGGCACTACGGACGGCTGGACCGGCTGGCCTGCCGCTTCGACGAGCACGACTCGGACATCGTGGACAACCGGCTGTGTGCCGCCGCCGTCGGTCTCGCGGCGCGTACGGCGCGCTCCCCCGCCGTGCGCGCCAGGGCCCGGCGGGCCGCCGCGCGGTTCGCCCAGGTGTCCCCGACGCCGCTCGGCGATCTTCGGACGGCCCTGGCGGCGCTCGACTACCACCGGCACAACAGCCACTACGAGAGCGCCCACCGGTGGGCGGCGCTGCTGCTGTCCGGCGGCGGCATCACGGACCTGTTCGCCCGGGGGTCACTCGCCTCCCGGGCCTTCCTCATCGACATGAACGTGCTGTTCGAGTCCTTCGCCACGCAGTTGCTGCGGGAGGCCGCGGCCGGTACCGGCTATGCCGTACAGGGCCAGTCCCGGCACGCCGGAGTGCTGCACGACGAGCGAACCGGCCGCTCCTACACCGAGGTTCGCCCCGACGTCCTGCTCTCCGGCAGTGTCGACGGGGCACCGCTGCGGCGCCCCGTCGACATCAAGTACAAGCTGTACGAGGGCAGAAGGCTCGCGGCCCCCGACCTCTACCAGGCCTTTCTCTACGCCCAGGCGCTGGCCCGGCAGCCCGGTGGCGGACCGCCCACCTGCGTCCTGCTGCATCCCGGCGGAACGTCCGGCGGGAGGAGGTCCGGCGGGGGGACGTCCGGCGGGTCGTCGGCGTCACGCGACAGCATCGCCGTGCACCGCTGGGACGGCACCACCTCGGCCCGCGTACGGTCGGTGTCCCTCGACCTGCCGTCGGTGCTCGGCGCTCTGGGAAGCGCCGAGCGGACGACGACACTCACGAGGCTGCTCGCGGCGGTGCTGGAATGACGCCCCCCGTGAGAGCGGGGCCTCAGCCGAAATAGCTGTCGAAGTTCTTCGAGAACTCCCATCCCCCGAACCGGTCCCAGTTGATCGACCACGTCATCAGGCCGCGGAGGGCGGGCCAGGTGCCGTGGGTCGTGTAGGAGCCGCAGTTCGTCTTCTTGGTGAGGCAGTCGAGGGCCTTGTTGGTCTCCGACGACGGGACGTGGCCGTTGCCGGCGTTCGGCGTCGCCGGCATGCCGATGGCGACCTGGTCGGCACGCAGCGGCGGGAAGACGTTGTTGGCGTCGCCCGCGACCGGGAAGCCCGTGAGGAGCATGTCGGTCATGGCGATGTGGAAGTCGGCGCCGCCCATGGAGTGGTACTGGTTGTCGAGGCCCATGATCGGGCCCGAGTTGTAGTCCTGGACGTGCAGGAGTGTCAGGTCGTCGCGCAGGGCGTGGATGACCGGGAGGTAGGCGCCGGCGCGCGGGTCCTGGCCGCCCCACTTGCCGGTTCCGTAGTACTGGTAGCCGAGTTGGACGAAGAACGTCTCCGGCGCCATCGTCAGGACGAAGTCGTCGCCGTACTTGGCCTTGAGGGTCTTCACGGCCGAGATGAGGTTGACGATCACCGGCGTCTTCGGGTTCTTGAAGTCGGTGTCGTCGGCGTTCAGGGAGAGCGAGTGGCCCTCGAAGTCGATGTCCAGGCCGTCCAGGCCGTAGGTGTCGATGATCTTCGAGACGGATGAGACGAAGGTGTCGCGGGCCGCGGTCGTGGTCAGTTGCACCTGGCCGTTCTGGCCGCCGATGGATATCAGGACCTTCTTGCCCGCCGCCTGCTTCGCCTTGATCGCCGCCTTGAACTCCGCTTCGCTCTCGACGTTCGGGCACTCGGTGGCCGGGCAGAGGCTGAAGCGGATGTCGCCCGAGGTGGTCGAGGTGGGTTCGCCGAAGGCCAGGTTGATGACGTCCCAGCTGCCCGGGACGTCGGCCATCCGCGTGTAGCCGGAGCCGTTGGCGAAGCTCGAGTGGAGGTAGCCGACCAGGGCGTGGGCGGGGAGGTCCGCGGGGTCGCCGCCGCCCGGACCGGAGGTCGTGGTCGCCGTGACAGCCGGGGACTTCGCGGACTCGCCCGCCTCGTTCACGGCGGTGATCTGGAAGGAGTAGGCGGTGGAGGGGGACAGCCCGGAGACGGTGGCCGAAGTGC
This sequence comes from Streptomyces sp. NPDC050988, assembly GCF_044456225.1. Lineage (NCBI taxonomy): Bacteria > Bacillati > Actinomycetota > Actinomycetes > Kitasatosporales > Streptomycetaceae > Streptomyces > Streptomyces sp. NPDC050988. The sequence continues at coordinate 9,517 of NZ_JBITFQ010000048.1, read as the reverse complement.
CGCTCGCGGACTGGATCTTCGTACCGTTGCGGTGGATCGCGTAGCCCGTCGCGCCGGGAACGGACGGCCAGGACAGGGCGACGCTGGTGGAGGTGACCGTGCCGACCGTGGGGGTGGTGGGGGCGGCCGGTGGTTGTCCGGCGTCGACGCCCGGGCCGACGAGGGAGATGTCGTCGGCGTGATACGCGGCGGTGCCGTACCAACCGTGGGTGTAGATCGTGACCTTGGTGGTGGACGCGCCGGTGCGGAAGCTCGTGGTCAGCCGCTGCCAGTCCGGCGCGGACTGGGTCCAGGTGGAGACGTCGGTGGTGCCGGTGCCGCTCGCGCCGAGGTAGGCGTAGTCGCCCCGGACGTATCCGGCGAGCGTGTACTGGGAGTCGGGCTTGACGGTCACGGTCTGCGCGCAGCGCGCGTTGTCGCTGCCGGCCGGGGTCGCCTTCAGTGCCGAACCGCCGCTCCGCACAGGTGTGGTGACCACGCTGCCCGCCGTACAGGTCCAGCCGTCGAGGCCCGCCTCGAACCCGCCGTTCCTGGCGAGGTCCGCGTCGGCCGCACGGGCGGCCGACGAGAGTGCGGTGATGCCGGGTACGGCCAGGACGGTGGCCGCACAGAGGGCTAGGACTGATCTGACGCGATCCACAAGTACCTCCTGGCGTGGGGGAATTGGAGGGTGGAGCGCGCCCAATTTGGTCCAGACCAATCCAGGTTGTCAAGACCTCCGGCGACTGGCGCGGTCAACTGCGACCGGCACGGTCGACTGCGGCCGGCCGTGGTCATCGGCGGCTAGGTCGGGTCGTCGGTCGCCAGACCCGCCGCCGCCTCGTGCATCGCCAGTTCCAGCAGCGTCGGGTCGGTGAGCGTGCCCGAGCCGTCCGGCGGGACGAGCCAGCGGACCCCGCCGGTCGACCTCCCCGGATACGGCACCACGATCCACGTACCGTGCCCCGCCGTGCGCACCCCCGTGCCGAGCCACCGGGCCGCCGTGCCCGGGGGCACGAAGAACCCCATCCGGGCGTCACCGAAGTCGACGAGCACCGGGCCCGGTTGATCGAGCACGCGGGTCAGCACGTCGAGCGTCGGATAGCCGAGTTCGCCCGGCAGGATGAGTACGTCCCAGACCTTGCCCGCCGGCAGCAGCGCGACCCCCAGCGGGTTGCGCTCCCACTCCCAGCGGCAGGCCTCTGGATCCGGAGCGACGGATGCCAGCCACTCGACCGCCGTCTTGGCCCCTGTCATGGCGGAACCTCCCTTTTCTCGTGTCGACGCTGGTCGCGTCACAGGAGAGAGGGAGGTTCGGGCCGGGCATTACGCGAGTTCTGAACATTTGTTGAGAGTGAAGCAGGTCACACCGTCTCAGCTGTCGAAGCCGAGCCCCAGCCGGTCCATCGTCTTCAGCCACAGATTGCGCCGGCCGCCGTGCGCGTCCGCCCGCGCCAGCGACCACTTGGTGAGCGCGATCCCCGTCCACGCGAACGGCTCCGGCGGGAAGGGCAGCGGCTTCTTGCGGACCATCTCCAGCGACGTACGTTCCGTGCGCTCCCCCGACAGCAGGTCGAGCATCACGTCCGCGCCGAAGCGGGTGGCGCCGACGCCGAGGCCCGTATAACCCGCCGCGTAGGCCACGCGGCCCTGGTGCGCCGTGCCGAAGAAGGCCGAGAAGCGGGAGCAGGTGTCGATCGCGCCGCCCCACGCGTGGCTGAAGCGGACGCCCTCCAACTGCGGGAAGCAGGTGAAGAAGTGCCCGGCGAGCTTCGCGTACGTCTCCGGCCGGTCGTCGTACTCCGCGCGCACCCGGCCCCCGTACGGATAGACCGCGTCGTAGCCGCCCCACAGGATCCGGTTGTCGGCGGACAGCCGGAAGTAGTGGAACTGGTTCGCCGAGTCCCCGAGGCCCTGCCGGTTCTTCCAGCCGATGGAGGCGAGCTGTTCGGCGGTGAGCGGCTCGGTCATCAGCGCGTAGTCGTAGACCGGGACGGTGTACGAACGCACCCGCCGGACCAGGTTCGGGAAGATGTTCGTGCCGAGGGCGACCCGGCGGGCACGGACACTGCCGTACGGAGTGCGTACGGCCATCCCGGCGCCGTACGGCCTGAGGGTGAGCGCGGGTGTGTTCTCGTACACCCGGACACCCAGCTCGACGCAGGCGCGCTTGAGGCCCCAGGCGAGCTTGGCGGGGTGCAGCATGGCGACGCCGCGGCGGTCGTGCAGGCCCGCGAGGAAAGTCGGTGAGTCGACTTGTTCCCGTACGGCTTCGGCGTCCAGGAAGTCGACGCCGTTCGAGAGGCCTCGGCGCTCCAACTCCTCGTACCAGTCACGGAGTTCGGACGCCTGGTACGGCTCGGTGGCGACGTCGATCTCGCCGGTGCGCTCGAAGTCGCAGTCGAGGGAGTAGCGGGCGACGGTCGCCTCGATGCCGTCGAGGTTGCGGGCGCCCAGCTCCTCCAGTTTGTGGATCTCGCCGGGCCAGCGGGTCAGGCCGTTGGACAGGCCGTGGGTGAGGGAGGCGGCGCAGAAGCCGCCGTTGCGGCCCGAGGCGGCCCAGCCCGCCTCGCGGCCCTCGACCAGGACGACCTCGCGCCCGGGGTCGCGCTCCTTGGCGAGGAGCGCGGTCCACAGTCCGCTGTAGCCACCGCCGACGACGAGCAGGTCGCAGGTCTCGGCGGTGGTGAGCGCGGGCTCGGGGCGGGGCTTGCCCGGGTCGTCCAGCCAGTACGAGACCGGCTGGACGTCCGAAAGCGACTTCGCCCAGTTCTTTTCACGGCTCATGGCGCTTGGGGCCATGATTTCAACTCCCCACAGGAATCTTGCGATTACGCCTTTTGCTTGTTGCGGCGGTTGCCGATGACCATTCCGGCCAGCACGAACAGTACGGCGACGATGAACATGGCCGTACCGATGACATTGATCTGAACGGGTGTTCCGCGCTGGGCCGAGCCCCAGACGAACATGGGGAAGGTGACGGTCGAGCCCGCGTTGAAATTGGTGATGATGAAGTCGTCGAAGGAGAGCGCGAAAGCGAGCAGCGCTCCGGCGGCGATTCCGGGGGCGGCGATGGGCAGGGTGACGCGGACGAAGGTCTGCACGGGACCGGCGTACAGGTCCTGGGCGGCCTGCTCCAGCCGTGGGTCCATCGACATGACACGGGCCTTGACGGCGGTGACCACGAAGCTCAGACAGAACATGATGTGGGCGATCAGGATCGTCCAGAAGCCGAGCTGCGCGCCCAGGTTGAGGAAGAGCGTGAGCAGCGAGGCGGCCATCACGACCTCGGGCATCGCCATCGGCAGGAAGATCAGCGAGTTCACGGCGCCGCGCGCCCGGAAGCGGTAGCGGACGAGCGCGAAGGCGATCATCGTGCCGAGGACGGTCGCGCCGAGGGTCGCCCAGGCCGCGATCTGCAGGCTCAGCGAGAGCGAGCCGCACAGGTCGGCGACCCCGCAGGGATCGGTCCAGGCGTCCGTGGAGAACTGCTGCCATTCGTAGTTGAAGCGCCCCTTCGGATTGTTGAAGGAGAACACCGTGACGACGATGTTCGGCAGCAGCAGATAACCGAGGGTCAGCAGACCCGCGATTACGACGAGACGGCGCTTCAGCCAGCGTACGGGGGCCATTTAAACCAGATCCTCCGTCCCGGACTTGCGAATGTAGAGGGTGACGATGGCGAGAATCCCGGCCATGAGAATGAACGAGAGAGCCGCGGCCGTCGGATAGTCGAGAATCCGCAGGAACTGCGTCTGGATGACGTTTCCGACCATGCGGGTGTCGGTGGAGCCGAGCAGATCGGCGTTCACGTAGTCGCCGCTCGCCGGGATGAACGTGAGCAGCGTCCCGGAGACGACACCGGGCATCGACAGCGGGAACGTCACCTTGCGGAAGGTCGTGAAGGGCTTCGCGTAGAGGTCGCCCGCCGCCTCGTGCAGCCGCCCGTCGATGCGCTCCAGCGAGGTGTAGAGCGGCAGGATCATGAACGGCAGGAAGTTGTAGGTGAGACCGCAGACCACCGCGAGCGGTGTGGCCAGTACGCGGTCCCCGGCCGTGATGCCGAGCCAGCTGGTGACGTCCAGGACGTGCAGCGTGTTGAGGGCGCCGACGACCGGGCCGCCGTCCGCGAGGATCGTCTTCCAGGCGAGCGTACGGATCAGGAAGCTGGTGAAGAACGGCGCGATCACCAGGATCAGGATCAGGTTGCGCCAGCGGCCCGCGCGGAACGCGATCAGATACGCGAGCGGGTAGCCGAGCAGCAGACACAGGATGGTGGCAGTGCCGGCGTACGCGATGGAGCGCAGGAACTGGGGCCAGTAGTCGGCCACCGCGTCCCAGTAGGTCGCGAAATGCCAGGTGACCTTGTAGCCCTCCTCCAGGGAGCCCGTCTGCACGGACGTGGAGGCCTGGTAGACCATCGGCAGCGCGAAGAAGACGAGCAGCCAGAGGATGCCGGGGAGCAGCAGCCAGTACGGGGTGAGGCGGCCTCTTTTACGAGGCGGGCGCTCCTCGGGCGCGGGCGTGGGCGCCAGGGGTGGCGCGTCGGTGACGGTCGTCATCAGGCCGCCTCTTCCTCGACGGTCTCGATTCCGGCGTCGATGTCCTGGGCGGCGTCCAGGCCGAAGGTGTGGGCCGGGTTCCAGTGCAGGACGACCTCGGTGCCGGGCACCAGCCGGGAGTCGCGGTCTATGTTCTGGGCGTAGACCTCGAACTCGGGGCAGACCGGGCTGTCGACGACGTACTGCGTGGAGACGCCGATGAAGCTGGAGTCGGCGATCGTGCCGGTGATGCGGTTGCGGCCCGCCGGGATCTCGCCCGCGTCGTCGGCGTGCGTGAGCGAGATCTTCTCGGGGCGTACGCCGACGAGGACCTTGCCACCGGTCAGCGTCGGCGCCGAACACCGCGCCTCGGGCAGGACGAGCTTGCCGCCGCCCGCCTTGAGGACGATCTCGTCGCCGCTCCTGGTGTCCACCTCGGCCTCGATGAGGTTCGAGGTGCCGAGGAAGTTGGCGACGAACGTGGTGTTCGGGTTCTCGTAGAGGTCGGCGGGCGAGCCGAGCTGCTCGACGCGGCCCGCGTTCATCACGGCGACCGTGTCGGCCATGGTCATGGCCTCCTCCTGGTCGTGCGTGACGTGCACGAAGGTGATGCCGACCTCGGTCTGGATGCGCTTGAGCTCCAGCTGCATCTGGCGGCGCAGCTTGAGGTCGAGGGCGCCGAGGGGCTCGTCGAGGAGGAGGACCTTGGGGGTGTTGATCAGCGCGCGGGCCACGGCGACGCGCTGCTGCTGGCCGCCGGAGAGCTGGTGCGGCTTCTTACGGGCCTGCTCACCGAGCTGGACCAGCTCCAGCATGTCCTCGACCTGCTTCTTCACCGACTTGATGCCGCGTCTGCGCAGACCGAAGGCGACGTTCTCGAATATGTCGAGGTGCGGGAAGAGCGCGTACGACTGGAAGACGGTGTTCACCGGCCGCTTGTACGGCGGCAGGTTCGTCACGTCCTGGTCGCCGAGCCGGACCGATCCGGAAGAAGGCTCCTCCAGCCCGGCGATCATGCGCAGGGTGGTGGTCTTGCCGCAGCCCGAAGCACCCAGGAGCGCGAAGAACGAGCCCTGGGGGACGGTCAGGTCGAGCGGATGGACGGCGGTGAAGGAGCCGTAGGTCTTGCTGATTCCGGAGAGGCGGACGTCGCCACCGGTGTCTGTGCCGTTCTTCGTGGTCACGGTGATCACGCCCCCGTCAGCTTTGCGAACTTCTCTTCGTACGACGTCTCTTCCTTCGTGCTCAGCGAGCGGAAGGAGTGGGACTTGGCCGCCATGGCGGCGTCGGGAATGATCAGCGGGTTGTCGGCCGCCGACTCGTCGATCTTCGCCAGTTCGGCCTTCACGCCGTCGACGGGACAGACGTAGTTGATGTACGCGGCGAGCCGCGCGGCCGGAGCGGGCTCGTAGTAGTAGTCGATGAGCCGCTCGGCGTTGGTCTTGTGCCGCGCCTTGTTGGGGACCAGCAGGTTGTCCGTGGACGTCAGATAGCCGCTCTCCGGGATGACGAAGTCGACGTCCGGGCTGTCCGCCTTGAGCTGGACGACGTCACCGGCCCAGGCGACACAGGCCGCGAGGTCGCCCTTGGTGAGGTCGGAGGTGTAGTCGTTGCCGGTGAAGCGGCGGATCTGGCCCTGGTCGACGGCCTTCTGGAGGCGGGCGATCGCCGCGTCGAAGTCGTCGTCGGTGAACTTCGCCGGGTCCTTGCCCATGTCGAGCAGCGTCATGCCCACGCTGTCCCGCATCTCCGACAGCAGGCCTATGCGCCCCTTGAGCTTGGGGTTGTCGAGCATGTCGGAGAGGGACTTCACCTCCACGCCGTCCAGCGCCTTCTTGTTGTAGGCGATGACCGTGGAGATACCGGTCCAGGGGTAGGAGTACGCGCGTCCCGGGTCCCAGTCCGGCGTACGGAACTGCTGGGAGAGGTTGGCGTACGCGTGCGGCAGGTTGGAGGCGTTCAGCTTCTGCACCCAGCCGAAGCGGATGAGCCGGGCGGCCAGCCAGTCGGTGACGCAGATCAGGTCGCGGCCGGTGTCCTGGCCCGCCGCGAGCTGCGGCTTGATCTTCCCGAAGAACTCGACGTTGTCGTTGATGTCCTCGGTGTACTTGACCTTGATGCCGGTGCGTTTGGTGAACTCGTCGAGCGTGGGGTGGTGCTTCTCGCTGTCGTCGACGTCCATGTACTCGGTCCAGTTGGAGAAGTTGATCTGCTTCTCCTTGGCCGAGTGGTCCTCGGACGAGACGCCCGCGGTGTTCTTCGCCGCGGGGATCCCGCAGGCGCTCAGCGTCCCGAGCCCGCCAAGCGCGAGCGCGCCGCCGGCGGACGCACGCATCAGCGAACGGCGGGTGAGGGAGGCCCTGCCGTTCCTGAGGCTGCGCCGCATGGCGGCCAGTTGGGCCGGGGACAGACTGTCGGGCTCGTACTGCTCCATGCTCGTGGTGCCCTTTCGGGAGGGTGCGGCCTGGTCTCGGCCGGTGGTGACTATCGGTCCCCGAAGATCGTGCGGTGCCAGTCCTTCCTGGCCACCGCGGTGTTGTCGAACATGACGTGCTTGATCTGGGTGTACTCCTCGAACGAGTACGAGGACATGTCCTTGCCGAAACCGGACGCCTTGTAGCCGCCGTGCGGCATCTCGCTGATGATCGGGATGTGGTCGTTGACCCACACACAGCCCGCCTTGATCTCGCGCGTGGCCCGGTTCGCGCGGTACACGTCACGGCTCCAGGCGGAGGCGGCCAGGCCGTACGGGGTGTCGTTGGCCAGCCGGATGCCTTCGTCGTCGCTGTCGAAGGGCAGGACGACGAGAACGGGACCGAAGATCTCGGACTGCACGATCTCGCTGTCCTGCGCGGCGTCCGCGACCAGGGTGGGTCGGTAGTACGCGCCGTGCTTGAGGTCCTGCGGGATCTCGCCGCCGGTGACCACGCGCGCGTAGGAGCGCGCCCGGTCGACGAATCCGGCGACGCGGTCGCGCTGGGCGACCGAGATGAGGGGCCCGAGATCGGTGTCGGGCGCGAAGGGATCGCCGAGCCGGACGGTCGCCATCAGCTCAGCCGTCCGGGAAACGAACTCTTCGTAGAGGGGCCTTTGCACGTACGCGCGCGTGGCGGCCGTGCAGTCCTGGCCCGTGTTGATGAGGGAGCCCGCCACCGCGCCGTGCACGGCGGCCTCCAGGTCCGCGTCGTCGAAGACCACGAAGGGCGCCTTGCCGCCGAGTTCCAGGTGAAGCCGCGTGACGGTGGCGGTGGCGATCTCCGCGACGCGCTTGCCGACGGCGGTGGACCCGGTGAACGACGTCATCGCGACGTCCGGGTGGCCGACGAGATGCTCACCGGCGTCCTTGCCGGCCCCGGTGATGATGTTGACGACACCGTCGGGAATGCCCGCCTGCGTGGCCGCCTCGGCGAACAGCAGGGAGGTGAGCGGGGTGAGCTCGGCGGGCTTCAGGACGATGGTGTTGCCCGCGGCGATCGCCGGGAGGACCTTCCAGGCGGCCATCTGGAGGGGGTAGTTCCAGGGCGCGATGGAGCCGACGACACCGATGGGTTCACGGCGTACGTACGAGGTGTGGTCGCCGGAGTACTCACCGGCGGACTGGCCCTGCAGATGCCGGGCCGCGCCCGCGAAGAAGGCGGTGTTGTCGATCGTGCCCGGGACGTCGAACTCCCGGGTCAGCTTGATCGGCTTGCCGCACTGGAGTGACTCCGCCCGCGCGAACTCCTCCGCGCGGTCTGCCAGCACGGCGGCGAAGCGGTGCATGGCGTCCGAGCGCTCGCCCGGGGTGGTGGCGGCCCAGCCCGGGAACGCCTCGCGGGCGGCGGCGACGGCCGCGTCCACGTCCACGGTGCTCGCCAGCTCGTACGTGTACACGTCGTCGCCGGTGGCCGGGTCGACGACCGCGTGGGTGCGGCCGGACGTGCCCTTCGTCAGCCGGCCCGCGATGTACTGCGCGCCCGCCTCGAAGCGGTCCTGTGCCTGGAAGCGATGGCCCGGATTGTGCATGTCGCTCTCCTCCGCCGTCCTCCCCGTGCACCGGGGGTCGGCGTAGCTCCAGCTCGATTTGAGTGCCGATCCTGACAGAGCAACGGCCCTCCAACAAGTGATTCCGTTGTTGCCTTTTGGTTACGCGACGGAATCTGTCGACCAGGTGTCGAGTTCGCTTGGAAAAGGCGGGACGGAGTGTCAGTGGTTCCTGCCAGACTCGCGTGCATGGGGAAGATCGATTCGCGGGACGCGCTGGTCAGCGCGGTCCGGTCGGGGGCAAAGGTCAAGTACCTCCACTTCTGGGGGCACCGGGCGCGTGCCGACGGGCAGGTGGGGGCGAGCTGTCTGAGTCAGTGGTGGCCCTCGCCGTTCACGGTGGACGGAGTGGAGTACCGGACGGCCGAGCACTGGATGATGGCGCGGAAAGCGCGGCTCTTCGGCGACGAGCGGGCCGAGCGGCTCGCTCTCGACGCGCCGAATCCCGCGCTCGCGAAGAAGGCGGGGCGGTTGGTGCGGGGGTTCGACGAGGCCGTGTGGGAGCGGGAGCGGTTCGGGATCGTCGTGGAGGGGAGCGTGGGGAAGTTCGCCTCGGACGGCGAACTTCGGTCGTTTCTGGTGGGTACGGGGGAGCGGGTGCTTGTTGAGGCCAGCCCTCTCGATCGGGTGTGGGGGATCGGGCTGGCGGCGGACGACGACCGTGCGTTTGATCCCGAGCGGTGGAGGGGGGCGAATCTGTTGGGGTTCGCGTTGATGGAGGCGCGGGGGCGGTTGGGGGTTGCGTGAGGGGTGCGGGCCGGTGGGGGCTGGTTCGTTTGTTGGGTGCGGGTGATCTTGGGCTGAGCGCGCAGTTCCCCGCGCCCCTAGGTTCCAGGGGGTGTCGGGTTCGTTTGTTGGGTGCGGGTTGTCATGGGTTGCTCGCGCAGTTCCCCGCGCCCCTAAGGGGTGCTTTCAGAAAGCCGGGTGTTTGCGGGCGAGGGTCATGCAGTGGGCGAGCTGGAGGAAGGCGTCGT
>NZ_JBITFQ010000047.1:0-71408 GCF_044456225.1 Streptomyces sp. NPDC050988 | reverse complement strand
CGCCCCCGAACCCCCAAAAGATTGCGCAGTTCCCCGCGCCCCTAAGGTCTTTAGGGGCGCGGGGAACTGCGCGATCAGCCCCCACCGGCCCGCACCCGAAACACACCCCACGGGGTCTGGGGCGGAGCCCCAGAAGGACGGGAATGGGTAGGGGCGGCGGGGGCGAAAAAAGGTCGGGCTCCTCAGGCCAGTGCTCGGCCCAGTACGTAGATCGCCGGGGCCGCCGCCGCCAGCGGGAGGGCGACTCCCGCGGTGAAGTGGACGAAGCGGGACGGGTAGTCGTAACTGGCGACGCGGTGCCCGATCAGGGCGCAGGCGGCGACGCCCACGCCGAGGACCGCACCGGACGGCGCACCGAGGTCGGTCAGCCCGCCCATCAAAGCCCCCGCCGCAACCCCCGCCACCAACGCCACAACCACCGAGACCACCGTCGGCAAGGGCACCGCCCGAGCCAGAACCGCCGCCCCGACCACCACCGCACCCACCGTCACCGCATCCGGCTCCGCCGCCAAGTGCCCCGTCGCGACGATCGCCAGGGCCGCCGAGACGACCGTGGCCATCAGCCCGTACATCCGCTCGTCCGGCGACGCGTGGCTGCGGAGCTGAAGGACCAGCGTCAGCAGGACCCAGACGCCGAGCGAGCCGAGGATCGCGGCGGGCGCGTTCTCCCGCCCGGCCGCGAGCAGCGCTACGTCCGAGGTGAGCGCCCCCGCGAAGGCGAGCGCGATGCCCTGCCTGGCCGGCCACATCCCGTTCAGCCGGAACCAGCCCGCCGCGGTCACTGCCTGGAGGATCACGAGCGGTACGACCAGTGCGTACTCCCCGACGGCCGCCGCCCCGGCCATCAGCAGCCCGAGGACCGCCGTCAGAGCGGCCGGCTGCAGGCCCGGCTCGATGATCGGCGAACGCCCCTCCGCACGGGCCCGCTGCGCGGCGGTGAGGCTGGAGCTCCCGGTGACAGTGGCCGGCCCGTACTCAGGCGCGGAGCCAGAGCCAGAGCCAGAAGCAAAGGCAGAGGCAGAGGCAGAGGGGGGTGCGGCGGGCGTGGGCGTCTGGCCCGCGTAGCCTCCGTGGCCCTCGTGGCCCTCGTGGCCCTCGTGGCCCTGGGGCCCCTGCGAGCCCGGGTAGCCCTGGAGCTGCCCGCCCTGGCCCGGCTGACCCGGCTGGCCCGCCTGGTTCCAACCCGTCTCCGCCGGCATCGGCTGCCCCACTACCCCGTACTGGGCGCCCTGAGCGCCGTACTGAGCCGCGTACTGCTGCTCCCCCTGCCGGCCCCCCGGCCCGGGCGGAGCCTGCTGCGGGAAGTACGCCGTGTCCGCGGACGGTGCCGGGGCCGATGCCGGGGCCGGGGCCGGGGCGGTCGGCGTGATGTGGGGATGGACCTGGGTCTCCCAGGTCTGGCCCTCCCACTGCTGGGTGTACTGCTGCTGGTCGGGCTCGCCGTCGGCCTCGTACTGCTGCTGGCCCGGCCAACCGGACGGCGGCGGCTGCTGCGACTGCTGCTGCTGATAGGGGTCGTAGCCCTCGTAGGGCCCGTTCCCGTTCCCCTCGTACGGCTGGTTGCTCATGGTCCCGTCACCCTCCTGCGAACGGCGGGAGCACTTCGACCGTGCCGCCCTCGGCCAGCCGTACCGTCTCATGTCCGCGGGTGCCCACGGGGTCACCGTCGATGAGGAACGAGCATCGCCGCAGGACGCGGACGAGTTCGCCGGGGTGTCGCTCGCGTGCCGCGTCGAGCGCGTCCGCGAGGGTCTCCGCCTCGTACGGCTCCTCCGCGACGCCCGCTGCGGCCTTGGCGGCGGCCCAGTAACGCACCGTGCCCTTTGCCATCTGATCCCTGATTCCTGATTCCTGATCGCTCCGTCGACATCGACATCGACATCGACGATCAGCCGGTTGGTCGGTCGGTGAATGGGTGACAAGCACCGCCAAGGCTAGCCCGCGGGTGCTGCCGCCCCGGTCGCCCCGGCTGCCCCAGTCGCCCCGGCTGCCCCCGCTGCCCATTGGCCGATGCGGGCCAGCAGCTCGTCGTCCGCCGCGTTCTCCGCGTGGCCCATTCCCGGCTCCAGCCAGAGGTCGGCGTGGCCGTCGGAGGCGTCGGCCAGCATCCGGGGGTGGTCCACCGGGAAATAGCCGTCCTGCTCGCCGTGGACGATCAGCAACGGCGTGGGCGCGATCAGCGGGACCGACTCCACCGGGGAGGAGGGGACGGGGTCCCACTCGCGGTGGTGGATGCGGGTGCGCAGGCCGTAGCGGCCGACAGCACGGCCCGCCGGGCGGGTTACCAGCCAGTGCAGGCGGCGCATAGGGGCCGTGCCCCGGTAGTACCAGCGAGCGGGTGCGCTGACGGAAACCACCGCGTCCGTATGCGCTCCCGTGCGCCCCTCGTGCTCCTCACCGCCGGCCGAATTGATCGCCGCGTGCCGCAGGACGACGGACCCGCCCATCGAGAAGCCGACCGTGGCCACCCGGGTGTGACCGAGTTCTCGTGCCCACTCCACCGCCGCCGCGAGATCGAGCACCTCGCGGTCGCCGACCGTCGAACGCCCGCCGGAGGCGCCGTGGCCCCGGAAGGAGAACGTGACGACCGCCCCGTACTGCGTGAAGGCGGTCGCCGCCCGACGTACGTGCAGCCGCTCCAGGTCGCCCGTGAAGCCGTGTGCGACGACGATTGCGAGGTCGCCCGGGACGTCACCGAGGGGTACGTCCGCGGTGTCGGACGTACCCCTTCCGGGGTCGTACGCGGCATCGATCGTGACCCCGTCGACCGTGCGCAGAAATCTCCGCATAGGTGGCCGCAGGGTTGTCTCAAGGCGTGGACGAATCAAAGATCGCGTCACATGACCTGCCGGACCTAGGTTCATGTGGGCTATTCTGCTGGGCAGAGGACTCGGGCAGCGAAGCCCCCGGGTCCTTTTGCGCTTTCTGGAGCGTTGTATACGAACGCTGTATACGACTCCCCGGGGAAGTATCGCGACACGAAGTGCGATGTCAGAGCGCGATTGCGGCGCCCAGGGGCGCGGGAGCCGCGAGAAGTACGAAGCAGTGCCGCAAACGTCCTCGCAGGGACCGAGGAGGAACCGACGTTATGGGCAAGCAAACCGTGCAAGACCGTGTGACGACCCAGGCAGGTGGGGTGCGATGAGTTCTCTGCTGCTCCTTACCAATGCTCTTCAGCCGTCGACGGAGGTGCTTCCCGCCCTCGGCCTGCTGCTGCACAACGTGCGCGTGGCTCCGGCGGAGGGCCCCGCTCTCGTCGACACCCCTGGTGCCGACGTCATCCTGATCGACGGGCGGCGCGACCTGCCTCAGGTCCGCAGCCTCTGCCAGCTGCTGCGGTCCACCGGGCCCGGCTGCCCCCTCATCCTCGTCGTCACGGAGGGCGGTCTCGCGGCCGTCACCGCCGACTGGGGCATCGACGACGTCCTGCTCGACACCGCTGGTCCGGCGGAGGTCGAGGCACGGCTGCGGCTGGCCATGGGCCGCCAGCAGATCGTCAACGACGACTCCCCCATGGAGATCCGCAACGGCGACCTGTCGGTCGACGAGGCGACGTACTCCGCCAAGCTCAAGGGCCGGGTCCTCGACCTGACCTTCAAGGAGTTCGAGCTCCTGAAGTACCTGGCGCAGCACCCGGGCCGCGTCTTCACGCGCGCCCAGCTGCTCCAGGAGGTCTGGGGCTACGACTACTTCGGCGGCACGCGGACCGTGGACGTCCACGTACGACGGCTGCGGGCGAAGCTCGGACCCGAGCACGAGTCGCTGATCGGGACCGTCCGCAACGTCGGCTACCGATTCGTCACGCCGGAGAAGGCGGACCGCGCGACGGACCGTGCGGCGGACGAGGCGAAGGCCAAGGCGGCCCAGCCGAAGCCGGGGGACGCCGAGAATACGGACGAGTCGGCACACCTCGACGCCACCGAGACCGCCGAGGTCACGGTGGAGGCACAGGAGCCCGTACGACCTGCACAGAGGTAGTTCCATCCGCGTAGACTCCGCGCGTGGCCAAGGTGACTCGGGATGATGTGGCACGGCTGGCAGGGACGTCGACTGCCGTCGTCAGTTATGTCATCAACAACGGACCCCGGCCGGTTGCCCCGGCCACGCGCGAGCGTGTCCTCGCCGCGATCAAGGAGCTGAGCTACCGGCCGGACCGGGTTGCCCAGGCCATGGCGTCGAGGCGTACGGACCTCATAGGCCTGATCGTGCCGGACGCGCGCCAGCCCTTCTTCGGGGAGATGGCGCACGCGGTCGAGCAGGCCGCGTCCGAGCGCGGGAAAATGGTGCTCGTCGGCAATTCCGACTATGTCGGCGAGCGCGAGGTCCACTATCTGCGGGCCTTTCTCGGAATGCGGGTCTCGGGGCTCATCCTCGTCAGCCACGCCCTGAACGATCTGGCCGCCGCCGAGATCGAGGCGTGGGACGCCCGGGTGGTGCTGCTGCACGAGCGGCCCGAGGCCATCGACGACGTCGCCGTCGTCACGGACGACATAGGCGGCGCCCAGCTCGCGACACGTCATCTCCTTGAGCACGGGTACGAGTACGTCGCCTGTCTGGGCGGTGTCGCGGAGACCCCCACCGTCGGTGACCCCGTCTCCGACCACGTGGAGGGCTGGCGGCGTGCGATGCACGAGGCCGGGCGCTCGACGGAGGGCCGCCTCTTCGAGGCGCTCTACAACCGGTACGACGCGTACAAGGTGGGGCTCGAGCTGCTGGCCGGGCCGGATCGGCCGCCGGCGATCTTCTGTTCCACGGACGACCAGGCGGTCGGGCTGTTGCGGGCCGCGCGTGAGCTTCGGATCGATGTGCCGGGGGAGTTGGCCGTCGCCGGGTTCGACGACATCAAGGAAGCGGCGTTGACCGATCCGCCGCTGACCACGATCGCGAGCGATCGGTCTGCGATGGCTCGGGCTGCGGTGGATCTTGTGCTGGATGATGGGCTGCGGGTCGCCGGCGCTCGGCGTGAGCGGTTGAAGTTGTTCCCGTCGCAGTTGGTTGTGCGGCGGTCTTGTGGGTGTGGGTAGCTCCGCTGGGTGGGTTGTTGGTTGGCTGCGGGTGAGTGGGGGCTGGTCGCGCAGTTCCCCGCGCCCCTAAAAGACTGCGCCGTTCCCCGCGCCCCCAAAAGCCAAAAGATCGCGCCGTTCCCCGCGCCCCTGAGAAGTCGGCCCTCGCCAAGTGGCGAGGGCCGATGTCTGTTCAGGAGTTTCTAGAACAGCAGGTTGTACTGGTTGAAGCCCGTTCCCAGGCTGGTGCGTGCCGCGAAGAGGTCGCTGGACGCCTTGTTCGTGCCCCGGTAGAGCCAGAGCGTGCCGCCCGAGTCGCGGGCCATGACGTCGGCCACGCCGTCACCCGTCACGTCGCCGTTGGAGACGTACGAGGTGAAGTTCCAGCCGGTACGGGCCTTGATGCGGGCCGACCAGGGGGTCTTCTCCTTGCCGGTGCCGCGGTAGAGCCAGAGGGTGCCGTCCGTGGAGCGGACGAGGAGGTCGGGCTTGCCGTCGCCGGAGAGGTCGCCGTGGCCGAAGATCTTCACGTTCTTCCAGGAGCCGCTGACGACCTTGACCTTGCCGTAGAACTCGCCGTTGCCGCGTCCCGGGTAGAGGTAGACCGAGCCGTCGGCGTCGACCGCGAGCAGGTCCGGGCGGGCGTCGCCCGTCATGTCGCCGGGGATCGCGTACGACTTGTAGCCGCCCCAGACCGAACTGATCTGCATCCAGGTCCAGTCGCCGGCGGCGTGGTCCATGTAGCTGCGGTACAGCTTGCCGTCGGTCTTGTCGCGGACGATCAGGTCCTGGTAGAAGTCCCGGTCCAGGTCGGCCTGGAGGACCCAGGTGGCGGTCTGCCAGCCGTTGCCCTGGTAGGCGCGCTGGGCCAGCGAGGTGCCCTTGCTCTCCTGCTGGAAGAGGCCGCCCGAGGGCGTGCGGACCAGCAGGTCGGCGCGGCCGTCGTACGTCAGGTCGGTGTCGTCGACGCGCGGCTGGGCCGCCCAGGCGTAGGAGCTGACCTTGGTGAAGACCGGGTAGGCGCCCTTGCCGGTGCAGCCCGCGACGCCCCAGGAGACGATTCCGACGATCTTGTTGCCGACGACCAGGGGGCCGCCGGAGTCGCCGTTGCAGGGGCTGTTGGTGCCCTCGTCGGCGCCGGTCGCGGGGGTGCCCGCGCAGGTCATCGAGCCCTCGATGAACTCGTCGTCGCCGAGGACCGCCTGCATGGCGCTGTTGCAGGTCGAGTCGGCGACCAGCGGCAGGCTCGCCTTCTTCAGCTTCGTCGAGAGGGTGGCGTCCTCGGCGCCGGAGGTCAGGCCCCAGCCGTAGACGGTGGCCGCGGTGCCGGCCTTGTAGAGCGCGCTGTCGTCGGACGCGGCCAGCCGCAGCCACTGCTGCTCCAGCGGGCGGTCCAGGGTGAGCACCGCGATGTCGTTCTGGGCGGTGGCTTCGTTGTAGCGGGGGTGGGTCCACTGGCGGTAGACGCCCGCGGGGGTGCCGGTGGTGTAGTCGTCGAGGTCGGTGGTGCCGGCCAGGACGGCGCCGTTGCTCACCCAGTCGAGGCCCGCGACGCAGTGGGCGGCCGTGAGGACCTTGTTCGGGGCGACGAGGGTGCCGCCGCAGAAGTAGCCGTTGCCGGTGGCCGGGTCGGAGTAGCCGAGCTGGACCATCCACGGGGCACTGGCGATGGTGGTCTCACCGCCGCCGATGATGAACGGGGACTTGCTGGGCGAGGCGTCCGCAGGGGTCTCGCCGGTCGCCTTCGCCGCCGCGACGATCCGGTCGCGCAGCTCCTTGGCGGAGGCGGCCGGCTTCGCGGGCTGCGAGAGGTTCGCGTCGGGCAGACCCCCGGTGGGGTCGTCCGCCGCTGTCGCGGGCTGGGCCGCGAGGACGCCGGCGCAACTCAGCGCCAGCGCGAGAGCGGCCGCGGGGAACGCCGTGGCGGGGCGTCTCCAACGGTCGCGCAGGGCACGTATCACTCAGGGCTCCTGAGGTGGTGGTGTGTCGTGAACCCACCAAGATTGCGCCCCTCGTTTCCCGTTGCACACGTTCTTCACAGTGGTCCGACAAGTATTCGTCCGCCGCTTCCCGCACATCACCGTGCCGCAACCCCCCGTTTCACCGATTTCAGCGGCCTCCGGCGGCTTTATATCGGGCATACGCGGTTCTGTCGGGCTTCTCAGGGAGCGCTCAGGGAGCTCTCATGGTCGGGCGTCAGAGTCTGAGTCATGACCGAGAGCTTCCGCCGCAGCGGCGAGTACCCCCAGGGCGACCAGCAGCAGTCCGCGTACACGCAGGGCGACGCGCAGCAGTCCGCGTACCCCCAGCAGCCGTACGCCTCCGCGCACCCCGCGAGCTCCTCCTCCGACTCCGACTCCGCAGACTTCTCGACCTCCTCCGTGAACCCGGAGTGGCCGCCCCCGCCGGCGTACGAGCCGGCGCAGCAGGGCGCCGCTCCCACGGCCCTCCTCACCGAGCCCGTCTCCCCGGCTCCCGCCGCTCCTCGTAGGCGCGCCAAGGGTCCGCTGGCGCTGCTGGCCGCCGTGGCGATAGCCGCCGCGGCCGTGGGCGGCGGTACCGCGTACGCCTTCCAGGAGCTGACCGGCAACGACACGGTGGCGTCCAGCAGCACCAGCACCAGCGTCGTGCCCACCAGCGAGAAGGGCACCGTCGCCGGGGTCGCCAAGGCGGTCAGCCCGAGCATTGTCGAGATCAGCGCCACCTCGAACGCCGGCCAGTCCACCGGTTCCGGCGTGATCATCACCAGCGGTGGCGAGATCATCACCAACAACCACGTGGTCTCGGGCGCCTCCGAGATCAAGGTGCAGCTGAGCAACGGCAAGTCGTACACCGCGAAGGTCGTCGGCACCGACAGCAAGAAGGACCTCGCGCTCATCAAGCTGGAGGACGCGCCGTCCGGTCTGACGGTCGCGACGCTCGGCGACTCCGCGGGCGTCAAGGTCGGCGACCAGGTCGTGGCGATCGGCTCCCCCGAGGGTCTGACCGGCACGGTCACCAGCGGCATCGTCTCCGCGCTCAACCGTGACGTCACCGTCTCCACGGACGAGAGCCAGGGCCAGCAGCAGCAACAGCAGGGCGGCGGCGGTCAGTGGCCGTTCGAGTTCGGCGGCCAGGAGTTCAACGGCGACACCGGCTCGTCCACGACCACGTACAAGGCCCTCCAGACCGACGCGTCCCTCAACCCGGGCAACTCCGGCGGCGCGCTGATCGACATGAACGGCAACATCATCGGCATCAACTCCGCGATGTACTCCGCCGCGGACGCCACCTCGTCGAGCGCCGGCAGCGTGGGCCTCGGCTTCGCCATCCCGATCAACACCGTCAAGGCCGATCTGGACACCCTGCGAGCGGGCGGCTCCGACAGCTGACCGTCCGCCCGTCCTCTCCGCCCGCCCCCTCCGCCTCACCCTCTCCGCCTCACCCCCTTCGCACCGAGCCACCCGGAGTTCGTCATGAAGATCAGGAACGTCTCCCACACCCTCGCGGGCGCCGACCCGGCCGCCTTCGCCCTGGCCCTCGAAGTGGCGTACGAGCTTCACGCGCCGGCGCCCCGCGCGCCCGAGGTGGCCCCCGCCGCCGCCCCGCGCGGCGCCCGCCGCGGTGCCGGCGCCCGTACCGGCCGTACCGTACGAGGCTGATCCCTGCCGGGCCCGCGCGCCCGGCAGGCGCTACGAGAACAGCCCTGAACGTGCGAGGCTGAAAGCGCCCCGACCACGTCCCACCGCACCCGAGGAACTGACCGCGATGAGCCCCGCCGAAGGCGACCGTGAACCCCAGCGCATCCTGATCGTCGACGACGAGCCGGCCGTGCGCGAAGCACTCCAGCGCAGCCTCGCCTTCGAGGGTTACGACACGGAGGTCGCCGTCGACGGCGCGGACGCCCTGGAGAAATCCACGGTGTACCAGCCCGACCTGGTCGTCCTCGACATCCAGATGCCGCGGATGGACGGCCTGACCGCCGCCCGCCGGATGCGCGGCGCGGGCACCACGACGCCGATCCTCATGCTGACGGCCCGCGACACGGTCGGCGACCGCGTCACCGGCCTCGACGCCGGCGCCGACGACTATCTGGTCAAGCCCTTCGAACTCGACGAACTCTTCGCCCGCGTACGGGCGTTGCTGCGCCGCAGCTCCTACGCGGCCGCGGCCGTCGGCGCCCCCGCCGACGACGCGCTCACCTTCGGCGACCTCCGCATGGACCTCGCGACGCGCGAGGTCACGCGGGGCGGGCGGCCGGTCGAGCTGACCCGCACGGAGTTCACCCTGCTGGAGATGTTCCTCGCCCATCCGCGCCAGGTCCTCACCCGCGAGCAGATCCTGAAGGCGGTGTGGGGCTTCGACTTCGAGCCGTCCTCCAACTCCCTTGATGTGTACGTGATGTACCTCCGCAGGAAGACCGAGGCGGGCGGCGAGCCGCGTCTTGTGCACACGGTGCGGGGTGTGGGGTATGTGCTGCGGTCGGGTGGGGCGGAGTGAAGCGCGTAGTACGCCGGTTCACCTCCCTCCCGATCCGGACCCGGCTGTCGCTTCTGGTCGCGGCGGCGGTGGCGTTCGCGGTGGCGGCCGTCTCGGTGACGTGCTGGTTCATCGTCCAGGGGAAGCTGTACGACCAGGTCGACGACGATCTGCAAGCGGCTGCCACGCCTCAGCCGTACTCACAGGTCGTGGCCGCACTGGAGAGCTGCGCCCAGACACCGCCGCCGAAGAACGAGGACTTCGGCGCCCGGGACACCTACTACCTGCAACTGGTCAAGGCTGACGGAACGCCCTGCGTCTCGGTGAATTCCGAGGGCACGGTCAAGGTCACCAGCGACGACACGGACGTGATCAAGAACGCGGACAACGACAACGGGATCTTCCGCAACGGAACCGACACCGACGGGAACGCCGTACGCATCCTGACGGTCCCGCTGACCGTCACTCAGGGCCCGAGCCGGCCGCAGCTGTACGCCGACACGGCACTCCTCATCGGCATGCCGCTCAAGAGCACCCAGAGCACCCTCAACGACCTGGCCCTCATCCTGCTCCTCGTCTCCGGCATCGGAGTCCTCGGCGCCGGCGCCGCCGGTCTCGCGGTCGCCCGTGCGGGCCTGCGGCCGGTCGACAAGCTCACCGAAGCCGTCGAGCACGTGGCCCGCACCGAGGACCTCTCCGTCCGCATCCCCGTGGAGGACGAGAGCGAGGACGAGATCGCCCGTCTCTCCCGCTCCTTCAACTCGATGACCGCCTCGCTCGCGACCTCCCGCGAGCTGCAACAACAACTCATCGCCGACGCAGGTCACGAACTACGCACCCCCCTCACGTCCCTCCGTACGAACATCGAGCTGCTCACCCGGAGCGAGGAGACGGGGCGGCCCATCCCCGAGGCGGACCGTAAGGCGCTGCTCGCGTCCGTGAAGGCGCAGATGACCGAACTGGCCGCGCTGATCGGGGACTTGCAGACGCTGTCGCGGTCGGACGCGGGGACGCCGGCGGACCGCGTACAGGTGGTGTCGCTGCAGGACACCGTGGAGGCGGCCCTGCGCAGGGCCCGCCTGCGCGGCCCGGAGCTGACGATCACGGCGAACGTGGACCCCTGGTTCGTACGGGCGGAGCCCTCCGCGCTGGAGCGCGCCATCGTGAACATCCTCGACAACGCGGTGAAGTTCAGCCCCGAGGGCGGCACGGTCGACGTCACCCTCAAGGACGGCGAACTGACCGTACGGGACCACGGCCCGGGCATCCCCGCCGACGAACTCCCGCACGTCTTCGACCGCTTCTGGCGCTCACCGAGCGCACGAGCCCTCCCCGGCTCGGGCCTCGGCCTGTCCATCGTGGCCCGTACGGTCCAACAGGCGGGCGGCGACGTGGCGTTGAGCCCGGCCGAGGGCGGCGGCACGGTGGCGACGATCCGGTTGCCCGGCGCCCCGACACCGCCGCCCGCGCTGGAGTGAGGCGGCCCCTTCCCCCGAGGGCCGGTCTCAGCCCGCCTGGGACGGGGTCTGCTTCATGCCGTCGACCACGGCACGGTTCTTGATGGCCATGGTGAAGTTCACCGTGCCGGCCTTGATCAGGACGCCCTCTTCCTTGTACTGCTTCACCTGGACATTGCGCGCACCAAGGTAGACATGGGTCTTCTTGTCGAAGATCCACTCCTCGCGCTGCCCGCTGGTCTCGTCCAGCCGGGCCACCGCCACCCCGTGCCGACCGACCGCGTCCACCGCGTCGTCGACCACGACCACGCCCGGGATCTTGGCGGCGGCCTCGAACAGCGCCGGGTACAGCTCCGCCGGCGGGTAGCTCTCGGCGAGCAGGTCACCGACAGTGGTGAACGCCTGCTGGTCGGGGGTGTTCCCCTGGCCCTTGGTCTCCTTGTAGATCTTGGCCAGCAGTTCGTCGGGGTCGGTGGTCAGCTTGGTCAGGTAGTCGTACGACGGGCTGCCCAGGTGTGCCTTCGGGGTGTTGCCCTGCTCGTCGGGCAGGCTCAGGGTCTCGCCTTCGGGACCGTCGTTGACGGCGGGGTCGATCAGCCAGCCCTTGACGCCGTCCGGGGACTCCCACATCTGCCGGCGGTGCAGCTCATGGCTGGCCAGGCTGGACTTGTCGTCGACGGTCTTCACGAAGGTGTCGGCCAGCACGGACTCGATGTAGATGTACTGACCGGGCTTGACGGTCGGGTGGTCGCCCTCCGCCGCCGCCAGCGAGATCTGGTCGAGCAGCTGGGGCACGCCCTTCGCGGACGCGGTGCCGACGTCGGTGGTCAGGGCCGGTCCGGTGGCGACGCCGCTGTCGCGCACCCCGCTGCCGTCACCGCCGACCGCCACCACTCCGGCGATGACGACTGCGGACAGGGCGGCCGCCATCGCGGGCAGCGTGATCGCGGGGCGCGGCAGCCGGAATCGCCGGGCCTTCTGGGGAGCCGCGGCGGCCATCCCCGTAGCCCCCGTCGTCGCCGTGCGCTCTTCCCGCTGAACCTGCTGAACCTGCTCGTGGATCTGGGCCATCAGACGCTCCTTGTGGAACTGGTGGCAGCCCGTCGGCAGGTCACGCGCCGTCTGGGACAGGAGCTGTGCCTCCTGGTCCCACTCGGCAGGGTGCTGCCGGGACGTGTTCGCGTTCATCGGTTTCCTTCCTGTGCGGGCCGGATCGCATTTACGTGATCGCCTCTTGTCTGTCGTACGGGGCGGGTGCCTTCCCGTTTCTCGCGAACTTTCTTCAACGCGACGTCGGAGGCAGTACGACCCAACTCCCCTTGCTCCACGGAGAGTTGAGGCATGGCGAGTTGAGGCATGGCGAGCTGGGCCTCGGCGATCGAGCGCAGTTTCTTGCGGGCGCGGGAGAGGCGGGAGGCGACCGTCCCGACGGGAATACCGAGCGCCTCCGCCGCGGCCTCGTAGTCCAGGCCCTCCCCCAGGCAGAGCGTGATGACCTCACGCTCCGGTCTGCGCAGGGTCGCGAGCGCGGTGAGGGCCGTGGCGAGCCGGTGCCGGTCGTCGACGCGGTCGGCGACCTCCTCGGCGTGGTCGGGCACAGCGAGCTCGGCCGCGGCGGCCGCGTTCGCGGCACGGCGGTAGCGCCGGTTGCTGCGGTACTGGTTGCGCGCCGTGTTCGTGGCGATGCCCAGCAGCCAGGGCCGCAGCGAGCCGCCCTCCGGGTCGACCCTGCCGCGCAGCTTCCACGCCTCCATGAAGGTCGCGGCCATCACGTCCTCGGCCGTCGACCAGTCCGCGGTCAGCCGGAACGCGTGGTTGTAGACCGCACGGGCGTACGCGTCGAAGAGTTCGGCGAAGGCGCTCGAATCTCCGGCCCGTATCCGGGTTCGCATATGAGTGGTCACCTCAATGAGCTGTACGGCGGGAGGGGCCGCCTTCCCGTGAGCTGCGTCACAGGGAAGGCGGGGCCGGGTTTGCCCGCGAGGCGGGGCCCGTGCGAGTCTCGGGCATCATCTCCGCGAAAGGCTGACCGTGATGCCCGGCATGGTTCCAGGTCTGGTCCTCGGCGACTTCTCCTCCCGCGCTTCGACGCGGGAGCGGTAGCCCTTCCTGCGAGACCTGCCCGACCTACGAGCCCGTACCGCGCGATACCGCGAGACGGGCCGTCTGCCACGCACGGCGGCTTCTCCACTTCCTTGCTTCCCCGCTTCCCCGCTCCTCGTCGAAGTGCTCTTCGTGTCCCCGCACGTTCGAACACGAGGAGTACGTCGTGTCCACGACGCCCACGATCAACTGGTCCGAAGACGGATCCGACCGATCTGATCAGCCCACCCGATCCGCCCGCTGGCACTCCGAGAGTGCCATGCCGCCTCCCCGCCGGGTCGTCGCCGCCGACGACCGCATGAAAGCCGCCACCGCATACCAACTGGCCTGCGAGGGAAGGGCGTTGCTGTGGCAGGGCGACTTCCACAACGCGCGCCAGCTCCTCCGGGCGATGGGCCGCCGAATCGACCGGAAGTCGAACCCCACCCGGCCCGATGCGACCCCCACCGAGTCCTTCCACCTCCACCGCCGGGCCCGCGGCCACCGCGCCCGCGTACTGGGCAGACTCCTGGTCCTGCTGGAGGACGACCACTCCCTGAGCCTGCGCCGAGCGCCGGACGTACGCCGTGCATGCACCGAGGCGTACGGGCCACCGCGAGGCGAACGAGCGGTCTCCCTCACGGAGTTGCTGGGTGTCGTCGGGGCACATCAGTGGCGCGAGAGGGGTGTGGAGGTACCGGCCCTGGGAGCCGGATCCGGAGCCGGCGACCGCATCCATCCTCACTACGGCGTGTTCTCCCCGGTCAGAGGTGAGTACATCGACCTGGCGGCACAGGCACCGCTGCCCGCGAACCCACGTACGGCGTTCGACCTCGGTACGGGAACGGGGGTGCTGGCCGCCGTACTGGCCCGCCGGGGCCTCTCCCACGTCGTGGCGACCGACATCAGCCCGCGCGCGCTGGCCTGCGCCCGCGAGAACGCCGACCGGCTGGGCCTCGCCGACCGCATCGAGGTCACCGGCCCCGCCCTCTACCCCGAGGGCCGCGCCGACCTGGTGGTCTGCAACCCGCCCTGGCTCCCCGCCCGCCCGACCTCGACCGTCGAACAGGGCGTCTACGACCCGGACGGCACGATGCTCCACGGGTTCCTGCACGGCCTGGCCGCCCACCTCAACCCAGGAGGCGAGGGCTGGCTCGTCCTGTCCGACCTGCCGGAACACCTGGGCCTCAGAACACGCGAGGCCCTCCTGACCGCCATCACCACGGCGGGCCTACGCGTGACGGGCCGCCTCGACACGAGCCCCCGCCACCCCCGGGCCCGGGACACCACGGACCCTCTCCACCGCGCCCGAGCTGCCGAAGTCACTTCACTGTGGCGCTTGATGCCCGACTGACGTTCCGGAGGAAGAGGGCCCAGGGCCCCGCCCGGAAGACCAGGACGGGGCCCACCACCGGCGGAGTGAGCGAAAGCCGGCGCTCACTGCCAGAAGATCTCTTCCACCACGATCTGGGGATCTTCGGTTCGGCGGACGAAGGTGTACTTCAGCCAGCCGTTCCCCTTGTCGAAGAAGCAGATGTGGCGGCCCTTCGGATCAGTGGACCGGACCGGCACGATCCTTATGCCCTCGGGGAGCCCGGCATCAGCATCGATGCCGCGGAAATACGGGTCTTTCGCCGTGACCAGTTCGGCGCGCGCAGCGATCACGATCTCACGCACGTGATCGGGCAGTGCCTCGAAGGCGGCAAACGCGTCGAGCCGCCAGTCCGCCTGCCAGGGCGGCCCCATGAAGCCATCGGTCACTCGCCGGGCTCCAGTTCTCGGACCCGGTTGTGAATCTTCGCCGCCTCTTCGAGGAGGGCCTTGGCTTCGGCGATGTCGGTGGACTCGTACGCGGCTCGGTGTTCGAGATCGCGAACATGCGCGTCCAGCTCGGGGTCGCGAGCGATGGCGTACTCACCCCACCAGAGGGCCATGAACGCAGGCACCGGACCGATGTCGTAGGCGTCGGCGATCGCCCACTTCCAGTGCCCGTCGAAATCCGGGAGAAGTTCGGGAGTGTGCTCGGCAATGGCCTCGCGCAACGCCTTCGGGGTCCGCTCGGGCATGGGGGGGATGGCCGGATCGGATTCCGCAGCGTGAGCAGTCATGGCCGATGCCCTCCTTCGACGCGTCGTGTCTACGACCATAGTCGCGCTCACCATGCCCGCGCGGATTGTCCGCGCACCGGCTCCGAGGGAGACAGCTGCTCAGACGCCAGGGGGTCAATGGTCGTGATCTCTGCCATGACGCCACCGTGGCGGGACCACACACGTTCGCGTCTCGGTTTCCCGCTCGAATTCACCCGATGGCGTTCACTCCCGCCTCACGCTTGACGCCCTCCACGAACGCGGACCAGGACAACGCCGAGAAGACCAGCGGTCGGCCCGCCGGGGTCTTGCTGTCGCGCACGGGGACCATGCCGGGGTAGCCGTCGGCGACCTCGACGCAGTTCGTGCCGCCCCCGTCGCTGTAGGACGACTTGCGCCAGGCAGCGGTGCTGAGGTCAGGGGTGTACTTCATGACCTGTGCTCCTCCAGAACGCCTCGGGTGAATGTCAGCGAGTCCAATAGCGGATCTTCGACACCTCTTCGAGGAGAGCCTGAGCCTCGGCGAAGTCGTCGGTTTCTGCCGCACGGCGGTGAAGGTCCCTCACGTGAGCGTCGGGCCCGGGATCACGGGCAATCGCGTACTCGCACCACCAACGAGCCACGAAGGCGGGTACAGGGCCGAGATCGTATGTGTCGGCGATCGCGCGCTTCCAGTGACTGTCGAAGTCGGGGAGGAGCTGGGGCGCGTCCTCGGCGATGGCCCTACGCAGCGCCTTCGGGTCCGCTCGGGCATGGGAGGGACGACCGCATCGGGTTCCGCAGCGTGGGCAGCCATGGCCGCCGAGGGGTCTGTGGTCGTGATCTCTGCCATGACATCACCGTGGCCGGACCACACACCGTTCCGTCCAGGTTTCCCGCCCGCTTCATCCGGCGGTGTGCACACCCACCCCACGGTTGACACCCTCCACGAACGCGGACCACGACGCGGCCGAGAAGACCAGCGGACGGCTCGCCGGGGTCTTGCTGTCGCGCACGGGGACCATGCCGGGGTAGCCGTCGGCGACCTCGACGCAGTTGTTGTCTCCCCCGTCGCTGTAGCTCGACTTGCGCCAGGCAGCGGTGCTGAGGTCAGGGGTGTACTTCATGACCTGTGCTCCTCCAGAACGCCCCGGGTGAACGTCAGTGAGTCCGACGGGGGCAGCGCCAAGTCTCGGAGCCGATCGTAGGACAAACGGTGCCGCAGGATCCCTTCCGGATCGTCGATCAACTCGCCGCCGCCGTTGCCTTCCTTGTAGGCAACGGCACTTCCGTCCTGCTGCCACAGCAGAGTCAGTGATCCGTCGATGAGGTGGTGCGTTCCGGCAGCGAACGGGAGCACCTGTAGGACGATGTTGGGCCACTTGGCGACGGCTTCGATACGAAGCAGCTGCTCGTGCCAGGTCGTCGCGGTGGCAGCTGGGCGCCGGAACGCGTACTCGTCCACGGTGAAGCGGACGTTGGGCGCCGGATCTCGCCGCAGCAGTAGCTGCCGCCCCATGCGGGCAGCGACCTGTTCGTCAACCTCTTCGCTGTTGCCAGCCGTTGCCTGGGCGCCAGACAACACCTCGCGGGCGAACTCCTCGGTCTGCAACAGCCCCGGCACTCCGAGCGTGAGCTTGTGCATGACCCGCGCCGTGGCCTCCAGCCGCATGAACTCCTTGTACTTGTCCTTGAACGCGTCGTGCCGCGCCACCTTCCAGAGCTGAACCAGCAGGTCACCGGACCCGTAGTAGCGGTCCAGGTCCTCCATGACCGCCAGCTTGGACAGCCGCTTGCCCGCTTCCAGGCGGCTCAGATAGCTCTTGTCGTACGCCGTCTCCTGGGCCAGTTGCCCCAGCGACTTCCCGGCCTTCTCCCTCAGGTGCCGAAGGGTCCGCCCGAGCCCCGCGAGCCCCGAATCTCCTGCCCCGTCAACAAGTTCGCCCACCGTCACCCCTAACCGTTGCCTGGCGCTCCAGACAACACCGACCCCCTTCCGCAGCGTACGTCCAAGCAGTGACGATCGAGACACGAACGGTAATCACCGCTCGTCAAAGCCCCCTTGTCCAGAAGGAGCACTGCCATGGGCCGACTCGTCACAACGCTCTGCGAGTTGCTGTTGCGCGTACTGCTGCCCGCCAGGGGCCGACATCGGGCGAGGCCCGCCACCGCCCCGCCCGACAGGCGTGAGGCGTGGGCGCCCGTCGCACCCGTATGCCGGTGCCAACTCACCTACGGGGCAAGGTCCTTCGAGTGGGACACACCCCTCGTTCGCCCGTACCTCCATGACGTGGAGATGTCCGCATGACGGGCCCGCTGCGTCTGCTGCCGTGGACGACCCCGGAGGGCAAGCCCTGCTACCTGAGCACCGACAGCGAGGAGAGCAGGCTCTCCCGGCTCGCGGACGATCTGGAGGCGGCGCAACTGGACTCCGGCGAACAGGTCCTCACGGGAGCCAGAGCCGTGCTCGCCGACACCGAGGCGGGCGAACGTGCCGTGCGGTTCGCGCTCACCAGGGCGGTGGAGTGCCTGGGAGACGTACTCCGCGTCGCGGTCAGCCGGGGTGCGCGTATCGGGGTCGGCAAGGACGAGGGCGACGAGTGGTGACACGGCTGCCGGACGGTGCGGGGCTCAGTAGTAGCCGAGCATTCCGGGGGAGTCGATGTCGACGGTGAGGAAACCCGGCGGATAGTCGTCCTCGCGCCCCGTCAGGATGATGGACATTCCACCGGTCTCCAGATGCGGCGTTGCGACGTAGATCGCGTGGCATGCGTCCGGGCCGCCCCATCCGTCACGGACCATCGCGCCGACCGTGGCCGCCGCCGCCTGGCCGAGCGGGTCGATCTGGATCCCCGGCAGCGCGAGCAGCCGGCTCGCGGCTCCTTCGTCGCCCACTTCCGTACTCATGAGGCAGAGCGCCGGGACATGGAGCCAGTCACCCGGCGTGTGCGCGACGTTGTCCGCCAAGCGGTGCAGGGCGACGTGGCCCTGCGTGAGTGCTGTCGCCGCGCTGGTATCGAGAATGATCACGCCGCATGCCCTCGTCGAGCGTGGGCCTTCTCCGCCGCCATCGCGTAGACATTGGCCAGGACGTCTGGCCCGTTGTCGAACTCCTCGTCGGTCAGAGTGCAGCCCATCCGCTCACGCAGGGCCTTGCGCGTGGCCGCCACACGCTCGGCGATCTGCTCAGCGGTCGGCTGCTCGGCCGCCAACTGCTCGACAAGCTGCCCCAGCGTGAGACCACGATCCTTGGCCACCTGGGCCAAATGATCACGCGCTTCTTTGGACACCTGAATGGTGGTGTGCTGTGCCATGGATTCACCATAGCGCGGCCACACCCAGACAGCAGGGGTCATCACCCTCACGGAACACCCCCGAACACCCGTCCGGGGAGTCACGAGAGATCAGCCTTCCCGACCCGACGCCCGGCCCGCCCCTCAGCCGACGAACAGCCGCCCCATGGATGCCCCACAGGCAATGCGCCTACTGTCACTTTCAAGCAGCGTGCGGCACGGGCGCGGAAGCGGCCGTGGAAGCCGCCGTGGACAAGCACGGGCGCAGGCACAAGTACAGGCACAGGTACAGGGAGAGCAGCCATGAGCGAAGAACTGCACGACCACGACAGAGGTCTCTCCTTCGACCTGCCGACGCTTCAGCGAAGGAAGATGATCCGGCTACTGGCCGGTGTCGGCCTGGTGCCGCTGGTGGGATGCAGCAGCGACGACTCGGCCTCCCCGTCCTCCTCGTCCTCGTCCTCCTCCTCGGCCGGTTCGTCCTCCTCCGCCGCCTCCTCCGGTAGCGCCGAGTGCGAGACCATCCCCAACGAGACCGCCGGCCCGTACCCCGGTGACGGCTCCAACGGGGTGAACGTCCTGAAGGAGAGCGGTGTCGTCCGCAAGGACATCACCTCCAGCTTCGGGTCGGCGAGCGGCAAGGCGGAAGGCGTGCCGCTGACCGTCACCCTCACCGTCGTCGATGCCGCCTCGGGCTGCGATACGCCCAAGGAGGGCGCCGCCGTCTACCTCTGGCACTGCGACCGGGACGGCAACTACTCCCTCTACTCGGAGGGCGTCACCGAGGAGAACTACCTGCGCGGCGTCCAGGAGACCGACGCCAAGGGGCAGGTCACGTTCACCAGCATCTTCCCCGCCTGCTACACCGGCCGCTGGCCCCACATCCACTTCGAGGTGTACGACAGCCTGGAGGACGCCACCAACGCCACGTCCATCACGGCCACTTCGCAGCTCGCCTTCGCCAAGGACGTATGCGACACCGTGTACGCGTCGGACGGCTACGACCGCAGTGTCCAGAACATGAGCCAGCTCTCCCTGGAGACCGACGGCATCTTCAGCGACGGCTACGACCAGCAGCTGGCGACGACCAAGGGCAGCGTCGAGAAGGGCTACACGGCCACGCTCACGGTGCCGGTGTAGGTGCGCCGACGCCGACCGAACCGACTTCGCCGTCAGGCTCCTTCGGAGGACGCATTGCCGGTGTCCCAGGCACCGGTTGCGGCGGTTTCGCGAGCGTATTCCGCGAAGTCGCGGGGCGGCCGACCGAGAACGCGCTCGACGGTGTCGGTCACCTTGGCCCTGTGGCCGTCGAAGACCTCGACCATCAGGTCGGCCAGTTGCGTCGCGTACTCGGCCGGCACGCCTCGCCCAGTCAGCGATGAGACGAACTGCTCGGGCGTGACCGGCAGATAACGAACCTCCCTGCCGGTCGCCTTCGCTATCTCGCCGACGGCATCGGCGAAGGTGAGCAGTCGTGGTCCGGTCACGTCGTGGATCCGGCCGGCATGGCCGTCTTCGGTCAGCGCCGCGACAGCGACATCCGCGATGTCCTCCGCGTCGGTGAACGGCTCCGCGACATCGCCGGCCGGAAGGGCGACCACACCGGCCCGGACCAGTTCTCCGAGGAACGCCTCGCTGAAGTTCTGCGTGATGAACCCCGCCCGCACGACGGTCCACTCCGCACCCGAGTCCCGCACCGCCTGTTCGCACCGCTCGGCCTCGGCGGAACCGCGGTCGGCGAGCAGGACGAGGCGACGGACGCCGCAGGCCACCGCCAGGTCCGCGAAGGAACCCACGGTCCTGGCCGCGCCGGGGAACGCCGCATCAGGATAGAAGGCCACATAAGCCGCGTCCATGCCTCGCAGCGCGGGTTCCCACGTGGTGTCGTCCTGCCAGTCGAAGGGCGGGTCAGCACGCCGTGAACCAACGCGTACCGCCACGTCACGGGCTACGAGCCCGGACACGACCCGGCGTCCGGTCTTGCCTGTCCCCGCAAGGACCAGAGTTGTCGGCGCTGTCGTTGTCGGTGTTGTGGTCGGTGTTGTCGTAGTCATGATCCACAGTCCACAGGAATGGCCGACGATGGGCCATGTTCGCGGCTCGCAGGTCCATAATCCCGCGTCTTACACTGGGCCGATGGACCCCTTGTCGATCTTGCTCGACGGAGCCAGGGCCAGGGGGGCGTCCGTACTGCGGACCGCCCAGAGTCCGCCGTGGTCGGTGCAGGTGCGGGACAGGGCGCCGCTCAGCGTGGTGGCCGTCCTGCGCGGGACGCCCTGGGTCGTGCCCAGTGCCGGCGACGCGCTACGACTCGACGCGGGTGATATCGCGATGATGCGCGGCCCGGACGCGTTCACCTTCGCCGATGATCCCCGCACTCCGGTCCAGGTGGTCGTTCGGCCCGGCCCCCGACGGACGACACCGGCCGGCATGGAACTGGCCGAGGACCCGGACACGGGTGTGCGCACCTGGGCCAACAGCACGCGGGCCCGCGACGACGGCGCGGACGGCTCGTCGGTGCTGCTCATCGGCAAGTACTGGCGACCGGGCGAGATCGCCATGCGACTGCTCAGCGCCTTGCCGCCCCTTCTGGTCATCCCCAGGGCCGCCCACGGCGAATCCGCGGTGGTGTCGCTGCTCGCCGAGGAGACCGTGCGAAACGAGCCGGGCCAGGATCTCGTGCTCGAACGGCTTCTGGACCTCCTGCTGGTCGCCACCCTCCGCGCATGGTTCATCAGGCCCGATACCGATACGCCGGCCTGGTATCGGGCCAACGGGGATCCCGTCGTCGGGCCCGTCCTGCGACTCGTACACGGCCACCCGGCCCATCCATGGACGGTGGCCGCGCTCGCCGAGCGGACCGGGGTGTCCCGAGCGACGTTGGCCCGCCGCTTCACCCGCCTCGTCGGCATGCCACCCATGGCATATCTCACCGAGTGGCGAATCGACCTGGCCGCCGACCTCCTCAAAGAGTCGGACGCCACGATCGACTCCATAGCCCGTCAAGTCGGTTACGGCAGCGCATTCGCGTTCAGCGCCGCTTTCAAACGAGCCCGCGGGATCAGTCCACAACACCACCGCGACCGAGTGTGACCGCGGATCCCGGAGCGCGGGCATTCAGAGTTCGTGTCGACGCAGATCGAGGCGCCTCCACCCCTCCCCCGGGGCGGAGGCGCGTTCGCGTTCCATGGCTCGGCAACCTTTTCCGTGCGGGCGGCGACCACCAACCGACGTCTCCCTCCACAGAGTTGAACGGATGCCGCCCGTGAGCGAGAACCGCAGCAAGGCCCGCCACCGCAGGCGGAGGACCAGCGTGGTCGTCGGCGTTCCGATGGTCCTGGGCGCTGCCGGGGTCATGGCCTACGGCACCGCGCTCGGCGTCTTCGGCGAGGGCGCCCAGCCGAGGGCCTCCGCCGCGACCAAGGCGGCGGCCGCCACCCTCACCGTGGCCAAGGACGGCTCCGGCCAGTTCACGACCGTCCAGGCCGCCGTCGACGCCGTCCCCGTGAACAACCCCTCCCGCGTGGTGATCTCGGTCAAGCCGGGCACGTACCGCGAGATCGTCAAGGTCCCGGCGAACAAGCCGCACGTGACCGTCCAGGGCACGGGAGCGAGCCGCAAGGACACCGTCATCGTCTTCAACAACGCGGCCGGTACGGCGAAGCCCGGCGGCGGAACGTACGGAACGAGCGGCAGCGCGACCGTCGCCGTCGAGGCCGACGACTTCCAGGCCCGCAACCTGACGATCAACAACGACTTCGACGAGGCGAGGAACCAGAGCCTGAGCGGTCACCAGGCCGTGGCGCTGCGGACGGCCGCCGACCGGGTCCTCCTCGACGGGATCATCGTCGACGGCGACCAGGACACCCTGCTCCTGGACACCGCGGCCAAGGAGAGGCTCGGCCGGGTCTATGTCACCAACTCCTACGTCAGCGGCAACGTCGACTTCGTCTTCGGCCGCGCGACCGCCGTGATCGACCAGTCCGTCATCACCCTCAAGAAGCGCTGGGACGGCAGTTCGGCGGGGTACATCACCGCGCCCAGCACCGCCGCCGACCGCAAGGGCATCCTCATCAACCGCTCGGTCGTCAACGGTGACGTGTCCGCCGGGAGCTTCTTCCTCGGCCGCAACTGGCACGCGGGCGGCGACGCGACCCTTCGTCCGCAGACCACGGTCCGCAACTCCACGCTCAGCGCCGCGGTCAAGTCGACCCCGTGGTCGGACATGGGCGGCTTCTCCTGGAAGAACGACCGCTTCGCGGAGTACAGGAACACCGGCCCCGGCTCGGGCGCCGCGAGCGGCGACCGCCCGCACCTGACCGACGCCCAGGCCACCGGCCAGGAGGTCGCGGACTGGCTGGGCGACTGGAACCCGACCCCCGCCTGACAGCCCGACCCCGACGTCACGCCCGTCGGCACCGATCCGCACCCACCCGGCTCGTCATGCCGGTCCACACCCGTCCGGCTGGGGAGTGCGAGCCACGAGCCGCTCCCCAGCCGGCGCCCCCACCCCCACCCCGCCACGCCCTTACGGGCACGGCTGCGGTTGCAGCAGCCTCATCGTCGTCTCCGCGTCCACCGGCAGCACCGGCATCGGGCCCGCCAGCCCCGCGTACACCCCTCCCCGCGCCATCAACTCCTCGTGCGTGCCCTCCTCCACCAGCCGGCCGCCGTCCACGACCAGGATCCGGTCGGCGTCGGGGGCGAGCGTCAGATCATGGGTGATCATGACGGTCGTACGGCCGGAGACCAGGCGCCGCAGCGGCTGTACGACCCGGCGGGCGGCGGGTCCGTCGAGTCCGGTGGTCGGTTCGTCGAGCACGAGGACGGGGGCGGCCCGCAGGATCGCGCGGGCGAGCGCGACTCGCTGGAGCTGGCCGCCGGAGAGGGTGGCCGTGCCAGGTGCGATCTCCGTGTCGTACGCGTCCGGCAGCGCGGTGACGAAGGCGTGGGCGTCGGCGTCCCGCGCGGCCCGCTCGATCTCCTCGTCGCTCGCGCCCGGCCGCCCGCAGCCGATGTTCTCGCGGATCGTGCCGTGCAGGATCAGCGTCTCCTGGGGCAGCAGGGCGACGTTCTCGCGCAGGAACTCCAGGGGTACGTCCGTGAGCGGGACGCCGTCCAGGCAGATCACGCCCGCGGTGGGGTCGTAGAAGCGGGTCAGGAGCTTGGAGAGCGTCGACTTTCCGGCGCCGCTCGGGCCGGTGACGAGGACGAACTCGCCGGGTCGCGCGGTGAACGTCACGTTGTGGAGGGCATCGCGCTCCCCGCCGCCGCCCGGGTAGCGGAAGGAGACGCCGTGGAAGCTGACCCAGCCGCGTACGGGCCAGGGCCGGACCGGTTCGGCGGGGTCGGTGACGGCGGGTTCCGCGTCCAGGATCTCCTGGAGCCGCTGGGCGCCGGCCGTCGCGGCGGTCAGTGTCAGGCCGAGCTGGCCGAGGTCGCGGATCGGCGGGTAGAGGTAGCCGAGGAAGGCGGCGAAGGCGAGCAACTGGCCCAGCGACATGCGTCCTTGGGAGATCTCCCAGGCACCGAGCCCGATGACCGCGAGCACGCACACCGTCTCGACGACCTCGACGAACTGCTCGTACAGCTCACTCGCGCGGGCGCCCCGCACGCTGGCGCGCAGCCAGGCCCTGGCCTCGCGGTCGAGGCGCTTCTCCTCGGCGCGGCGGCGGTTGTAGGCCTGGGTGAGTACGACGTTGCCCAGTGACTCCTCGACCACCGAGGTGATCGCGCCGTCGGCGGTGCGCTCGTCCTGGGCGGCGGTCCTGATGCGGCCGGCGAAGCGGCGGGCGGCGACGAGGAAGAGGGGGGCGAGGAGGAAGGTGACCAGGGCGAGGTCCCAGCGGAGCCAGAGGGCGGCAGCGGAGTAGAAGAGCGCCGAGAACACGGCGGAGACCGTTCCCACGACCCCCGACACGACCATCTGCTCGATGGCCTCGACGTCACCGGTGAGCCGTTCGACCAGATCGCCCTGCCGGTGCTTCTGGAAGAAGTGCGGCGGCAGGTCCTGGACGTGCCGGAAGACGCTCGCGCGCAGCCTCAGTACGAATCTCTCGGCCGTCCAGACCGCGAGCGAGTTCCCCAGGTATCCGACGATCGCGCCGAGCACGGCGACGCCCAGCCAGGCCCCGGCCGGCCCCCAGAAGGCGGCGAGCGAACCGGCCTTGAGCGCGTGGTCGGTCAGCTCCGCGAAGAGCAGGATCGAGGCCGTCTCGGCCAGCGCCGACACGATCACGCACGCGACGATCAGCAGCAGCCACTTGCGGTCGCCGCGCGTCAGCGGCCAGAACCGCGCGAATGCCTCCCGGACTTCCCGCATGCCGTCACATTTCCTTTCCTGAATCCCTGGTTCCCGGTTACCGCTTCCCGGCCACCCGGTTCTCTGGTTCCCTGGTTCGCGCAAAAAACAGCCGACAAATGGCCGAGGCGGGGTCTCCGGAACGAATCCGGAGACCCCGCCTCGTGGCAGTGGCTACTTCTTGCCGACCGGGCGACGCTGCGGCTTCTTGGCACCGGGCTTCGGCGCGGGCTTCGCGGCGTGCTTCTTCGGGGCGGCGGGCTTGCGGTTCTTCTTGACCGGGGTGATCTTGTGGAAGCTCATGAGACGTCCCTCTTTCTTCTGCTTCTTCTGCGGTGTATTTCCGTTTGCCGTAAGCCCCGTTCGGCTTCGACATGGAAAACACTACGAGACCGCGGAAGCGAAAACCGCCAAATCCGCTGAGACCTCGATTAATTGCGGCTGAGATGGATTTTCAGGGACCCGCGGGAACCGAACCGCAATTCACACAGACTTTATTACGCCGCTCACCCGGAACTTACTTATCTCGCCGGGCTACTTGCCGATCGCCAGTCCCTGCCCGGTGACCCGCACTCTGATCCCGTCCTTCTGCACCCGCACGTCCCGCAGGCTCAGTTCGCCCTTCGGGGGCTTCGGGAGGCGGAAGCCGATGGAGAGGCGGTCGACGAGGGCGGGGCGGGTCAGGCGGGAGAGCCCGTCGAGGAGGGCCAGGTCGAAGCCGAGGCGCTTGAGGAGCTCGGGGTTCTCCACGGCCAGGTCGATGAGGTTGACCTTCATCAGCTGACCGGCGAACCGCGGGGAGCCGGTGAACTCCTCGAACTTGGAGTCGTCGCTCAGCGCCTCCTGGACCGCGGAGTCCGGCACACCGATCCGCTTCGCGATCGACGGCACCGACAGCAGCTCCTTGGCCTTCGCCTTCTCCTTGGCCAGGCGCGTGGCGGACTTGCGGGTCAGGTGCAGGCCCTGGGACTCGCGGGTGCCGGGCCGGAAGGTGGCCAGGTCGCCGATGTCCAGGCGCATCCCGCCGACCTCGGTCGAGATGCCGCGCTCGCCGTCGCGCTTGATCCGCGCGTCGGCCCGCATCCGCAGGTCGTGCCCGGCGACGGGCAGCACCCCGCGCGCCCGCACCTCGTCGCCGCCGTGACCGGTGAACGTCATCTGGGACGCGCCGAGTTCACGGTTCAGGTCGTCGAAGGAGAGCAGCACCTCGCCGTGCAGCTCGGGGATCCGGACGCCCCGCAGGGAGGTGGGTCCGCCGTCGACCCGTACGCCCGTCGCGGTGGCGGAGACCTTCGCCAGGGAGACCCGGTCGGCCGCCACGTCCGGGACGGTGACCGAGACGGAGTCGAGCCGCTGGTCGAGGATCTGGGTGACGAAGGGGAAGCCGTCGATCTCGACCTCGGGGGACGCGCTCAGCTTCAGCTGGTCCCGTACCTTCTCGGCCGCCGTGCGCTCGGCGTACAGAAGCGCCCAGCGGTCGCCGAGGGCGAGGAAGGCGGCGAGGACGAGTACCGCGATGACGGCCTTGACGGCGAGGGACAGTCCGGTGAAGGGACTTCGCCTGCGCCGACGGGTGCGACGGCGGGGGCGGGCTCCGGAGTCCCGGGAGCCGCGGCGGTGGTTGGGCGGTGCCCACTCCACCTCCTGCCCGGCCCCCTCGATCACGGCCGGCTCCTCCACCTGGAGGAAGTCCTCAAGGGGTCCGTCGTCGAGGGCGGCGAGATCCTCGTACGGGTTCGGAGGGGAGTGGGAATGCGCCGAGATGGGATGGGGGGTACGCATCGACTGATTCGACCATGCGTACCAACCCCACCCGCAACTCCAATAGACCCTTTGCGATCTACCTCACGGACAGATCGCCGTTACCGGGTGGCTACTTCACGACGGTGATCCGGTCGGCCGCGGGCGGCGCGATCGGGTTCGTGGCCGAGGAGTTCGCCAGCAGGTACTTCTCCAGGGCCGCGAGGTCGTCGTCGCCCACCAGGTCGCCCGTGCCCTGACCGAGGGTCGTGAAACCGTCTCCGCCGCCCGCGAGGAAGCTGTTCGTCGCGACGCGGTAGGTGGCGGCCGGGTCGATCGCGGCACCGTTCAGCTTGATCGAGTCGGTGACGACACGGTCGGCGCCGGCCTTCGTCAGGTCGAGCGTGTAGGTGAGCCCCTTCGAGATCTGGAGCACCTTCGGGGAGGCCGCGTTCACGCCGGTGACCTGCTCCTTGAGCACCTGGACGAGCTGGGCTCCGGTGAAGCTCTGCAGGTTGACCGTGTTGGCGAACGGCTGGACCGTGAAGCCCTCGGCGTAGGTCACCACGCCGTCGCCCTCGGTGCCCTTGGCCGCGAAGGTGAGCGGCGCCCGGATACCGCCCGGGTTCATCAGCGCCAGATCGGTCTCGGGGTCCAGCTCCTTGCCGTACGCCAGCTGCGCGTCGGCGATCAGGTCGCCGATCGGGGACTCGGTGCCGACGTTGGAGATGTCACCGGAGATGTAGCCGATGGGCTTGTTGCCGATCGGCGCGGCGAGCGTGTTCCACTTCGTGATCAGCTCGGTCATGTCCGTGGCCTTGGGCACGGTACGCGTCACCACGTGGTTCGCGGAGGCGACGGCGGTCCGGGCGATGTCGCCGGTCCAGCGGTCGTACGTCAGCGTCGTGTCGGTGTAGAGCCGCCCGAAGGACGCGGCCGAGGTGACCATGCGGGGCTTGCCCGACGGGTCGTTGATCGTGCACGCGTACGCGGCATGGGTGTGGCCGGTGACCAGTGCGTCGACCTTCGGCGTGACGTTCTTGGCGATGTCCACGATGGGGCCGGATATACCGTCACCGGCACCGGGCGAGTCGCAGTCGTAGTTGTACGCCGCCGAGGCGGGCAGTCCGCCCTCGTGGATCAGCGCGACGACCGACTTGACGCCCTGCTTCTCCAGCTCCTTGGCGTACTTGTTGATCGTCTCGACCTCGTCCTTGAACTTGAGGCCCTTCACACCCTCGGCGGAGACGACACCCGGGGTGTCCTCCAGGGTCACGCCGATGAAGCCGACCTTGACGCCGTTCTTCTTCCACACCCAGTAGGGCTTGAGGATCGGCTTCTTGGTCTTCTCGTCGAGGACGTTCGCCGCGAGGTACGGGAAGTCGGCGCCCTTGAACTTCTCGCCCTCCACATAACAGCCGTCCGTGGGGTGGCAGCCGCCCTTCTGCAGACGGCCCAGCTCCTTGGCACCCTCGTCGAACTCGTGGTTGCCGACGCTCGTCACATCGAGGTCGAGCTTGTTCAGCGCCTCGATGGTCGGCTCGTCGTGGAAGAGCCCGGAGATCAGCGGGGAGGCACCGACCATGTCGCCGCCGGCCGCCGTGACCGAGTACTTGTTGCCCTCGCGCGCCTGGCGCAAATGCGTCGCCAGGTACTCGACACCGCCCGCGTCGATCGTCTTGCTGGTGCCGTCCGGCTGAAGCTCGGTGACCCGGCCGGAAGAGCCGGCCGGCGGCTCCAGGTTGCCGTGCAGGTCGTTGAAGGAGAGCAGCTGGACGTCCTGGTAGCGGCCCGGCTTCTGGTGGCCGGGCTTCTTCTTGCCCGTCTCGCCCGCGGACGCCGGCATCGCGGCGACGAGGGCGCCGACGGTGGCGACGCCCGCGGCCGCCGCGAGGAAGCGGGTGGTCCGGCGTCTGCGTCGGTACGGATGAGGTGTGGCTGACATGTGCCCCCCTGTGGGTCGGCTGATATGTGGGCCCCGTCCCGGCGCAGCCTAGAGTCAACGCGCGTAGCGCGACAGGGGGTTCAGGGTTACGGACTGGTTGCCGCGCGGGGCGATTCACCGCGAACCGGACAGGTCGCGGGCCGACGGCGCGCTCTCAGCGCACTCCCGGCGCACTGGCCGCGTCCACACTCGTCGGGCCACTTCGCCATGAACCGGACACGTCGTACTCTCGTACTCATGACCAGCGAAGACACCGCACCGGCTGTCCCGGCCCGCTCCCTCGACATCCTCTCCGCGCTGAGCCCCGAGCAGACCGAGGCCGTGCTCGACCTCCTCGCGGAGGCCACCCGGGCCGACGGACAGCAGGCGGTGTCCGAGCAGGGCCGGCTGCAGCTGCGCGGCGGCGCCCGGGAGGGGGTCCGGCATCTGCTGCTGACCTCCCGGGACCGGCTCGTCGGGTACGCGCAGCTGGAGGACACCGATCCCGTCGAGGCCCCGGCCGCCGAACTGGTCGTCCACCCGGCGCACCGCGGGCACGGGCACGGGCGGGCGCTCGGCAACGCGCTGCTCGCCGAGTCCGGCAAGCGGGTGCGGGTCTGGGCCCACGGCGGCCACTCCGCGGCCCGCCATCTCGCCCAGGTCCTCGGCCTCACCCTCTTCCGCGAACTGCGGCAGATGCGGCGGCCGTTGACCGACCTCGACCTGGCCGGGCCGAAGCTTCCCGACGGCGTGCACGTACGGACGTTCGTGCCCGGTGAGGACGACGCGGCGTGGCTCGCCGCGAACGCCGCCGCCTTCGCGCACCACCCCGAGCAGGGTTCGCTCGGACAGCGGGACCTCGACGACCGGAAGGCTGAGCCGTGGTTCGATCCGGCCGGGTTCTTCCTCGCCTTCCGGGACGAGGAACTGGTCGGGTTCCACTGGACGAAGGTCCATGCGGAGGAGGGGCTCGGCGAGGTGTACGTCGTGGGCGTACGGCCCGGGGCTCAGGGAGGCGGGCTCGGCAAGGCCCTCACCACGATCGGGCTTCGGTATCTGGCGGGGCGGGGGGTGCCGACGGCGATGTTGTACGTCGATGCGGACAACACGGCTGCGGTGGCTGTCTATGAGCGGCTCGGTTTCGTCACGTTCGAGACCGATTTGATGTATCGGACGGAGTCCTGAGCCTGGTGGGGCTACGGACCGATTGAGAGTTACGGCCGGTGGGGGCTGGTCGCGCCCACGCGGCGGAGCCGCATGTGTCAGAGCCCCGCGCCCCTGAAGGGGCGAAGCCCTAGCCCTGCCCGTAGCGGTTCCACGCACGCCCTCGCTCCCACCGCCAGTGCCACCGTCAGCAGCATTGCCCAGCGTTCGTGGGTCGTGGTCCAGCGGGGGTCGTCCGGGGAGACCAGGAGGGCCCAGCCGTCGGGCAGGAGGAGGAACGCGGCGGCCGCGGTGGACAGGAGCCAGGTGGACACCGCCACCCCCGGCTCGGTGACGGTCGAGCGCTGGATGATCAGGGCCGCCCCGGCGAGGGCGAACACGGCGGTGGCGGTCGCCTCCAGGGTGAGGGCGCCGACCGGCGGACGGGCCTCCTCGGGTACGAGGAACACCGCCGCCGTCCAGCAGAGCGCGGCCCACGGGGCGGCGAGTGCCACGCGCAGGCCGACGCGCAGCGGGCGCCTTACCGGTACCGCCGAGGTGATGTGCCGGGCCGGGTCGTCCAGCAGGAACGCCAGGCCGAGGGCGAAGGCGAGCGCGGCACCCCGCAGCGCGATCAGGCCGAGCCACGGGTCGGGGGCGCCGGACAGCATGCGCGGGATGCCGGCCAGCAGCAGCCCGGTGGCGCCGCCGGCCGCGAGCGCGCGCCAGGGCAGTGTGCGCAGTACGGGGGTCAGGAGGGCGCGTGTCGTGACGGTCATTCCTTGCACGCTCCACCGTCCGCTTCCGCCCCGTCCGCCGTCCTGTCCGCGGCCGGGACTCCCAGCAGTTCCGCCACCCGCGCCGTCGACGTCTTCGGCGAGGTCAGTTCCGTCCACTTGGCCTTCACCTTCCCGGCGACGCTGTAGCGGGGCTTCTGGAGCAGGTCCGCCACGATCCGGGTCTGTTCGGCGCTCATGACGAAGGGTTCCGTGGGGGACAGGACGACGGCGGATCCCGAGACATCGTCGTCGAGGCGGACGTTGCGGAGCGCGGTCATCGGGTCGGACTCGCCGCCCAGCGCCAGCCACATGATCGTGATCACGCGGGCGTCGCACACCATGCTGCCCGCCTTCTCGTTCCCCGCCACCAGCACGGACGCAACGGCGGCGGCGAACTCGGGGACGCGGTTGCCGCCCCACTCCGTGCCGACGGTCACCTGGCCGGGCGTCGCGGACGGGGAGATCGCGGAGTCGGACGTCAGCCCGTAGGTGGCGTCGATGCGCTGCCGTACGGTCAGCCGCTCGCCCCCGGCCCTGCCGCCCGCGAGGTTCTGGACCCGGTCGACGACCTCGGCCCAGTCGGCGGTGCGGCCGGTCCACTCGGGGAAGGCGCAGTACGTGGACCCGCCGTGCCCGAGACACGACTGGACCCTCTCCGGAGCGTTGGTCGCCCGCTCGCGGGCCGGTGTCGACCCGCTCGGAGTGCCCGCGGACTGGCCGACCACGCCCACCACGGTCAGCGCGACCGATCCGGCGACGGCCGCCTTGACCACCGTCGAGCGCCCACCGCTGACCAGCACGGCGAGGACGGCCAGGGTCAGGCCGAGCCCGGCGAGGTACAGGGCGTGCCAGGCGGCGGGGCGCTCCAGCAGGTCGGAGGGGAACGGGGTGGCGCCGTTCTCGGAGACGACCGGGCCGAGCCAGGCCGTCCAGTCGTCGCCGGAGGGGCTCGCCAGGACGAACTGGCTGAAGAGCAGGAGGAGCAGCAGGACCGGCCCGGCGAAGAGGGAGCGGATCAGGCGGGCGAGGAGGATACCGACCGCGCCGAACAGCAGGACCGTCAGCGGGCCGACGGCGAGTTCGGCGGGCGAACCGTGCCCGACCGCGCCGGGCTTGAGCGCGGCCCAGGTGAACTGGACGAGGACACACACCGCCGTGAACAGGACGGCCGGGACGACGGACAGCGCGTGGGCGACCGTACGCCGCCACGGCTCGACGACCAGCACGTCGAAGTGGCGGTCCGTGTCGTCCCGGTGGGAGCGCAGGACCGCGCGGTTGACGCCCAGCATGACGACGAGCCCCATCAGCAGCGGCATGGTCTGGGTGGCCCGGTCGACGTCCTGGAGGACCGGGTAGTCGTCGTCGCTCCGCGTGGACTGCCACACGATCCCGCCGGCGTACAGGGCCGCCATGCCGACGAAGGAGACGGTCATCCGCAGCTCGCGCGCCTCGAAGCGGGCGAGGGCGAACACGGCCGCCCAGGAGCGTGGCGGGTGCGCCGGTTCGACGGCCCTGGCGGGTGTCTCGAGCACGGTGCTCATGCGGCCGCCACCTCCGGGGCCTCGCCGTCGAGAGTGAGCAAGTACCCGTCCTCCAGGGTCGGTTCGACGAGGTCGGCGCCCGCGGGCGGCTCACCGACGTTGCGGAAGGAGCCCGTACCGGTGCGCCAGCCGGCCCACGCGCCCGGGTCGCGTTCGGTGCTGCTCCACACCCGGCCGGCCGCCCGTGCGGTCAGCTCGGCCGGGGTGCCGTCGAAGCGGACGCGGCCGCGGACCATGACGATCACGCGATGGCAGAGCATCGCGACGTCCTCGGTCTGGTGGGTGGAGAGCAGCACGGTCCGCCCCTCCCCCGCCCGGGCGATCAACTCCCGGAAGCGCATGCGCTGTTCGGGGTCGAGGCCGACGGTCGGCTCGTCGAGGACCAGGAAACCGGGGTCGCCGACGAGGGCGGCGGCCAGCGCGACCCGCTGGCGCATCCCGCCGGAGAGCTTCTTGATGCGCTTGCCCCGTGCGTCGGACAGCGCGACGTCGTCCAGGACCCGTCGTACCTCGCCGTGCCGGGCGGTGCGGTCCGTCAGCTCCTTGAGGATCGCCACGTAGTCGACGAACTCGAAGGCCGTGAAGTCCGGGTGGAAGCCGGGTGCCTGCGGCAGATAGCCCAGCGTGCGCCGCGCCTCCTGGCGTCCGGCGGCCGTG
This sequence comes from Streptomyces sp. NPDC050988, assembly GCF_044456225.1. Taxonomy (NCBI): domain Bacteria; kingdom Bacillati; phylum Actinomycetota; class Actinomycetes; order Kitasatosporales; family Streptomycetaceae; genus Streptomyces; species Streptomyces sp. NPDC050988. Next base: position 38,964 of record NZ_JBITFQ010000047.1, on the reverse strand, counting down.
CCCGGGTCGTTGCCGAGCACCGTGAACGCTCCCTTGTCCGGGGGCACGGCGGTGGCCAGGACCCTCAACAGGGTGGTCTTTCCGGCTCCGTTGGGTCCGAGCAGCCCGGTGACGCCCTCGCCGAGCCGCACCGACACGTCGTCGAGCGCGGCCGTGCCGCCGTAGCGGAGGGTCAGCCCGGAGGCGGACACCGTCGGCGTCGTAGGGAGGTCAGACATGCGTGACTCCTGTGGAAGAGAGCGGAAGCAGGGGGAGGCGGCGGCCGGGATACGGCACCGGCGCCGGAGGGAGAGCGGTGACCCTCACCCGTCGCCCCCGTCGAAAGAAGAGGAGGAACTCCTTTTGCCGGAGTTCTTCGGGAGCAGCACGGCGATGAAATGGAGGACCCTGAGGACGACCGAAGCGGTCATCAACAGCCCGGCCTTGAGCAGCTTGAGCCTCCTGCGCGTGGCGTCGGACATCACGCGGCACCTCCGTCCGGGTAGCCCGCGAACGGTGTGTGCGCGGGGGTCGAGTCGAATCGGTCGCGGCCGAGGTAGAAGAGCCCGGCGGCGAGTGCGGCGACGGCGGCCGCGATGCCCTGCCCCGCCGCGGTGTAGGGCGCGAGGGTCTCCTCGGTCGTCCGCTGCGCGACCACCAGCAGGACCACCCACGTTCCGCCGACGAGGCCGGGCCCGAGGACCGGGCCGAGCCGGGGCGTCAGCGCGAGCCCGGTCGCGGTGAGCGCGAGCGCGGGCAGCAGCCAGGCCAGGGCCCGCAGTCCGTACGAGGGAAGCGCGAGGGTCGCGAGGCCGTTCAGGGCGAGCGCGACGGTCAGCACGGGAACCGTGCGGATCAGCAGCAGCCGGAACCCGTGCATCGGCGACACCACGGCCATCTCGTACGTCGGGTCGAGCACCGGCCCGTACGACAGCGCGACCCCGGCCAGAGGCAGCAGCGGGGCGAGGGCGAGGAACAGCGCCGGGGACTCGGGCGTCCGGGCGGCGTTGGCGGCGATCACCGTGATGACCAGTACGGCGACGACCGCGCCCAGCCACGACCGGCGCAGCACCGGTGTCGCGGCGAGCAGCCGTGCGGTGTGGTCGGCCACGCCCATCCGGACGAGCAGCGACTCCAGGAACCCCGGCCGCGGGACGTCCAGTTCGGCGTCGAGGCGCTCCCATCCCGCGTCCAGGGCGACCGGGTCGCCCACCTCGGCGAGCTGTGCCCGGCAGCGCGCGCAGGCGAGGAGGTGGGTGTCGGCCGACCAGAGCATCGGCGCCGTCAACTCGCCCCGTGCGTACGCCCGGAGGTCGTCCTCCGCGACGTGCCAGGTCATACCGTCCGGGTCGTTCGTGTCGTTCGTGTCGCCGCTCATGCCAACTCCTCCCGCAGCTGCTTGCGGGCCCTGAGGGCCCGTGTCTTGACCGTCCCCGGCGGGATGCCGAGCAGGACGGCCGCCTCCCTGGTGGTCAGCCCGTCGATGACCGTGGCCTGGAGGACCGCCCGCAGCTCCGGCGACAACCGGACGAGGGCGCCCGCGAGGTCCCCGTGCTCCACCCCCGCGAGCACGCGCTCCTCCGCGGACGCCTCGTCCCGGTGCCGCAGCCGCGAGAGCGCCTGCCGCAGCCGGCCCCGGGCGCCGTCGCCGCGCAGCGCGTCGATCAGCCGCCGCGAGCCGATGCGCCACAGCCACCCGGCCACGTCGCCCTCCTCGCGGTAGCGGGCACTGCCGCGCCAGACCGCGAGGAACGTCTCCTGTACGACGTCGTCGACGATCCCCGCGTCCGCGCACCGCCCGCGCAGCCGTGCTCCGAGCCACGGCGCGTACCGCCGGTACAGCTCTTCGAAGGCGCGCCGGTCACCGTCCGCCGCGATGGCCCGCAGCAGATCCCCGTCGCTTCTCGTTTCCCTCACACCCCCTCATCGCACGAGCCCCACAGATCGGTTCACGCTTCCGCGAGAAGTTTCCGGAACCCGGCATTCACCTTGACAGGTCCGCAGCCATCCACCACCCTTTCACTACTCAATTAGTGAAAGGGTGGTGGTCGGTTGTGGTCGAGTACCGCATCGACCGGCGCAGCGGTGTCGCCACGTACGTCCAGATCGTCCAGCAGACCAAGCAGGCCCTGCGTCTTGGCGTACTCGAACCGGGCGACAGGCTCCCCACGGCCCGTGAGGTCGTGGAGGCCACCGCGATCAATCCGAACACCGTCCTGAAGGCCTACCGCGAGCTGGAGCGCGAGGGCCTGGTCGAGGCCAGACGCGGCCTCGGCACGTTCGTACGGCGCTCGCTGGGCGCCACTCCCGCCGACCACACCGCCCTGCGTTCGAAGCTGACCGTCTGGCTGGACGAGGCACGCAAGGAAGGCCTGGAGCGCGAGGACATCAGCGCGCTCTTCGCCTCCGCACTGGACGAGAAATGCCCTGAGGGGGAGCGATGAACAGGGTTGGGGAAGGGACCGCGCTGACAGCGGTCGGGCTGGGCAAGCGGTATCGGCGCCGACGCGGCCATGTGCTGCGGGACTGCTCCTTCCGGCTGCCGACCGGGCGGATCTGCGCCCTGGTCGGCCCGAACGGCGCGGGCAAGTCGACCCTCCTGCAACTGGCGGCCGGTCTGATACGCCCCACCGAGGGCACCCTGACCGTCCTCGGCACCAGCCCCGCCGCGGCCCGCGAGCGCTTCGCGTACGTCGGCCAGGGCAAGCCGCTGCCGCCCCAGCTCACGGTCGCCGCCACGCTCCGCCTCGGCGCCGAGCTGAACCGCGCCCGCTGGGACCGGCCGGCCGCGGAACGCATCGCGTACGGGCACCCCACTCCGCAGGGCTCCCGGGACGGCGCCCTCGACCCCACCGCGAGGATCCGCTCCCTCTCCGGCGGCCAGCGCACCCGCGTCGCCCTGGCCCTGGCCTTCGGCAAGCGGCCCGAGCTGATGCTGCTGGACGAGCCGATGGCCGACCTCGACCCGCTGGCCCGGCGCGAACTCCTCGGGGCGCTGCTGGGCGAGGCCGCCGAGCACGGCACGACGATCGTGATGTCCTCGCACGTCGTCGCCGAGCTGGAGGGCGTCTGCGACCACCTGCTCCTCATGGGCGGCGGCCGGATCCGGCTCGGCGGCGACCCGGAAGAGCTGCTCGCCGCGCACACCCTGGTCACCGGCCCGGCGCGCGACCTCACCGGCCACACCGTCGTCGAGTCGCGCGACACGGGCCGCCAGCTCACCGCCCTGATCCGCCCGGGCGGCCCACCGTCCGACGACTGGCAGACCGCCGCGCCCACCCTGGAGGAGCTGCTCCTGGCCCATCTGCGCAACCCGAAGGCCCCCGACCTGTTCACCGAGGACACCGCAGCGGGCGAGGAGAAGGGCGAGAGCGAGTCGGAAGAGACGGAAGCGGCGGTAGCGGCCGGAGAAACCGGAGAAGACCGGGAAAACGAGGAGAACGCGCGCGCATGACGACCCTCCTCACCTCCACCGGCGCTTCCACCGGCACCTCCCCACGCACCGGCCGCGGCCTCGCCCTCTCCGTGCTGCGTCTGCACCGGTCGGCCCTGTGGCTCTGGCTGCTGCTCGTCGCGGCCCTCGCGGCGGCGATGCTCTGGGCGTACGGCCCCGGGTACGACGCCGCTGTCGCCGACGTCCGGGAGCAGTGCCGCGAAAGCGTCGAGGCCTGCCACTTCCCCAACGGCCCCTGGCTGAACAAGTACGACACGACCGTGGGCTTCACCACGCTCGCCGTGGCGTACTTCCCCTTCCTCGTCGCCGCCTGGGCGGGCGCGGCCCTCATCGGCCGCGAACTGGAGACCGGCACCGCCCACCTCGCCTGGACCCAGTCCGTCTCCCCCACCCGCTGGCTCGCCGCGAAGCTCGCCGTGCCCGCGCTGCTCATCACCGCGGGCACGGCCCTACTGGTCCCGCTGCACCGGCTGATGTGGAACCGCGGCGCGGAACTGCTCTGGGCGGACTGGTACGACGAGAACACCTTCCACGCGAGCGGAACCGTCACGCTCGCGTACGCCCTGTGCGGCCTGGCCCTCGGCGCCCTCGCGGGCCTGGTCGTCGGCCGCGCGCTGCCCGCCCTGGGCGTCGCCTTCGGGGCCCTGCTGGCCGTGTTCTACCTGGGCAACCAGTACCGCGTGAGCCTGTGGCCCACGGTCACCGCCACCGATACCAAGATCCCGGGCCTGCCGTCGGAGGCCCTCGACCTCGAACACGGCGTGATCACCACCGAAGGCACCCGCATCGGCAACAACCTGGCCTGCACCGATTCCGACAGCGCGGCCGACCTCAAGCGCTGCATGACCGACGCCGGTATCAGCGACTTCTGGACCACGTACCACCCGAAGTCCCACTTCTGGCCGCTCCAGCTCGCCGAGACCGGCGTCGTGCTGGCCGTCGCCGCCCTCGCGGTCATCGCCACGTTCGTCCTGCTCCGCCGCCGTACCGCCACAGAAGGAGTCGCCGTATGAGTGCCTTCGCCGTGAAGGGAACAGCCGAGACCCCCGAGGTGCCGCCGGGCGGGCCGGTCAAGGGGCTGCCGTGGGCCGTACTGCGGCTGCACCGCGCGGCGCTCGTGGTGTGGGGCACCTTCATGCTGGCCGCCCTCGGCGCCCTGGTGTGGGAGGCCGGGATCAACGCGGACTCCGTACGGAACCGGATCGCCGCCTGCGGCCACGACCCCGGCCCGTGCCGTATCAGGGCGGTGTTCGACTACGGCGGGTCCATGGGCTGGGCCTCCACCCTCGTCTACTACAGCTTCTTCGCCGTGGCCGCGTTCGCCGCCGGCGCGCTGATCGGGCGCGAGCTGGAGAACGGCACCGCGCAGCTCGCCTGGACACAGTCCGTCTCGCCGACGCGGTGGCTGGCCGTCACGCTCGCCGTGCCGGCGGTGCTGCTGGTGGCCGGCGGCACGGTGTTCGTGTTCGTCTTCCGGTGGGCCTGGGCGGCCAACCGGGACCTGATGGGCGACGACTGGACGTTCAACGACGTGTTCGCCGCGCGCGGGCCCGCCCTGGTGGCGTACGGGTTGTGCGGGCTGGGCGTGGGCGCGCTTGCCGGGGTCGTGCTGCGGCGGTCGCTGCCCGCGCTGGGGGTCGCCTGCGGGGTGATGTACCTGGTCAACCACAATCTGGAGAAGTACCGCGAGGATCTGTGGCCGACGGCTGCCTCCGGCGGTTCCGGGGGTTCCGGGGGTTCCTGGGGTCGTTTCCATCCCGAGTCCCACTACTGGCCGATGCATCTCGTGGAGACCGGGATTGTGCTCGGGGTCGCCGTTCTTGCCACGGGAGGGGCATTCTGGGTGCTTCGGCGCCGTACGGGCTGAGCGGTTGGATGTCCGTGCCGGTCGTGTGTGGCTGGTCGCGCCGTTCCCCGCGCCCCTGAAGGGCGAAACCCCTTCCACGGGGCGCGGCCCCGACGCCGGGGAGCCGCCCCCCGCTATCCCGCACGTCATGTCGCCGTAACCGGTCATTCAGACGGGCTTGCGACGCTCTGGCAATGAACCCCGCCGCGCCCGAGCCCTCGCCTCCGCCGGAGCACGAGCCCTCGTCCGTGAGGGAGAACGGAAGCCCGCACATCCCCGCACAGCTCCCGCCCGCCCTCTCCGACGCGCCCGTTTCGGCCCCGGCGCGGAAGAATGGGTTCATGAGTCAGCCCAACGCCAGCGCACAGGTCCAGCACCCGCAGCCGTCCGTCGGCTCCATAGCCGCGCACCGCCCGCACACGGTGGCCGCGACGTCTTCCGACCTGGAGCCCGACCTCGACGCCGACCTCGACGCGTACGAGGACACGGTGCAGGACGGCGTCCAGCTTCCCCAGGGCAGGTTCCTCGACCGGGAGCGCAGCTGGCTCGCGTTCAACGAACGGGTCCTCGAACTCGCCGAGGACCCGAACACGCCCCTCCTCGAACGGGCGAATTTCCTGGCGATCTTCGCCAGCAACCTGGACGAGTTCTTCATGGTCCGCGTGGCCGGCCTGAAGCGCCGCATCCACACCGGCGTCGCCACCCGCTCCGCCTCGGGCCTGCAGCCCCGCGAGGTGCTGGAGATGATCTGGGCCCGCTCCCGCGAGCTCATGGCCCGGCACGCCGCCTGCTACCAGGAGGACGTGGCCCCCCAGCTCGCCGAGGAGGGCATCCACCTCGTCCGCTGGAGCGAGCTGACCGAGAAGGAGCAGGCCCGCCTCTTCACGCTCTTCCGCCACCAGATCTTCCCGGTGCTGACCCCGCTGGCGGTCGACCCCGCGCACCCCTTCCCGTACATCTCGGGCCTGTCGCTGAACCTGGCCGTGGTCGTACGGAACCCGGTCTCCGGCCACCGCCACTTCGCGCGCGTCAAGGTCCCGCCGCTGCTCTCCCGCTTCCTGGAGGCCTCCCCGGACCGCTACGTCCCCATCGAGGACGTCATCGGGGCCCACCTGGAGGAACTCTTCCCTGGCATGGAGGTCCTCGAGCACCACGCGTTCCGCGTCACCCGGAACGAGGACCTGGAGGTCGAGGAGGACGACGCCGAGAACCTTCTCCAGGCCCTGGAGAAGGAACTCATGCGGCGCCGCTTCGGACCGCCGGTGCGGCTGGAGGTCGAGGAGTCCATCGACCGGTACGTACTCGACCTGCTGGTACGGGAGTTGAAGATCACCGAGGCCGAGGTGTACCCGCTGCCGGGTCCCCTGGACCTCACCGGTCTCTTCGGCATCGGCAAGCTCGACCGGCCCGAGCTGAAGTACCAGAAGTTCATCGCGGGCACCCACCGCGACCTCGCGGAGGTCGAGTCCGCCTCGGCGCCCGACATCTTCGCGGCGCTCAGGGAGCGGGACGTACTCCTCCACCACCCGTACGACTCCTTCTCCACCTCCGTCCAGGCCTTCCTGGAGCAGGCGGCCGAGGACCCGGACGTCCTCGCCATCAAGCAGACCCTGTACCGGACCTCCGGCGACTCCCCGATAGTCGACGCCCTCATCGAGGCCGCCGAGTCCGGCAAGCAGGTGCTCGTCCTGGTCGAGATCAAGGCACGCTTCGACGAGCAGGCCAACATCAAGTGGGCGAAGAAGCTGGAGGAGGCGGGCTGCCACGTGGTCTACGGCCTCGTCGGCCTCAAGACCCACTGCAAGCTCTCCCTCGTCGTGCGCCAGGAGGGCGAGACCCTCCGCCGCTACAGCCACGTCGGCACGGGCAACTACCACCCCAAGACCGCCCGGCTGTACGAGGACCTGGGGCTCCTGACCGCGGACCCACAGGTCGGCGCGGACCTCTCGGACCTCTTCAACCGGCTCTCCGGCTACTCCCGCCGCGAGACCTACCGCCGGCTGCTCGTCGCACCCAAGTCCCTGCGCGACGGCCTGATCGCCCGGATCAACAAGGAGGTCCAGCACCACCGTGCCGGACGTCCCGCCTACGTCCGCATCAAGGTCAACTCCATGGTGGACGAGGCACTCATCGACTCCCTCTACCGCGCGTCCGAGGCAGGCGTGCCGGTGGACGTGTGGGTGCGCGGAATCTGCGCCGTACGGCCGGGAGTCCCGGGCCTGTCCGAGAACATACGCGTACGGTCCATCCTCGGCCGCTTCCTCGAACACTCCCGGGTCTTCGGCTTCGGCAACGGAGGCGAGCCCGAGGTGTGGATCGGCAGCGCCGACATGATGCACCGCAACCTCGACCGCCGTATCGAAGCCCTGGTCAGGATCACCGACCCCGCTCACCGGGCAGCCCTCAACCGGCTGTTCGAGACCGGCATGTCCGACACCACTTCCTCCTGGCACCTCGGCCCCGACGGCGAATGGACCCGGCACGCGACCGACGCCGACGGCCAGCCGCTGCGCAACGTCCAGGAGATGCTCATAGACGCCCGGAGGCGCCGGCGTGGCACAGCAACACCTTGACCCCACGGCCGGACCCGTGGCCGGGGACACCCTGGCGGCCTATCTCCAGGCCCAGGCCACGGAGTTCCTCCGCGCGCTGCGCCAGCACCGCGAGACCGGCGGTGCGACGGCGACGGCGACGAACGGGACGGAGGAGGCCGTGGACGCGGCGCGCGCCCTGCGCCGCTCGGCCCGCCGCATCAGCGGCACGCTGCACACGTTCCGGCCCCTCCTCGACGAGGGCTGGTCGGAGGGCATGCGACCCGAACTGGCCTGGCTGTCGGGCACGTTGGCCCGCGAGCACGCCTACGGGGCCCGGCTGGAACGCCTGTTGGCGGCCCTGCACCGCCTGTCGGGCTCGTCGGCGTTCCCGGCCCAGGCCTCGGATCCCGACGTACACCCCGGAGCCCGCGCCCAACTCCCCTCCGAGAAAGGCGCCTTGACCGTCGGAGCGGCCAAGGCGGGCGCCCTTCTGGAGCGCCAGCTGACCCTGGCCCGGACGCGCGCCCACTCCGCCGCGCTGCAAGCGCTCGGCTCCTCCCGTTTCCACGCCGTCGCCGACAACGTCGCCGTCCTCGCCAGCGAGGTCCCGCTGACCGCGCCCGCGCCCGCCACCGGCCTGGGGCCGCCGGCCGCCGCCGCGGAGGAACGCCTCGGCGACGCGGTGGCCGGGCTGCCCCTGATCACCGCGGGCCACCCCTACAACGCGGAGGCCCTCATCCACGGCCTCTCCGCCGACACGGCCCCGCAGCCCCAGGACGCCCCCTGGCACCAGGTCCGGCTCCTGCTGCGTCTGCACCGCTATGCGCGCGAGGTCCTGTTCGGCGACGAAGCCCCCGTGGACGTACGCCTGCTGACGGCGGGTCAGGCCCTGGACCGGCACCGCGACGCGGCCGAGGCCGCTGCGGCGGCGGCCTCCGCGGCCCGCACCCCGCGGATCGCCCCGGCGACGGCGTACGCGCTCGGCGTGCTGCACGCGGACCAGCGACACGAGGTGGAAGCGGCCAGGTTCGCGTTCCAGCGGGCCTGGCTGAGGGAGACGGTCGGCACTCCGTGACCCGCGGAGGCCCCGTACACGCGATGGGAGGCCCAGTGCACGCGACGAACGGAGACCCCGTGCTCGCGGCGGGCTGCGTACTGTGGCGCCGCTCGCCGTTCGACGGCGAACTGGAGATCTGCCTGGTCCACAGGCCGAAGTACGACGACTGGTCGCACCCGAAGGGCAAGCTGAAACGCGCCGAGGAAGCGCTCGCGGGCGCGGTGCGCGAGGTGGAGGAGGAGACCGGCTACCACTGCGCCACCGGCCCCCGGCTCACCACCCTCCACTACATGGCCAACGACCGCCCCAAGCAGGTCAGTTACTGGGCGGCCGAGGCGACGGAGGGGCACTTCGCGCCCAACCGGGAGGTCGACCGCATCCTCTGGCTCTCCCCGACGGGAGCGCGGCATCGGCTGACCCAGCCCCGCGACAAGGATCTCGTCGACGAGTTGCTGGCTGTGCTACGGCACGCGTAGCGCTGCGCGGCGTGCACGTTTTTGGCTGCGGGTCCGGTGGGGGCTTGTCGCGCAGTTCCCCGCGCCCCCAAAAGCCAAAAGACTGCGCAGTTCCCCGCGCCCCTGAAGGGGCGCGCTCAAGCCGGAGTCGTCGAGTGGGTCTCCGCGTCCGTGCGGGCCAGGCTGCGGGCTCGCCTCGCCGGGCCTCTCCAGCCGCAGGTGCAGCGCGCCAGGCAGAAACGGCCCTGGTCGACCGTCGTCGTGTGATGTTCCGGAGGGTTGCTCTGCTCCTGATGCGCCACGGGAACAACGGTACCCACCGCGGGTGAACGCCACCCCAAGCCGGGTCCTCGCGTGACAACACCCCCCACCCGTCGTTAAGCGGAACGACAGGAGGCCCGCGCGAGGACGGCCCGGCTGGGGGTTGGCAGGCGATGGTGGAGCGGCAACTGAGACTGCGGGGCAATGCTGTCGCCCTGGCCGCCGCGACGGCGGGGCTGGTGGTCTGCGCCGCCGGCTGCTCGGGCCCCGGGGCCGCCGCCGAGGACGCGCGGGCCGCCGAGGACCCGGTCGGGATCCTCCACCGCGGCGCGGAGAACCTGGTCAGGGCGGGCAGCTCCAAGGCGCGTACGTCGATGGAGATGGCCACCGGCGGCACCCGCGTGACGATCCGCGGCGAGGGCGTCTACGACTACAAGGACCAGGTGGGCCGCCTGAAGGTGCTCCTCCCCCAGGACCCGGCCGGCGTCGACGAGCGCCGCCCGATCACCGAGCTCCTCGCGCCGGGCGCCCTCTACATGAAGAACCGCGGCGCCGGCGTCCCGGCCGACAAGTGGGTACGCGTCGACACGGCCACGCTCTCCGACGGGAACCTGGTCACGGGCGGTGCGACCGACCCGTTCGCCGCCGCGGAACTGCTGCGGGGCACGCGGGAGGCGACGTACGTGGGCCGTACGTCGGTCGCGGGCACCGCAGTACGGCACTACCGCGGTACGGCCGATCTCGGCGCGGCGGCGCGGGACGCCTCTCCCGGGAGCCGGGCGTCCCTGCGGGCGGCGGCGAAGGGCTTCGCCACCGCGACGGTCCCCTTCGACGTCTACCTCGACGACCAGGGCCGCATCCGCAAGATCCGCCACCGCTTCAGTTTCGTGAACGGGCAGCAGAAGGGTACGGTCGCGGTCTCCTCGACGACCCTGCTGTACGACTTCGGAGCCCCCGTCGACGTACGGCTGCCGGACGCGAAAGACATCTACGCCGGGCGGATCGCCGAATAGGGAGGCCGGAATGTGCGGGGCCGGAAATGGTCCGTTGGTGCCATGCGCCGTCCGTGGGCCCCTCCCTACTCTAGGAAGTCGGTGACGGCAGGAAGAGGTGATGCACGTGGCTCCGGCGCGCGGTACGGCAGTTCAGGACCACGTGGCCCTCGCCGAGATCGAGCTGTGCGGCGACCTGATCATCGCCGCCTCGGCCGCCCGCGAGGACCGTCTCAGCCCCGACCGCATCGACGAGGTCCTGAAGCTCGCCGAAGAACGCTTCCTGGAAGAACACGGCGAGAAGGCCCCGTAAGGGACGCGGGCAACGGCGCAGTCCTTGGCTTCTAGGCGCGCGGGCAACGGCGCAGTCCTTGGCTTCTAGGGGCGCGGGGAACTGCGCAATCTTTTAGGGGCGCGGGGAACTGCGCGACCAGCCCCCACCCACCCGCACCCGACAACGACACCGCACCGGCCTTCACCCGCCCGCCCCCGGAGGGCTCACGTGCGCAGGAGCCGTCCGATCGCCTTCGTAGCCTCCTCCACCTTCGCATCGATTTCCGTGCCACCCTTGAGCGCCGCGTCCGCGACGCAGTGACGAAGGTGCTCCTCCAGGAGCTGCAGGGCGAACGACTGGAGCGCCTTGGTGGAGGCGGAGACCTGCGTGAGTATGTCGATGCAGTAGACGTCCTCGTCGACCATCCGCTGCAGGCCCCGGATCTGGCCCTCGATGCGCCGCAGCCGCTTGAGGTGCTCGTCCTTCTGCTTGTGGTAGCCGTGGATCCCGCGGTCGTGGTCGGTCACGATCTCCTGGGCCCCGGCCTCCGGCGCCTCACCGGAGGGCACTGTGGCGCCGGCCTCGGTGGTCGTCATCGCGTCCTCCTGCTGACTGATACCCCTACCGGGTATATGGTAACGAACTTTGCTGGGTATAGGGCCCTTGGCGAACGTCCTCGAAGGACCCCGTGCTGATCACTGTGCCCGATGGGCGACACTGGTGGGCGGCCGGTTAGCCGTGGCCGGATGATGCGCCTAGCATCAGCCTGACCGAAACCCAAGCAATCCGAGGACCCCACGTGCGATTTCGTCTGACCCCCAGGGAGACGAGCTTCTACGACATGTTCGCCGCATCCGCGGACAACATCGTCACGGGCTCGAAGCTCCTGATGGAACTGCTCGGGGCGGACGCCTCCGGCCGGGCCGAGATCGCCGAGCGTATGCGGGCCGCGGAACACGCGGGTGACGATGCCACGCACGCGATCTTCCACCAGCTGAACTCCTCGTTCATCACGCCGTTCGACCGCGAGGACATCTACAACCTCGCCTCGTCCCTCGACGACATCATGGACTTCATGGAGGAGGCCGTCGACCTGGTCGTCCTCTACAACGTCGAGGATCTCCCGAAGGGCGTCGAGCAGCAGATCGAGGTACTGGCCCGGGCGGCCGAGCTGACCGCCGAGGCCATGCCGAACCTGCGCACGATGGACAACCTCACCGAGTACTGGATCGAGGTCAACCGCCTGGAGAACCAGGCCGACCAGATCCACCGCAAGCTGCTGGCCATGCTCTTCAACGGCAAGTACGAGGCCATCGAGGTACTGAAGCTCAAGCAGATCGTGGACGTGCTGGAAGAGGCCGCCGACGCCTTCGAGCACGTGGCCAACACGGTGGAGACCATCGCGGTCAAGGAGTCCTGACCTCTTCATGGACACCTTCGCCTTGATCGTGACCATCGGTGTCGCGCTCGGATTCACCTATACCAACGGCTTCCACGACTCGGCCAACGCCATCGCCACGTCCGTGTCCACGCGCGCTCTGACGCCGCGGGCGGCGCTCGCGATGGCCGCGGTGATGAACCTCGCCGGCGCGTTCCTCGGCAGCGGGGTCGCCAAGACCGTCAGTGAAGGCCTGATCGAGACTCCGCACGGCAACAAGGGCATGTGGATCCTGTTCGCGGCCCTGGTGGGCGCGATCGTGTGGAACCTCGTGACCTGGTACTTCGGCCTTCCGTCCTCCTCCTCGCACGCGCTGTTCGGCGGCATGGTGGGGGCGGCGCTCGCTGGCGGGATCGGGGTCATCTGGTCCGGCGTCCTGGAGAAGGTCGTCATCCCGATGTTCATCTCGCCGGTCGTCGGTATGATCGCCGGCTATCTGGTGATGTGCGCCATCATGTGGATGTTCCGGCGCTCCAACCCACACAAGGCCAAGCGCGGTTTCCGCATAGCGCAGACCGTGTCGGCGGCCGGGATGGCCCTCGGCCACGGTCTCCAGGACGCCCAGAAGACGATGGGCATCGTGGTGATGGCGCTGGTCATCGCGGATGTCGAGGACGCGGGCGACCCGATCCCGGTGTGGGTCAAGATCGCGTGTGCGGTGATGCTGTCCCTGGGTACGTACGCGGGTGGCTGGCGCATCATGAGGACGCTGGGCCGGAAGATCATCGAGCTGGATCCGCCGCAGGGGTTCGCCGCGGAGACGACCGGTGCCTCGATCATGTTCACCACGGCGTTCCTCTTCCACGCGCCCATCTCGACGACCCACGTCATCACCTCCGCCATCATGGGTGTCGGCGCCACCAAGCGCGTGAACGCCGTCCGGTGGGGCGTCGCCAAGAACATCATCCTCGGCTGGTTCATCACCATGCCGGCGGCGGCGCTGGTCGCGGCGGCCAGCTTCTGGATCGTGAACCTGGCGTTCGTGTAGGGCCTTTCCTCGCCCCCGCCGCCCCTACCCATTCCCGTCACTACTCAGGGGCTCCGCCCCCGAACCCCCAAAAGACTGCGCAGTTCCCCGCGCCCCTAGAGGTCTTTAGGGGCGCGGGGAACTGCGCGATCAGCCCCCACCGGCCCGCACCCGAAAACACACCCCACGGGGCCTGGGGCGGAGCCCCAGAAGGACGGGAACGGGTAGGGGCGGCGGGGGCGGAAAACCGACGGGCCCGCCCCCCGGGAGCCAGGGGGCGGGCCCTATTGGGCCCCGCGGTGGCACCGCCATGCAGCACCGCGGGGGGTCGGGAAAAAGCGGAGCGCGACCGATCAGCCGAAGCGCCCGGAGATGTAGTCCTCCGTGGCCTGAACGGACGGGTTGGAGAAGATCCGCTCCGTGTCGTCGATCTCGATGAGACGACCAGGCTGACCAACCGCGGAGAGGTTGAAGAACGCCGTCCGGTCGGAGACACGGGCGGCCTGCTGCATGTTGTGCGTCACGATGACAATCGTGAAGCGCTCCTTCAGCTCACCGATCAGGTCCTCGATGGCCAGCGTCGAGATCGGGTCGAGCGCCGAGCAGGGCTCGTCCATCAGCAGAACCTGCGGCTCGACAGCGATCGCCCTCGCGATGCACAGCCGCTGCTGCTGACCACCGGAAAGCCCGGACCCCGGCTTGTTCAGCCGGTCCTTGACCTCGTTCCAGAGGTTCGCGCCCTTGAGCGACTTCTCGACGACATCGCTCAGCTCGGACTTCTTGTAGGAGCCGTTGAGCTTCAGCCCGGCCGCCACGTTGTCGAAGATCGACATGGTCGGGAACGGGTTCGGCCGCTGGAAGACCATGCCGATGGTGCGGCGCACGGCCACGGGGTCGACCCCGTTCCCGTACAGGTCCTCGTCGTCCAGGAGCACCTTGCCCTCGACCCGCCCACCGGGCGTGACCTCGTGCATACGGTTCAGCGTGCGCAGGAACGTCGACTTGCCGCAGCCGGACGGACCGATGAAGGCCGTCACCGAACGCGGCTCGACGGTCATCGAGATGTCTTCGATTGCCTTGTGGGCGCTGTAGTAAGCGGTCAGTCCGCTTACGTCGATTCGCTTGGCCATGGGATCTACTTCTTTCGCGGGGGTAAGTCTGGTCGCTGTATGGCCGCGTCAGCGACCGGTCTTCGGGGCCTTCCAGCGGGCGATGCCGCGGGCCGCGAGGTTGAGGATCATGACGATGATGATCAGCACGAGTGCCGCGGCCCAGGCACGGTCGTAGGCCGCCGCGTTGCCGGCGCTCTGAGCGTACTGCTGGTAGATGTAGAGCGGCAGCGACGCCTGAGCGCCCTCGAACGGGTTGTTGTTGATGAAGGCGCTGCCCCACACCAGAAGCAGTACGGGCGCGGTCTCACCGGCGATGCGCGCGACCGCGAGCATCACACCAGTGGTGATACCACCGATGGACGTCGGCAGAACCACCTTGATGATGGTGCGCCACTTCGGGATACCCAGGGCCAGCGAGGCCTCGCGCAGCTCGTTCGGTACGAGCTTGAGCATCTCCTCCGTGGAGCGGACCACCACCGGCATCATCAGGATGGCGAGAGCCAGCGAACCGGCGAACCCGAAGGGCTCCAGTTTCAGAGAGAGCATGATGGCCAGAACGAACAGACCCGCGACGATCGACGGGATACCCGTCATGACGTCGACGAAGAAGGTGACCGTCTGCGCGAGCCTTCCGCGCCCGTACTCGACGAGGTAGACCGCCGTGAGCACACCGACCGGCACGGCCATCACCGTGGCGAGGCCGACCTGCTCCAGGGTTCCGATGATGGCGTGGTTGATGCCACCACCGACCTCCGAGTCGGCGACCACACCCATCGAGTGGCTCAGGAAGTAGAAGTCGAGCACCTTCACACCGCGGCTGATGGTCTCCCAGATGAGGGAGGCCAGCGGGATGACGGCGAGGAGGAACGCGACCCAGACGAGGCTGGTGGCGAACCGGTCCTTGGCCTGCCGGCCGCCCTCGACCTTGACGCCGAGACCGTAGCTGACCAGGACGAACAGCAGCGCGGCGATGAGCGCCCACTGGATGCTGCTCTCCAGCCCGGCGGCGGCGCTGATGCCGAGGCCCGCGCCCACGGAGCCCACGGCGACCGCCCACGGGGTCCACTTGGGAAGCCGCGCGCCCTGCAGGTTGCTGCTGGGGCGCTCGGGGCGCTTGTCCATGACGACGTTGCTCATGCGTTGGCCCCCGAGTACTCCTTGCGGCGGGCGATGATCGCACGGGCCGCGCCGTTGACCAGCAGGGTGATGACGAAGAGGACCAGACCGGAGGCGATCAGGGCGTTGCGGCCCGTCTCGGTGGCCTCACCGAACTTGCTGGCGATGTTCTGGGCGAAGGTGCCGCCGCCCGGGTCGAGCAGGCTGGTCTCGATCAGGAAGCTCGGCGAGAGCACCGTGGCGACGGCCATCGTCTCGCCGAGGGCACGGCCGAGGCCCAGCATCGAGGCGGAGATGACGCCGGAGCGGCCGAAGGGCAGCACCGACATCCGGATGACCTCCCAGCGCGTGGCGCCGAGGGCGAGCGCGGCTTCCTGGTGCATCTGCGGCGCCTGGCGGAAGACCTCGCGGCTCACGTTGGTCACGATCGGCAGGATCATGATCGCGAGCAGGATGCCGACGGTGAACAGGGAGCGCGCGGGGCCGCCCTGCCAGTCGAAGATGCCCGTCCAGCCGAAGTACGAGTCGAGCCAGCCGAACAGACCGTCCATGTGCGGTACGAGGACGAGGGCGCCCCAGAGGCCGTACACGATGGACGGGACGGCGGCCAGCAGGTCGATCACGTAGCTGATCAGCCCGCCGATCCTGCGCGGGGCGTAGTGCGTGATGAACAGCGCGATGCCCACGGAGATCGGGACCGCGATCACCATGGCGATGATCGAGGAGACGACCGTGCCGTAGGCGAGGACCGCGATTCCGAACTTCGGCGGGTCGGCGTTGGCCTCCCACTCGAAGGCGGTGAGGAAGTTGGCCTCGTCCTCGGAGATGGCGAGGGCGGCGCGGTAGGTGAGGAAGACCGCGATCGCGGCCATGATCACCAGGAGCAGGATGCCCGAGCCTCGCGAGAGACCGAGGAAGATCCGGTCTCCGGGGCGGGTGGCACCGCGTGCGGCGCGCTTCTGCTCGGCGGCCTGGGTGGTGGGGGGAGGAACTGGTGCGTCTTGAGTAGATATGTCCATGGGGTTCTCCGGTCTGCGGAACCTCGGGGTGCGGGCTCCAGGCGGCGGTGCACCGGACGGTGCGGCCCGCTCCGGTTCAACCGGTGCGGGCCGCACACTTGGGTCAGCTCAGGCCGGCGACGGTCGTGCGGACCTTCGTGATGATCTCTTCGGGCATCGGGGCGTAGCTGGCGTCCTTGAGGATGGCCTGCCCCTCCTCGCTGGCGACGTAGGTCAGGAAGGACTTGGTGGCGGCGAGGGTCTCCGCCTTGTTGCCCTTCTCGCACGCGATCTCGTACGTCACGAGGGTGATCGGGTACGCGCCCTCGGCGGTGGGCTCGTAGTTCAGCTCAAGGGCGAGGTCCTTGCCCTGACCGACGACCTTGGCCTCGGCGATCGCCTTGGTGGCGTTGTCGACGGTGGCCTCGACGGGCGTGGCCGCACCGGTCTTGACGTGGACCGTCTGGGCGTCCTTGGCGTACGAGAGCTCCATGTAGGAGATCGCGCCGGCCGTCTGGGTCACCTGCTGGGCGAGACCGGAGGAACCCGAGGCGGACTGGCCACCCTTGGCCTGCCACGCCTTGCCACCCTCGTACTTCCAGTCCGAGGCGGCCGCGGCCTTGAGGTACTTGGTGAAGTTGTCCGTGGTGCCGGAGTCGTCCGAGCGGTGGAACGTCTGGATCTTGGTGCTCGGCAGCTTCGCCTCGGGGTTCAGCTTCGCGATCGCCTCGTCGTTCCAGGTCTTGATCTTGTCGTCGAAGATCTTGGCCAGGGTCGAGGCGTCCAGGACGAGGCCGTCCACACCCGGGAGGTTGTACGACACGGCGATCGGGCCGCCGACCATCGGCAGGTCGATGGCCTGGCTGTCCGCGCAGACCTCGGCGGACTTGGTGATCTCCTCGGCGTCCAGCGGGGAGTCCGAACCGGCGAAGGCGGTCTGGCCCTGGAGGAAGTTGGTGATACCGGCGCCGGAGCCGTTCGGGTTGTAGTTGATCCGAACGTCCTTGCAGGAGGCCGTGTACTGCTTCACCCAGGCGTCGACCGCGTTCTTCTGCGCGGAGGAGCCGGCCGCGAGCAGCTCGCCCTTGGCGTCGTCGCACTTGATGGCGCTGTTGGCCGCGGGCGCGCTCTCGTCGCCACTGCCGCCGCCGGTGTCGTCGGAGCCGCACGCCGTCAGCGCCAGGGCGCCGGAGACGGCGACAGCACCGAGCGAAAGGGCGCGAAGCCGGTTCTTGCGCTGAAGCTTCACTTTCGGGAGTTCCTTCCAGGAGCCGCCGTCTAGCTGGCGGCGTGCGAGGTCGTGGTGCAGCCTCTCGTCCGCACGAGACTGCCGTCGTACTGGCTAACCGCTGACAACTGATATCGATTGATACGTGAGCGGGCTTCCGCTCGCACCACGCACCGGGTAAGGCCGAAATTAGGCAGATCAGGTGAAGCGGCCGATGGCCGTGGGTGAACGGAGGGTGAACCCCTGCCGTCAGTGCGGTGAGGTCACGGAACGCTCACGGGTAGAACACGTGAGGGTCCCGACTACCGGAACCACCTCCTTCGGAAGCATCACTCCCCTCTTCCGCCCGCTTCTCACCGCCCCATCCCCTCCTCCCACCCCTCCACCCGCCCCGCGGACCCGGCCCTCCCATGGCCGAAAATCGGCGGCGCCGAGCAGTCACCTCCGCGATTCCCCGAGCCCGCCCGTGGAACCCGCCGGACCGTGGACCCGTCTCGTTCCACGGGAACAACGGGAGGCGCGCATGCAACGGCGTACGTTCATAAGTGGCGGCGCCGCGCTCGCGGCGACGGCGGTTTCGGCCGCGTGCAGCAGCGGCACGGGCGGCACCGGCGGGGGTTCCGGGCCGCGGTCGGGTGAGGGGGCCCGTACGTCAGGCACACCACTGGAGTCGACGAGCACCGCGGCCGACCTCAAGGCCCTGGCGCGGGATCTGGACGGCCCCCTGGTCCGCCCGGGCGAGGCCGACTGGGCGGCGGCCCGCCAGCTCTACAACACCCGCTTCGACTCGCTCGAACCGACGGCAGTCGCGTACGTCGCCCACGCCGAGGACATCCGTACGACACTCGCGTACGCCCGGGCCCGCTCCGTCCCCGTCTCGATCCGCAACGGCGGCCACTCGTACGCGGGCTGGTCCTCGGGCGACGGCCGGCTGATCCTCGACATCTCGAAGCTCTCCAAGGTCCGGGCCTCCGGCGACGAGGCCGTGGTCGGCGCGGGAGCCAAGCTGATCGACGTCTACCGCGCGCTGGCCGCGAAGGGCGTCACGATCCCGGCCGGCTCCTGCCCGACGGTGGGCGTCTCCGGCCTGACGCTGGGCGGCGGCCACGGCGTCGTGTCCCGTGCCTACGGCCTGACGTGCGACAGCCTCACCCAGGCAACTCTGCTGACGGCGGCCGGAAAGCAGCTCACCGCGAGCGCGACCGAGAACAAGGACCTCTTCTGGGCCCTGCGCGGCGCGGGCAACGGCAACTTCGGCGTTGTCACCGAACTCCGCTTCAAGACCCACCCGGCGCCGCAGGGTGTCGCGGCGTACATGTCCTGGCCGTGGTCCAGGGCCGCCGCCGTCCTCGGTGCCTGGCAGGAGTGGGGCCCCGACCAGCCCGACGAGATCTGGTCCTCGTGCCACTTCGAGAACGCGGCCGGCGGCACGCCCACGGTCTCCGTCTCGGCCTTCTCCCTGGGCACGTACGGCGAACTCCAGAACGCGGTGGACCGCCTCGCCGACAGCATCGGCGCCTCCGCCCGCAGCGTCTCCCTCAAGCGCCGCTCCTACGAGGAGTCGATGGAGGTGTACGCGGGCTGCTCGACCTTCCCGGACGACGCCCAGTGCCACCTCCCGGGCGCGACACCGGGCCGCTCCCCCCAGGGCGCCCTGGGCCGCGAAACGTACGCGGGCCGCTCGGACTTCTTCGACCGCTCGATCTCGGCGGCGGGCATCCAGACCCTCCTCGCCCAGATATCGGGGGTCCGGGGCGGCACGGGCAGCATCGCCCTGACCGCCCTGGGCGGCGCGATCAACAGAATCGACCCCACGGCAACGGCCTTCGTCCACCGCCGCTCCCGCATGCTGGCCCAGTACATCGCCGCCTGGCGCCCGGGCACCTCCGGCACGACATCCAACTCCTGGCTGACCCAGGCCCACACAGCAATGAAGCCGCACGCCTCAGGCGCGGCCTACCAGAACTACACGGACCCAACCCTCACCAACTGGCGCCAGGCGTACTACGGCCAGGCGGCCCCCCGCCTGAAAACCCTGAAGAGGAAGTACGACCCGGAGACCTTCTTCAAGTTCCCGCAAGCTCTGTAGCGAGGGCCAGGGCCCACTTACCCAGGGGCGCGGGCAACGGCGCAGTCTTTGGCTTTCAGGGGCGCGGGCAACGGCGCAGTCCTTGGCTTCTAGGGGCGCGGGGAACTGCGCAATCTTTTAGGGGCGCGGGGAACTGCGCGACCAGCCCCCACCGGGCGCGCACCCGGAAATGAACGCCAGAAGCCCCCCACCTACGCCGCCAGATCCCTCTCCTCCGCCTCAACCTCACTACGAGCCCCAGGAATCACTTTCCCCCGCTCCCCGGCGGAGCCACCGGCCCGAACCAACCACCCCACCCGAGGCGACCTCTCCACCGCAGCCACAACCGGCGTGAGCAAAGCCATCGCAAGCGGCGAAAGCAGCAGAACCACCGCGGTCCCAAGCGCAAAGCCACCGATGACATCAGTCGGATAGTGCACGCCCATATAAACCCGGCAGAACCCGCCGAACAGACCCAGCACTATCCCCACGAGCCCGAACCTCCGATTCGCGACGAACAGCCCGACCCCCATCGCCATCATGAGAGTCGCGTGATCGCTCACGAACGAAAAGTCGCTCTTGCCGCCGATAAGAACATCCAGCCCGTCATGGTCGACAAAAGGCCGGGGCCGCTCCACAAATCCCCGTATCGGCACATTCACGAGTACGGCGATGCCGGCGGCGAGCGGCGCCCAGATCAGCGCGGCGACGGACGAGGCGGCGTCCTCGCCACCCCGCTTCCGCACGGTGAGCCAGCACCAGAGCACCAGCATCACCATGGCGAGCAGGAGCCCCCACTCGCCCACGAACTCCATGACGCGGTCGAACCAGTGCGGCGCGTCTTTGGCGAGACCATTGATGTCGTAGAGCAAGTCAACGTCAGGGTTCGAACCGGATTCGGCGAGTCCAGCCATGGTGCAACGGCCCCTTCGTCATCTTCTTCCCGACGCACCCACCGGGTGCGCCGCGCCATCAACCCCCGTCGTCGGCTACGAGAACAGGAACGCACACTCCCCTTCCATACGTTCCACCCTCCACCGAATGATCACTCAGACGTTATCGAAGAGAGATACATCGCCGCAGCTCAGGGGAGGGTTTCACACAGAGGTGGGCAACGCTTTCGCGCCATCTTCGGTGACCCGGGTCGCCCCGAAGTAGTCGGGGGTGTCGATCGGGTCGAACCGGATCACGGCACCCGGCCGAGGCGCGTCGATCATGTATCCGCCGCCCACGTAGATCCCGACGTGCCGGATGGCCCGGGAGTTGGTGAGGTCGTCCGAGAAGAACACCAGATCCCCGGGCAGCAGCTCGTCCCGGTTCGGGTGCGGCCCGGCGTTGTACTGATCGTTGGCGACCCGGGGCAGCGTGATCCCCACACTCTCGTACGCGGCCTTGGTCAGCCCCGAACAGTCAAAACGTCCGCCCTGGTCAGCGGTACCGTTCCCGCCCCAGAGATACAGCGTCCCCAGTTTCTTCTGGGCGTAGTAAATGGCCCCGGCGGCCTGCTTGGAGGGGTCGACCCGGGTGACCGGAGCGGCGAAGCTCTCCTCCAGTGTCGTGATCGTCTTCACATAGTTCTGCGTTTCCTTGTACGGCGGTACGCCCCCGTACTTGATGACGGCGTACGCCCCCGCGTTGTACGCGGCGAGCATGTTCTGCGTCGGGTCTCCGGGCGCGTCCTTCACGTACTTCGCAAGTGTGCAGTCGTACTTCGCGGCCGATGGAATCGCGTCATTCGGATCCCATACGTCGCGGTCGCCGTCCCCGTCGCCGTCGATTCCGTGCGTCGCCCACGTTCCCGGGATGAATTGCGCTATCCCCTGCGCGGCGGCCGGGCTCTTGGCGTCGGGATTGAACCCGCTCTCCTGGTACAGCTGCGCGGCGAGAAGTGCGGGATTGATGGCGGTGCACAGATTGCCCCACTTCTGCACGAGCGCCTGGTACGCGGCCGGTACGGCCCCCTTGGCCAGGCCACGGGCCCCCTGCCCCACACCGTTGGCGAGGTTCCCGGCGACCATGTAGACCCCGACGACCAGCACCATGACGAAGCTGAGCCCCGCCCCCGCGGCGACGGTCACCACGATCCACGCCTTACGCACCGTCAACCGCCCTCCGCAGCTCCGTAATTGGCCCACGTCAGTCTAGGAGCTTCCCACCCTGAACCCGGCGCAACCGACGCTTTGGTAGCCGCCGGAGCTCACCCTGACGTCGCCTCCCCGTACAACGCGGCTGCCTCGCCCCCGAACACCACGCTGTACGACACGTCATCGGTGCTGCCGCCCTGCTGGAACCCACCCAGCACCCCGACAACCCGCCCCTCCGCATCGATCCACGGACTCCCACTGGTACCCCCGCTGTACCCGGGACACTCGATGCGCTGCTGGCTGCCGCCGTAGGCGGTGGAGATGTTCGTACAAGACACGGGCGTCTCGCGCGCCTTGGGATACCCCACGACGGTGACGACCCGCCCCACCGGACTCAACCCCCGCCCGGCGACAAGCCGATTACCCCCGACAAGGTCCTCGACCTCCTCCCCACCCCGGGAGACAACACGAGCGAACGCCACATCACTGTCTTGGTCCTGCCGCCCCTTCCACCCGTCCCCGACATAGGTCCGCGCCACGGCCCACGTCCCGTACGGCGCCTGCCCGTCCCGATATCCAGGCACGAACGCAATGCCCCCACTCCCACTCCCACTCCCGGTCAGACAGTGAGCGGCAGTGACGATGAGATCCCGCCCCTCGCTGTGCACGACGGAGGCGGTGCAGTAGTGCGCCCCACCCCTGACAAGCACTCCGACCCGCGCGTTCTCGGCGCTCGCAGGAGCCGTCGTCGTAACACCGAGCGGTTCGGGCGTACGCACCCGCGTATGCGCCGCAGCCACGGGAACCGACCCGGTGGCCAGCAGCGCGACGGCGACGAGGAAGGGGAGACGGGTGGGGCGCTTCATCGGAGGAAGCATTGCCAGGCGGGGTGAGAGAAACGCCTGGCCTCACCTGAGAATCCTGTATGAACCGGGTCAGCGAAACGGTCCCCGACTCCTACGTGCCGGTACGTCGCCCGGCACGCGGCGAATCGCCGTACAGGGGGAACCGGTCTGTGGCGACCTCGAAGCCGAGCGGCGCAGGCAGCGGCACGGATTCGCCGAACTTGCCGGGCAGCACGTCCTGATAGGCGCCGTTGTCCGGGCGGGTGTGCAGGGCCCAGGTGCCCTTGCGGGGGTCGACGACGAGGAGGACGGGGACACGGGCGACCGCGTACCAGTCGGCCTTGTCCCTGATCTCCCTGGATTTCTCGGACTGGGAGATGACTTCCACCGCGAGTACCGCATCCTCAGGAGTAGCCAGCCAATCGTCGTCTTCCCCCCACTCGATGGGCAGAACGATCAGGTCCGGCGTGACGTAGTCGTCGGGATCTTCCCGCACGGCGATCGAGGACACCTGGTACGCGCCCAGCGCTTCAGGCAGAACCATGTTGAGCTGCCGACACAGACGCTGCACCACACCCACGTGCCTCCCATGCCGTGGCGGGGACATCACGAGCTTTCCTCCCACGATCTGCACGCGCAGCCCCGTCGCGTCCTCGATCCCCTTGGCGATCTCACGCAGATTCCCCGGCCGAGGCCGAAGACGCACCCAGGCTTCGGGCGCTACCGTCATGACTCGCTGCTCGACCTCTGACACGCCACTTCCTCGTTCGCCTTCTGAGAGACCGGCATCACCCTAGGTCCCCCGACTGACACTCGGCCCACAGCAGCTTCCCGCCCCGGTCTCCGCCCAGCGCGTAGGCGCCCCACGTGTCCGCACACGCCCGTACGAGGTGCAGCCCGCGCCCGTTCTCCGACATGTCCGGCGGTACGACACCGGGGGCGTCGAACCCCCGCGGGACGGTCGGGTCGGAGTCCCACACCCCGATCCGCAACCGCCCGGACTCGGCGGCGCGCAGACGCAGGGCGTACGGACCGTCGGTATGGAGATGGGCGTTGGCGAGCAGCTCGGCGGCGAGCAGCTCCGCCGTGGGGGCGAGTTGGGCGAGGTCGTGAGCGGCGAGGACGGTTCGCAGGGTCGCGCGGGCGATGCCCGGGGCTCGGGGATCGTGCGGGAGTTGAAGGGTGTAGGCCCAGGACGGGGATACGGTTGCCATCGGAAGTCTCCGATCACGGAGGGGAGTTGGACGGTTGCCCAGTGACCACGGCCGCTCCGTCGAGCGGGGTACTTCTGAGCGGGGCGCCTGACAATCAAGGTAGCGGCAGAAGTTATATTCTTCACCGGGTAGCGGTGAAGAATAGGCACAACCATCCGTGTGGGTGACTTACAGCACGGAAGATCGAGGAGCATCGCCGTGCGGACCAACCCGACAGGACGTCAACTCCGACTGGGGGCCGAGCTGCGCAAGTTGCGCGAACAAGCAGGCCTGACGTCAACGGCGGCTGCTCAACTCCTCGGCATGCCGCAAGCTCAGGTCAGCAACATGGAGACCGGCCGGCTCGGTGTCAGTGCAGAGCGCGTGCGCACTTTGGCCTGCCAGTACGAATGCTCGGACAAAGCCCTGGTGGAAGCCATCGTGGGGCTGGTTGGTGGCCGCAAGCACGGCTGGTGGGAGACGTACCGCGAGATCCTGCCCGGCCCGCTGCTCGACCTGGCCGAACTGGAGCACAACGCCCAGTCACTGCGCACCACCGTCACGGCACGCATCCCTGGCCTGCTCCAGACCGTCGATCACGCCCGGGAGATCTTCCGGCAAGCAGTAAGCGAACTCTCTCCACCGGACATCGAGCACCGCGTCTCGTTCCGCATCAAGCGCCAAGAGGTGTTGTACCGGGACGACCCCACTCCGTACGAGGCGATCATCCACGAGGCTGCCCTACGGATGAAGATCGGCGGGTCGGCAGGGTCCCAACAGCAGCTCAAGCATCTGCTCGACGCGAGCGAGCGGGAGCACATCACCCTGCGCGCCATCACGTTCGAGGACGGCGCCTACCCCGGATCGGGCCAGTCCATCTTCTACGCGCACGGCCCAGTGCCCGAGCTCGACACAGTGCACTTGGACCAGTCTCACGGCCTCACGTTCCTGGACGCCGAGGCCCAACTGCGTAAGTACCGGCACCTCTTCGAGAAGTTGAACGCCGTCGCTCTCTCACCCGACAGGACCCGCGACCTCATCCACGCCGTGATCCACGACCTCTAAGGAACTCCCGTGACTCCGCACGCCTGGCAGAAGTCGTCCTACTGCTCCGAGGGCGACTCATGCATACACATGGCCTCCACCGGCAAAGCCATCCATCTCACCGAAAGCGGCGACGCAACCCACTCCATACTCGGGGCCACCCCCAAAGCCTTCGCCGCCCTCATCCACGTACTCAAAGAGAACCCGGCCCATGTCTGACATCCCCACGAACCTCACCTGGGAACGCGCGGCCCCGCCGGAGGCGACCGGCCCGGGCCCCTGGATCGAGCTGGCCTTCGGCGACAACGACCTCGTCTACATCCGCGAGACCAGCGACCCGGACACCGTCGTCACGACCACCCAGAAGAAGTGGGACGCCTTCGTACTCGGCGTACAGGCAGGCGAGTTCGACCACTTCGTGGAGGGTGTGGAGGGTATGGGGGGCATGGAGGACGGGTCACCCTAGACCCGGCCTCACTCCGACTCGGCCCCGGTGTACGCCGCAGTCGTCCGGTCGGCCCGCGCCCGTGCGACCTCCTCCGCCTCACCGTCGGAGACACTCGCCGCGTACCAGGCCTCGCTGCTCAGGGTGACGAACCGGAGGCCCTCCTCGGTGGCGAACCAGGCCATGGCCTCCTCGGGGTTGACGGCCTCGCCGGTGGACAGGTGCAGGGTGAGGCCGATGAGGGCCATGTCCCAGCCGACGCCGACGGCTCCGGGGCCGAACTGCGCCCACTTCTCGTCGTCGTCGGGGGCGATGTGATCGAGTTCGAAGCGCGTGCCGCCGTCCGCCTCGGGGATCAGCTGCAGCTCGATCCAGGTGACGTTCCCGTCGAACTCCCAGGTCGCGGTGAAGCCTCGCGGCGGGTCGCAGCTCTCGACGGTGCCGTTGGCGTTGCCCTGCAGCTGGTACTTGCCGCCGACGCGGAGGTCGCCGGTGACGGGCAGGAACCAGCGCGGGATGCGCTCGGGGTTGGTGCAGGCGTCCCAGAGGTCCTCGACGGTCGAGTCGTACGTCTGACTCAAGGTCACCACGTGTCCTTCGCCGGCCTCGATGACACGGCTGCCGACGCGGCGCCGCACGGCGTTGATCTGGTGGGTGACGTCGATCATGGGGTGCTCCTCTGCTGTACGGGGTCGTCGCCGCCGGAGTCGCCATCGCGGCCGCGGTCGCGTTCGCGGAGCCGGCGCTCGCGCTTGCCCCGGGCCAGTTCGGTGGCCAGGGCGTCCAGGTGGGGGGTCCAGAAGTGCCGGAAGCGGGCCAGCCACGCGTCGATGTCGCGCAACGGGTCGGAGTTCACGGCGTAGAGCCGCCGGGTCCCCTCCGGCCGGACCGTGGCGAAGCCGTTCTCCCGCAGCACCTTCAGATGCTGCGAGACGCCCGGCTGCGATATGCCGAACTCCTCCCTGATGACCTCCGAGACGGCCCCGGAACTCATCTCACCGTCGGCGAGCAGCTCAAGGATCCGGCGGCGTACGGGATCCCCGAGTACGTCGAATGCGTGCACGGCATCAATGTATCACTGCTTGCTTATATAAGCGCGAGCGGATAGAGGGCCGGCTCTGGCACCGCAGGTGACACCCCGCCACATCCCCACCCCCCGCGCCGGGTTAGCCTCTCCCCAGCGCAAAACGGGCGGCGTCTACTCACCAGGAGACGTACGACCCGGAGAACATCGGCACGACGGACCGGCGCACATGGGACGGGGTCGGGCTCGATGGGCGGGCGGAGTGGGTCGACGCCCGGGGTGAGCCGGATAAGAGGGGCTAACGACGGAACCACACCACAGGTTCCGGTTCGACTTCCGGTTCCACTTCATTGCCCGGCGTGACCTGCCGTGATACACAGAGTGACGATACGCCTCCCCGTATACCGACCCCCGCTCCCGTCAGGGCCCCGCGAGGGCCGGTGACAAGGGATCCGTACGAAACCCGCCAATCAATGACGCCAAGTCGACATGCGACAGCGCCATTGTCGGCGACAATGGCCCTGACCTCTGCGCAGAGTGGCAGGGGGTGCAGAACAACCCACAAGGGGCGGTGACTTACATGCTTTTCGCAGCCGAAAAGGGCGACATCAACACCATCATCGGCGGGATTGCCCCGGACTGGGGCCCCTTCGGCAGCCTGGGCAACGAGGCGCGGGTAATGATCGAGGTCGTGATGGCGGTCGCCATCCTGCTGTGCCTCGGCATCGCGATCTGGGGCGCGGCGAAGCAACGCATCGGCGCGACGGCCCTCCGCGACACCTTCAGTGCCGAACAAGGCAAGGGCCTCATCGTCGCGGGTCTCACCGGAGTCTTCATCATCGGTTCCCTCGGCACTGTCTTCACCATCGTGTACGGCATGGCCGTCTAGGCGGCCGCCGGCTCGGCGTCCTCAGACCCGGCCGGGCACGCCCGGTCTCCCCCTACCCACCCGTCCGTCGTGCCCACCGGCTGAGGTTGCGTTTCCCTGATGTCGAGTCACCACACCGCGCCCGCGCTGAAGCCAGCGCGGCTACCGTCGTATTACGCGGTTCAGCAAGAGGTTGAGGGGGCGTACGCGGCATGAGTCTCGGCGACGAGCACGGAGCGCGCGGCGACGACGGCGGATACGGGGGCACCGGCCAGACCCGCACACGGCTCCCCGACAGTGCCGGTGACGTCTACGGCGGTGCCCGACGCGGCGGCCGTTCGTCGTCCCGCAGTCTCGTCACGGTGGTGGGAGTCGTGGTGCTCCTGATTGCCGCCATCGCCTTCGCGAACCGTGGTGGCGGTGATTCCGGCTCGGACGAGGCGGGGGGCGACAAGACGAAGTCGGCACCGACGGCGGCCTCCGGCGAGCGGCCCGTGGACACGAAGGCGGCCGGGATTCCGTCCGGGTACGCGCACAACGAGCAGGGTGCGCAGAGCGCGGCGGCCAACTACACGGTGGCGCTGGGATCCGACGGCATGTTCAACACCGCCAAGAGGCACGAGATCGTGCAGGCGGTCGCTGATCCCGGTGCACTGGATCAGCTCCAGTCCGGGTTCGACGCGGACTACTCGGCGGACTTCCTGAAGAAGATCGGCCTCGACGAGGAAGGCGCTGCGCCCTCAGGCACCACGTTCGTCAACCGGACGCTGCCGGTGGGCACCAAGGTCACTTCGCACAGCGCCGACGCGGCCACCGTCGAAGTCTGGTGCAACAGCCTCTTCGGGCTCACCGGGGACGCGTCGACCAATCCAGTGACCAACGGCTGGTTCACCGTGACCATGAAGCTGAACTGGGCCAGTGGCGACTGGAAGGTCCTGGAGACCAGCCAGAAGACCGGCCCAACCCCCGTCAACGGAGACAACCCCGTCTCCGGGACGGACGAGATCGGCAAGGCGGTCGAGGAGTTCGGAGGGTTCACGTATGCCCGGTAGCCCGCAGCGCGCGCTCAAGCTCACCGGCGTCGTAGCAGCCGTACAGACCACCGTCGTGCTGCTGGCCTCACAGGCCTACGCGGCTCCGACGCCAACACCAACGCCCTCTGACGATCCCTGCTCACTGATCGCCGGCCCGGCCAAGGAATACTGCGAACGCGGCAGCGCCGACAAGGGCGACACCACCCCGCCCGGCGTCGCCGACACCCTCGACCCCCTCGCCTCCCTAGCCAAGGGCTGCGCGAAGGCCGCCTCCTGGACCATCGACAAGCTCAGTGACGCCGTCCAGAACACGGCGACCGTCGACTTCACGAACACCACGTTCCTGCAGCAGTACGCGGTCGTCTTCGCCGCGTCGACGATCCTGACCCTCCTCCTGTGGCTGCTCGCGGTGGCCAAGCGGGCCGTGCGAGGTGTCCCCCTCAGCACGGCCATCGGCGAGGCCATCGGGTTCCTCTGGCTGACGGTGCTGGCGTCGGCCTTCACCCCGCTGATCCTCTACACCGTCGTGTCCGCGACCGACGGCATCGCCGAGGTCCTCGCCAAGACCACCGGCAACCAGACGGACACGTTCTTCGGCAACTTCTCCGGCGCCCTGAACAAGGGCACCGACATCGGCGGCGGCCCGATCATGCTGATCGTCGTGTCGCTCGTGTCGATCCTCGCCGCGGGCGTCCTGTGGCTGGAGCTCGTGATCCGCGCCGCCCTCCTCTACGTGGGCGCGCTCCTCGGCACCGTCGTCTACGCGGGCCTGGTCGACAAGAACCTCTGGGGCCACGTCCGCCGCTGGGCGGGCATCATGATCGCCGTCATCCTCGTCAAACCGGTGATCGTGATCGTGCTGGGCCTGGCCGGCGCCCTCTCCGCCGAGGACGGACCCGACGCGTTCTCCGCCGTCGTCTCCGGCCTCGCCATCATCCTGCTCGCCATCTTCGCGAGCGCGATGATCTACCGCTTCGTACCGGGCTTCGGCGACGAGATCGCCGGCTCCCGCAACAACCGCATCATGCAGGGCGCCGAAGGCAAGGCCGCGGCCGTCATCAGCTCGCCCGCCACCCTCGTCGCCCAGGGCATCAAGACCCACAGCGCCCGGGCCGACAACAACGGCGGCGGAGGCGGAGGCGGCGGAGGCCGCCCCTCCAACCCCGTCTCCGGCGGCGTCGCCGCCCACAGCTCACGCGGCGGCTCGGGCGGGGGCGGCGGCGGATCTGTCCCCTCCGCCGCACCCCCACCACGCAGCAGCCCGGTGAACACCCCCCACGCAAGCAACACACGCAACAGCAACAGCAACAACCGCACGGGAGGTGAAGGGCGTTGACGACTGATTCTCATGCGGCCCACGTGTCCCATCCAGTCACGCCCCGCCGGACATATCTGATCGGCCGCGCCCGGCCGAACGCGATCGTCGGCCGCAACCGCGAATCCGGCGAGATCGCGCTGATCATCGTGGGCGCGTTCCTCGGCATGATGTCCGGTCTGATCGTCCCCGTGCTCTCCCTGCGCATCGTGGCCCTCGTGGGCTTCCCGATGCTGGCACTGGCCGCGGTGTACGTGCCGTACAAGCGGCGGACCTTCTACAAGTGGTTCGAGATCAACCGCAGTTACAAGCGCAGCCTGCGCCAGGGCACCGCCTACCGCAGCAAGGTCATGGAGTCCGGCACGCGCATCGACGGCCGCGAGGTCGAGGTCGGCCCCCCGCCCGGCATCGGACGGATCACCTGGCTCGCCGCGCCCTTCGGCCCGGACGAGATCGCCGTCCTCCTGCACGCAGACCGGAAAACCGTCACTGCGGCCATCGAGATCGAGGGCCCCGGCGTCGGTCTCCGCGACAGCGAGGACCAGGAAACCCTCGTCGACCGCTTCGGCACCCTCCTCAAGCACGTCGCGAACGGCGACGGCTTCGTCACCCGCCTCCAGATGCTCGCCCGTACGCTCCCCGCCGACCCGGACGCCCACGCCAAGGACGTCGTCGTACGCGGCGACGAGAAGGCCCCCGCCTGGCTGCAGCAGTCGTACGACCAACTCCAGTCCATGGTGTCGACGAGCAGCGAACAGCACCGCGCCTACCTCGTCGCCTGCATGCACTACTCCCGCGAACTCGCCGCCGAGGGCCACGCGATGGCCCGCGCCGCACGCCCGCAGGGCGGCAAGAAGCTCGACCGCGACTCCGGACTCGCCGTCGTCATGGCCCGCGAGCTCACCGACATCTGCTCACGCCTCCAGGAGGCCGACATCCGGGTGCGCCAGCCCCTCGGACAGGGCAGGCTCTCCTCCCTCGTACATTCGATGTACGACCCGGACCACCCCATCGACCACATCCAGGCGATGACCAAGCGCAACGCCTGGCCGGCCGAGCTGGACGCCATGGAGCCCACCTACCTCCAGGCCAAGACCCGCGAGTCCTCCACTCGCGCCCCCTGGTGCCACTCCACGGCCTGGGTGAAGGAATGGCCGATGACCCCGGTGGGCGTCAACTTCCTCGCCCCGCTGCTCGTCCACACCCCCGACGTGATCCGCACGGTCGCCGTCACGATGGACCTCGAACCCACCGAGGTCGCCATCGAGCGGATGCTCACCGAGAAGACGAACGACGACGCCGAGGCCAGCCGCCAGGCCAAGATGAACCGCACCGTCGACCCCCGCGACGTCGCCTCGCACAACCGCATGGACCAGCGCGGCGAGGACCTCGCGAGCGGCGCGGCCGGCGTCAACCTCGTCGGCTACATCACCGTCTCCTCCCGCAACCCCGAAGCCCTCGCCCGCGACAAGCGGACCATAAGGGCCTCGGCCGGCAAGTCGTACCTGAAGCTGGAATGGTGCGACCGAGAGCACCACCGCGCCTTCGTGAACACACTCCCGTTCGCCACCGGCATCCGAAGGTAGGGCTGAGTACTGATGCGGGATCCGCTGTCCGTCCTCACCGAGGCCTTCACGTCCTTCCTCTTCGGCAAGGTCGAGACGACCCGCCCACCGGTGCGCACCTCCACCGGCCAGGCCCAGGCCGTCTACCTGCCGACCGCGGCCCCCGGCCTCGGCGACTCCGGCGTCATCATCGGCCGCGAGGTCTACTCCGGGAAGGGCTACATCTACGACCCCTTCCAGCTGTACGGACAGCAGCTCCCGGCACCCCACTGGCTGGTCCTCGGAGAGTCCGGCAACGGCAAGTCGGCCCTTGAGAAGACGTACGTCCTGCGGCAGTTGAGGTTCAAGGACCGGCAGGTCGTCGTGCTCGACGCACAGGGCGAGGACGGCGACGGCGAATGGAACCTCATCGCCCGGCAGCTGGGTATAACCCCCATCCGGCTCGACCCGACCGCCGCCCTGGACATGGGAATCCGGCTCAACCCGCTCGACCCCGCGATCACCACGACCGGACAGCTCGCCCTGCTCCGGACGATCATCGAGGTCGCGATGGGCCACGGCCTGGACGAGCGCTCGGGCTTCGCGCTCAAGGTCGCGCACGCCTACGTCAACGAGACGATCGTCGAGCGCCAGCCCGTACTGACGGACATCGTCGAGCAACTCCGCCACCCCGAACCGGAGTCGGCGGAGGCGATGAACGTCGCCATAGACGACGTACGGGCCTGGGGCCTGGACGTCGCCCTCGTCATCGACCGCCTCGTCGACGGTGACCTGCGCGGCATGTTCGACGGCCCGACGACGGTCGGCATCGACCTCGACGCCCCGCTCATCGTCTTCGACCTGTCCCACATCGACCGCAACTCCATCGCCATGCCGATCCTCATGGCGATCGTCGGCGTGTGGCTGGAGCACACCTGGATCCGCCCCGACCGGAAGAAGCGCATCTTCCTCGTCGAGGAGGCCTGGCACATCATCAACAGCCCGTTCGTGGCCCAGCTGTTCCAGCGCCTGCTGAAGTTCGGCCGACGGCTGGGGCTGTCGTTCGTGGCGGTGGTCCACCACCTGAGCGACGTGGTCGACGGGGCGGCGGCGAAGGAAGCGGCGGCGATCCTGAAAATGGCCTCGACCAGGACGATCTACGCCCAGAAGGCGGACGAGGCGAGGTCGACGGGACGGGTGCTGGGTCTGCCCAGGTGGGCCGTGGAGATCATCCCCACCCTGACCCCCGGCATCGCCGTCTGGGACGTCAACGGCAACGTCCAGGTCGTCAAACACCTGATCACCGAGACCGAACGCCCCCTCGTCTTCACCGACCGCGCCATGACGGAGTCGTCGGCCGACCACCTGGCGGACGACGCCCTGCGGGCCGCCGAGCTGGAGGCCGAGGAACGCGCGGCGGCGTTCATGGAGCAACACCTGAGCGATCTCGACGACTCGTCCGAGTCCACGGTGGCGTAGAGGAGCGGCCCGAGATGAGACCGGACGAGCGCGACCGCCACCGCGGCGGCGAAGGCGGCATCCCCGACGGACTGCTGGTCGGTGTCCTGGCCTTCGTCCTCGGCATGACCGTCATGGTGTGGACGGCGACCGGCCTGTCCGGCCTCTTCACCCACGGCTCCTGGCCCGCCGAGGTCACCTTCCGCCGTACGCCCCTGGCCATGCGCCAACTCGTCGAGACCCCCCACGACATCGCCGCCGCCTGGCCGGAAACCCCGGACACCCAACTCTCCGGGTACGGCCTCTTCTGGGGCCTGTTCATCGGCCAGCTGATGGTGCTGCTGGTCCTGACGGTATTCGTCATGGGAACGGCGGCGAGGTGGCGGGCGGGGAGGGCCAGGCGGAGGGCGCAGGCGCTGGCCGCTACGGCAGAGCCGGACCTTCTGTCCAAGGACGAGCCTCGCGAGGTTCCTCGGAGCCGGGCGGCGGAGCGGCCGGGAGTGGAACATCCGGCAGCGGAGCGACCGGGAGTAGAGCATCCGGCGGTGGAACGACCCGCAGCCGCACACCACCACCCGGCACACCCGCCGGTCGAGCACGCGACTGCGCCGCAGCCGGCGGCGGACTATCCCTCGGCGGACCCGGTCCGGGCGGCGGAGCCGCCGCTGGAATCGGTTCCTGTGGCAACTGACGGTGAACGGGCGGGTGGGTGGGAAAGCCCCGTACCGGCACCGCGCGGCCCCGTCATCCTCGGCCCACCCGAGACCCGCCACCCCCTCGCCGTCCAGGCGATCCGGGACGCCGACGGCCCGGCCCTCGTCATCACCTCCAACCCCACCCTCTGGTCGGACACGAAGGACGCCCGCGCGAAACTGGGCCCCGTCCTCCTCTACGACCCCTCCCACCTCTGCGACACCCCGGCCCGCCTCCACTGGTCCCCCTCCACCGGCTGCGAGAACAAGGACACCGCAGGGGCCCGCGCGGCAGCGCTCCTCGCCCCGGTCCGCCCCACCGCGAAGATCGACCAGACCGTCGCCGACACCGCCGAGACCCTCCTGCGCAGCTACCTCCACGCCGCCGCCGTGGACGGCCGCACCATCCGCCACGTCCACCGCTGGGCGCAGGGCACCCAGGTCCAGGAAGCCGTACGCATCCTCCGTACGAACCCCAAGGCCGCCGCCGGCTCCGCGGGCGAACTCGAGGCCACCCTCACCTCACACCCCGAACGCCGGGACATCGCCCAGGAGTTGACGGCCCGGGCACTCTCCGCCCTCTTCACGGTCAACGTCCGAGACGCCTGCACACCAAACCGAACCGACAGCCTCACCCTGGATTCCTTCGTCGACGAAGGGGGCACGCTTTATGTGGTCGGTGAACCCATCGAGGACCCCAGGGCGAATCCCGGCGCGATGCCCCTGCTGACGGCCCTCGCCTCAAGCGTGGTCGAGCGCGGCCGGCGCATGGCCGAACGGTCATCCTCCGGTCGCCTCGACCCACCACTCACCCTCGTCCTGGACGACGTGGCGGCGGTGGCCCCGCTCCCCCAGCTCCCGGAACTCCTGTCCGCGAGCACGGGAACCGGCGCGGGCGGCCCGGACCGAGGCCTCCCCGTCCTGGCCCTCCTCCGCTCCCGCGAACAGGCCCGCTCCCGCTGGCCCCACCACGAACTCCCGGTGTAGGTCCCCGTGTAGGTCCGGGTAACTCACCGCCCCCTAGGGCCGCTTGAACACGAACTCCAGCTCCCGCGCGCCCGGATCCCCGGGCACCGGAACACTCTCCCCCGTGGGCACGAACCCGAACCTCCGGTAGAAGGCCTCGGCCCGCCCGTTCCGCTCGTCCACGAACAACCGCACCCGCTCCACCCCGGCGACCTCCCACGCCCACTCCAGGGCGTACGCGAAGAGCCGCTCGGTGAGCCCCCGCCCCCGCACCTCCGGCCGCACATAGACGGCCACGAGATGCCCCTGGCGTACGTCGCTCACATCCCCGAGCGCACCCTGGGCACCCGCCTCCTCGACGAGCACGACCACCGACCCGACCCACCGCCCGTCGGGCGCCACGGCCACCACCTGCTGCCGCTCACGCACACCCTCGGCGGCCCCGGCCGTCCGCTCCCGCCAGAAGCTGTCAGGCCGGCCCACGGCAGCCTCGTACGTCTCCAGAAAGGCGAGGTGCGCCACCGGATCCCGGAGCGCGGCCAGCCGCAGCTCCTTCGCCGCGGGCCACTCGTCGGCACGTATCGAACGCACCACATGGTCCGCCGCCGAGGCATCGACACGGTCATCAGAACGAACATCGGGGCTCATGAGGGTCACCGTAATACCGGGGTACTACACCCTTCACCTCATATCCCGCCGTCGTCCGACGCCCCCGGCCACCCGCCCGGCCGACCATCGAAGACATGATTACGGCCTCCGAACTGACCAAACGCTACGGCGACAAGACCGTCGTCTCCGACCTCACCTTCACGGTCCGGCCGGGCACGGTCACCGGCTTCCTCGGCCCCAACGGCGCCGGCAAGTCCACGACCATGCGGATGATCCTCGGCCTGGACGCCCCGACCCGCGGCACCGCGACGGTCGGCGGCCACGCGTACGCCGGCCACCCCGCACCCCTCCACGAGGTCGGCGCGCTCCTGGAGGCCCGCTCGGTCCACCCGGGCCGCACGGCCCACCACCACCTGGTCGCCCTCGCCCTCACCCACGGCATCCCCAGGAGCCGCGTCGACCACGTCCTGGGCCTCACCGGCCTGACCGACGTGGCCGGACGGCGGGTCAAGGGCTTCTCCCTCGGCATGGGCCAACGCCTCGGCATCGCGGCCGCGTTGCTCGGCGACCCGGCCACCGTGATCCTCGACGAACCGGTCAACGGCCTCGACCCCGAGGGTGTCCTGTGGATCCGCAACCTCCTCAAGTCCCTTGCGGCAGAAGGCCGTACGGTCTTCGTCTCCTCCCACCTGATGAGCGAGATGGCCCTGACAGCCGAGCACCTGATCATCATCGGCAGGGGCCGCCTGCTCGCCGACACGATGGTCGACACGTTCGTACGCGAATCGGGCGCGGGCACGATCAAGGTGGTCACCCCGGAAGCAGGCCTGCTCACCCAACTCCTCGCCGCCCCGGACGTGGACGTGTCGAGCTCCACCCCCGGAACCCTCGAAATCAGCGGAACGGACGCCGAACACATCGGCCGCACCGCCGCCGCCCACGGCATCCCCCTCTTCGAACTCACCCCGCACGCCGCCTCGTTGGAGAAGGCCTTCATGGACCTGACCCGCGACTCCCTCGAATACGCAGCCCACTTGGAGCCGGCATGACCACCCTCGCCCTCACCCCGTCCCGCATCCTGCACTCCGAATGGCACAAGCTGTGGACGGTCCGCTCCACCTGGATCATGCTGACCGCCGCGACCGCCGTGACCCTCGCCATCGGCATCGGGATGAGCGCGTCGTACGAGGGAGGCGGCGACGACACAGCGCGCTTCGACCCCGTCCAGTTCCTGCTCTTCGGCACGCAGTTCTCGCAGATCTTCCTGGCCGTCATCGCGGTCCTGTTCATCGCGGGCGAGTACGGCACGGGGATGATCCGCTCCACGATGGTGGCCGTACCGCGCCGCCTCCCGGTCCTCTGGTCCAAGGCGGGCGTGGTCACCGCGGTCGTCTTCACCACCACCCTGGCCACGTTCCTAGTCACCTTTTCCGCGGGCCAGCTCTTCCTCGACGGCACGGACCAAGAACTCTCCCTCACCGACCCGGGCGTCCTCGGCACCCTCCTCGGCAGCGCGGCGGGCCTGACCGCCCTGGCCCTCATCGGCCTGGGCCTGGGCGCCCTGCTCCGCTCGGTCCCCGGCGGCATCACCGCCTTCATCGGAGGCGTCACCGTCCTCCCGGAGGTCCTCAGGATGTTCCCGTACGACGTCATGGACAGCGCCTCCAAGTACTTCCCCGGCAGGGCCGCCGAGGGCCTGATGACCCTCCACCACTCCTCCGACTACGCGGCCACGGGCCCCGCCCTCCTCGCCCTCACCCTGTGGACGGCGGCGATCCTGGGCGCCGCGGCCCTGCTCCTCAAACGACGGGACGTATGACCAACTCCCGTACCACCGGCTCTCGTACGAGGATGGAACCGTGACCGAGACACGGGACCGGCCCCAGAACTGGCACCGGAACTGGCACGGGAACTGGCTGCGCAGAGCCCGCGACCAGAGCCACCGCGACCGCGCCCGCCGGGACCAGGCCTGGCGCGACCAGTCCTGGCGGGGCTGGTCACCGGACGGCGCCCGCCAACAGCCCGCCACCCGCCAGATCCACCGCCTCAGCCACCGGGTGCGCGCCTTCGACCGACGCCACCCGCTGCTGTGGGACCTCCTGCTCACGGGCTTCTTCGTGACCGCCGCCCTCAACGACTTCCTGGGCGGCGGCTGGCGGAACATCAACGCGAACCCGGACGTACCACCGACCTGGCTGCTCACCACACTGACGCTGGGCTTCTCCGTCCCCCTGCTGTGGCGCCGCACCCGTCCCGTCACGGTCCTCCTGGTGATGTTGCCGCTCGCCCTGGCCAACGCCTGGACCGGCGCCGACCTCCAGGCGAGCCTGACCCTACTCGTCGTCACCTTCAACATCGCGGTGCACACCCGCCTGCGCACCCTGCTCTGCTCCTACGCCCTGATCCTGGTGCCGATCGTCGTCGACGGCCTCCGCTATCCCGCCGAGCAGGGTGCCGACCAGAGCATCGTCCCGCAGATGACCCGGCTCGCCATGGTGGCCATCGTCGGCATCTCCTTCCGCACCCGGCAGGAGTACCTCGCCTCCCTCGTCGAACGCGCCGCCCAACTGGAGATCGAACGCGACCAGCAGGCCCGCCTCGCCACCGCCGCCGAACGCACCCGCATAGCCCGCGAGATGCACGACATCATCGGTCACAACCTCTCGGTCATCACGAGCCTCGCGGACGGCGGTTCGTACGCGGCCGCCAAGAACCCCGAACGAGCCGCCCAGGCCCTCACCGCCATCGGCACAACCAGCCGCCAGGCCCTGGGCGAACTCCGCCGCCTCCTGGACGTACTACGCACGGATCCCTCAGGAACAAGGCCGCCAGGAGCCGAACCCCTGGGACTTGACCACCTTGGACCCCTTGGACCCCCGGGAGTGGAGATGGCCCCCCAGCCCTCCCTCACCGACCTGAACCACCTCATAGAAGGCGTACGTTCCGCCGGCCTCCCCGTCCGCACCACCATCCACGGCCAGGCCACCGCCCTCCCGCCGGGCCGCCAGCTCGCCGTCTACCGAGTCATCCAGGAAGCCCTGACGAACACCCTCAAGCACGGCGGCCCCGACGCGACCTCGACGGTCTCGGTGTCGTACGGGAACGGGGGCGCCGTGACCGCGACGGTGACCGACACCGGCCGCGGAGGCACAGGCCAGAGCAACGGCGCCGGGGGCCGCGGCCTCACCGGAATGCGCGAACGAACTGCCTTGTACGGCGGCACACTTGAGTCCGGCCCGCTCCCGGACCACGGCTGGCGCGTCCACCTTCACCTACCGGAGGAAACCCCGCAGTGACCACCGTGCTCATCGTCGA
Organism: Streptomyces sp. NPDC050988; assembly: GCF_044456225.1. Taxonomy (NCBI): domain Bacteria; kingdom Bacillati; phylum Actinomycetota; class Actinomycetes; order Kitasatosporales; family Streptomycetaceae; genus Streptomyces; species Streptomyces sp. NPDC050988. The sequence goes on along the minus strand of NZ_JBITFQ010000047.1, from coordinate 749 downwards.
CGACCAGCCGCTGCAGCGCTTCGGCTTCCGCATGCTCCTGGAGAGCCAGGACGACATGACGGTCGTGGGCGAGGCCTCCAACGGCAGCGAGGCGATCCGCATGACGGCCGAACTCCACCCGGACGTCGCCCTAATGGACATCCGCATGCCCGGCCTAGACGGCATCGAGGCGACCCGCCGCATCGTCTCCTCCGGGGACCGCACCCGCGTCCTCATCCTCACCACGTTCGACCTGGACGAGTACGCGTACGCCGGCCTGCGGGCGGGCGCCTCCGGCTTCCTCATCAAGGACGCCCAGCCCGAGGAACTCCTCGCCGGCATCCGCGCGGTGGCCACGGGCGACGCGGTCGTCGCCCCGAGCCTCACCCGCCGCCTCCTCGACGCCTACGCCGAACACCTCCCCACTCCGGGCCCGGCAACGACCCCCGGCCAGGACCCACGCCTCGTCTCCCTCACGGACCGCGAGCGCGAAATCCTGACGGTCGTCGGCCAGGGCTGGACGAACACAGAGATATCCACCCGCCTCCACCTCGCCGAATCAACGGTGAAGACCCACGTGAGCCGCATCCTCGCGAAGACGGGCTCCCGAGACCGCATCCAAGCGGTGATCCTGGCGTACGACACAAGATTGGTGGAGCCGTCCTAAAACCCTTGAACGCAAGAAAGCCCCCGCACCGAAGTGCGGGGGCTTTCTGCAATATTTGTTCGGCGGTGTCCTACTCTCCCACAGGGTCCCCCCTGCAGTACCA
>NZ_JBITFQ010000046.1:0-71708 GCF_044456225.1 Streptomyces sp. NPDC050988 | reverse complement strand
CTCCGTTTGTTTGTCATTTTCTGGTGGGGTGTCAATCCTGACCCCGGGGGGGTATAACTACTGGTCTGAAATCAAAAAACCCCCCCCCCCCCGCGGGGGGGGGCGGGGGGGGTTGCCCCCCCCCGCCCCGGCGAATGCTCAAAACCCCTTGGTCAGAGGGCACTTCCCGCGGTCCAGGCACTCCATGCCATGTTCCAGCCGTTGAGACCGTTGTCCGGTGCGACCGTCTTGTCGGGGGAGTTCTTGACGGTCACGACGTCCCCTACGAGCGAGTTGTCGAAGAACCACTTGGCCACCGTGTCGCCGCCCGCGCCCTGCACGTCCGCCATCCCGACGCAGCCGTGACTGGTGCCCTGCTTCCCGAAGGGCGGATTGCCCTTGTTGTACCAGTAGTTACCGTGGATGAAGGTCCCCGAGGTCGTCAGCCGCATCGCGTTCGGCACGTCCGCGATGTCGTACTCGCCGCCGTAGCCCACCGTCGACCCGTTCATCCGCGTCTGCCGGAACTTCTCCGAGATCACCATCTGCCCGTTGTACGTGCTGTTGTCGGGGCTGCCCGCCGAGATCGGGATCGTCTTGACGGTCCTGCCGTCACGAACGACCGTCATGGTCTGTGTGTTGACGTCGACCGTGGACACCTGGGAGCGGCCGACCGTGAAGGTGACCGTCTTGTCCTGCACCCCGTAGACGCCGTTCGCGCCCTCGACGCCGTCCAGGTCGATCTTCATCGTGACCTTGGAGCCGGCCTTCCAGTACGCCTGGGGCCGGAAGTCCAGCCGCTGCGCGCCGAACCAGTGCCCGACCACCTTCTGCCCACTGCTGGACGTGACGGTGATGTGCGACTGCACGTCCTTCCTGAACTTCCCGTCGCCGATCGCCTTGTCGAAGGTGAACGACACCGGCATCCCGACGCCGACCTTCGTGCCACCGTCCGGTGTGTACGTCCCGATGAAACTGTTGTCCGGGGACACCGTCGTGAAGATGGAGTTGGCCGCCGAGGGCTTTCCGTCGCCGTCCTTCGCGGTCGCCGATATCTGGTACTTGGTCCCGCGCTCCAACTGCTCCTTCGGCTTCCAGCTCTTCCCGTTCGCCGCGAGCGTCCCCGGTACGACCGTCCCCGTGGCCGACTCCTTCATCGACACCTCGGTCAGCTTTCCGTCGCTGACCTTCACCCCGGTCGAGTTGATCGACGCCGCCGTCGAGCCGTCCTTGGCGGAGATGAGGATCTTCGCCGCGGAGGTCTTGGTGTCGCCGTTCTTGTCCCCGGACTTGTTGTTGTCGGCATTGGCGTCGCCGCCGCACGCGGTGAGGGTCAGGGCGCCGACCATCAGGGCGGCACAGGCCACCAGCGCGCGCCTCGCTGTTGTGTCCGGCGTTGTCACGGGCTGCTCCAGTTCTCGCGGTTGGGGGTGATCCGCTCCGTTCCGTGGAGAAAGATCGGATCCATGGAGAAGGAGGGGAACATCGCCCGCCCGGGTTCCCACAGCCCGCCATCAACACCATCACGTGACAGATTCGGGACAATCGCCTTATGCGGCGGGGGCCTTGGCGGGGGCGTCGGCGGGGGCCGTGTCCGCGATGCGCAGCGCCTCGACCAGATCGCGGTAGAGGGAGTCCGTGGCGAGCAGCTCGTCATGGGTGCCCCGGGCGCGGACACCGCCCGCGTCCATCACCACGATCGTGTCCGCGTCGATCACCGTCGACAGCCGGTGCGCGATCGTCACCACCGCGTGCTCCCGCGCCCGCCGCCGGACACAGTGGTGGACCGCCGACTCCGTGAGCGCGTCGAGCTGGGCCGTCGCCTCGTCGAGCAGCAGCACGTCCGGCTTCCGCAGCAGCGCCCGCGCGAGAGCGATGCGCTGCCGCTCCCCGCCGGACACGGCCGCGGCCGACAACTCCGTGTCCAGTCCCTCGTCCAGCGACTCCACCTTCTCCGTCAGCCGCACGTCCGCGAGAACCTGCCGCAACTCCTCCTCGCTCGCCTCCGGCCGGGAGATGAGCAGGTTGTCGCGGATGGTGCCGGGGACGACCGGGGTGTCCTGCTCCACATACGCCAGCCTGGAACGGACCGCCGCGTGGCTGTGCCGGTGGTAGGGGACACCGTCCAGCAGCAGCGCGCCTTCCTGCGGCTCCAGGAAACGCAACAGCAGGGAGAAGATCGTCGTCTTGCCCGCCCCGGAGGGCCCGACGATCGCGGTGTGCCCACGGGTCGGCACCACCAGATCGACCCCGCGCACGGCAGGCTCCCGGCCGGGACCGTACGACGCCGTGACGCCTTTCAGCTCCAACACCGGGCCGCGCGCGTCGGGCACGGAATCGTTCGTGTGCGGCACTGGGCCGTGCGTGTCTGGCGCCGGGCCGCGTGTGTCCGGAACGGGACGGTTCGCGTCCGGTGCGGGGCCGCTTGTGTCCGATACGGGGCTTAGCGTGTCCGGCACGGGACCGTTCGTGTCCGGCACGGGACCTCTCGTCAGCCGATGGCCCGACGGCTCCTCCCGCGTGTCCGTCGCGGGCGGCCCGTCCGTCTCCGCGTCCAACTCGTCCACGGCCCGGATCCGTTCCGCCGCGGCGATACCGGACTGGAGCGCGGTGAGGTCCTGCGACAGCTCCGTGATGGGCTCCATCAGCCCGAAGGCGTAGAGCAGGAAGGCGATCAGGCTGGACACCTCCAACTGCCCTTCCCCGACCCGCCAGGCGCCGACGCCGAGGATGAGGATCACCGCGAGCTGGATCCCGGTCCAGGCGATGGTCCACACGGTGGCCTCCAGCCGCACCGCGCGGATGCCGTACTCCGCCGAGGCCCGCGCGTCCGCCGCGATCCGCTCCGCCTGCCGATCCTCGGCCCCGCTCGCCTTGACCGTACGGATCGCCCGCAGCGTGCCCTCCAGGGTGCCGCCGACCCGGCCGACGTGCTCCTGCGCCCGCTCCTGCGCCTTCGCGATGCCGGGCATCAGCAGCGCGAACAGGACGATCACCACCAGCACGGCCGCCACCGTGGTGCCGAGCAGGACCAGGTCCAGAAACCCCATCAGCACCAGCGTGCCGACCAGCATCACCACGCCGTTGATCAGCCCGACCACACTGGACGAGGCCGCCTCGCGCAGCAGCACCGTGTCCGAGACCGCCCGGGAGACCAGCTCGCCCGGCGGCCGCGCGGTCACCGCGGGGATCGTCGCCCGGAAGTACCGGCGCACCATCGACTCCCGGGCCTCCAGCACCACCCGCTCGCCGAGCGTGCCCAGCAGCACCCACTGCACGCGGTAGAGCACCGCGCCGATCACCAGCAGTACGAGCAGCGCGACCACCGGACCGCCCAGCGAACTCCCGTCGTTGAGCGCGTCCAGCACCCATTTGGTCACCATCGGCGTGGCCAGACCCAACGCCGAAGCGGCCAGCGCCAGCAACAGCCCGACCACCAGCGTTCGCCGGTGCGGCCGGGCGAACGAAGCAAGAACCCGCAGACTCTCCGGAGCAACCATGCTCATGAGTGGAACATCAATGTTCCAAAACTGTCAACGCTGTTTTATTATGGAGCGGCGCTACAGTGTGCCCATGGAGCCCATGGACACCGCTGTAAGCGACAGGAGGAGCGGCGTGCGAGGCCGCACCAGGCGCGCCATCCTCGACGCCGCCGCCGTCGTACTGGCCAAGAACTCCGGGGCCTCCCTCGGCGACGTGGCCGCCGCGGCGGGCGTCGGCCGCACCACCGTCCACCGCTACTTCGCGGAGCGCTCCGACCTCCTGAAGGCCCTGGGCGCCGACGTCCTCGAAAAGGTCGCCGCCGCGACCGACCGCAGCCGCCTCGAGGACGGCCCGGCACTCGCCGCCCTTGAACGGCTGTGCCAGGAACTCTTCGAACTCGGCGACGCCCTCACCCTCGTCTTCGACGAGTCACTGGTCGCCACCTGGAACTGGGAGGGCTGGGACGAGGACACCGACGCCGACCGCGCCCTCGCCCACCTCATCGAACGCGGCCACACCGAAGGCGCCTTCGACCCCGCCCTGGACGTCGACTGGATCGTCCAGACCCTGTGGTCCCTCCTCTACGTGGCCTGGCAACGCGGCCGCACCGGCGGAACCAAGCACGAGGCACTGACCTTGTGCCTACGCACGCTCCGGAAGGCGGTTTCTCCGGTGCCGTAGAGGCTTCCGGGCGGGTGGGCCGACTGGGCCGGCCGGCCCGGCGGCATCCCTCCGGGGGCCCGCCCCCGCCCCCGCCCCGCCCCCTCCACCCCTCCCTCCCACTACCGCCGCCCGTGCGACTCACCATGCGACTCGCCGTACAACTCCCCGTACGCCGGCCACATCCCGCCCGGCCCCTCCACCGACTCGGCGGCGCGTACGGCTCGGACGATGGCGCGCGTGACCAGGTCCGCGCCGGCGGCGAGGATCTCGTTGAGGGCGAGCGGGTTCTCGTCCGCCAGGGGACGCGCCCCCGTGGCGAGCGCGAACACCGTGTCGCCGTCGTGGAGGAGATGCACCGGCCGGACGGCACGCGCGATGCCGTCGTGCGCCGTGCCCGCCAGCTTCTGGGCCTGAGCCTTCGACAGGTCGGCGTCGGTGGCGACCACCGCGAGGGTGGTGTTCAGCGGAGGAAGGCTGTTCTTCGCCGCGGCCTCGGCGAGCCGCGCCCGCGCAGCCTCGTGAACCTCCTCTGCCGGACAGCTCAAGAGCCCCTGGACCAACTCCCCGTACAACGCCCCTGTCTCCGGCTCCACCACCGACCCCGCCGCGTTGGCCACGACCAGCGCCGCCACCGTGACACCCGATTCGAGCACGGCACTCGCGGTGCCGACCCCTCCCTTCATCATTCCCACGGCCGCTCCCGTCCCGGCGCCCACGGACCCCTCCGGAACAGGCGCGCTCGGCTCGCTCGCCGCCGCGGCCTCCACCGCCTCACGGCCGGTCGCCGCGTCCGGCCTGGCCCGGAAGTCGCCGCCCCGACCGAGGTCGAAGACACAGGCCGCCGGCACGACGGGCACCACGTGCAGCGGATCGGGCCCGACCCGCACCCCGCGCCCCCGCTCCTCCAGCCAGGCCATCACACCCGTCGCCGAGTCCAGCCCGAACGCGCTGCCACCGGTCAGTACGAGCGCCTCGACCTTCCGCACCACATTGCGCGGATCGAGCGCGTCGGTCTCCTTGGTGCCGGGCCCACCGCCGCGCACGTCCACCGCGGCGACCGCGCCACCTTCCGGGGCGAGGACAACCGTCGTACCGGTGAGCCAACCGTCACCGGTCTTCGTGGCGTGCCCCACGCGCAGCCCGGCCACATCCGTCAGAGCGTCAACTGTCATACGCCCAGTGTCGACCCGCCCTACGCGGCAGGCGCGCCGGCCGCTTCCTCCTCCCCCTCCTCCCGCGCGGCCATCCGGGCGGTCAGCGTCACCCCCACGACCACCGCGAGAGCGGCCACCACACCCGCCGCGAACACCGCCCAGTCACCCAGGAACGTGCACAGGGCCACCGCCAACGCCGTGACCGGCAGCACCAGTTGCTGCGCCGTGCCCACCTTGTAGTGGCGGGCGTGCAGCACCCACACCGTCACGAGGAACAACGCCGTCGGAAGTGTCACCGCGGCCGACGCGGCCAGGGTGGAGATGTGCGCCTTGCCGACCGCCTGCTCCACCGCGACCTCCAGCCCGGCACCGATCGCCGCCGCCGACGCGAAGATCACGTAGTGGCCGTACCCCCAGAGGAACGCCTTCCTGCTGGAGCTGAGATGGCCGTGGATCGGTACGACGAAGTAGATCCACCACGCTGCGAAGATGATCAGCAGCCCGCCCGAGGCGATCGGGAGAAGCTCGCCCAACGCGTCGTTCTCGTCCACCCCCACCTTCACGGCGATCGTGGCCGCGGCGATGGTCTCGCCGAGGACGATGATCGTGAAGAGCCCGTACCGCTCGGAGATGTGGTGCGGATGCCAGACGGTGCTGAACTCCCTCTCCGCCAGCAGCGGGACGCACATCTCGGCGATCGCCATCACCAGGAACAGCCACGGCCGGCCGGACTCCGGCAGGAGCACCAGCCCCACCCAGCCGACCTGGCACACCAGGACCCCGCCCGCGTACCGCAACGCCATCCGCCGCTCGGCGCCGTCCGCGTTCCGGGCCACGCGCAGCCACTGCACGGTCAGCGCCATCCGCATGATCACATAGCCCAGCAGGACCAACAGGAAGTCGTGGTCCTCGAACGCCTGGGACACCCCGGCGGCCAGCACCAGAACACCGGCGATCTGGATCAGCGTGACGACCCGGTACAAGGCGTCGTCGTTGTCGTACGCCGACGCGAACCAGGTGAAGTTCATCCAGGCCCACCAGATGGCGAAGAACACCATCGCGTAGTTCAGGACGCCCTCTGCCGCGTGCGCCTCCGCGAGGGAGTGCACCAGCTGCACTCCCGCCTGTGCGATCGCCACGACGAAACACAGATCGAAGAACAGCTCCAGCGGCGACGCGACCCGGTGCGCCTCGTCACGCCTGCGCGCGGTCATCCTGCGCAACGGCCGAGGTGAGGGGACGGTTCGTGAGCGGCGCGGACCGGATTTGGAAGAGGCATCGGGCGTCATGCGACCAAGCACAGCAGAAACCCCCCAAAAATCCAGAAGCACGCCGAGCCCCACACCGGAACTCCCGACCGGGCCCGCCCCCTGATCCCGCCCCGTACCCTGGACGCATGAGCACTACCCCCGCCCAGCCCCCTCGCCCCGACGCCGAACCACGTGACCCCAAGTCCGCGCTGGTCTTCGACGACCCGCTGAGCCGGCCGTCCGCCGACGACACGGACCGCGGCTGGGGCGAGCGGCCCGCAGGCGACAGCGCGGCAGACCTGGCACGCTTCCTGGACGAGAAGCCGCCCCACCACATCTGACCCCCGCGCCCCAGCCGCGACGCACGGCCGCAAGCAAGACACACATGGCTCTCAACACAACCGTTGCCGCGCATACGGCGGCCAGGACCGCGTTCGCAGCTACTGCTCGTTGTGCCCGGAGCCGCGCTGGGCCACCAGGGCGTCGCGGATCTCCTTCAGAACCTCCAGCTCGCTCACCTCGATCACTTCCTGCGTCCCCTCCTTCGCCTTCTGGCGGGCCGCCTGCTTGGCGAGGTACTTGGACATCGGCAGCACCATCAGGAAGTACACGACGGCCGCGGTGATCAGGAAGGTCAGCGTCGCGCTGAGGACGCTGCCCCACATGATGGGGATACCGCTCGTCGCGGTCCCCGTCGCCTCGTCGAACCGGCAGGGGTCCTTCAGACACGAGCTGTACTGGTTGAGGTCCTTGGTTCCGAACGCACCGACCAGCGGATTGATCACGCCCTTCACCACGGAGTTGACGATGTTGGTGAAGGCGGCGCCGATGACCACGGCGACAGCCAGGTCGACGACGTTCCCGCGCATCAGGAAGGCCTTGAAGCCGTCCCAGACGCCCGGTTCCTTCTTCTTCTCGCTCACCAGGGAGCCCCTCTTCAGCCGCACAAACTGTGGAATCAACAGCTCCGCAACCTACGTCAGGGCCTGGCAGCGCTGTCCAATTCCATAACTCCAACGAGGGACTTGACAGCCTGACGGCAGCCATCCTGGCCATGGTCAGCACAGGGTCACCGCCAACCGAGAGGTCGCGCCGGCCCCGGCCAGCAACGTAGCCGTAGGCCGAGGCACGGAAAGCACAACCAACGCCCCACCCTCCGAGACACTGTCCGGCGACTCGGGCACTTTCGTCACCCGCGCACCACGCGCAACGACCCGAGCGTCACCAGGCCCCACCGCCCCCTGCTCAGCCGCCACAACGTCGACCCGGTCCCCGGCCCTGAGCAACCGCACAGTCGCACCATCGGCAATTCGCACAGGCGCCGCAACCATCTCAACGGGCCGCTCCCGCACAGCATCCACCACCGGACGCCCCCGAGCCCCCGTACCTCTCTCCCCCTCCCTCTCCCTCGGCCCCGCCGCGACAAGCGCCACCGCAGTCACCGCGAGACCAACAGCCAAGGCCCGCCTCCGCTGCCGAACGAGCCGCCGCACCTGATACCGCCCACCCCGCACCCGCACGGGAGCGAAATGCGGCACCTCACACGTGCTGGGCACATCCGTGCCCAACGGACGCGGAAAGGACGAGAGCTGCGACACGGGTACCACCACCAGGGGTCGAGAGATCGGCTTGCGACCCCAGCGTGCGCCCTCGCCCAGAATCCCGCCGAGCCCAGTGGACAACCCCCAAGTTGTGGACAACCCCCTCACCCGAAGGAAAGGTTCCGCCCCCGAACACACACGGAAACGGGCACGCACCCGCAGCCGACAACGCACGGAGAGCGGAACGAAGACGGGCACGCACCCGCAGCCGACGACGCACGGGAGCGGGCCGTGCCGGTACGTCGAAAGCCCGCCGCATAGGGCTCCTCCGGCAAGCAGCACCTTCAAAACCCACAGCCGTACACCCGGCACGCGGCGGGCTCGACGTACCGGCACGGCCCGCGCCCCAAGACAACGCGCCGCATACCACCCGGCACCCGGCACTACGCACCCGGCACCCGACCTACGGCAACTCAACCCCCGGATCCATCCCACCCAACGCACTCACGCACAGACAATCCCGAGAAGCGTTCGCCGGCAGCCCCGCCACCGCATCGAACAAAACCCCCCGCAGCCGATCCACATTCGCCGCGAACACCTTGAACACCTCGTCGTGCGAGACGCCCTCCCCACTCTCGGCACCCGCATCGAGATCGGTGACCAGCGTCAACGACGTATAACAAAGCTCCAGTTCACGAGCGAGCGCCGCCTCCGGATGCCCGGTCATCCCCACCACGGACCACCCCTGCGCCCGATACCAGAGAGACTCCGCACGGGTAGAGAACCGCGGCCCCTCGATGACGACGAGCGTCCCCCCGTCCACAGCCTCCCAGTCCCGCCCCCGAGCAGCCCGCAGAGCGACCTCCCGCCCGGCGGGGCAGTAGGGATCGGCAAGGGACACGTGCACCACATTCGGCACCTCACCCCCGGGCAACGGCAACCCGTCGAAGTAGGACTGCGCCCGGGACTGCGTACGGTCCACGAACTGGTCCGGCACGAGCAGCGTCCCCGGCCCGTACTCGGGCCGCAGCCCGCCCACCGCACACGGCCCGAGCACCTGACGCGCCCCGACCGACCGCAGCGCCCACAGATTGGCCCGGTAGTTGATGCGATGCGGCGGCAGATGATGGCCGCGCCCGTGACGGGGCAGGAAGGCAACCCGCCGCCCGGCGATCTCACCGAGGAACAGAGAGTCGCTGGGTGCTCCGTACGGCGTGTCCACCTGTATTTCGGTCACGTCGTCGAGAAAGGAGTAGAAGCCCGACCCGCCGATGACGCCGATCTCGACGTTCTCCGTGTTCACCATGAACGGCACCCTAGCCGGGCCCGGAAACACCGAAGACCTTGCCGTCGTACGACGGCAAGGTCTTCGGTGAAGAACGGTAGTTCGCGAGAGCGCTACGCGGCGTTGCTGCTGCCGGAGGACGAACTCGTGGACGACGACGTGGAGCCCGACTTCGAGTCCGAGGACGACTTGGAGCCCGAGCCCGACGAGGACGACGTCTTCGAGTCGGACGATCCGGTGGACGACTTCGAGGCCGGCGCCGGACTGCTGCTGGACGACGAACCGCGGCTGTCGTTGCGGTAGAAGCCGGAGCCCTTGAAGACGATGCCGACCGCGGAGAACACCTTCTTCAGGCGTCCGTCGCAGCTGGGGCACACCGTGAGGGCGTCATCGGTGAACTTCTGCACCGCCTCGAGGCCCTCGCCGCATTCGGTGCACTGGTACTGGTAGGTCGGCACTTGTCTTCCTCCTGGCACTCTCACTCAGTGAGTGCTAACGACGGTCCATAGTGACGTATTCCTCGGGATCAGTCCACTGCCACCGGCACTCGGTGACCCACGCCACGTGCGACGGTCCGGCTCACGACCCGGGGCGAGAGCCGTGAACGCAGGGTCACGAGGGTCGCCAGGGCCAGCAGCGTGCCGCCCATCGGGACGAGGAATCCGGCACCGTCCCACAGGCGGTCCTCCAGCTGCCCGGCGACCGTGACGGCGGCCGCCTGCCCGAGCGCGACCGCTCCGGTGAGCCAGGTGAAGGCCTCGGTCCGGGCGCCGGCCGGCACGAGTCCGTCGACCAGGGTGTAGCCGGTGATGAGGGCGGGCGCGATGCACACACCGACGAGGAGACCGATGCCCGCGAGGACGACGACAGACTGGGCGGCCCACAGCCCGGAGGCGGCCAGCCCCAGGGCGGCGTACGCGACGAGGAGGCGGCGGCGCGGGGCCACCTTCCAGGCGATCGCGCCGCAGACGACGCCGGAGAGCATGTTGCCCGCGGCGAAGGTCCCGTACAGGACACCGTTGAGCCCGGGCTCGCCGATGGATTCGCTGAACGCGGCGAGCGAGACCTGCATGCCGCCGAACACGGCGCCGATGCCGAGGAAGGCCACGATCAGCACACGCACGCCAGGTACGGACAACGCGGAGGCGGGCTTCACGCGCGCGTGCCCGTCGACACCGGCGTCGACGCCCACGGCCGGCTGGGTGCCACGCTGGGCGGCAAACAGCAGACCGCCGACCAGGGTCAGAGCGGCCTCAGTGAGCAGGCCGGCGGCCGGGTCGACGGCGGTGCACAGCGCGGTCGCGAGGAGCGGCCCGAACACGAAGGTGAGTTCGTCAGTGACGGACTCGAAGGCCGCTGCGGTGGTCATGAGGGGCGAGTCCTGGAGCTTGACGCCCCAGCGGGCCCGCACCATGGGCCCGATCTGCGGCACCGAGGCGCCTGTCGGCACGGCGGCGACGAAGAGGGCCCACAGAGGAGCGTCCGAGAGCGCCAGCGCGGTCAGGGAGAGCCCCGCCAGCGTGTGGAGGAGGATGCCGGGCAGCAGCACGGCCCGCTGGCCGTGACGGTCGGCGAGGCGGCCGGTGAAGGGCGCGAACAGTGCCAAGGAGACACCGGTCACGGCGGCGACGGCGCCGGCGGCCCCGTACGAGCCGGTGGTGTGCTGGACGAGCAGGACGATGGAGATGGTCAGCATCGCGAACGGCTGCCGCGCGGCGAAGCCGGGAAGCAGGAACGTCCACGCGCCGCGCGTACGCAGCAGCTGTCCGTATCCCGGGCGGGAGGAGACAGGAGTCCCGGGGGACTCCGAGGTGACCGTGGATGCCACGGCCCGTGCCTTTCTGCCACCTGGTAGCGCGACCCCATTACGGGGCTGGAGGCGCCGAGAGCTGTCCTCTTGCGCGGAACTGCGGTAGATGCCGGGCCGCCCGCCAGAGGGCACCGCGGCCGCCATACGGTCGCGCCAGCTCTGCGTCAGGCAGAGTTGGTTAGATCAAGATGCGCCTTGATGATACAGGCCCAAACGGCCCAGCCCCTGTGAAACCTGGCACTCTCCCGTTCAGGACCTGCGAATGCTTGCGAGCCACGAAGTCGAGGCGAGAGGTCGAGGCGCGAGCCCAGCCGCGAAGCCAAGCCACGAATCCAAATCACGAAGCCAAGCCACGAATCCAAGCCACGAAGCCAAGCCACGAAGCCAAGCCACGAATCGAAACCACAAAGCCGAGCCGCCAAGGCTCACCCCTCCGCCCCGTTCCCACCCGTCCCCAGCCACCCCGCCAGCTTGCCGCCCTGGCCCACCGCCCGCAGCCGCCGCTCGGCCGCGTCCCGGACGGGATCGGTGGCCACCACGAGCAGCTCGTCACCGCGCCGCAGCACGGTCGTGGGAAGCGGAACGAACGATTCTCCCCCGCGGACGACCAGCGTGACGGCCGCCCCCGCGGGCAGCCGCAGCTCGTTGATCTCGACGCCGTGCATCTTCGACCCCTCCGGGATCGCGACGGACAGCAGATGTCCGCGCAGCCGCTCCAGGGGCGCCGACTCGATCCCCAGGTCGGCGGTCTCCGACGGGGACTTGGACACACCCAGCTTCCGGGCCACCCAGGGGAGCGTGGGCCCCTGGACGAGGGTGTAGACGACCACAAGGACGAAGACGATGTTGAAGATGCGACGGCTTTCCTCGACGCCGCTCACCATCGGGATCGTGGCCAGGATGATGGGCACCGCACCGCGCAGCCCGGCCCACGACATCAGGGCCTGCTCCTGCCAGCGGATGCGGAAGGGCGTCAGTGCCGCCACGACGCTCAGCGGCCGCGCGACCATGGTCAGCACCAGCCCGATGACGAGCGCGGGCCAGATGTCGTCGCCCATCTCGTGCGGGGTGACCAGCAGTCCGAGCAGCACGAACATGCCGATCTGGGCGATCCAGCCGAGCCCGTCGGCGAAGCCGCGCGTGGCGGGCCAGTGCGGCAGCTTCGCGTTGCCCAGCACCATCGAGGCCAGATACACGGCGAGGAAGCCGCTGCCATGGGCCAGCGCCCCGGCCGCGTACGCCGTGACCGCGATCGCCATCACCGCGATCGGGTAGAGGCCGGAGGCGGGCAGCGCCACATGCCGCAGTCCGTACGCCCCCAGGAAGCCCACCGCGAGGCCGATGGCCGCTCCGATGGACAGCTCCAGAGCTATCTCGCCGAGCAGGTGGTACCAGTGCTCCACCGGGCCGGCCATGGAGAACGAGACGACGAGGATGACCACCGGGGCGTCGTTGAAGCCCGACTCGGCCTCCAGGATGCCCGTCACGCGCGCGGGGAGGGGCACTTTCCGCAGTACGGAGAAGACCGCCGCCGCGTCCGTCGAGGACACCACCGCGCCGATGATGAGCGCCTGCCGCCACTCCAGCCCGATCAGGTAGTGGGCCGCTGTCGCGGTGATGCCGACGCTCACCGAGACGCCGACCAGCGCCAGTGAGGAGGCGGCCGGCAGCCCGGGCCTGATCTCCTTCCACTTCGTGCCGAGGCCGCCCTCGGCCAGGATCACGACCAGGGCCGCGTACCCGATGACCTGGGTCAGTTCGGCGTTGTCGAAGTGGATGTCGCCGATGCCGTCCTGGCCCATGGCGACGCCGATGCCCAGGTACACGAGCAGGCTGGGGAGCCCGCTGCGCGACGAGATCCGAACCGCTGCCACCGCGACGAGCAGAACGAGCGAGCACACGAGCAGGAGCTGGTTGAGGTGGTGGACAGTCAGCGGCTGTTCCCTTCTCGCCGTTCCGGGTGGATCACTTTGACCAGTTGGACCGCTTCGATCGGCCGGATCACCTTGTTCGGTGCAACCGTGGCCGGTTCAGCCGGCTCGATGGTTCAACTACTTCGTTACCTTACCTAACTCTTGACGCTTTCTTGACACTCGACAAGGCAAGATCGAACTCCCGTCCGCCCGGGTTCCCGACTCCGCGTCAAGCCCGAGTTGGCCCTGCGCCTATGGTTGCTCCAGCGCTCAGTCAATTGGACAAGCCCGCCTGCCGCTCGCGTGAGGACAGCAAGGACAGCGATGCCCCCCAACACCACCGCATCTTCCGGTCAAAAGCCCGGCAAGTCCGGCAGGAAGAAGGGGCGCAGAGCCCGTCTGATCCTGATCGTCCTGGTTCTGGCCATCATCGGCGGCATCGCCTACGGGTCGTTCTGGAGCATCAGCACCGTCCGCGCCTCCTTCCCCCAGACCAAGGGTTCCATCTCCCTCGACGGTCTGTCGGGCCCTGTGAACGTGAAGCGCGACAGCTACGGGATCCCGCAGATCTACGCCTCGACCGACGAGGACCTGTTCATGGCGCAGGGCTACGTCCAGGCGCAGGACCGGTTCTACGAGATGGACGTACGCCGTCACATGACGGCGGGCAGGCTCTCCGAGATGTTCGGCGAGAGCCAGGTCGACGAGGACGAGTTCCTGCGCACGCTGGGCTGGGACCGGGTCGCGGAGAAGGAGTACAAGACCAAGCTCTCCGCGGAGACGAAGAAGTACCTCCAGGCCTACGCCAAGGGGGTCAACGCGTACCTCAAGGGCAAGGACGGCGCGGACATCTCGCTGGAGTACGCGGCCCTCGGTTTCTCCAACGACTACAAGCCGAAGGACTGGACCCCGGTCGACTCGGTGGCCTGGCTCAAGGCGATGGCTTGGGACCTGCGCGGCAACATGCAGGACGAGATCGACCGCTCGCTGATGACCAGCCGTCTGGGCCCGCAGCAGATCGCCGACCTGTACCCGCAGTACCCGTACGACCGGAACAAGCCGATCGTGCAGGAGGGCCAGTACAACAGCACCACCGGGCAGTACCAGCAGGGCGACTCCACCGGCAGCGGTACCGGCGGTACGCAGTCCGTGGCGGACACCGGGCTCGCGAACAACGCCGAGGCCCCCTCCGGGCTGCAGAGCCAGTTGTCGGGCCTCTACAAGGTGCTCGACGACGTCCCGGAGGCCGTCGGTGTGAACGGCAACGGCATCGGCTCGAACTCCTGGGTGGTCAAGGGCACCCACACCATCACCGGCAAGCCGCTGCTCGCCAACGACCCGCACCTGTCGCCCTCGCTGCCGTCCGTCTGGTACCAGATGGGCCTGCACTGCACGGGCATCTCCGAGAAGTGCCAGTACGACGTCTCCGGGTACACCTTCGCGGGCATGCCGGGTGTCGTCATCGGCCACAACAAGGACATCGCCTGGGGCATGACCAACTCCGGGGCCGACGTCACCGACCTGTACCTGGAGAAGCTCACCGGGAACGGCTACGAGTACGACGACAAGGTGAAGCCCTTCACCTCCCGCGAGGAGAAGATCAACGTCGCGGGCGGCGACGCCAAGACCATCGTCGTCCGGGAGACCAACAACGGACCGCTGCTGTCCGACCGCGACGACGAGCTCGTGAAGGTCGGCAAGAAGGCCACCGTCGACAGCGCGGCACCCGACCGCGGCGACGGCTACGGCATCTCCCTGCGCTGGACGGCCCTGGACCCGGGCAATTCGATGGACGCCGTGTTCGCGATGAACAAGGCCACCGACTGGACGGACTTCCGCAAGGCGGCCGCCCTCTTCGACGTCCCCTCGCAGAACCTGACCTACGCGGACACGGACGACAACATCGGCTACCAGCTGCCGGGCAGGATCCCGATCCGCGGGGAGGGCGACGGCTCGCTCCCCGCGCCCGGCTGGGACTCCAAGTACCGCTGGACCGGCTACATCAAGCAGGCCGAACTGCCCTACGAGTACAACCCGAAGCGCGGTTACATCGTGACCGCCAACCAGGCCGTCATCGACAAGGACAAGTACCCGTACACCCTCACCACGGACTGGGGCTACGGAACGCGCAGCCAGCGGATCGCCGACCTCATCGAGTCGAAGATCAAGGGCGGCGGCAAGATCTCGACCGACGACATGCGCCAGATGCAGCTCGACAACAGCAGCGAGATCGCCAAGCTCCTGGTGCCCAAGCTGCTCAAGATCGACGTGGCCGACAAGAACGTCCGTGAGGCGCAGAAGCTCCTGGAGGGCTGGAACTACACCCAGGACGCCGATTCGGCCGCCGCCGCGTACTTCAACGCGACCTGGCGCAACATCCTCAAGCTCGCCTTCGGCAACAAGCTGCCCAAGGAGCTGCGGGTCGAGGACCAGTGCCTGAACGTCGAGCCGGTGGACTCCACCGGTCCCGCCGACGAGGACCGGCGCGTCCGCGAGTGCGGTCAGCGCGAGGCCGACAGCGCGCAGCCGGACGGCGGCGACCGCTGGTTCGAGGTGGTCCGCAAGATCCTCGACGACGAGGACAACGACTGGTGGTCGGCGCCCGCGACGCGCACCGACCCGGCAGTCGACACCCGTGACGAGCTGTTCAAGCGGGCCCTCACGGACGCCCGCTGGGAGCTGACCGCCAAGCTGGGCAAGGGCATCGACACCTGGAGCTGGGGCCGTCTGCACCGGCTCTACCTGAAGAACCAGACCCTGGGCATCGAGGGTCCCGGATTCCTGAAGTACATGCTCAACCGCGGCCCGTACAACATGAGCGGCGGCGAGGCGGCGGTGAACGCCACCGGCTGGAACGCCGCGGGCGGCTACACCGTGGTCTGGGTGCCGTCGATGCGCATGGTGGTGAACCTGGAGGACTTCGACAAGTCGAAGTGGATCAACCTCACCGGTGCCTCCGGGCACGCCTACAGCGCCCACTACGTCGACCAGACGGGCAAGTGGATCGACGGCGAGCTGCTGCCCTGGGTCTCCACGGAGCGGGCGGTCGACGCCAAGACGTCGGACACGCTGGTCCTGAAGCCCTGAGCACCACGTGAGAACGGCCCTCCACGCGCGCGTGGAGGGCCGTTTCGCGCATCGGGCCCCTGGGGGCGGTTCGGTCTCTACGGAGAGGGCCGGCGGAAGCGGCGTACTCCCGAAGGGGTCACCACCGCGTGCACCGGCCGGTCGTGCGGTTCCTCGGGGACGTGGTCGACCACTTCGGAGTCGTACAGCAGCACCACGAGGGCCGGATCCACGCCCGCGCGGTCGAGCCGCGCCAGCACCCGGTCGTACGATCCGCCGCCGCGGCCGAGCCGCATCCCGCGCGCGTCCACGGCCAGGCCCGGCAGCAGCACCGCGTCGGCCGCGAGCACGGCGTCCGGGCCCAGACGCTCGCCCGCGGGCTCCAGGAGGGCCATCTTTCCCCGGTGTTGTACGGAGACGAGCGAACCCTCTCCGGCGTACGCGCCCCAGTCCAGGTCGTTGTCCGCGAGCAGCGCCGGCAGCAGGACGCGCACGCCGCGCGCGTGGAGTGCGTCGAGGAGCGCGCGGGTGCCCGGTTCGCTCCCCACGGACACGTAAGCTGCCACCGTGCGCGCGTGCGCCAGTTCGGGCAGCTCCAGGGCGCGGGCGGCGAGTGCGGCCCCGGTTTCCCGCACGTCATCGGCCGTATACCGGCTTCTCACCGTGAGGAACCCTCGCCGCAACACTCGCTTGCCAGACTCGGGTTCGGGTCCCAGGTGGCTCATAGGCTTGTTCCGTACCCTTCATAATGCGCTCATATGAGAGCGAATTAACCGGAGCCACAGATTCCATACAAAGGCACCGGATATGGTGTCGGGCATGACTCAGGCACACCCCAGGATCAGCAAGGCTGTCATCCCCGCAGCAGGCCTCGGAACCCGGTTCCTGCCGGCCACCAAAGCCACTCCCAAGGAGATGCTGCCGGTCGTCGACAAGCCGGCGATCCAGTACGTGGTCGAGGAGGCCGCGTCCGCGGGCCTCGATGACGTCCTCATGATCACGGGCCGCAACAAGCGCCCCCTCGAGGACCACTTCGACCGCAACTACGAGCTGGAATCGGCCCTTCAGAAGAAGGGCGACGCCGACCGGCTCGCCAAGGTGCAGGAGTCCAGCGACCTCGCGACCATGCACTACGTCCGCCAGGGCGACCCCAAGGGCCTCGGCCACGCCGTGCTCTGCGCCGCCCCGCACGTGGGCCACGAGCCCTTCGCCGTACTCCTCGGCGACGACCTGATCGACCCGCGCGACCCGCTACTCAAGCGCATGGTCGACGTCCAGGAGCAGTACGGCGGCAGCGTGATCGCCCTCATGGAGGTCGCCCCCGAGCAGATCCACCTCTACGGCTGCGCGGCCGTCGACGCCACCGACGACAGTGACGTCGTCAAGGTCCACGACCTGGTCGAGAAGCCGGCCGCCGCCGACGCCCCGAGCAACTACGCGATCATCGGCCGGTACGTCCTCGACCCGGCCGTCTTCGACATACTGCGAAAGACCGAGCCGGGCCGCGGCGGCGAGATCCAGCTCACCGACGCCCTCCAGCAGCTCGCCGCCGACGAGAAGGTCGGCGGCCCGGTGCACGGCGTGATCTTCAAGGGCCGCCGCTATGACACCGGTGACCGCAGCGACTACCTGCGTGCCATTGTCAGACTCGCGTGCGAACGTGAAGACCTGGGCCCGGACTTCCGGACCTGGCTTCGCAGTTACGTCACCGAGGAGATGTAGCAATTTGAGCAGCGCCGCGACCCGCGTCACCGGCCAGGACCACCTCTGGTCGGTGTCCGAGCACCTGGAGGACATCCTCGCGACCGTCCGCCCCCTCGAAGCCATCGAGCTGCAGCTCCTCGACGCCCAGGGCTGCGTCCTGGTCGAGGACGTCACGGTGCCGGTCTCCCTGCCGCCGTTCGACAACAGCTCGATGGACGGGTACGCGGTCCGGGTCGCCGATGTCGCGGGCGCGAGCGAGGAGTACCCGGCCGTGCTCACGGTTATCGGTGACGTCGCGGCGGGCGAGTCCGAGCTGCTCCACGTGGGACCCGGCCAGGCCGCCCGCATCATGACGGGCGCCCCGCTGCCGCCCGGCGCCGAGGCCGTCGTCCCCGTGGAGTGGACCGACGGGGGCCTCGGCGAGGGCCCCGTCTCCGGGATGCGCGCCCGCAGCGCGTCCCCCGAGGGCGCCTCCGGCCAGGTCCACGTCCACCGCTCGGCACCGGCACGCGCGCACGTGCGCGCCGAGGGCAGCGACGTGAAAGCCGGCGAGCGTGCCCTCGCCGCCGGCACCGTCCTCGGCCCGCCGCAGATCGGCCTGCTCGCCGCGATCGGCCGGGGCACCGTCCGGGTGCGCCCGCGCCCGCGCGTGGTCGTCATGTCCACCGGCAGCGAACTGGTCCAGCCCGACGAGCAGTTGGGCACCGGCCAGATCTACGACTCCAACAGCTTCGCGCTGTGCGCCGCCGCCCGTGACGCCGGCGCGATCGCCTACCGGGTGGGCGCGGTCGCCGACGACGCCGAGACACTCCGCGCCACCATCGAGGACCAGCTCATCCGCGCCGACCTCGTGGTCACCACGGGCGGCGTCAGCGTCGGCGCGTACGACGTCGTCAAGGAGGCCCTGTCCTCCGTCGGCGACGAGGACGAGGCGGGCAGCGGCATCGAGTTCCGCAAGCTCGCCATGCAGCCCGGCAAGCCCCAGGGCTTCGGCTCCATCGGCCCCGACCACACCCCACTGCTCGCACTGCCGGGCAACCCCGTGTCGTCGTACGTGTCCTTCGAACTGTTCGTGCGCCCCGCGATCCGCACCCTGATGGGCGTCGACGACATCCACCGGACCATGACCAGGGCGACCCTGCGTACGGACAAGGCGCTCACCTCGCCCGCCGGCCGCCGTCAATTCCTGCGCGGACGGTACGCGGACGGGGAGGTCACCCCCGTCGGCGGCGCCGGATCCCACCTGATCGCGGCCCTCGCGCACGCGAACGCGCTGATCGTCGTCCCCGAGTCCGACGAGTCCGTGGAGCCCGGCACCGAGGTCGACGTGGTCCTCCTCGGCTGAACGCCCCGACTTGGGGGTACCGTGTCGCGCACAACAGGCCCGACCGGGAGCGCCCCAGCCATCATGAGTACGCAGGACCGACTGACCCACATCGACGAGGCGGGCGCCGCCCGCATGGTGGATGTGTCCGAGAAGGACGTGACCGCCCGCACGGCCCGCGCGAGCGGTCGCGTCCTCGTCTCGCCCCGCGTGATCGAGCTGCTGCGCGGCGAGGGAGTGCCCAAGGGCGACGCCCTCGCCACCGCGCGCATCGCGGGCATCATGGGCGCCAAGCGCACACCGGATCTGATCCCGCTCTGTCATCCGTTGTCGGTCTCGGGTGTCAAGCTTGATCTGTCGGTCGCGGACGACGCCGTCGAGATCCTGGCCACCGTGAAGACCACCGACCGCACGGGCGTCGAGATGGAGGCCCTCACCGCGGTCAGCGTCGCGGCTCTCACCGTGATCGACATGGTCAAGGCGGTAGACAAGGGGGCGGTCATCACGGACGTGCGCGTGGAGGAGAAGACGGGCGGCAAGTCGGGCGACTGGAGCCGGGCATGACGGCGGGACCCGAGGGACCCGAGGGACGCATTGGACCTGCGGCACCGGCCGAGCCGCCGATCGGAGACGCGCTGGCCGCTCCGTACAGCGCCCTCGTCGTGACGGCCTCGAACCGCGCGGCGGCGGGTGTCTACGAGGACAGGGGCGGGCCTCTGATCGCCGAGGGGCTCCAGAAGTTCGGCTTCGCGGTCGACGGGCCGTGGGTGGTCCCTGACGGGGACCCCGTCGAGAAGGCCCTGCGGGTGGGCGCCCGGGCCGGGTACGACGTCATCGTGACCACCGGCGGCACGGGCATCTCACCCACCGACCGCACGCCTGAGGCCACGCGGCAGGTGATCACGTACGAGGTGCCGGGCATTCCCGAGGCCATCAGGGCGTTCGGGAGAGAGAAGGTGCCCACGGCGGCGCTCTCCCGGGGGCTCGCCGGGGTCGCGGAGAGGACGCTGATCGTGAACCTTCCCGGTTCCACCGGCGGGGTGCGGGACGGCCTCGCCGTTCTCGAACCCCTCCTGACCCACGCCGTCGACCAGATCCGCGGCGGCGATCACCCCAGACCCAGCGGGGGTGCGAGCTGAACAGCCCATCGTGGCCGGTCGAGCTGGTGGACGGCGATGTGGTCCTCCGGCCCATAAAGCTGCGCGACCAGCGGGCCTGGCGCGACGTGAACCGCCGCAACCGGGACTGGCTGCGCCCCTGGGAGGCGACCATCCCGCCGCCCACGCCCAGCGGGCCGATCGCCCACCGGCCGACCTTTCGCCAGATGGTCCGGCATCTGCGCGCCGAGGCGAACTCGGGGCGGATGCTGCCGTTCGTCATCGAGTACCAGGGGCGGCTCGTCGGGCAGTTGACGGTCGCCGGAATCACCTGGGGCTCGATGTGCTCGGGCCATATCGGCTACTGGGTGGACGAGGCGGTCGCCGGTCGCGGAGTGATGCCGACGGCCGTGGCGCTTGTCTCCGACCACTGCTTCCGAACCGTTGGTCTGCACCGCATCGAGGTCTGCATTCGGCCCGAGAACGGACCGAGCCGGCGGGTCGTGGAGAAACTCGGATTCCGCGACGAAGGCCTTCGTCCACGCTATCTCCACATCGACGGCGCCTGGCGTGACCACCTCGTCTTCGCGCTCACGGCCGAAGAGGTGCCCGAAGGACTGCTGGCCCGCTGGCGCCGGACACGCTCGCGGAACACGTCCGAAAACTCACCGCGGGACACGCCCCGGAACACCGCGTAAATGAAATGGGTGTTCGAAAGTGATCGGCGATCGACCATCCTCGGGCATTAATTTCGCGCTCCCGGCGGCCTGCTGATCGCATCGGTCACAAAAAAAGCTCGAAATATCAGCCAGATCGTGCGACACACCGGCTCAATTGGCAGATGGCCTCACGCAAACCCCTCTACCGTGTGAGGCGTGAGCAGCAGCGGCCTCATCTACGCAGTCATTGTCGGGGCCTGGGCCGCCTACTTGGTGCCTATGTGGCTCCGTAGGCAGGACGAGCTGAATGAGGCCCGTCCGACGGAACGCTTCAGCACCGCCATCCGGCTTCTGTCCGGCCGGGCGGGCATGGAGCGCCGGTACGCCAAGGACCTGCGGGCGCGCTCCGCCGAAGAGGGGGAGCACCACGCCGACCCGGACGGCGTCACCGACTCGGTGGACGTCCGGGCCTTCGCCATGCCTCCGACGCGTCGCGAGGCACGGGCCGACGTCGACGACGTACGGGACGAAGCGCGGTCCGAGGGGCAGGCACAGGCGCAGCCCGCTTCGAAGCAGACGCCGAAGCAGGCGTCGAAGCAGGCGTCGAAACACGCATCGGAACAGGCGGCGCGGCAGGCGTCGAGGCAGGTGTCCGCGACGGTGCCGACGTCCGGCTCCCCGGCCGGTACCGCCCACCCCGCCCCGAAGTCCGGCCGTGCGGCGGACGGCCGGCCGGTGCCCCGGCAGGGCGCCAGGCCGTCGTCGAACGGAACGTCCGCGTCCGCCGTCTCCGCCGCGTCGTCCCCCGCGAGGCGGGCCGCGGCCGCGGAGGCGGCAGCGCGCGCCCGGCGCTCGAAGGTGCTCGCGCGCCGACGGCGTACGACGGTCATGCTCTTCATGGCCTTCACGCTCGGCGCGATCGTCGCGGCCGTCGGCGGACTCGCGTTCCTGTGGGCGCCCGGGGTGCCCGCGGTGATGCTGAGCGTCTACATCGCCTATCTGCGCTCCCAGGAGCGGCGGCGCTTCACCTACGTGATGGACCGCAGGCGGGCCGAGGTCGCGGCGCAGCGGCTGCGGGAGCGCCAGCCCAGGCGGCGGCCGCCCACCGACCCGGGTGCCGCGGACGAGCCGGAGGACGGACCCGAGGCCGACACCGATCCCGGTCTGTCCGCGCTGGCCGCCGACCGACGTGCCCTCGTCGAGCAGACCGACCACGCCGAGTGGGTCGACCAGCAGCGCGAGCGCCGGAGCGGCCCCTCCGGCGGCGACAGCTGGGACCCCGTCCCGGTGCCGCTGCCGACGTACGTGACCGCCCCGGTCGCCCCCCGCGCCACGTCCGACGTCGACCTGGGCGGACCCGACGCCTGGAGCTCGGCCCGGTCCAGCACGGTCGAACCGAACGCCGACCGTCCGACGGCCGAGGCGGAGGAGGAACTCGGCGAGCCCGACGCGGACGACGCGTCGGACGGCGCCGCGGACGCCCGGCGCGCGGCCTCGGCCAGGCGCGCCCGCGAACGCGGCCGCACGCCCCTCTTCGACCAGTACGAGGACGGCGACCGGCCGCGCGCGGCCAACGAGTGACGATGTCTCAGAAGTCCCGCCGCGGGCCCGCTCCTGACCAGCGGGTGAGGGCCCGGGAACGGATTTCCAAGCACCCTGACCGGGATGCTAGAGTTTCACTCGTTGCAAGGGCCTGTGGCGCAGTCTGGTAGCGCACCTCGTTCGCATCGAGGGGGTCTGGGGTTCAAATCCCCACAGGTCCACGCACAGATCAAAGCCCCTGCCGGGGAGATCCGGCAGGGGCTTTGGCGTGCCCGGTGGCAGCACGGTGCGGTAGCCGCTCCATGGGGCCGCCAGTCGCGTCGGTCAAGCGCCGACGAGTGCGGGTGCGAGTTCTCGCCAGGGTTCCGTCGGTACGTCGAAGGGGGATTCCATCAGGACCTGGACGCAGACGTGGTCGGCCCCGGCGGCCAGGTGCTCGTGCACGCGCCTGAGGATCGCCGCTTCGTCGCCCCACGCGATGAGTGCTTCGGCCAGCCTGTCGGAGCCGCCGCGGACGAGGTCGGTCTCGTCGAAGCCGCCCCTCAGCCAGTTGTTGCGGTAGTTCGGCAGACCGGTGTAGATGTCCAGGTGGGCGTGGGCCCGGCGCAGCGCGGTCTCGCGGTCCGAGGTGAGCACGGCGCCCATCTCGACGGCCACGAGTTTGTCCGGACCCAGAGCCGCCCGTACGTCGGCGGTCTGTTCCGGTGTCACCAGGTACGGGTGGCTGCCGTCCGCGAGTTCACGGGCCACCTCCAGCATCCGGGGACCCAGGGCGGCGACCAGGACGGGCGGGCGTGGTTCGTCGGCCTCCGCGGCGTAGAAGGCCGCTCCCGCCATCGCCGTGAGGTACTCGCGCATGGCGGCGACCGGCTTGGCGTAACTGCCCCCGCGCACCCGCTCCACCAGCGGCCGGTGGCTGACCCCGAGCCCGAGGACGAACCGCCCGCCGTGCGCCGCGGCCAGAGTGCGCGACGCCGCGTTGGCCGCGACCGCGTCGCGGGCCCAGATGTTGGCGATGCCGGTGGCCACGCGCATGCGCCCGGTGGCGGCGAGCAGCAGCCCCGCCTGGGTGAAGGCCTCCCGGCCGTAGGCTTCGCCGAACCACAGCGTGCCCCAGCCCTGGGCGTCGAGTTCGGCCGCGATCTGCCCGGTCGCCGCCGGAGCGAGCGCGTCCAGGCTCGCGGTCCAGATCCCCACGCGCCCGAGCCCCGCTTCTTCGGCCACTGTCATGCCGTACCTCTCCTTCCTCTCCTTGTTGCTCAATACGTGACGTCGATACATGACGTCGAGTCGATAGGTGACGTTGATGCCGTGACGTTGGTACGTGGCGTCGGTTGGACCCTGCCGGACGGATACCCGAACCGGCCGCCGGCACCGCCGTGAAGGCCGGCTCGACGGGACGGTACGGGTGGGGGCCGGGCGCGGGCCGTGACCGTGCCGAGGCAGGCCGCCCGGGAGCGCGAGGGGATCGTCGGCAAGGACGTCTGGCGGCTCGCGGGCACGCAGAACCTGCTCTGTCCGTGGGCCGATCCCGCCTACGGCGGACTGGGCCTGGCCGACCTGCGGTTCGAGCAGATCATGATCGAGGAACTCGCGAACGCCGCCGAGTCCGGTTTCGCGGTCCCGCTGCACTCCGGTGTCGTCGCCCCGTACCTGGCCGCGTTCGGTACCGAGGACCAGAAGGCCCGTCACCTCACCCGCGCGGTCTCCGGCGAGTCGCTGGTCGCCATCGCGATCACCGAGCCCGGCACCGGCTCGGACGTGGCCGCCATCCGTACGCGCGCGGTGCCGGCCCCGGGCGGGGACGGCTGGCTGATCAACGGGGCCAAGACCTTCATCTCCAGCGGCGTCAACGCCGACCTCGTCATCGTCGCCGCCCGCACCGGCGAGGACCACGCGATCGGCCTGTTCCTCGTGGCCGCCGATGCCCCCGGCTTCACCCGGGGCCGCAAGCTCGACAAGCTCGGGCTGCGGACCTGGGACACCGCCGAGCTGTTCTTCGACGACGTCCACGTCCCGGCTGCCGACGTGCTCGGCGAGCCGGATCAGGGATTCGCCCTGCTGATGAGGCAGTTCGCCCTGGAACGGCTCGTCGTCGCCATGGGCGCGGTCGCCGACGCGGGGGCGGCGCTGCGGGAAACGGTCGCCCACACCAAGCAACGCACCGCGTTCGGGCGGCCGTTGGCGAGGTTCCAGGACACCCGCTTCCGGCTGGCCGCGATGCGGGCACGGATCACCTCCGCCCAGGCCTTCGTCGACGCCTGCGTCCTCGCACACAACCGGGGCACCCGCACCGCCGACCAGGCCGCCGAGGCGAAGCTCGTCGCCACCGAACTGCAGGGCCAGGTCGTCGACGACTGCCTGCAGATGTTCGGCGGATACGGCTACCTGCGGGAGTCCGTGATCTGCCGCAGATACGCCGACGCCCGCGTCCAGCGGATCTACGGCGGCACCTCCGAAATCATGAAGGAGATCATCAGCCGCGCCATGGACCTGTGACCCCCGACCGCACTGCCCCCGACCGCACTGCCTCCGACTTGGGATCTGGCGTGCCCGCTACTCGGCCGTGTCCGCTGCCCGACCGTGTCCGCTACTTCGCGTTGACCATCTGCAGGTGGTGGCCCGTGACCCGGATGTCCGTGCCGGATGCCGGGACCACGGCCATGGTGATCAGGGAGTTCGTACGGGTGAGGCCGCTCGTGCTGGTCCTGCCGTCCAGGTAGATGTCCGTGACCGTCGGCAGGTTCTTGATGTCCAGCTGGGTGGAGCAGCGGGGGCCCTCGGCCTTCGGCCAGTTCTGGTAGTCGACGCCGAAGTCGTAGAGGGCCAGCGCGCCGCCGTCGGTGGTCTTCAGGCCGTACGCCGTCTCGGCCGCCGTGAAGCCGGGCTCGTACTCGCCGTCGACGCAGCCGTCGTCGAAGGTGGCGCGGTTCGTGTACGACTTCTTCCAGGCCTTCACGGACGCGGTGTTCACGAAGCTCGCGCCCGCCTTCTTGCCGCCCGTGACGTAGAAGTCCTTGGACAGGTCGCGCAGGTCGTCCAGCTTGATCCTGCCGACGGAGTCCGAGGCCTTGAGGACCGTGACGAAGCCGTCGTCGTCGCGCTTCACGGTCGGCAGCCCGCCGTCGGCCTCGCCGACGGACACCGCCTTCCACTCGGCGCCCTTGTTCTTGCTCTTCTCGTAGTCCTTCACGTGCTCGAAGACCAGCAGGCGGCGGCGGTCCTTCTCGATGTCCTCGCCGGTGACGCGGGTGTCGACCATGAAGACCTGCGGCGAACCCTTGCGGGGGATGTAGAAGCGGGCGCCCTCGACCGGGTAGTGGAACGGCGTTTTGAAACTCGCCTGCTCCTTCTTCGGGAGGGCCTTGAACTGAGTGAACGTCGCCTGGCTCTGCTGGAGCAGCGCTCCGCCCTCGACCTCGGCCGTCCTGTCCGGGGCCTGCGCCGCGTTGGCCGCGTTGTTGACCTTCGCGTAGTTGAGCAGGACGGCCTGCGCCGACTTGAGGGAGATGACGCCCGCCTCGGCGGAGGAGCCGCCCTTGTCGTCCGCGCCGGACGCCTCGGTTCCGCCGTCGGAGCACGCGGTGAGCGCGAGTGCGAGGGCGGTGACGGGCACGGCGGCGCGCAGAAGTCCGGGCGTGCGGCGGCGCGAAGTCATGGGTCCCCTGTCGTGAGGTGTCGTGAGGTGCCGTGATGCCGGTGGTGCGGGTCCGGCGGTCCGGTGCCCGTGGTGAACCGGGCTGATGATCACGACAGGCTAGTGGCCCCGCCCGCGCCGGACCGGACTCCTCACAGAAGCTTCGCGAAGCAGCGGCTGTCCTCGTGGAAGCGGTAGTGGCCGAACTTGACGCACGGCTCGTAGCCGCTGGAGGCGTAGAGGGCGATGGCCTCGGGCTGCTTGTTGCCGGTCTCCAGGACCATGCGGATGCGGCCGGCCGCCCGGGCGTCGTCCTCCAGGGCCGCCAGGATGCGGCGGGCCAGCCCGTTGCCCCGTGCCTCCTCGATCACGAACATGCGCTTCAGCTCGGCGTCGCCGTCCGAGTAGCCCTCGTCGTTCTCGTCCTGGGTGCGCCAGCCGCCCGTGGCCACCGGGCGCCCCTGGGCGTCGTACGCCATCAGGTACAGGCCGATCGGCGGCTCGAACATCGACGGGTCGAGCGGGGTGACGTCACCCTCGTCCCCGTAGCGCATGGCGTACTCGGCCTGCACCTCGTCGTTGAGCTTGACGGCGTCGGTGTGATCGAAGGCGACCCGGCGTATATTCATGCTAAGTATCGTACTTCTATGCGGTGGGTGGGTTGGTGGCGTTCGGTGCGTTCGGTGCGTCCGCCCGTCCCCGTGAAGGGCTCGGCCGGGCGCTGTGCACGTACCAGTGTGCCGGTATCGTGCCCGGGTGCTGACTGTGACCTCTGTGAATGTGAACGGGCTCCGGGCCGCCGCCAAGAAGGGCTTCGTGGAGTGGCTGGCGGAGACGTCCGCCGATGTGCTGTGCCTTCAGGAGGTGCGGGCCGAGCCCCAGCAACTCCCGGAGGGTGTACGGCAGCCCGAGGGGTGGCATGTCGTGCACGCGCCCGCCGCCGCGAAGGGGCGGGCCGGGGTCTCCCTCTATACGCGCCGCGAGCCCGACCGCGTCCAGGTCGGCTTCGGGTCCGCCGAGTTCGACGGCGGCGGCCGGTACGTCGAGGCCGACCTGCCCGGCGTCACCGTCGCCAGCCTGTACCTGCCCTCCGGCGAGGTCGGCACCGAGCGGCAGGACGAGAAGATCCGGTTTATGGACGAGTTCCTCGCCCACCTCAAGAACCTGCGCGAGCGCGCCGCCGCCGACGGGCGCGAGGTCGTCGTCTGCGGTGACTGGAACATCGCCCACCAGCGGGCCGACCTCAAGAACTGGCGCGGCAACCAGAAGAACTCCGGGTTCCTGCCCGAGGAGCGCGAGTGGCTCGGCCGCGTCTTCGACGAGACGGACGGAGGGTACGTGGACGTCGTCCGCGCCCTCCACCCGGACGTGGAGGGGCCGTACTCGTGGTGGTCGTACCGGGGGCGGGCCTTCGACAACGACACCGGCTGGCGGATCGACTACCAGGTCGCCACGCCCGGTCTCGCGGCCAGGGCCGTCAAGGGGCTCGTGGAGCGGGCGGCCACGCATGGCGAGCGGTGGTCCGACCATGCGCCGGTGACCGTTGTGTACGAGTAGTCCCCGCCCCTTTGTGATAGCCCCCGCCCCTGTGTCACTCCGCGCGGCGGCTTCTGAGGGCGGAAGCGCAGGCTCCGGATGCAGTGGTGCGCCGGGCGCCGGTTTTCGAGCGTGTGTGCGGACAGGTGTGCGTGGAAAGGCTCCTCCCCATAGGACGGTACTTACCGGTCGGTCGTAGGGGGGCCCGTGCGGGGGCAGGAGTGGGGCGGCCACAACGAACTGAGCGGAGTCGTTCACGGTCCCAGCGTCCAGGCCGCCGTCGTGCACGGCGACGTCCACATCCGCACCGGTGAGACGGCGGAGCAGCAGTTGCCGTGGCAGCTTCCGCCGGCCGTTCGCCTCACCGACCGCACCGCGGAGGTGGAGCGCCTCGAACGCCACCGGGCCCTCGCCGCACAGCGGGACCACCCCGCCCTCGCCACCGTGAGCGGCCTCGGCGGGGTCGGCAAGACCGCGCTGGCCCTGGCCTGGCTGCACCGGTTGCGCCCGGACTTCCCGGGAGGCCAGCTGTACGCGGACCTCTGCGCGCAGGCACCGACCGGCCCGGTGGAACCGGCCCAGGTGCTGGGCAGTTTCCTGCGCGGGCTGGGTGTGCCGCCGCAGCAGGTGCCGGAGGGTGTCGCCGACCGGGCCGCGCTGTACCGCTCGCTCACCGCCGACCGCCGGATCGTGGTGCTGCTCGACGACGCGGCGACGGCGGCGCAGGTAAGGCCGCTGCTGCCCGGCGGACCCAACGTCACGCTGGTGACCAGCCGTCGGCGGATGTCCGGGCTGGCCCTCGAAGGCGGCTACCAGGTGCATCTGGAACCGCTCGCCCCCGAAGCGGCGGTCGAACTGCTCGCGGCCACCCTCGCCGACGACCGCGTGGCCACCCAGCCGGACGACGCCCGCGCACTCGTCGGGCTCTGCGCCGGGCTGCCGCTGGCCGTGCGGGTCGCCGGGGCGCGACTCGCGGCGCGGCCGCTGCGCCGGATCACCACGATGGTCCGGGCCCTGACGGCGGAACGGGGGCGGCTGGACGCGCTGGCCATCGACGGCGACCACGGCGTACGCGCCGCTCTCGACCTCTCCTACCAGGGACTGCCCGCGGAAGCCGCCCGGCTCTACCGGCTGCTCGGTGTGCACCCGGGGACGGAGTTCGGGGGAGGAGTCGCGGCGGCCGTGCTGGGGTCTGTCGGTTCCGGCGGCGGCGGAGACTCCGGTTCCGGCGGCGCGAGGGCCGATCCCGATGGCGCGTGGGTCGACCCCGGCGAACTGCTCGACCTCCTCCACGACGCCAACCTGCTCATCGACATCGGCGAGGACCGCTACCGCTTCCACGATCTCGTACGGCTGCACGCCATGGGGAAGGCCGCGGAGGAAGAGTCCGCGGCGGAGCGGGCGACGGTCTTCCGTCGTATCGCCGACCACTACCTGGCCACCGCGACACGGGCCGAGCGGGCCATCGACCCCGGACACCCCTTACGGGAACGTTCCTACGGGCCCGGACCGGTGATCACCGAGGACTTCGGCGACGGCACCAGGGCGGCGCTTGACTGGCTGGAGCGGGAGCTGCCCAATCTGATGGCGGTGATACGGCGGGCCAGGACGGCGGGAGAGCGGGACATCAGCTGGCAGCTCGCCGATGCCCTGGGCCCCTTCTTCCTGCGGCGCAAGCACTACGACGCCTGGCGCACCTCGCACGCCGAAGGGCTCGCCGCGGCAAGGGAGTTGGGGGACGGGCCGGCCGAGTGCCGGATGCTCACCTCCGGCGGACAGGGCGAGTTGGGCCGAGGGGACACCGTCCGCGCCCTGGAGATGTTCGAGGAGGCGGCCCGGCTCTTCGCGGCCGCCGGGGACGAGCTGGGATACGCGCGTACGTCGAACTACCGCGGGCTGGCCCATCAGCGCGCCGGCCAACTGGACGCGGCGGCCGAGCTGTTCGAGTGGGCCGCCGTGGAGCTGCCCCGCTGCGGGGACCTCCGGGCCGGCGGGCTCGCCCGGCTCAACGCGGCCGACGTCGAGTTCACCCGAGGCCGGTTCGCCCGGGCGGCCGAGGGCGCCGTCGGGGCACGTACGACCCTGCTGGCGGTCGACGACTCCTACAACGCGGCGCGTGCGGCCACCCTGCTGGGCAGGATCTGCCTCGGCGACGGCCGGCCCGACGAGGCGGAGCGCTGGCTCTTGGGTGCGCTGGCCGTGCTGCGCGAGGCCGCGGCCCACTACGAGACGGCCCGTGCGCTGGATGCCCTGGGCGAGCTCGCCGAACTGCGCGGACAGCGCGAACTCGCCCAGGGGCACTACCGGGAAGCGCTCGGTCTCTACGTCGGAGTGAACCGGCCGGGACCGGCCGACGGCGTGCGGGAGCGGCTGCGGAGGCTGGACGAGGGCGGGGGCGCCTCCGTCGACGAGGGCGAGGGCGCCTCCGGCTCCGGCTCGGGAGACCGCGGCTGAGGAGTTACTGAGAGCCGTGGAGTTCTTGAGAGCCGGGGAAGTCCTGAGAGTGGTGTCCCCGGTTGGCGAGCCCTCGGTTGGCGGGCGTCGGCCCCGGCAGCCCCTGACCAAGGTGTTCCCGCATGGGCGACCAGCCAGGCGTGCGCCAGCGAGGCCCAGACGGGCCACGGGTGCAGGGCGGCGTGGCGTGCGGTGAGCGTCAGTGTGTGCGGAGCGCGGGTGGCGCCTGAGTCGTACGGCCCGAGTCGCAGCCGGCACACACGAGTCCCCTCGTGGACCGCGACCACCGCGGCGCCCGGGTGGCCGGCGGCCGGCACGTCGGCTGTCGCGCCTCCCGCGCCCGGTGCGAGCAGGACGTCCGCCAGCGGCGGCCAGGGGCCCGGCGCGGGGAGCGCGACCCGCAGATGCCGGTCCACGAACGGACGGTCGTGACCCGGCAGGGCCAGCGTGACCTCGACGTCGTGGACCGAGGGCGCCCGCAGTCGCTCGTCGAACGACGCGACACAGGAAGCGACGAAGGAGGCGGCACAGGCAGTGACGAAGGAGGCGACGAAGAGGTCGGCGGAGGGGTCGGCGAAGTCACTCATGAGCCTGTGCCCCGGGCTCGTCGCAGCGCACCACGACCGGCAGCCGTGCCCGCTCCGCGGTGGGCGACGCGGCCGGTGGGCGCAGCCGGAGCCGGCGGTACAGCAGCGCGCGCATCCGGCGGGCGAACCGGCCCGGCTCCGAGCTGAGCCGGGCCGCGATCCGCGTGTACAGCTCCGTGCGGTACGCGGCGGAGCTCTGCCGCAGTTGCCTGCGCAGCGGACGGTCCGTGCGGATCCGGGGTGCCAGGGACCGCAGTTCGGCCATCGGCGAGGAGGGGTCCAGCTCCGTGTCCGGGGAGCCGGCCGTCAGGATCCGGGCGCCGGTCATCGCGCCGTAGAGCGAGACGGAACCGTGGTCGCTCACGATGTAGTCGGCGGCGACGACGGCCCCGCACCACTCCGCGTGCTGGCCGACCAGCCCGACGCCGGATCGGTTCAGCCGGGCGAAGGCGCTGCGGATGTGCCATTCACTGTGCGCGTTCCAGACGTTGGAGTGCAGCATGACCACGATGCGGAACTCCTCCCGGGGCAGCTCGGCGGCCAGCCGTTCCAGCAGGTCCCACTGCTGTCCGAGGAGCGAGTCGGGTCCCCAGGTGGAGCAGACGAGCACCAGTTCCTGACGGGGCCCGGTGCGCAGGGCCTCCCGGTACAGGGCCCGCGAGGGCAGGCTCGCCGCCACGCGGTCGTAGCAGGGGTCCCCGACGACCTCCGCCACGGGCAGCGCCTCGGGGCACTCGCGGCCGAGGCGTGCCCGGTCGTCCTCGTGTGCCAGCACGATGGCCGACGGGACGACCACACCGTCCCTGACCAGCCACTGCCGGCCCAGTCCGTACACCTCGCGCTCCGCCACGGCCCGCCCGCGGTGGTCGCCGGGCGCGGAGACCCGTTTGTTGTACGAGGCGCCGTGCGGGAGCACGATCACCGGGGCGTGCAGCTCGTGCAGACCGCCGTAGCTCGCGGCCAGCGCGAGGTCGAACCGGGTGTGCACGGCCTGGCTCCAGGGCACGACCAGCGCCCGGGTGTCCTCCAGGAACGCGTCCACGCCGTGGTTGAAGACGTCCGCGGCCGTCGTGAACACGACCTGCACCCTCGGGTCGCCCTCCAGCAGCCGGACCGCTTCCAGCAGGCGTCGCGCGGAGGTCACCGTGTGCACCACGGCGAGCACCCGCTTGCGTATCCGGAAGGTGGCCCAGCGCTCGACGTCCAGACGCAAGGGCACCGCCAGACGCCGCTCGGCATCCGGCATCGTCATACTCATACGAACTCCCCCGTCACGCCAACTCCCTTGTTGGCTCCATGAGTTGAAGTGCGGCCATCCGCTTGCGGCGGCGCGGCCCCACCGTCCTGGTCTGCCCCGGGGGCTGGACACCGGGCTTGCAGAAACCTTGCAGTCTCCGTACGGGAGAGCTTGCGGATCACCCGAGGGGAGTGCGCGGGCTTGGCATGCGCCCCTCACGCGCCTGTGCGCCCCGCTCCGCTCCCTCCGGCCGTTCCGGCGGTGCCCTGACAGTGAGTGGGAGGAAGCGGCTGAACCATCTGGGGGAGATGGTGGACCTCCTTGCGCTGGGGCCTCTCGAACTGTGGCACCAGGGACGTCAGTACGCGCTCGGCTCCCTGAAGGAGCGACACGTCCTCGCGATCCTGCTCCACTCCCGGGGAGCCCCGGTCTCCGTGGACACGCTCGTCGAGCGGGTCTGGGACGACGACGATCTACCCGCGGCTCCCGTGGAGGCGCTGCGCACCTACCTGTCGCGGCTGCGCACCAGGCTCCACCGCGCCGTCGGCGACGACGCGCTGGTCGAGCGGGCGGCGCCGCGCCGCTACCGGCTGCGCGTCGAGCGCGAGGACGACGTGGACTTCGTACGCCTCGAACTGCTGCGCGCGCAGGCTCGTGCGGCGGCCGGGCGGGGCGACACGGAGTACGCCGTCGGTCTGCTGCACGCCGCGCAGGCGCTCTGGCGCGGGGAGCCGTTCGCGGAGTTCACCGGCGCCTGGGCCGCCTCCGCACGGGCCCGGCTGACCGAGGACCACCGGCGGGTACGGGAGGAACGCATCCGCCTGGAACTGGAGTTGGGCCGCCACGCCGACCTCATCGGCGAACTCCACGAACTCGTCTCCCTCGACCCCCTCGCCCAACAGGCCGTCGCCGCCCTGATGCTGGCCCTCTACCGCTCGGGGCGGGACGGCGAGGCGCTGGGCCTGTACCGGGACACGCGCGACCGGCTGGCCGACGAACTGGGCATCGATCCGGGGGCGGACCTGCGAGAGCTGCACCACCGCGTCCTCACACAGGACCCCGGCCTGCGGGAGCCGGGGCCGCGGGATCCGGCGCCCGGCGCCTCGTCGATCCGCACCGCCTCCGGCGAGACGCCCGAGTCGGTCCCTGCCGGCTCCGGCGAGGACTCCTCCGTACGAGGTCAGGGGGCGGGCGGCGAGGTGCGTGACCAGCGAAGGTCGGCGGCCGCCGCGGACAGGGGGTCCGTGGGGAGCAGCCTGCCCCGTGACACCAGGGACTTCACCGGGCGGGGGAGCGAGCTGGAGGCCATGCTCGCCGCGACCGTTCCGGCCCCCGGCGGAAACGGGACCGCCCTGCCCCTCACGGTCGTGCACGGCATGCCCGGGGTCGGCAAGTCGGCGCTGATCATCCATGCGGCGCACCGGATGAGATCCCTCTACCCCGCAGGACAGTTCTACGTCGACCTGCGCGGCTACAGCGACCAGCCGCCGTACGAACCGGCCGATGCCCTGGCCTTCCTGCTGCACACCGTCGGCGTGCCCGATCCGCTTCCCGAGACCCTCGACGAACGGACCGCGCGCTGGCGGGAGTGGACCGCCTACCACCGTGTCCTCGTGGTGCTCGACAACGCGCGCGACGCCGAACAAGTGCGGCCGTTGCTGCCTGGCTCGCCGGAGTGCCATGCGATCGTGGCCAGCCGAAATCGGCTCGCCGGCCTCGACGGCGCCATGTCGATCCCGCTGGACGTGCTGTCCGTCTCGGAGGCGGCCTCGCTCTTCGCCCGGATCGTGGGCGCGGCGAGGGTCTCCGACACCTCCGCACTGCGCCGCGTCGTGGAGTTGTGCAGCTGCCATCCGCTGACGGTCCAGTTGCTGGCGAGCCGGTTCCGGCACCGGGACACCTGGGACCTGGAGTACGTGGCCGACCGGCTGACGCGCGCCGGTGACCGACTGGACGAATTCGACCAGCGGGTCGCCGCCGCCTTTGGGCTCTCCTACTCGGATCTCGACGCCTCCGCGCGACTGCTCTTCCGCCACTTGGCGCTGCACCCGGGCCCCGACATCACGCTGGAGGCGGCGACCGAGCTGTGCGGGGGCCCCGACACCGATGAGGTCCGCCGCGCGGCGGACGACCTCCTCGACCGGCATCTGCTCAACGAGCCGGTGCGTGACCGCTATCAACTGCATGACCTGGCCCGCGCGTTCGGCGGGCGATTATGCCGGGCCGAGGACCCGCCGACGGCACGGGCAGGGGCGCTCCGCCGCCTGATGTCCTACTACCTCACGGCAGCCGACCGCGCCGACCGGCTCGCGTATCCGCGTCGCCGACGACGGCCCATCGGCCAGGAGCACTTCTCTCCCCGTGCACCGGACTTCACCGGCGCCGAACCCGGACCCGCTGCCCAACCCGAACCCGGTGCCGAACTCGAATCCGAGGCGGGACCCAGGGCCGAGGCCGAAGCGGTCGACGCGGCATCGGCGTGGCTGACATTGGAGCGTGCGAACCTGCTGGCCGTGGCCCGGACGGCCGCCGCAGACTTTCCGGACTTCGCCGAGCTCTTTCCCCACGTGCTGGCCTACACCCTCAAATTGTGGGGTGCCCGGGATCTCACGGCCGAATTCCACGGTGCCGCCCTGGCCGCCCTCCGCGTCGGGGACGACCGTCAGGCGCTGGCCCAGACCCTGGTGGAGCGAGCGGACGTCCTGGCCCAGGAGAACCACGGCGAGGCACTCCACTGTGCTGCCGAGGCGCTGTCCCTCTTCGAGGAACTCGATGATGTGCACGGTCGTGCCGATGCTCTCTTCGAGATCGGCCGAGCCCATCTCGCGGCGGGGCGCGGCGAGATGTCCCTGCACGAACTGGACCGCGCACTCGCGCTCTACCAACAGGTCGGTGACCGCTACGGCGTGGCCGAGAGCCTCAATGTGCAGGGAGCCGCCCTGATCTTCGGAGCCGAGTACGCCAGAGCGATGCACCGCTTCAGGGCCATGCTGGATATCCACCGGGACCTCGGGGACGCGCACGGCCAGGTGAAGGCCCTGAACAACATGGGCGAGATCTACTTCGCCGAGGGCCTGTACGAAGAGGCCCGCAGTCACTACGAGCAGTCCCTGGCCCTGGCACGCCGCTTCGGCGGGCGCCAGGAGCTGGCCATACTCGATACGAATCTCGGTACTGTCCATCGCGTCACCGGCAGGCCTGAACTGGCCCTGGTCTGCTTCCGACGCGCCCTCGCCAGTCACCGGGCCGGTGAGGACGCCGTCGGCGAGGTGAATGCCCTGAACAGTCTCGGCGCGGCCTGTGCGGAGTCCGGGCGGATGGATGAGGCGCTGCGTCACTTCAGCACGGCGGAGAGGGTCTCCCGGCGCATCGACAATCAGTACGAGCGCCAGCGCGCCCTTGTCGGTATCGCCGACACACAGCGCACGGTGGGCCAGTTGGGCGTCGCACTGGAGACGTATGGCTGTGCGCTGCAGATCGCGGAGAAGTTCGGCTTCCCGCTCGGCTCGGCACACGCGCTGGCCGGACTGGCCCGAACGCACCTTCACGCGCGGGGAATCGACTCGGCCCGCCCGTACGCCGAGCGTGCGCTGGCGCTCTATCAGAGACTCGGCGCGGCCGTGGAAGCGGAGGAACTGCGCTGTCTCCTTGCCAGTTGGGGAGCCACCGGCTCCTGAACCACGGCAGTTGCCGACGGCGCCTGGATCCCCTGCGGCCCCCTCCTGGCGGTCGGCGACCGGCGTTCACCCCACCCACGAGGTGGGGAGCCTCGGTCGCCGCACGCTGATCCTCAGTCGTTCGTCACCTGCTTCACCACATGACCTGCTGGGGCTGTGCCGACTGGCCGGACCACATCACCTGCTGGGGCTGCAACTGCTTGCTGGACCACATCACTTGGGTGTCCGCGGCCTGCGTCGTGCTCTGGCGGCCGGTCGCCGTGGCGGGTTCGTCGGCGGCTGGCGCCGGCGTCGTGGCCAGGGCGAGGAGGACGGCCGTGGTGGCGAGGACGGGTGATTTGCGCTTCAAGTTCAGAGTTCTCCCTACTCGTGCTGGGCGGAGTGCCCGTCGGGTGACTGGGCGTCATGAACCTAGAGGCACACGGCCATCGGTCGCACCCGTGTTCTCTTTAGTCACTCGAAAGGGTGAACTATGCGGTGTTTGTTGGAGGTTGAAGTGGTTCAAGGTGCTTCACGTGCGGATCGTCGTGTCTGTGCCGCGCGGTGCGGTGTCCGCTCCTCGGGCCCGACGGTGCCCGACAGCTTCCCCAGCTTCCGGTCCAGCGCCATCGACACCTCCGCGTCCACCACGCTCTTCGCCAGCGGGCGCAGTCGCTTGAGGTCGTCCGCCGTGCGGCCGCCCTGTGTCAGGACAAGCTCGGTGAACAGCTCGGCGAGGGCGTCGGCGTGGTCGCGGACGCGGTGGGCCGCGGCCAGGACGTCCGCGAGCGGGATGCCCTCGCGGACGAGTGCCGCCGAGGTGTCCAGGAGGCGTCGGCTCACGTGGACGATCTCGCCGCCGTCCGTGCCGAGGTAGCCCAGGTCGAGCGCGGCCGAGAGGTTCTCCGGCGTCGCCTCGTCGCCGAACACGTCGGCCAGTTCCTCCGGTGAGAGGCGGACCGGGGTTTCCTCGGTGGGGGCGCCCAGGCCGAGGAGTTCGCCGACGTCGCGGCCGTGGTCGAAGGCCTCGGCGAGTTCGGCGATGCCGCTCAGGGTGTGGCCCCGCTCAAGCAGCGCGGCGATCGTGCGCAGGCGGGCCAGGTGGTCCTCGTCGTACCAGGCGATCCGGCCCTCGCGGCGCGGTGGCGGGATCAGCTTGCGTTCGCGGTAGAAGCGCAGCGTGCGCACGGTGATGCCGGCCTCCCTGGCCAGCTCCTCCATTCGGTACTCCCGCTTGTCCGCCACGCCGGAAGCCTATGTCGTACCGTCCGGTACCCGCGGCGGAGCCGCTGATGCAAACGTCCTTCCCCCGACCCCTACCCATCGGTATGGGGCTGCTCTACGCTCCCATTGCGCCAGTGTTCACTGGCGGAGTCGGCAGCGTCGTACGCGGCAATGGAGGCGTCGGGATGACCGAGCACGAGCATGTACGGGTGGCGGTGATCGGCTCCGGATTCGGTGGGCTCGGAGCCGCTGTGCGGTTGCGACGCGAGGGCGTCACCGACTTCGTCGTCCTGGAGCGGGCCGACAGCGTGGGCGGGACCTGGCGGGACAACAGCTATCCGGGCTGCGCCTGTGATGTGCCGTCGCACCTGTACTCGTTCTCGTTCGCGCCCAATCCCGACTGGCCGCGCACCTTCTCCGGGCAGGAGCACATCCGCGCCTATCTGGAGCACGTCGCCGACGTCTTCCGGCTCCGGTCGCATCTTCGCTTCAACTCGGAGGTGAAGATGATGACTTGGGACGTGGAGCGGCTGCGCTGGGTCGTCGAGACCAGCAGTGGGACTCTTACCGCCGACGTCGTCGTGTCCGCCACCGGGCCGCTCTCCGACCCCAAGGTCCCGGACGTTCCCGGCCTCGACACCTTCCCCGGCAAGGTCTTCCACTCGGCCCGCTGGGACCACGACTACGACCTGCGCGGCAAGCGGGTCGCGATGATCGGTACGGGCGCCTCGGCCATCCAGATCGTGCCGAGCATCCAGCCGGACGTCGCGAAACTCACCCTCTTCCAGCGCACCCCGCCCTGGGTGATGCCCCGCGTCGACCGGGCCATCAGCGGGGCCGAGCGCCGGCTCCACCGTCAGCTGCCCTTCACCTCGCAGGCCCGGCGCGGACTCCTGTGGGGCCTACGGGAGTTGCAGGTCCAGGCGTTCACCAAGCGCCCCAACGAACTGGGACTTGTTGAGCAGTTGGCCAAGCGGAACATGGCCCGGGCCATCAAGGACCCCGGGCTCAGGGCCAAGTTGACCCCGTCCTACCGCATCGGCTGCAAGCGCATCCTGCTCTCCAGCACGTACTACCCGGCCCTCGCGCAGCCCAACGTGGACGTGGTCGCCAGCGGGCTCAGCGAGGTCCGCGGGTCGACCGTCGTGGCCGCCGACGGGACCGAGGCCGAGGTCGACGCGATCGTCTTCGGTACGGGCTTCCACGTCACCGACATGCCGATCGCCGACCGGGTCGTGGGCGCGGAGGGCAAGACGCTCGCCGAGGCGTGGCGGACCGGCATGAAGTCGCTGCGCGGTGCGACGGCGGCCGGGTTCCCCAACTGGATGACGATCATCGGGCCGAACACCGGCCTCGGGAACTCCAGCATGATCCTGATGATCGAGTCCCAGCTCAACTACATGGCCGACTACGTACGCCAGTTGGAGGTGCTCGGCGGACCGGCCGCCCTCGACGCACGGCCCGGCGCGGTCGACGCCTGGAACCACCGTGTCCAGGAGCGTATGAAGCGCACGGTCTGGAACACCGGCGGCTGCACCAGTTGGTACCTCGACGACAACGGCGTCAACACCACCATCTGGCCCGGCACGACCACGGAGTTCCGCGGTGCGACGCGGCGTGTGGACCTGGGCGAGTACGACCTGCTGAGGCCGCCGCCCGAGCCGGAGACGGCGCCGAAGCGCCGTACGAAGAAGACGGTGGAGGCGGGCGCGTGAGCCGGCTGATGCATGTGGCGTCCGGTCCGTACGCGCCGCCCGTTCCCGCGCGCGAGCTGACCGCCGTCTCCGCCGACGGGGCCCGGCTGCACGTCGAGGTGCACGGGCCCGACGGGGCGCCCGCGGTGGTGCTGTCGCACGGGTGGTCGTGCTCGACCGCCTTCTGGGCGGCGCAGATCCGGGACCTGGCCGCCGACCATCGCGTGATCGCGTACGACCAGCGGGGCCACGGGCGCAGTCCGGCGAACCCGGTGTGCAGCGCGGACGCGCTCGCCGACGATCTGGAGGCCGTGCTCGCCGCCACGCTCGCGCCCGGGGAGAAGGCCGTTCTGGCCGGGCACTCCATGGGTGGCCAGATGCCGGTGGAGTGCCCGGGTGCGGTAACCGCCGCGATCCGTTGCTTGTGAGCGGGGGCATGAGCAGGGTCAGCGTCGCTGATGAGCTGAGGTGTCCCAGGGGCGCGGCTTCGACCGGACCCAGAAGGAATGCGGCTCCGTCGGCAGGGTGTGGACGCCTGCCCGGTGCCGGGCCCGCGCCGCTGGGTGCGGCGTGGGGTGCTCATCGTGTGCGGGACCTGCTGCCAGTGCCTCGCCGTGCGGCGGGAACGCTGGTGCGTGGGTGTCCGCCCCGCCGGACGCTTTCCGCTCGGTGTGGACCCGGGCGGGGCGGGGAACCCCGCGTCGCTTCCTGGGCACGGGGTTTGTTCTCTGTGAGGCCGAACGGACTCGGACCTCGCCTGATAAGGGACGCTACTGCTGCCCTGGCTGCCCGCAACACCTTGGGCGACTCACGCCACACAAACGTGCGAAGCATCAGTGGAAGGGGATTGCCCACGTCATGCGTGTGCTAAGGAACATCAACCAAGGCAGCCGGACATATCGGCCGACCGCGGTCAGCCTGGAAGGGCAGGTCGCCGTGGTCACGGGGGCCGCTCGGGGCGTCGGGGAACTCCTCGCCCGCAAGCTCTCCGCCCGCGGTGCCACGGTCGCGCTCGTCGGTCTGGAGCCGGACGCGCTGAAGCAGGTCGCCGAGCGGCTGCACGGCGAGAGCGGGCACTGGTACGCCGACGTCACCGACCACGAGGCGATGGTCCGGGTCGCGGCCGAGGTGAAGGAGCGGTTCGGAAAGGTCGACATCGTCGTCGCCAACGCCGGGGTCGCCAACGGGGGGCCGTTCGTCGACTCCGACCCGCAGGCGTGGCGGCGGGTCATCGAGGTGAACCTCATCGGATCCGCGATGACCGCACGGGCGTTCCTGCCCGTACTGATGGAGAGCCGCGGCTATCTGCTGCAGATCGCCTCGCTCGCCGCGATCACGCCCGCGCCGATGATGACCGCGTACTGCGCGTCCAAGTCGGGCGTCGAGGCGTACGCGCACAGCCTGCGGGCCGAGGTCGGGTACAAGGGCGTACGCGTGGGGGTCGGGTATCTGTCCTGGACCGACACCGACATGGTGCGCGGGGCCGATCAGGACGACGTCATGCGGGAGTTGAGGCAGCGGTTGCCGTGGCCCGCGAGCAAGACGTATCCGCTCGGACCGGCCGTCGACCGGATCGTGGCCGGGATCGAGCGGCGGTCCAGTCATGTGTACGGGCAGTGGTGGCTGCGGGGGATGCAGGGTGTACGCGGGTATCTGCCGGGGATCGTCGGATCGGTGGGGCAGCGGGAGATGCGGCGGTTCGCTCCGCGGGTGGGGCAGGTGCCGAAGGGGCTCGTCGGGGCCGGGGGAGAGGCCGATGAGCAGGCACGGAGCACGCTGCGTAACTGACCGTCACTGATCGAAATGCGCGTTTTGTCGGTCCGTGTGAATCTGGTCGAGGCCCCATCCCCCACCCACTACGGGAGTGAATCTCATGGGCATGAAGGACCAGTTCCAGGACAAGGCCGAGGAGCTCGACGAGCGGGCGCGTCGACGTGCCGACCAGGGCCGCGACGAGGCGAGCGAGCGCGAGCGGCAGCCGCAGGAGCCGCGTGACCCGCGCGAGCGGGCGTCGCGTGAGCGGGCTCCGCGGGAGCGTCAGGAGCCGGGGCGGCAGACGCCTGATGAGGCGCAGCGGGCGTCGCGCGATGCGCAGGAGCGGTTCGATCAGGACTACGACATCTGATCGAGTGTGGTGAGCGTGGGGTGCCCTTCTTTGGGAGGGCACCCCACGTT
The DNA here is from genome assembly GCF_044456225.1 of Streptomyces sp. NPDC050988. Taxonomy (NCBI): domain Bacteria; kingdom Bacillati; phylum Actinomycetota; class Actinomycetes; order Kitasatosporales; family Streptomycetaceae; genus Streptomyces; species Streptomyces sp. NPDC050988. The sequence continues at coordinate 31,038 of NZ_JBITFQ010000046.1, read as the reverse complement.
TGTGTTTGTGGGGGCGGTCGTTCGTCGGGTGCGGGCGCGTTGGGGCTGGTCGCGCAGTTCCCCGCGCCCCTAAAGGCGGATGGGCTGCCCAGCATCTCGACGGTGGCCCCAAAAAGACCCCGCCCCCCGGCGCCGAGCCCCCTACGAAGACGCCCTCGGCGGTAGCTTCGGGCGGGTTCTCGTCGGGGTGTTTTCGTAGGTTGGTGGGGTTGCTGCGGGGTGGAGGGAGAGGAGGTCCAGGGCCAGTTGGACCGCGTCGTCGAGTTGGGCGTGGCGGCCTTCTGCCCAGTCGAGGGGGGTGCGGAGGATTTCGAGGTCGGGGGTGACGCCCTGGTTCTCGATGGACCAGCCGTACGCGTCGAACCAGGCGGCGTTCATGGGGACCGTGATGACGGTGCCGTCGCCGAGGCGGTGGCGGCCGGTCATGCCGACGACGCCGCCCCAGGTGCGCTGGCCCACGACCGGGCCCAGCTTGAGCAACTTGAACGCGGCCGTGATCATGTCGCCGTCCGACGACGTCATCTCGTCGGCCAGGGCCACCACCGGGCCCCGCGGGGCGTTGGACGCGTACGACACCGGCTGGGCGCCCCGGGTCAGGTCCCAGCCCAGGATCGTGCGGGTGAGCTTCTCCACGACCAGCTCGCTGATGTGGCCGCCCGCGTTGCCGCGTACGTCGACGATGAGGGCGGGCCGTGACACCTCCATGCGCAGGTCGCGGTTGAACTGGGCCCAGCCCGAGCCGCCCATGTCCGGGATGTGCAGATAGCCGCAGCGGCCGCCGCTCAACTCCCGTACGACCTCACGGCGTTTGGCCACCCAGTCCTGGTAGCGCAGGGGGCGTTCGTCGACCAGGGGGACCACCGCGACCCGGCGTGAGCGGCCCTCGCCCTCCGCCGGGGTGAACGTCAGCTCGACCGTCGTGCCGCCCGCGCCCGCGAGGAGGGGGAAGGGGCCCGCGACGGGGTTCACCGGGCGTCCGTCCACGTGGGTGAGGACCGCGCCTTCGCGGATGCCCGTACCGGCCAGCGGGGAACGGGCCTTGGAGTCGGAGGAGTCGCCGGGGAGGATGCGCTTGACGAGCCAACCCTCGTCGCGCCGCACGAAGTTGGCGCCGAGGAGGCCCTGCGCCCGCTGGTAGTGGGGTGGGCCCTCGTTGCGGCGGGCGGGGGTGACGTACGCGTGCGAGGTGCCCAGTTCGCCGAGCACCTCGCGGAGCAGGTCCGCGAACTCGTCGGGGGACGCGACCCGTTCGACCAGCGGGCGGTACTGGGCCAGGATCCCGTCCCAGTCGATGCCGCACATGTCCGGCGCCCAGAAGTAGGCGCGGATGAGGCGGCCCGCCTCGGCGTACGCCTGGCGCCACTCCGCGGCCGGGTCGACCTCGTGCAGGATGCGGCGCAGGTCGATCCAGACGGTCGTGTCGCCGTCGCCGGACTCCGTGGAGGGGACCGCGCGCAGGTCGCCCTCGTCGACCACGACCAGCCGGCTGCCGTCGCCGCTGAGCGCGAACCAGTCGAGGTGCTCGACGAGTTCGGACTTCTTCGCCTTGGTGATGTTGAAGTACTCCAGGGTCGGACGGCCGCTCGTGTCGTCCGGGTTCGCGAACGTCTCGCCGAGCGCGCCCGAGATCGGCCAGCGCAGCCAGACCAGACCGCCGCCCGCGACGGGATACAGCGCGGAGTACTTGGACGCCGTGACCGGGAAGGGGGTGACGCGGCTCTCCAGGCCCTCGATCTCGACCGTCACCGTGCCGCTGTCACCGTCACCGTCGCCGGTGTCGCTCTCGACCGGATCCAGGCCGCCCGCCGCCGGGCGGCCCTCCGGGTTCAGCGCGAAGGGGGACGGCGTCGCCGAGGACAGGGGTACGAGGTACGGGCGGCAGCCCAGCGGGAAGGACAGGTCGCCGGTGTGGACGTCGTACACCGGGTCGAAGCCGCGCCAGGAGAGGAAGGCGAGGTAGCGGCCGTCCCGGGTGAACACCGGGTTCTCGTCCTCGAAGCGGCCGTTGGTGACGTCGACGACCGTGCGCGCGCCCGGCCCCTCGATCCTGGCCATCTTGATCTGCCGCAGGGTGCGGCCGATGCCCGGGTGCGACCAGGTCAGCCAGGCCCCGTCCGGGGAGAAGGCCAGGTCGCGTACCGGCCCGTTGATGGACCGGATGAGCTCGGTGACTCCGCCTGCCCCGGATTCCGGCCCCGGCCCCGTCCGGGAGGCGCCGCCGGGCCCGGACTCCTCCGTCGCGTCGAGCAGCAGCAGCCGTCCGTCGTTCGACGCGATCGCGAGCCGCTCGCCCTTCGGGTCCGAGACGAGTTCCAGGACGCGGCCCAGTTCGCCGGAGGCCAGCCGGCGCGGCTCGCGTTCGCCGCTGGCGCGCGGCAGATAGGCGATCTCGACGGCGTCCTCGCCCTCCGCGTCCGTCACGTACGCGACCTGCCCGCCCGAGCCGAGCATCTCGGGGAGCCGGACGCGGACGCCCGGGGTGTCCGCGATCGTGCGGGCCGGGCCGTCGCGGTGCGTGAGCCAGTACAGGCTGCCGCGTACGACGACGGCGCCGGCCCGGCCCGTCTCGTCCACGGAGATCCCGTCGATGTGCTGAGCGGCCGGCACCTGGTACGTACGGCGTCCGGCGCGCGGCCCGCCGAGGCGTACGTCGAGGCGGCGGGGGAGCGATTCGGGGGACAGGTCGTCGACGATCCACAGGTCGCCCGCGCACTGGTAGACGACCCGGGTGCCGTCGCTGGACGCGTGCCGGGCGTAGAACGTGTCGTGGTCGGTGTGGCGGCGCAGGTCGGAGCCGTCGTGCAGACAGGAGTAGAGGTTGCCGATGCCCTCGTGGTCGGAGAGGAAGGCGATACGGCCGCCGACGAACATCGGCGAGTCCAGGTGTCCGTCGAGACCGGCGAGGATGCGCCGCCCGTGCAGCCAGAGGCGGCCGGTGGCACCGCCGCGGTAGCGCTTCCAGGCGGCGGGCTCGTGCGGGGGCGTGCCGGTGAGCAGCAGGGTCAGGCGCTCGCCCGCGAAGTCCTCGACCGCGATGTGGGAGACCGGGCCCCAGGGGAGCTTGCCGCCGGGGCAGCCGTCGACCGGCACGCTGTAGGCCCAGGTGAAGTACGAGAAGGGCTCGCCGTGCGAGGCGACGGCGAGGATGTCGCCGTCGGGGGACCAGCCGCAGACCTGGGTGTCGGCGTTCCCCCAGTAGGTGAGCCGCCGGGCCGGACCGCCGTCCACCGGCGCCAGATGGATCTCCGGCACGAGGTTGCGCCAGGTCGTGTACGCGATGTGCCGCCCGTCGGGCGAGAAGCGCGGATGGCTCACCTTCGTACGGTCGACGGTCAGCCGCCAGGCGCGGCCGGGGATGTCGAGGGGGGCCACCCAGAGGTCGTCCTCGGCCGCGAAGCACAGGCGGTCGCCGCTGAGGTGCGGGAAGCGCAGGTAGGCGGCCGAGCCGTCGCCCTCCCCGGTCCGCCCGGTCGCCCCGTTCGCCCCGGTCTCCCCGTGGTCCGCGGCCCCTCCTGGCAGGGGCCCGTCTCCGGTCGCGTTCTCGTACTCGTCGCTCACCCACCCATGCTTTTCCGCTGGGCGGGGCCCGGCAACTCGTGGTCCGGCGGACCGGCTGTGACCAGGCCGGGGTCGGGCGCCGGTGAGAGGTCGGTGAGGAGTCGGTGAGAAGCCGTGACGCAGCACACGTACGAAACGGTTTCGTTTCGCTTGAGGATGGGGTACCTTCATAGGAGTACGAGGCAGTTTCGTTCGAGCGGGAATGGTGAGTGGGATGGCTGAGACAGCAACGACGCGTCGCAGCCGGATCACGCCCGAGCGCGAGGCCGAGTTGTACGAGGCCGTGCTCGACCTGCTCCGGGAGGTCGGTTACGACTCCCTGACGATGGACGCGGTCGCCACCCGCACCCGGTCCAGCAAGGCCACGCTCTACCGCCAGTGGGGCGGCAAGGCCGAACTGGTCGCGAGGGCGATCCGGCACCACAAGCCGGTCGACACCTCCGCGATCGACACCGGGTCCCTGCGAGGGGACTTCCAGGCGATGACACACCGCCAGGACGACTGCCAGATGGAACAGGACTCCGCGCTGATGCGGGTCCTCGGCACGGCGGCGCACACGAACCCCGAACTGCTGACCGCCCTCCGCGAATGGCTGATCGAGCCGGAGCTGGGGGAGATGCGTCGGATGGTGCAGCGTGCCGTCGACCGCGGTGAGGTCCGTGCGGACAACCCCGCGATCCAATACGTGCTGCACATGATCATCGGTGCCTTCGTGGCGCGGACGCTGATCGACGAAGCACCACCGACACAGGCCTTCGTCTCCTCGTACATCGACGCTGTGGTGATCCCCGCCCTCAGCGCCTGATCCGATCCGTCCATTTCACGAGCCTCCCGCCCCGAGGCTCAACCCCCTTATGCACGACCCCAGTTGCACCTGACGCGACCGCTCACGTCGTCGGGCCGATGACTCACGCCCTGCCATCACCGACCTGACCGGGAGTACGCCCTCGTGGCCACGTTCCTCTACAACCTCGGCCGACTCGCCTTCCGGCGACGGCATTTCGTCGCACTGATATGGGTGGCGCTGCTGACGCTCGCGGGCGTCGGAGCGGCGAGCGCACCCGCCGCCGGAACCACTTCCTTCTCGATCCCCGGCACCGAGGCGCAGAAGGCCTTCGACCTGCTGGAACAGCGGTTCCCCGGCGCCAGCGCCGACGGAGCCACCGGACGCATCGTCTTCAAGGCGCCCGACGGCCAGAAGATGACGGACGCCGACAACAGGGCGACCGTCGCGAAGACCGTCAAGGAACTGGGCGGCGGCACCGAGGTCGTCTCCGTCACCGACCCGTTCACGACGAACGCCGTGAGCAAGGACGGCACGGTCGCCTACACCTCGGTGAAGTACGAGGTCCCCGGCATGGAGCTGGCGGACTCGACCAGGGAGTCCCTGGAAGCCGCCGGTGACGACGCCCGGTCGGCCGGGCTGACCGTCGACGTCGGAGGTGACGCGCTGGAGGCCGGCGCCGAACCCGGAGCGGTCGGCGAGATCGTCGGCATCGCCATCGCGGCGGTCGTCCTCGTCATCACCCTGGGCTCGCTGGTCGCGGCCGGACTGCCACTGCTGACGGCCATCATCGGCGTGGGCATCGGCGTCTCCACCATCACCGCTCTCGCCAAGGCGCTCGACCTCGGCGACACCACCTCCACGCTCGCCCTGATGATCGGCCTCGCGGTCGGCATCGACTACGCGCTCTTCATCGTCTCCCGCTACCGGAACGAACTGGCCGAGGGCCGCGACCGAGAGGAGGCGGTGGGCCGCGCCACCGGCACCGCCGGCTCGGCGGTGGTCTTCGCGGGTCTCACGGTCGTGATCGCCCTCGCGGGCCTCGCGGTCGTCAACGTCCCGATGCTGACCAAGATGGGCCTCGCGGCGGCGGGCACGGTCGTCATCGCCGTCCTCATCGCGCTGACCATGATCCCGGCGATGCTCGGATACGCGGGCAGGAAGATCCGCCCGGCGGGCGAGAAGCGCAAGTCGTCCAAGGAGCGCAAGTCCTCCGACGCCGCCGCGCCCGAGAAGCGGACCACCTCCGAGAAGCAGGCCAGGCCCAACATGGGCACCCGCTGGGCGAGCTTCGTCATCCGCCGCCCAGTCGCCGTGCTGGTGCTCGGCGTGGTCGGTCTGGGCGCGATCGCCCTGCCCGTCACCCAGCTGGAACTGGGCCTGCCCGACGAGGGCTCGCAGCCGACGTCCACGACCCAGCGCCGCGCCTACGACCTGCTGTCCGAGGGCTTCGGGCCCGGCTTCAACGGCCCGCTGATGATCGTGGTCGACGCCAAGGACAGCGACGACCCGACGGCCGCCTTCGGTGACGTGGCCGACGGGATCAAGGACCTCAAGGACGTCGTGACGGTCACGCCGCCGGCGCCCAACAAGGCCGGCGACACCGCGACCATCACGGTGATCCCGAACTCCAAGCCGTCCTCGACACAGACCGAGGACCTGGTCCACGCCATCCGTGACAAGGGTTCCGACTTCAAGGCAGAGACGGACGCGGAGGTGCTGGTCACCGGCACCACCGCGATGAACATCGACTTCTCGCAGAAGCTCAACGACGCGCTGGTCCCGTACCTGGCGCTGGTGGTCGGTCTCGCCTTCCTGCTCCTGATCGTGGTCTTCCGGTCCATCCTGGTCCCGCTGAAGGCGGCCCTCGGCTTCCTGCTCAGCGTGCTCGCCGCGCTCGGCGCGGTGGTCGCGGTCTTCCAGTGGGGCTGGTTCTCCGGCCTGATCGGTGTCGAGGAGACCGGCCCGATCATGTCGATGATGCCGATCTTCATGGTCGGCGTGGTCTTCGGTCTCGCGATGGACTACGAGGTGTTCCTCGTGACCCGCATGCGGGAGGCGTTCGTCCACGGCGAGACGCCGAGCCAGGCCGTGGTGACCGGCTTCCGGCACAGCGCCCGGGTCGTGGTCGCCGCCGCGATCATCATGATGGCCGTCTTCGGAGGCTTCATCAGCTCCAGCGAGTCCATGATCAAGATGATCGGCTTCGGTCTCGCGATCGCCGTCTTCTTCGACGCCTTCGTCGTCCGTATGGCGATCGTCCCGGCGGTCCTCGCCCTGCTCGGCAAGAAGGCCTGGTGGCTGCCGAAGTGGCTGGACCGCGCCCTGCCGAACGTCGACGTCGAGGGCGAGGGCCTGCGGGCCCTCGACGACCGGCCGAAGGACTCGGACTCGGACTCGGACTCGGACTCCGGCTCCGACGAGGACCGGGAGCTGGTGCGCGCCTGAGGACCGGGAGGCGGTACGCGCCCGAGGAACCGGGACCCGGTACGCGACCGATGTGCGGCTGACATGTGTGGCTGATGCGCAGGTGACGTGCCGGCTCCCGTGAAGGACCAGCCGGTGAGGGCTCCGTGGGGACGGGCGGCCCTCACCGGCTTCATGCGTGCCGCGGGTGTGCGCGGTACGCCGGGCCGGGGCGGTTGTCAGTGGCGCGGTCTAGCGTGAGGGGCATGACGACTTTCTCCGAACGACCCCATACGGCCCTGATGGTGATCGACGTCCAGAAGGGCGTCGTGGCCGGCGCCCACCAGCGCGACACGGTGGTCGCGAACATCGCCGCCCTCGTCGACACGGCACGCGCCCAGGGCACCCCGGTCGTCTGGGTCCAGCACTCCGACGAGGGCCTGGAGAAGGGCAGCGAGGACTGGGAGTACGTTCCCGAGCTGCCCCGCCGGGAATCGGAACCGCTGGTGCACAAGACGTACGGCGACTCCTTCGAGGGCACCGACCTGGAGGACGTACTGGCCGGAGCGGGCGTCGGACACCTGGTGGTCACCGGCGCCCAGACGGACGCCTGCATCCGCTCCACGATCCACGGCGCGTTCGTCCGGGGCTACGACGTGACACTCGTCGGTGACGCCCACACGACGGAGGACCTGACCCAGTGGGGCGCCCCGCCGCCCGAGCAGGTCATCGCGCACACGAACCTGTACTGGCAGGAGCAGTCGGCACCGGAGCGCAAGGCCGGGGTGGTGGAGACGAAGGACGTGACGTTCGGCGGCTGAGCGTGACGATCAGCTGCCGAGCTACGGACGGCGGCCCCGCGTGCTGACCAGCGGCAGGGAGTTGACCACGAAGGACGGGTCCGCCGTCAGAGCCTCGAAGCGCTCCAGTTCGGCGTCGGTGAGCCCCTCCGCCCGCAGCCGGTCGGCCATCTGCTGTGCGTTGACCCGGTGCAGGCCGATGCCCGTACCGCCACCCGCCCACGACTCGGCGTACGTCGTCGCCGTGACGTCCGCGAGACCGGCACCCAGCATCGCGCCGGGCACCCGGCTGCCCCACGCCGGGTCCAGGCCCGCCTTCTCCAGCTGGACCCGCAGGGCGGTGTGGACGCGTTCGAAGAGGGCGGCCGCCTCCTCGTCGGGGGCGGCCAGCACCGGCATCCAGTGGGTGTCGAACTCCTCCAGTACCAGCCAGCCGCCCGGCCGCAGCGCCCCCGCGAGCCGCGCCAGGACGTCCAGCCGCTCCGGCAGGTGCTGCAGCACCAGCCGGGCGTGCACGAGGTCGTAACCGTCGGCGGGCAGCGGGTCCTGGACGACGTCGTGCCGCAGGAGGCGTACGTGCGACGGCCGGGGGCGGGACTCGGCCCACCGCAGGTCGAGGTCGGTGATCGTGACCTCGCCTTCCGGGCCGACCTGTTCGCCGAGCCAGTCGCCCAGCGAGCCGCCCCCTCCGCCGACCTCCAGGCACCGCCAGCCCCGGGTGAGCCCGGTCAGCTCCACCTGGCGCCGGGAGAACGGGTCGTAGCAGGACTCCAGCGCGAAGAAGCGGCCCTGGGCCTGGTCGGCGCTGTTGTCGAACACATAGCGGGACATGGGGGAGTCCTCTCCTTCACGCACGGCGCTTCCTCGCACACGGCGGCTCCATCGTCACCGTCGCGGCGCCCGACGGCACGGCGGCAGGGCGGGACGGGTGACGTGAGCGCGGGGGCTTGCGGGGGCGCACCGAGGCGGGGGAGTGCGCCGTCGTGGAACTCGTTCGCGTGTCCCGTACACCCACCGCTAGCGTGCCGTGCATGACGACGAGCGCAGCTGAAGAGTCCGGAGCACACCCCCGTTTCGCCGAAGCCCTGAGCGAGTTGGGTCTCGACGATCTGCCCCCGCGGATCCGCCGCTTCCCGGAGGGCGCCCGTACGGCCGTCGAGGCCGCCGGGGCGATCGGGTGCGAGCTGAGCCAGATCTGCAAGTCGCTGATCTTCGCGGCGGACGGCGTGCCGGTCCTGGTACTGATGGACGGCGCGTCCCGGGTCGACGTCGAACTCGTCCGCCGGGAACTGGGCGCCGAGAAGGTCACCCGGGCCAGGGCGGAGCTGGTCAGGGAGACCACCGGGTACGCGATCGGTGGCGTACCGCCCTTCGGACACCGGACCAGGACCCGTGTCCTGGCGGACCGCTCGCTGCTGGACCACGACACGGTGTGGGCCGCCGCGGGCACCCCGCACACCGTGTTCCCCATGGACCCGAAGACCCTGATCGCCCACGCGGGCGGCACCCTGGTGGACGTCCGCGAGCAGACCGCGTGACCCCGCTGGTCACCGCCGCCGTCCTGCTCGCCGCGGTCACGCACGCGAGCTGGAACGCCATCGCCCACCAGATCACCGACAAGCTCGTCGGGTTCACGCTGATCGCGGGCGGCGGGATGCTGATCGGGCTGGCGATGGTGCCGTTCGTGCCGTTCCCGGCGGCGGGGGCGTGGCCGTATCTGATCGCCTCGGCGGTCATCCACGTCGTCTACTACGTGCTGCTGATGAAGTCCTTCCGGCTCGGCGACTTCGGGCAGGCGTACCCGATCGCGCGCGGCACCGCTCCGCTGGTCGTGACCGCCCTGGCCGCCGTCTTCGCCCACGAGGTCCCTGACGGTTGGGCGGCGTCCGGCATCGCCGTGTCCTGCGCCGGTCTGACCGGCGTCGCGCTGTGGGGCCTGCGCGGACGCCGGCCCCACTGGGCCGCGATCGGCGCCGCGTTGGCGACGGGCCTCTCCATCGCCGCGTACACGGTCGTCGACGGCCTCGGCGTACGCGCCTCCGGCTCCTCCCTCTCCTATATCGCCTGGCTGATGGCGGTGGAGGGCGTGGCTGTCCCGTCCTACGCCCTGTACCGCTGGCGCGGCGACCTGCTCACCGTCCTACGCCCCTTCGCGGCCGTAGGCCTCCTGGGCGCGGCTCTCTCCGTCGCGGCGTACGGCTTGGTCCTCTGGGCCCAGACGAGGGCGGAGCTGGCCCCGATCGCGGCGCTGCGGGAGTCGTCCATCATCGTCGGCGCGGCGATAGGAGCGGTCTTCTTCAAGGAACGGTTCGGTGCTCCGCGTATCGCTGCCGCGGGGCTGTTGGTGGTGGGAATCGGGCTGATGCTGCACGCCGCGTGAGCGTGCGGCGCCGTGGGGCGGGCCAGGCTTGGCGTGAACCTGCGGCCCGGTGGGGGCTGGTCGCGCAGTTCCCCGCGCCCCTGAGGGGGTGGGTGTCCGGCATTCCGAGTCGGCCGCGGGCCGGACTGGGCTGAGCGCGCAGTTCCCCGCGCCCCCAAAAGACCCGGGGCCCACCCGCGCCTCCAGACCTCCAGGGCCGCGAGCAACTACGCGCTCGGCCCCCACCGACCCGCAGCAATTCCACAACACGAGCCCCCACTCACCCAGGGGCGCGAGGAACTGCGCGAACAACCCCCACCGGCCCGCAGCCAATCCGCAACACGAGCCCCCACCCACCCAGGGGCGCGGGGAACTGCGCGAACAACCCCCACCGGCCCGCAGCCAATCCGCAACACGCGCCCCTGCCCACCCAGGGGCGCGGGGAACTGCGCGACCAGCCCAATTCGACCCGCACACCACACCGAACCGCCAGTGGCACCCCCTACAACTACAACGAGGCCCTGAGGCCTCGAACCAGCGCCTGCGCCCGCGCATCCGCCGTCACCGTCTTGCTGAAGCCGTTCGTGACGTAGCCGAAGGCGACGCCCGACTCGGGGTCGGCGAAGCCGAGGGAGCCGCCGCGGCCCGGGTGGCCGAAGGAACCGGGGTCCAGGAAGGGCGAGGCCGAGCCATGGAGCATGTAGCCGAGGCCGAAGCGGGTGTTGATCACGAGGACCCGGTCCGGCCCCGCGGACTCCTCGGCCCGGGCCGCCGCCAGAGTCCGGGGACTGAACAGCCGCTCCCCGCCGTCCACCTCACCCACCAGGGACGCGTAGAAGCGGGCCAGCCCCTCCGCCGTGGCGATCCCGTTCGTCGCGGGGAGCGCAGCAGCCCGGTATGCCGGGTCGTTCTGGTCCGGGAACGGCGTGATCGCGGCGAAGGCCCGACGCGTGAGGGAGGCCGGATCGTCGTACGCCTCGGCGACCGACCGCTTCGGACGCGACCGCAGCCCCCCGGCGTTCCCCGGCGCCTCGACCCGGCCGGCCCGACCCACCCGGCCGGCCTCCGAGGCGGGCAGCCCGACCCACAGGTCGGCGCCCACCGGCCCGGCGATCTCCTCGGCGATCCAGTCACCGACGCCACGGCCGGTGACGCGCCGCACCAGCTCACCGACCAGCCACCCGTACGTCAGCGCGTGATAGCCGTGATCGGCACCCGGCTCCCACACGAGGCCCTGGCGAGCGACCGCCTCGGCACCGCGCAGGGGGTCCAGCGCCTCCTGGGGCGTCAGCGGCTGGTCCAGGACCGGCAGTCCGGCCCGGTGCGACAGCACGTGCCGCACCAGCACCCGCTCCTTGCCCACCGCCTTGAACTCGGGCCAGTACTCGCCCACCGGAGCATCCAGGTCCAGCAGCCCGCGCTGATGGAGGAGAAGCAGCGCGGCCGCGGCGACGCCCTTGGTCGCCGAGCGCACGATCTGGGCTGTGCCACGCTCCCAGGGCGCCGAGTCAGCCGTACCGTCGACGTCCTTCGTGCCGGCCCACAGGTCCACGACCCGGTGCCCGTCCCGGTACACGGCGACGGCCGCACCCCGCTCCCCGAGCACCTCGAAGTTCCGTACGAACGCTTCCCTGACCGGCTCGAAGCCCTCGGCCACAGTGCCGTTCACGTCCACGTCCACGTCCGTGCTCCGTTCCGTTCGCTCCACAGCCAGTGGATGCAACACCCACCCACCGTCCGCGATTCCGGTGCCGCGTCAGCCCAACAGAATCGTGACCTCGATGTTGCCGCGTGTCGCGTTCGAGTACGGGCAGACCTGGTGGGCGGCGTCCACGAGCTTGGACGCCACGTCCTGGTCGAGGACGGGCAGCGAGACGCTGAGGGCGACCGCGAGGCCGTAGCCGCGCTGCTTGTTGGGGCCGATTCCGACCTTCGCCGCGACCGTCGAACCGGACAGGTCGAAGCCCTCGCGGCGGCCGACCAGCACCAGCGCGTTGTGGAAGCAGGAGCTGAAGCCTGCCGCGAAGAGCTGCTCCGGGTTGGTGCCGTCACCGTCGCCGCCCAGCGCCGGCGGCATCGCGACCTTCAGTTCCAACTGGCCGTCCTGGCTGGTCACATACCCCTCACGGCCTCCGTGTGCCGTGGCCTCGGCCACGTACATGATCTTCGTGGGACGGCTGTCGAGGTCAACAGCGGCGTCGGTCATGGATCGCCTCACCCCCAGGCACGCGAGTACGCGGAATCAGAGTGCACAAACAGAGTGCGGAAACAGAGTGCGGAAACAGAGTGCACAAACAGAGTGCGGAAACAGAGTGCACAAACACATCGCACACAATGTATCCATCGATTCCGGCCACTTATTACTTGGGGGTAGAAACCGCCGGTAACATCGAGGTCAGCCGCCGGAGGTCCGCGCGCAGCCGCGCCACCTCGTCCGCCGTCAGCCGCGTCCCGGCCAACAGCGCCGACGGCACGCACTCCGCGCGCTCCCGCAGCTCCTCGCCCCGCCCGGTGACCGCGACCAGCACCGACCGCTCATCCAGCACGGAGCGCTCCCGGCGGACGAGACCGGCCGACTCCAGGCGTTTGAGCAGCGGCGACATGGTCCCGTAGTCGAGCCGCAGGGTCCCGGCCAGCTCCTTGACGGTGAGTTCGCCGCGCTCCCAGAGGACGAGCATGACCAGATACTGCGGATAGGTGAGCCCGAGCGATTCGAGGAGCGGACGGTACGCGCCGGTCACGGCACGCTGGGCCGCGTACAACGCGAAGCACAACTGGTCGTCGAGCAGCAGCGAACCGGCCGGCGAGCCCTCGCCGGGCGAACCCGCCATCGGAACCTCTTCGGGCGAACCTTCTCCGAGCGAACCCTCTTCGTTCGTCACGCGCCCATTGTCACGCGCCCATGGTCACGGAGCGCGGGTCGAAGCCGAACGGCAACTCAAGGCGGTGCTCCCGCATCAGTTCGTCGTCCGACAGCAGCTCGCCGGTCCCGCCGTCCGCCGCGATCACGCCGTCGCTGAGGATCAGGGCGCGCGGGCACAGTTCGAGGGCGTACGGCAGATCGTGCGTGACCATGAGCACGGTCACGTCCAACGACCGCAGGATGTCGGCGAGTTCGCGCCGCGAGGCGGGGTCGAGGTTGGACGACGGCTCGTCGAGGACCAGGATCTCCGGCTCCATCGCGAGGACGGTCGCAACCGCCACCCGGCGCCGCTGCCCGAAGGAGAGGTGGTGCGGCGGACGGTCGGCGAAGGCCTCCATCCCGACCCGCTCCAGCGCGGTGCGCACCCGCGCCTCCAGCTCGGGCCCCTTGAGCCCGGCGGCGGCGGGCCCGAAGGCCACGTCCTCGCGCACGCTCGGCATGAACAGCTGGTCGTCCGGGTCCTGGAAGACGATGCCGACCTTCCGCCGGATCTCCGCCATGTGCTTCCGGCCGACGGGCAGCCCGGCCACCGTCACGGTCCCGGCGCCGCCGGTCAGGATGCCGTTGAGATGCAGCACGAGGGTCGTCTTGCCGGCCCCGTTCGGCCCGAGCAGCGCCACGCGCTCACCCCGGCCGACGGTGAAGTCGACGCCGAACAGGGCCTGATGGCCGTCGGGGTAGGCGAAGGCGAGCCCGGAGACTTCGAGCGAAGGTGCGGTCACAGGGGTCACGGAGGAGGTGGTCACAGAGTCCATCCCAACAGACACACGACAAGGGCGGCGGACGGCAGGGCGAGCGCGTACGACCACTGCGCCCGGGACGCGGTCACCTCGTCGATGACCGGCATCGAACCGGCGTACCCCCGGCTGACCATGGCGAGATGCACCCGCTCCCCACGTTCGTACGAGCGGATGAAGAGCGCGCCCGCGGACTTCGCGAGGACGCCCCAGGACCGGACACCGCGGGCCTCGAAGCCGCGCGACTCCCGCGCGATCTTCATGCGCCGCATCTCGTCCGCGATGACATCCCCGTAGCGGATCATGAAGGACGCGATCTGTACGAGGAGCGGCGGCAGCTTCAACCGCTGGAGCCCCAGCAGGAGTTCGCGCAGTTCGGTCGTCGAGGCGAGCAGCACGGACGCGGCGACGCCGAGCGTGCCCTTGGCCAGCACGTTCCAGGCGCCCCACAGCCCGTTCACGCTCAACGACAGGCCGAGTACGTCGACCCGCTCGCCCTGCGCCACGAACGGCATCAGCACCGCGAAGGCCACGAACGGCACCTCGATCAGCAGCCGCTTCATCAGGAACCCGGCCGGGACACGGGCCGCGTACGCCACGCCCGCCAGCAGCAGCGCGTACAGCCCGAACGCCCACATCGCCTCGCGCGGGGTCGACACGACGACCAGCACGAAGGCGAAGACGGCGGCGAGCTTGGTGTGCGGCGGCAGGGCGTGCACGGGCGAGTGCCCGTGCCGGTAGAGCCGGTGCGCGTGTCCCGCACCCATGTCAGACGGATTCCCCGACCTGCGAGGGCGAGGTCTCGGACGTACGGCGCTTGCGTACGGCCCAGAAGACGCCCGTGCCCGCGACGACCGTGACGCCCACGCCGATCACGCCCGCGAGGCCGCCGGAGATCCGGGAGTTCGTGAGGCCCTCGACGCCGTAGTCGGCGAGCGGGGAGTCGGCGGCGGCGTGGTCCTCGACCTTGGCGTCGATGCCCTTGTCGGCGGCGACCTTCTCCAGACCGTCCGGGTTCGCGGAGGCGTAGAAGCTGACGAAGCCCGCGAGGACGAGGGAGGCCGCGAGGCCCGCCAGCCACACCGGGCGGTGGGACCGGGCGGCGGCCGGGACGGGCTCGGCGGCGGGCGTGTCCACCAGCTCCCCGCCGACACGCAGCTTCAGCGGCGCGGTCAGGCCGCGGGCCCCGTACACGAGGTCCGGTCGTACGGCGATGACGGCGCCGACCGTGAGCGCGGTGATCGCGGCCTCACCGATGCCGATCAGGACGTGGACGCCGACCATGGCGGTGAGGACCTGGCCGATCGGGACGTCCGTGGTGCCACCGATCGCGTAGACGAGAGTGAAGGCCGCGGCGGCGGCCGGCACGGAGAGCACGGCGGCGACGAACGCCGAGACGGTAATGGACCGACGCTTCCTGGGCAGGAGTTTTACCAGGCCGCGGAAGACGGCGTACGCCACGACCGTCGTGACCACGGCCATGACCGTGATGTTCACACCGAGCGCGGTGAGCCCGCCGTCCGCGAAGAGGATGCCCTGCATGAGGAGCACGACCGAGACACAGAGGACCCCGGTGAAGGGGCCCACGAGTATCGCGGCCAGCGCGCCTCCGAGCAGATGTCCGCTGGTCCCGGCCGCGACCGGGAAGTTGAGCATCTGCACGGCGAAGATGAAGGCGGCGACGAGACCCGCGAGCGGGGCGGTGCGCTCGTCCAGCTCGCGCCGGGCGCCGCGCAGGCTCACGGCGACGGTCGCCGCGGCGACCACTCCGGTGGCCACCGAGACGGGGGCGTTGATGAAACCGTCGGGGACGTGCATGTGGGCTCCGCTTCCGGGGGCAGGCCGACTGTCTGTAACCGTTCGATGATAGTGGCTTAATGCGAACAGCTTGCAAGAGCGAGGTGACGTCGAATAATCCGGAAGCGCATTTCGGAAAATATGCGACATTGGAGAGGAAGCAGCTCAAACACGGAGCAGCTCACAGAGGGAGCGATCGATGTCCGCCGTCGAGCAGTACGCGCGCGCCCACATCGTGACGGACGCGGCGCAGGATCCGCCCGCCGTTCCGGTGGCCCTTCGATACGACCCGGAGGCCGACCCCCGACGGGTGCACATCATGCTGCCCGGCCATCACGAGTGGGTTTTCGCCCGCGACCTGCTCGAACAGGGGCTACGGGCTCCGGCCGCCGCCGGTGACGTACGCATCTGGCCGTGCGGGCGGGTGCAGGCCGTCATGGAGTTCCACTCGCCGAAGGGAGTGGACGTCGTGCAGTTCGAATCGAAGACGCTGATCCGCTTCCTGCGGCGTACGTATACGGCTACCCCCGTCAGCAGCTGACAGAGGCAGCCGTTGGGGGTGCGGATTCGTCTGCGGGGTCGTCGTGGCTGGGCGCGCAGTTCCCCGCGCCCCTTTGGGGCGCGGCTCTGGCCGCTGGTTCTCAGCTGCCTGCCTTCAGCAGTGCTGCCACGATCGGGCCGGCCGTTTCGCCGCCGTGGCCGCCCTGCTGGACCACGCCCGCGGCTGCGAGGTCGCCCTTCCAGGCGGTGAACCAGCCGTTGGGCTTCTTCTGGCCGTCGACCTCCGCGGAGCCGGTCTTGGCGCCGAAGTCCGGGCCGAGACCGGCCATGGCCTCGGCCGCCGTGCCGGCCGCCGCCGTGTACTGGAGGAGCTCCTTGAGCTGGGCCGTCGTGTCGGCGGACAGCGAGCGGGACGCCTTCGCGAGGGTGCGCTTGTCGACCGTCGGAGCCACCAGATAGGGCTGGTGGAAGGTGCCCGTCTTGGCGGTGGCCACGACCGACGCCATGTTCAGCGGGTTCATCCGGACCCCGCCCTGGCCGATCAGCGAGGCCGCCATCTGGGCCTGCGACTGGACCGGTACCGAGCCGTCGAAGGTCGGCACCCCGATGGCCCAGTTGTCCATGCCGAGCCCGAACACCTGCTGGGCCTGCTTGGTCAGGTCGTCGTCGCTCAGCTTCTTGGCCTGACTGATGAAGGCCGTGTTGCAGGAGCGCGCGAAGCTCGCCTTGAACGTGCCGCCCTTGATCTCGAACTTGTCGTCGTTCTGGAACTTCCAGCCGCCGTACGTCGAGTACTTGGGGCAGGGGTGTTCCTTGTTCGTCGACGCGAGGCCCTTGTCGATGAGCATCGACGCCGTGATGATCTTCATCGTCGAGCCGGGGGCCAGGGAGCCCTGGAAGGCGGTGTTGAAGCCGTGCCCGGCGTTCGCGACGGCCAGGATCTCTCCGGTGGACGGGCGGAGGACGACGGCCGAGGACTTGGCCTTCTTGGCCACCTGCTGCTCGGCGGTCGCCTGGAGGCCCGGGCTGAGCGTCGTACGGACCGTGCCCGGGGTGCCCTTGCTCAGCTCCACCAGCGTCTTGTCGGGGGTCTCGTCGGAACCGGACCCCTTGGCGGAACCCTCGGCGTCCTCCGACTCGGCCTCCGCCTTGGCGCGGATCACCCGCAGCTCGATGCCCGCCTTGCCGCCCGCCGTCTTGCCGAACTTCTCCCGCAGGCCGTCGAGGACCGTGCCCAGGGAGGGGTACTTGTCGGTGGTCAGCTCGCCGCCGTCCCGGTCGAGCGCCTTGACCGGTGGCGTCCCGGCCTCCCCGGTGACCAGCTTGTCGCCGTCCTTCAGGTCCGGGTGCACGACCTTGGAGTGCCAGTCGACCAGCGGCTTGCCGTCCTTGGCGCGACGGACGACGGTCAGCTCGGACTCGTACGCGAGGGGCTTGGTCAGGCCGCCCTTGTACGCGACCGTGCCCTTGACCGAGAACGGGACGGCGTCACCGGAGCGCTTCTTGGCGGTGAGCGTCACATCCTTGATGTACGCCTCCTTGCCGTAACCGGTGAGGAGCGTGCGGGCCGCCGCCGTGTCGTTCGTGGCGGCCGCGGCGGTGGTGACGTCGCCGCTCTGCCAGGCCGTGAGGAACGCCGTCGCCGTCGACTTCACCTCCGTCGCCGACAGCGGGCCCTTCTTCACGGGCTTGGAGTCGGAGGCCGAACTCGAGTCGTCGGCCGCCGCCCCGCCCCCGTACAGGGCGTAGACACCGAACCCCGCGCCGCCCACGACAACGGCGATCATCCCGCCGATGACGGCGGGTTTCGTCCTGTTGCGCTCAGACGCGCGCCTTCTGTTCCCCACGGCTTCCGTTCCTTCGCTGCTTCCCCGGATACCTCACGGTCCCCTACAAGAACGAGAGTCACCACCCTAGAGTCCCGCCCTGTGAGGGTGAGTTCGGACACCTGTGAACCGGCGTCCTCTTGGGCTCAGCCCCCCGCCCGCAGGACCTGGGCCACGATCGGGCCGGCCGCGTCGCCGCCGTGGCCGCCCTTCTCCGTCATGGCCGCGGCCGCGATGTCGTTCCGGAAGCCGGTGAACCAGCTGTTGGACGTCCCCTGCCCGTCGACCTCGGCGGAGCCGGTCTTGGCGCCGATGTCGCCGCCGAGCCCGGACATCGCCTGCGTGGCGGTGCCGCCGGCGCTGGTCGCGGTGAGCCGCATCATCTGCTTCAGCTGGGCGACCGTGCCGCTCTGCAGGCCGTCCGCGGTGGCCAGTTGACGGTTGTCGAGCTTGGGCGACACGAGGTAGGGCTGGCGGAACGTGCCCGTGATCGCGGTCGCCGTGACCGAGGCCATGTTCAGCGGGTTCATCTGCACGTCGCCCTGGCCGATGGCGTTGGCCGCGCGCTTCGGGCCGACGGACGCGGGGACGCTGCCGTCGAAGGAGACGATGCCCGTCTTCCAGTCCTTGCCCAGGCCGAACCGCTCCTGGGCCTCGGTGGTGAGCGACTCATCGGTGAGCGGGCGCTCGTCGGAGCCGTCGATGAGCTTCACGAAGGCCGTGTTGCACGAGCGCATGAAACTGTTGGCGAGCGTGGCGCCCTCGTTGGGCTCCATTCCCGTGAGGTTCTCGAACTGGCGGCTCTGCCAGGTGGCGGTCGGCGGACAGGGCGCCGGACCGTTCATCGAGGCCACGCCGTTGTCGATGAGCATCGCGGCGGTGATGATCTTCATCGTGGAGCCGGGCGCGACCTCGCCCTGGAACGCCGCGTTGAACGCGTCCCCGCGGTGGTTCGCGACCGCCAGCACCTGCCCGGTGCTCGGCTGCACGGCGACCACCGACGACTCCGCGAACCGCGTGACCGCCTTCTCCGCCGCCGCCTGCACGTTCGCGCTGAGCGTCGTGCGCAGCTTGCCCGCCTCGCCCTTGGCGAGGGTCACCAGAGAGGTGTCCCCCGCGCTCTCGCTCTCGTGCCGGATCGCGAGCTCGACACCGGGTGTGCCGCCCGCCTTGTCGCCGTACCTGTCGCGCAGCGTGTCCAGGACGGGGCCGAGGGACGGGTACTTCTCCTTGGTCAGGACAACATCGTTGCGGTCCACGGCCTCGATGGGCGGGCTCGCGGCCTCGCCCGTGACCAGGGTGTCGCCGGTCTTCAGCTGCGGGTGCACGACGGACGGCTGCCAGTCGACCAGCGCCTTGCCCGTGGTCTTCCCGCGCACGACGGTCAGTTGGCTCTCGTACGCGAGGGGCTTGCTCTTCCCCTCGTACGACACCGTCGCCGACACGGAGAAGGGCACGGTCGTGCCCGCCGGCGTACCGGGCGTGATCTTCACCTTGGCGATGTGCGCCTGGCCGCCGTAGGCGACGAGCAGGGGCCCGGCGGCCTGCGCGTTGTTCGTCTCCGCGGCGGCCTCGGCCGCCTCACCCTTTTCCCAGGCCGCGAAGAACTTCTTGCTGGTCTCCTCGACCTCGTCCCCCGACGGCGGCCCGGTCTTCTTCTCCGCCGTGGTCCCGGCCGAGCCGCTGTCGCCGCTGACCGCGCTGACTATGTTGTACGCGCCGTACCCGGCGCCCCCCACCATCACAGCGAACACCCCGCCCACGATGGCGGCCTTGGCCCCGTTGCGCATCGCGCGATCCCCTCCCCGTTCCCCGTCCCCGTGAACCTTTCTGAACGCGTTCAGAAAGGTGTCCATGGTGGCACTGTATGCGGGAGGTGTGACGGCTGGGGTGGCAGTGTCCAGAAGTTGACCGAACAGAGACGGGGACTCCTGTGCGGTTCACATACGTGACCCGCGGAGCCTGCTCGTGTGACCTCGCGGAACGGTCGACGCCGACGTGAAACCAGTCAGAAAGAGATCGACTTCGTTCACCGCGTTCTCAATATCGGATCACCATTCTTTTTGCGGTTCACCGATTCCCTCCGTGTGTTTGAGTGTCGTGCTTCGCACCGAAAACGAGGGGGACGAGTGGGGTATTCGCGCGGGATTACAGAAGTCCAAGTGAGCAAGGGCGCCCTGTGGGTTGCTTCGGACACCTATCCGTTGCGCAACATCGCCAGGACGTCGATGCGGGAAATCGTGCCCGACTACGGCAAGGCCAAGGCCGAGTTCGTGAAAAAGCTGGTGCTCCAGCTGATCCTGGTGTTCGCGGGGCTGGGGCTGATGTCGGCATCCACGTTCATCGGCTTCCTGCTGCTGATCGTAGGTGCCGGGCTGATCGCCCGCGGCTACCAACGGCTCCAGAAGGTCCTGAACGCTCCGACGCTGTACGTACTGCAGATCACGACGTCGGGGTCTCCGCAGACGGCACTGACAAGTGACGACAAGGGGCTGATGGACAAGATTTTCCACCAGCTCATGGAAGCGATGGACAACCCGGAAATCCAGTTCCGGTACGAAATGCCGACCTACAACATCAACGGCGACAGCATCTACCAGTTCGGCGACCACAACACGGGACAGGTGATCGCGTGACCGGCGACAGCGTCATGCAGTTCGGCAACTTCAACATCGGAATGGTCAAGAGCCAGGGCCCGGTGGACCAGCGAGCGGCCCACGAGCAGATGATCAACGCGGTACTGGCCATCCGGACACACGTCTCCGAGTCGGACCGATCGGTCATCGACGACTCCCTGGGCATCCTCGACACCGACGGCCCCGTGGACCGCCAACGCTTCCGCCAGGCCCTCGGCACCATCGGCGGAATCGCGGCGCTGCTGGGGGCGACGGGGGCGCCGGTGATCGAGTCGATCGGCGGTGTGATGGAGGCGTTCGGCTTGCGGTGACGTCCAGTACGGGGGTGAGGGCCTGGGGCTGGGCGCGTAGGAGCCGGGGGCGTGACGGCCCGGGGCTGGGCGTAAGAGCCCGGGCGTGACGGCCCGGGGCCCGACGATGTGCTCCTGACCCGTGACGAGGGGGTCGGGAGCACTGCCGTGTCGGCTTCGCCGCCCGGGTCGGACCTGGCCGACGGTTGGTTGAGCTACTCGCGCCCTGTCAGTTCGGCAATCGCCAACACGGCCCTTCCGGATACCCCAGCCAGACGATCTGGTTCAGGTCCGTGACGGTCATCCCGAACGATGTCTGATCGGGCGAGCCCGCGTCCTGCCATGTCAGCAGTGCGTCTTCGACCTGGTCCCACAGGTTCAGCGGCCCGTTCCGGTTCGGCGGTCGGGTCGCTCACCAGGTCCTCCTATGGGTCCTCCTTTGCGGATGGGTGGTTGGGCTCGTCGGGCGCCCGACCAGGCTCCTCCAGATGGCCGAGGAGACAGATGACCGAGCGGGCGAGGCGCTGAGCGTGGGCCACTTCGGCGGGCAGTGTGGGGCCCGCTTCGAGGTCCAGGCGAGTGCGGGCCTCGGCGACCCCGGCATGGACACCACGCCCGACTGGCTCGCCCTCTGGCAACCCGAGGCCGGCCTTCTCCACTTCAGGGATCAGCAGCATCAGGTGCCCTCGGTAGAGCAGGATCAGATTGTTCAGTTCGTCGGCGGTGGGCAGTTCGGCGTGCTCATCGAGCATCAGCGCTGTGGTGGCGTGCATCGTCGCGGTGTCGACCGGAAGAGAGGTGTTCACCGTCACGAGCGCTCGCCCCGGGAGCGGGCGTTGGCCGCCGCCACACCCGCGCTCAGCGCCTCGGTGAGGGAGACGGGCCGGAGCCACTCCTGGCGGGCGTCCCATTCGCGGCCGCCGTCGACCGGTCGCAACTGTACGTACGGGCCGACGAAGCCCATGACTCTGCCGATCGCCCGCCGCCGGGTGTCCTCGACGGTGTCGCCGAGAGCTGGTGCGTACTGCTGCATCCTTGTCACTCGCTTTCCCTCACACGCGCACAGCTGGCGGGCGCACTCCTCGGGCGGCGGCACGTAGGCGCGTACGAGGGCGTCCAGGTCGGCCTCAGCCACGAGGACAGGTCGCGGTGGTCGCCACACATGCGGAGTTGGGATCTGTCGCCTCCGCAGGGGCACATGGGCCGAATCCCCGAATGACGAACGGTGTACCTGCGTATGTGCCTTCGACGGGGCCGGCGCCGCATCGGCCTGCTCACGCCTGGTGGCGATACCGGACCCGAACAGGAACGCTCTCATCCATTCGCGCACCTCTGATGCAAGGCCCATTGCCGAACTCCTCCCCGATCCGATTCGTCGGTCTCTGTTCTTGAGACAGATGGTGGGGGCGGGCAAGAGCCACAAGTACCCCAGCGAGGGGTGGTCGACCTTCGTCAGGTGGCCGCGCACCACTCCGCGAAGTTTGTGAGGCTCTCCGATTCGGCGCGCTTCAACCGGCGTAGCGTGGCGGCGTCCTCGCGGACCCATGGGTGCTCGCGTGTGTGCTGGGGAGCGATCCGGCGTGCAGCCTTCAGAGACTCGAAGGCGGGGTCCACGAGCCCTGACCACAGCTGGGCGCGGGCCAGTTCGATGTAGAAGCCCGAGCGACGCTCGGCAGGCAGATCGGCCGAAGGCTTCCACTCGCGGGCGAGCGTGAGAGCGCGGCCGACGTGATCGCCTCCGAGGCTGACTGCGACGGACGCCTCGTGGATACGGACGGAGTCGGGCCCGAAGGCGGTGCCGCAGTAGACGTCTTCGACGATCTGGTCCGCGAGGGCGCGAGCCTCGGCGAGGTGGGTCTGAGCGGCGGTGGCGTCATGTGCCCGGCCTGCGATGACCGCGGCCCGCATGTGGAGGGCACCCCTCGCCGCTGTCTCAGGAGGCGTGTTGGGTGCGGGTGCGGCGTCGATGGCCTGTTCCAGGGCTCGAAGCCCGGTGGTGTGTGCGCGAGCCGCGAAGAATGTCTCCGTCCGTACGTAGGCCACGGCGGCGGTGAGCAGTGGGTCTTCGGCCTCGGGGACGGCCCACCGCATGAGTTCGACCAGGCGTGCGGACAGGTCGCGGGCGCCGAACTTGTAGGCGACGGCGTCCGCCGAGCGGTAGGCGCTGACCAGGAGTTCAGCAAATCCCCGCCGCTCGTGGGCAGAAGCCGCGTGATAGGCGTGCGCAAGTTCGGTGAGCAGGTCGGGGAGCTCACGGGCAATGCGTGTGTACTGGGCGGCGAGGCGCCATTGGACAGCTTCGCCGACCGCTGCGCGCAGTTCGCAGACGGGGCGGCCCGGGCCGTCTTCCGGGATGTCGTAGGCGGCCAGTGCGGCGGAGAGCGCGGGCAGCGCGTCATGGACCGCGGTATGCGCGGGCCCTCGGTCGGTGTCGAGCCTGATCGGGTCTACGCCGAGGGCGGCCGCGATGGCTTCGAGGGTTGCGTCGGTGACGCCGCGTTCACCGCGCTCGATCTTGCGGATGGTACCGAGGGCGACGCGGGCCGTGTCGGCGAGCTGCTGCTGCGTCATCTTCGGGCGGACGACGCTGCGGTAATAGGCGATACGCCTGCCTACCCCGCCGTGAGCGGACGGTGCGGACATACGGGCTCCACTTCGGTACGTCTGCTACGGACGGTACCCGTACCGGGACGCAGCGCGTACGCGAATTCGCCCAGCAAGGCCTGCGCGCATTCGAGGACCCTTTGCGTGGCGGTCAGCCCGCGATGATCGACGTGAGCTGGGTGAGGCTGTTGATGCGCCAGTCCGCCGCCGCCTTCACCTCAGGGTCGTCAGCCCACAGGTTCCCCCAGGGCCCACGGCGGATGTGCGCCGCCCGGAGCCCGGCCGCCTTCGCGGGGAAGATGTCGTTGGCCGGGTGATCGCCGACGTACACCGTCTGTTCCGGCGTCGCCCCAGCAACCTCCAGCACGCGCTCGAAGAACTCCGGCTGCGGCTTGGCCACGCCCCACTCATCCGACGTCACAACCAGGTCCGCGGGCAGATCGAGGGCGCGCAGCAGTTCGCCCGCGCGCGAGGTCTGGTTGCCGGCGACGACGACACGGATACCGAGCTCGCGGAGCCCGGACAGCGCGGGACGGACGTCGTCGTAGAGATCCGTTTCGTCGAGCACCTCGCCACGGCCCGCGGCCTCGCGTGCCCGGTACTCGGCGGGGAGATCGATCCCAGGTCTGGCAAGGCGCACGGCATCGGCATTGTCCCGGCCCTGGGCGACGACGGCACCGACGAGGGCGGAGAGAGTGTGGCGAGGAATGTCCAGCCAGTCGGCCCAGGAATTCCAGTAGCGGTCGTCGCGGACGATGGTCTCGCCGACGTCGAGGACGATGGTCGCAATCACCTGCGAACCCTACGGCTTCCCGGCGAGAAGTCCGCTTACGGTTCCCGCCCCCAGTGGCGAGCGGGCAAACACACGCGGAATTCCGCCCCGGCGACCAGTTGCCGTGCGCGGAGCACTGAATCTCACAGTGGCGCGTCGACAAGACGCCTGGCTTTCCCCGTAGTTGAGCCTGGCGGATGCTGGCGAATAGTGGGCTCGGCCGAGTGGATACCTGGCGCGCCGGTAAGTTGCGAGACGCCCGGTGCCGTCGCTCCTGGAACGCCTGCCCAATTCGGGCAGGTCCCAACACAGTTGGGGACATAGAGAGACAGGGGGCCGGGCGAGATGGAGCGATCGACGAGGCGAGGAAGGTGCCGCAGGCGTTGCCGCCAACCGGACTGGGGGCAGTTGGCGGCACTGTTTCTCACAGCGATCACTGCCATCGCGGGGTGCGTCGAACACTTTCTGTGACGCATGAGGGGTGAGCCGGACGGCTGGCCGGGCAGATGAGTGAGCCCGGCCGACGCTTACTCGGCCGGACCCACCCCGCCTCGCGCACGAGCCTGGCCTTGGGCTGCATCCCGAAGCCAGGCTTTTGTGCGTACACGAGGAGGTCGGAGCGCCGTGGGCCTGCCTCCCCGGGGCGCTTCCAGGTGAGACAACCGCAAGCCGGCCGCGTCCATCAAGCCCTTGCGGACAGGCGGTTGGCTAATTTGTATGCTTTTGTCCACCGTGGATCATCTTGCTAACCCTGGCGTTTGCATGGCGCAGGAACAAGAAATCGCAGGTAGCGAGCTTGGGGGGGTAGCGAAACCTGGCGAATGAGCGCCCTTCTACGCTCAACTCAGTGAAATAGCGCGAGCTTTCTGCTAAGAGGCAATGACGACCACCAACGATGTCCGCCCAGCTAAACCCACGTATCCAGCCACATCCGAGACCGCCAACTGTCGATCGGAATCGCCTCCCCCGTATAGATCGGCCAGAAATAGATGAAGTTCCAGGCGATCAGCAGGACCAGAACCCCCGCCGTGACCGCGCCGATGACGCGGCGGCGTTCCGTCGAACCGGGAGGGCCGAGGATGGCGCCGATCATCATGGCCACCGCCAGGCAGAGGAAGGGGAGGAAGACGACGGCGTAGAAGAAGAAGATCGTGCGTTCCTGGTAGAGGAACCAGGGGAGGTAGCCGGCCACTACGCCGCAGGCGATCGCGCCCGCGCGCCAGTCGCGGCGGAAGAGCCAGCGCCACAGGACGTAGAGGACGGCGAAGGCGGCGGCCCACCAGAGCATGGGCGTGCCGAGGGCGAGGACCTCGCGGGCGCACTTCTCGCCCGCGTCCGTCGGGCAGCCGTCCTTGCCGGGCAGCGGGGACTCGTAGAAGTACGAGACCGGGCGGCCGGTGACGATCCAGCTCCACGGGTTCGACTGGTAGGTGTGCGGGGAGTGCAGGCCGACGTGGAAGTCGTACACCTGGGTCTCGTAGTGCCACAGGCTGCGCCACCAGTCGGGGAACAGCCAGGACCAGTCGCTGGTGCGGCCGTCGGCGGTGGCCCAGTCGCGGTAGTAGCCGCCCCTGCCGTTGGTGGCCGACAGGAACCAACCCGTCCACGACACGATGTACGTGCCGATCGCCACCGGGACCGTGGAGAGGAACGCCCAGCCCACGTCGTGCTTGAGGACCGCGAGGTGGGGGCGGCGGGCGCCCGCGACCCGGCGGGAGCCGACGTCCCACAGGACCGTCAGCAGACCGAACGCGACCAGGAAGTACAGGCCGTTCCACTTCGTGCCGATGGCGAGGCCGATGAGCAGACCCGCCGCCAGGCGCCAGGGGCGGCGGCCCAGGAGCGTTTCCTCCGCGATGCGCGCGTCCGGGCGTACCAGGCCGTCGGCGTCCGGTGGGAGCGCGGCGGCGAGGCGTTCGCGGGCCTTGTCGCGGTCGATGACAAGACAGCCGAACGCCGCCAGGACGAAGAACATCAGCACCTGGTCGAGCAGCGCGGTGCGGCTCATCACGAAGTGCAGGCCGTCGACGGCCATCAGCGCGCCGGCCAGACAGCCCAGGAACGTCGAACGGAAGATCCTGCGGCCGATCCGGCACAGCATCAGCACCGACAGCGTGCCGAGCACGGCCGTCATGAACCGCCAGCCGAACGGTGTGAACCCGAACATCCACTCGCCGAGCCCGATGACGTACTTGCCGACGGGCGGGTGGACGACGTAGGCGGCGTCCGTCGGGATCTTGACGTTCCCGCCGTTCTGCAGGATCAGCTCGTTGGCGTTCTTCGCCCAGTTGACCTCGTACCCGCGGTGGATGAGCGCCCAGGCGTCCTTGGCGTAGTACGTCTCGTCGAATATCACCGCCTTGGGGCTGCCGAGGTTCCAGAAGCGCATCACGCCCGCGATCAGCGTGACGAGCAGCGGGCCGCCCCACGCCGACCAGCGGACGAGGCGTTCGGCGGCCTCCCTGCGGAGCCCGATCGCCGCCCACAGGCGCGGGCTGGGCTCGGTGTACGCGGGCACCAGGCGTTCGCGGACATCGCTTCTGGGCGGGGCCGTGTAGCCGAACCGGCGCAGCCGCTGTTGCCACGACGGTCGCTGGTCTTCGACGCCCTGTCCCTGCCGGGTGTCCGTGGAGGACGCGGTACTGGTCACCGCGCCATCGTAGGGAACAGGTCTGTGTGAGTCCCGTGGGCCGCCCCTGCGAGGATGGAACCGTGACAGGAACCCTTGTACTCGCAGGCACGCCCATCGGGGACATCGCGGACGCGCCGCCCCGGCTGACGGCCGAGTTGGCGGGGGCCGACGTCATCGCCGCCGAGGACACGCGGCGGCTGCGGCGGCTGACGCAGGCGCTGGACGTACAGCCGTCCGGGCGGGTCGTCTCGTACTTCGAGGGGAACGAGACCGCGCGTACGCCCGAGCTGGTCGAGGCGCTGGTGGGCGGGGCGCGCGTGCTGCTCGTGACGGACGCCGGGATGCCGTCGGTGTCCGACCCCGGGTACCGGCTGGTCGCCGCCGCCGTGGAGAAGGACATCAAGGTCACGGCCGTTCCCGGGCCCTCGGCGGTGCTCACCGCGCTCGCGCTGTCCGGGCTGCCCGTCGACCGCTTCTGCTTCGAGGGCTTCCTGCCGAGGAAGGCCGGCGAGCGGCTGTCGCGGCTGCGGGAGAACGAGCACGAGCGGCGCACGCTCGTCTACTTCGAGGCGCCGCACCGACTCGACGACACCCTCGCCGCGATGGCCGAGGTGTTCGGTGAGGAGCGACGGGCCGCCGTCTGCCGCGAACTGACCAAGACGTACGAGGAGGTCAAGCGCGGGCCGCTGGGCGAACTCGCCGCCTGGGCCGCCGAAGGGGTGCGCGGCGAGATCACCGTCGTCGTGGAGGGCGCCCCGGAGATCGTCGAGTCGCTCGACGCCGAGGAACTGGTGCGCAGGGTGCGGGTGCGCGAGGAGGCGGGGGAGCGGCGCAAGGAGGCCATCGCCGCCGTCGCCGCCGACGCGGGGCTGCCCAAGCGCGAGGTCTTCGACGCGGTCGTCGCGGCGAAGAACGCGGCGCACCCGAATCCCTGAGCCCGGGAGCGGGCGGCCGCGTCCGAATTCCCGAGCGGGCCGCCGTGCTCGAACCCTTGAGCGGGACCCCGCGCCCGACCCCATGAGTCGGCAAAGGACGATCGCGGAAAGCAAAGCTCAGACCGTGTTCTGAGGGTGCTCCGACAAGGAAAGGCCAAGACGGCTCCAACACTCGACAGGTCTGGTGCGCTTCGGCCTGCGGAAGCGTCCACTGGTCAAAGGACGCACCCGTCCTCGTCCAGCGGACAAGAGGAGCTGGCATGAGTGAGATCGCAGGTCAGACCGGGCAGATCACTGGAGATCCTGGCCACCGCACCACGGCGACCGACATAGTCCACGAGTCGTACTCCTTCGCCTGCATGCGCTGCGGGCACGGCTGGGAACAGTCGTACGAGATCGAGCACCACCTCGACGCCGAGGGCACCGAATTCGTCATGTACGTGGCCGACGGCCGGGTCGTGCCGTCGCCGCTGAGCCGACCCAGCTGTCTGAACTGCGACGGCCATGTCGTCCGCATCATGCGCGCGGGGCAGGTCTCCTCGGCGCAGAACCCGCTGCGCCACCCGACGCCCGTACGGCCCCGGAAGGCCCCTGACAACGAGACCCCGGAGTCGGCGGAGACGGCGGAGAACGCGGAGCCGTCAGCGGGCGAGGAGCGCCACCACTGGCACCTCTCCGATCTGCTGCACCCGTTCCACCACCGCAAGGCGAGCTGATCCTCCGGTCCGCCGCCCGATGCCGGGCCCCACGTCCAGCGGCCTCCCCCCGCCTCCGGGACCGTGGGACCCGGCATCGCCTTCCCCGAGACCTCCTGGGGCCGACAGGAACCTCCTGAGCCTCCCCGGGACCTCCCGAACCCCCCGCCCCCCCCCGGCCCCCCCAGGACCTCCCGAGTCCCCCGTCGCAGGGTCGGGCTTCGTAGGATCGGGGCATGCCTTCCAACGCCGAAGCCCCGCCGCCGCCGACCCCTCTCCGGGTGCCGGTCGCCGACTCGCACACCCACCTCGACATGCAGTCAGGCACGGTCGAGGAGGGCCTCGCCAAGGCCGCGTCGGTCGGTGTGACGACGGTCGTCCAGGTGGGCTGCGACCTGAAGGGCTCGCGCTGGGCCGCGCAGACCGCCCTCGACCACGACGCCGTCCACGCGACCGTCGCGCTGCACCCGAACGAGGCCCCCCGCATCGTGCACGGCGACCCCGACGGCTGGTCCCGGCAGGGCGCGCGGCAGGCCGGTGGAGACGGCGCGCTGGACGAGGCGCTCGCCGAGATCGACCGGCTCGCGGCCCTTCCGCAGGTCAAGGGCGTCGGCGAGACCGGCCTCGACTACTTCCGCACCGGACCCGAGGGCAAGGCCGCCCAGGAGAGGTCCTTCCGTGCCCACATCGAGATCGCCAAGCGGCACGGCAAGGCACTGGTCATCCACGACCGCGACGCCCACGCCGACGTGCTGCGGGTCCTGAAGGAGGAGGGCGCCCCCGAGCGGACCGTCTTCCACTGCTACTCCGGTGACGCCGCCATGGCGGAGATCTGCGCCCGCGCCGGCTACTACATGTCGTTCGCCGGGAACATGACCTTCAAGAACGCCCAGCCGCTGCGCGACGCCCTCGCCGTGGCCCCCCTCGAACTGGTCCTCGTCGAGACCGACGCGCCCTTCCTGACCCCCGCGCCGTACCGCGGACGGCCCAACGCCCCGTATCTCATTCCGGTCACGGTCCGCGCCATGGCCGCCGTACGGGGTCTGGACGAGGACGCGCTGGCGACGGCGATCTCGGCGAACACTGCCCGCGCGTTCGATTTCTGAGCCGTAACGACAGGGCCCGCTCAAGGGGTCCGGCCGGGGGACGTCTCGCGACACAGCGTAGTCGTGATGCTTTGGAGAGTGACGAACGCTCCGCTAGGTTCCTCTGGCCCGATCCGGATCGGATCCCTGGAGCGTGTCGTAGTGAGCAATTCGCAGTACGAGACGTATGGCCCGACGTACCCGACGCACGAGACCCCTGAGCCGTACGGTCACGGATACCCGGACACGTACCGCCCCGCGTACGAGGACGTGAGCGGGGGAGCGAGCGGGGGCGGCGGCGAGTACGCCCCCGACGGGTGGCGCGGGCCGGAGGCTCCGACGCTTCCCCGGCAGATGCCGCCCACGCTGGAGATGCCGCTGCCCGGTGGCCGTGCCGAGGCCCGGCGGGCCGCGCGGCGGCGGAGGAGCGCCGAGCGGCCCGACATGCGCCGGCTGCTGCCGCAGGCGCTCGTCGTGGCGTTCCTAGCGGGCGGCACCACCGCGTTCGTCGCCGACGACAAGGCGATCGAGCTGAACGTCGACGGGAAGCCGCGCACGCTGCACACCTTCGCCGACGACGTCACCGAACTCCTCGCCGACGAGGGCGTCGAGATCGGCGCGCACGACATCGTGGCGCCCGGCCCCGGAGCCGCGCTGACCAGCGGGGACGAGGTGGCCGTCAGGTACGGGCGGCCCGTGCGCCTCACCCTCGACGGGCAGCGCAGCAGGGTGTGGACCACGGCCCACACCGTGGAGGGCGCGTTGCGGGAGTTCGGGGTGCGTTCGGAGGGCGCGTACGTGTCCGTTCCGCGCTCCCGGCGGATCGGGCGGGAGGGGCTCGCGCTCGACGTCCGTACCGAGCGGACCGTGACCGTCATGGCGGACGGGCGGGCGCGTACGGTCCGGACGAACGCCGCGACCGTCCGCGAGGTCGTGGCGGACGCCGGGATCACCCTGCACGGCGAGGACACCACGTCCGTGCCGCCCGGGAGCTTTCCGCGGGACGGGCAGACGGTGACCGTCATGCGGATCATCGGCACGCAGGAGGTCCGTGAGGAGCCGATCCCCTTCGAGGTGCGGCGCACGGAGGATCCCGGGCTGTTCCGGGGGACTGAGGTCGTCGAGCGGGCGGGGCGGGCGGGGCTGCGGCGTGTCACGTACGCCCTTCGTACGGTCAATGGGGTGAAGGAGCGGCCTCGGCGGCTTGGGGCCGAGGTGGTGGACCTGCCTCAGGCGCAGGTGGTGAAGGTGGGGACGAGGCCGCTTCCCACGTCCGTGCGGGGGGCGGACGGGCTGAACTGGCGGGGGTTGGCCCAGTGCGAGTCGGGTGGGCGGCCGGGGGCGGTCGACTCCTCCGGCACGTATGGGGGGCTCTACCAGTTCGACACCCAGACCTGGCGGAGTCTTGGCGGGGCCGGGCGTCCTCAGGACGCGCCTGCCGCGGAGCAGACGTTCCGTGCGAAGAAGTTGTATGTGCGGCGGGGGGCCAGTCCCTGGCCGCATTGTGGGGGGCGGTTGCAGGGGTGAGGGCCTTTTCTCGCCCCCGCCGCCCCTACCCATTCCCGTCCTTCTGGGGCTCCGCCCCAGGCCCCGTGGGGTTTGTTTGTTGGGTGCGGGCCGGTGGGGGCTTGTCGCGCAGTTCCCCGCGCCCCTAAAGACCTTAGGGGCGCGGGGAACTGCGCAGTCTTTTGGGGGTTC